>NZ_JBVJMW010000011.1:0-251383 GCF_055583985.1 Streptomyces sp. NPDC104313
TGGTACTGCAGGGGGGACCCTGTGGGAGAGTAGGACGCCGCCGAACAATTTTTCCGGGAAAGCCCCGTGCCATTGGCACGGGGCTTTTCTGCGTTTCAGTACCTTTGGCCTACCGTCTTCGCTCCACCCCCGTGCACCGGAGGGGGGAAGCTGAGGGTAGGGTCAGAGGGCATCATTGGCACATTCTTCACAGGAGGCCCCCGGGTGGAGGTCCAGGAGACTCGGGTCCAGACGGACCGGGTCCTCACCATCCCCAACATCCTCAGCATGGCTCGCCTTGTCGGGGTACCGCTCTTCCTGTGGCTGATTCTTCGCCCCGTGTTCGGAGGGCCCAACAGCGACAACTGGGCGCTGTTGGTACTGATGCTCAGCGGCATCAGCGACTACCTCGACGGGAAGCTCGCCCGCAAGTGGAACCAGATCAGCCGCCTCGGCCGGCTCTTGGACCCGGCGGCGGACCGCCTCTACATCCTTTCCACCCTGGTTGGCCTCACCTGGCGTGAGATCCTGCCCCTCTGGGTCACCGCGGCACTTCTCGCCCGGGAGCTGATGCTCCTGGTGATGGTGGCCATCCTGCGACGCCACGGCTATCCGCCTCCACAGGTCAACTTCCTCGGGAAAGCTGCAACCTTCAACCTGATGTACGCGTTCCCCTTGTTGCTGCTCAGCGACGGGAGTGGTTGGCTGGCCACACTGGCCGCCGTCTTCGGATGGGCGTTCGCAGGATGGGGTACAACGCTCTACTGGTGGGCAGGAATCCTCTATGTGGTTCAGGTCCGCCGGATCGTGAAGGCGGACACAGTAGCCGATTGAGCTCGTTGATGTGGTGCCGCGCAGTGTGGCCGGCCCGCGGCAGATGTTCTGAATGTTGCCCCGACGGGTGAACTCGGCTAACCGTCGTCTCTTCTAGGAGGACGTTTCCGATATGAAGGCCGTCGTGATGGCTGGCGGCGAAGGCACACGTCTTCGCCCCATGACCTCGAGCATGCCCAAGCCGCTCCTCCCCGTGGCGAACAGGCCGATCATGGAGCACGTCCTGCGGCTGCTCAAGCGGCATGGGCTCAGTGAAACGGTAGTGACCGTCCAGTTCCTCGCCTCCCTCGTCAAGAATTATTTCGGGGACGGCGAAGAGCTCGGGATGGAGCTCACCTATGCCAACGAGGAGAAGCCGCTCGGTACCGCGGGCAGCGTGAAGAACGCCGAAGAGGCGTTGAAGGACGACACGTTCCTCGTCATTTCCGGCGACGCGCTCACGGACTTCGACCTCACCGATCTCATCGCGTTCCACAAGGAAAAGGGCGGGCTCGTCACGGTCTGCCTGACCAGGGTTCCCAATCCCCTGGAATTCGGGATCACCATCGTGGACGAGAACGGTCAGGTCGAACGGTTCCTGGAGAAGCCGACCTGGGGACAGGTCTTCTCGGACACCGTGAACACGGGCATCTACGTCATGGAGCCCGAGGTCTTCGACTACGTCCAGGCCGACACCTCGGTCGACTGGTCCGGTGATGTCTTCCCTCAGCTGATGAAGGAGGGCAAGCCCATCTACGGCTATATCGCCGAGGGCTACTGGGAAGACGTAGGTACTCACGAAAGCTATGTGAAGGCCCAGGCGGACGTCCTGGAGCGCAAGGTCGACGTGGAGCTCGACGGTTTCGAGATCTCGCCAGGCGTGTGGGTCGCCGAAGGTGCTGAGGTCCACCCCGACGCCGTGCTGCGCGGGCCGTTGTACATCGGCGACTACGCCAAGGTCGAGGCGGATGTCGAGATCCGCGAGCACACGGTCGTGGGGTCGAACGTCGTCGTCAAGACGGGCGCCTTCCTCCACAAGGCCGTGGTGCACGACAACGTCTACATCGGACAGCACAGCAACCTCCGGGGCTGTGTGGTCGGCAAGAACACCGACATCATGCGCGCGGCCCGGATCGAGGACGGCGCCGTCATCGGGGACGAATGTCTGGTCGGCGAGGAGTCGATCATCCAGGGCAACGTCCGGGTGTACCCGTTCAAGACCATCGAGGCCGGCGCGTTCGTCAACACCTCGGTGATCTGGGAGTCCCGGGGGCAGGCGCATCTCTTCGGAGCACGCGGGGTCTCCGGAATCCTGAATGTCGAGATCACCCCCGAACTGGCCGTACGGCTGGCGGGCGCCTACGCCACGACCCTCAAGAAGGGCTCGACGGTCACGACCGCACGTGACCACTCCCGAGGTGCCCGCGCCCTCAAGCGGGCCGTCATCTCGGCCCTCCAGGCCAGTGCCATCGATGTCCGTGACCTGGAGAACGTACCCCTGCCCGTGGCGCGCCAGCAGACCGCCCGGGGCAGCGCCGGCGGCATCATGATCCGTACGTCGCCCGGGGTGCCCGACTCGGTGGACATCATGTTCATCGACGAGCGGGGCGCGGACCTCTCGCAGGCCCAGCAGCGCAAGCTCGACCGGGTCTACGCGCGCCAGGAGTACCGCAGGGCCTTCCCCGGCGAGATCGGGGACCTGCACTTCCCGTCCAGCGTGTTCGACGCGTACACCGGCTCCCTCCTGCGGAACGTCGACGTCGACGGCATCGCGGACTCCGGGCTCAAGGTCGTCGTCGACGCCTCCAACGGCAGCGCCGGGCTCGTCCTGCCCAGCCTGCTCGGGCGGCTCGGCGTGGACGCGCTGACGATCAACCCCGGGCTCGACGAGGCGCGGCCCACCGAGTCCGCCGAAACCCGGCGGGCGGGTCTCATGCGGCTCGGGGAGATCGTGTCCTCCGCACGGGCCGCCTTCGGGGTGCGCTTCGACCCGGTGGGCGAGCGGCTCTCCCTCGTCGACGAACTGGGCCGGATCATCGAGGACGACCGGGCCCTGCTGGTCCTCCTCGATCTCGTTGCCGCCGAGCGGCGCAGTGGTCGTGTCGCCCTGCCCGTGACGACCACGCGCGTCGCCGAGCAGGTGGCGGCCTACCACGGCACCCAGGTGGAGTGGACGACCACCTCGCCCGACGATCTGACCCGGGTGGGCCGTGAAGAGGACACCATCTTCGGAGGAGACGGGCGTGGAGGGTTCATCGTTCCCGAGTTCAGCAGCGTCTTCGACGGGACCGCCGCCTTCGTCCGGCTCATCGGGCTCGTCGCGCGCACCCAGCTCACCCTGAGCCAGATCGACGCCCGGATTCCCCGGGCGCATGTCCTGCGCCGCGACCTGGCGACGCCTTGGGCCGTCAAGGGGCTCGTCATGCGCCGGGTCGTCGAAGCGGCCGGTGACCGCAGCGTGGACACCACGGACGGGGTCCGGGTGGTCGAGGCGGACGGGCGGTGGATCATGGTTCTGCCCGACCGGGCGGAGGCAGTCACCCATGTGTGGGCGGAAGGCCCGGACGACGCCTCGGCCCAGGCACTGCTCGACGAGTGGGCCGCGGTGGTGGACAGCGCCGGGGACTGACGCGAAGACGGTGCGCCGCGACCCCCTGGCCGGGGTGTCGCGGCGTACTGGTGGGGCCATTCGGCGGCAGCCGTGATGACGTGCGACGATGTGCGGCATGTCGCAGCAGTCCCCCGATCGGAGCACCGCCTCGCCACCCGCACGCCCCGACGCCTCCATGTCGCTGCTGAACAACGTGATGGACCACAGCCTCGACGACGGGTACGCGGAGGCCTCCGCGCGGCGCAGGGCCGACGGAAGTGCCGGGCTGCCCCGTACGCTCAAGTCGAAGCTCGGCCTGGCCGCCGGACTAGTGGTGGCCGCCCTCGTGGTCACCCTCGGCGCCGCCGAGGCGCGGATCTCCGCGCCGGTCGTCGCCAAGGAGCGCGAGGAGCTGATCGACCGCATCGACGCGGAGACAGAGGCCGCCGACACGTTGGAGTCCGACGTCGACAAGCTCCGCCGCGATGTGAGTGAACGTCAGCGCAAGGCACTTGAGCAGCACGGCGGGGACCAGGGGCAGCTGGTGGCGCTGCTGGCCGGAGCGACGCCGGTCGAGGGCCCCGGCGTGAGGCTGATCGTCGACGACGCGAAGGAAACCGACCAGGGCGGCGGCGGGCCACGCGAGTCGACGGGCTTCGCCGACACCGGGCGGTTGCGCGACCGGGACATGCAGCGTGTCGTCAACGGTCTGTGGGAATCCGGGGCCGAGGCCATCGCCATCAACGGGCAGAGGCTGACGGCACTGTCGGCCATCCGGGCCGCGGGCGACGCCATACTGGTCGACAACAGACCGCTCGTACCGCCGTACACGGTGCTCGCGGTGGGGGACGGCAACAAGCTCGCGACCGCCTTCCAGGACAGCGCCGACGGCCAGTACCTGCACGCGCTCAAGGAGAGCTTCGACATCCGCACCAGCATCTCCGAGCAGGCGAAGGTGCGGCTTCCCGCCGCGCCGAGCCTGATCGTCCGTACAGCAGAGCCGAAGGCCGCCGGCAGTGGTGCGGCAGACACAGGGAAGGGCACATCGTGATCGCCGTACTGGGCCTCGTCGTGGGAGTCGTGGTCGGACTGTTGGTCCGGCCCGAGGTACCGGCGGTGGTCGAGCCCTATCTGCCGATCGCGGTGGTCGCCGCGCTCGACGCCGTCTTCGGCGGTCTGCGGGCCATGCTCGACGGCATCTTCGTCGACAAGGTCTTCGTGGTCTCCTTCCTCTCCAACGTCGTGGTGGCCGCGCTGATCGTCTTCCTCGGCGACAAACTGGGTGTCGGCGCTCAGCTGTCCACCGGTGTGGTGGTCGTGCTGGGTATCCGGATCTTCTCCAACGCCGCTGCGATCCGCCGGCACGTCTTCCGGGCTTGAGGCCGATGAACAACAACGAGAACTCCCGCAGCGAACAGCCCGAAGACGGCGCGTCCGCCGTCCCGGACGATTCCGCGCCGCTGCCCACCGCGGAGATGTCCGGCCGTCAGAGGCTGCTGGCGGGCCTCTGGCCGCCGCGACTGAGCCGCGCCCAACTGATCGTCGCCGTGCTGCTGTTCGGGCTCGGACTGGGGCTCGCCATCCAGGTGCGGTCCACCAGCGACGACAGTGCGCTGCGCGGCGCCCGGCAGGAGGACCTGGTCCGTATCCTCGACGAGGTCGACGACCGGACCCAGCGTCTGGAGGACGAGAAGCAGCGTCTGGACGATCAGCGCACCGAGCTGGAGAACAGCTCCGACCAGGCCGAGGAGGCCCGGAAACAGACGCTGGAGAAGGAACGCCAGCTCGGCATCCTCGCGGGCACCGTGGCGGCCAAGGGCCCCGGCATCACGCTGACGATCACCGACCCCTCGGGGGCGGTCGCGCCCGACATGCTGCTCGACGCCATTCAGGAACTGCGCGCGGCGGGGGCCGAGGCGATCCAGGTGAACAGGGTGCGGGTGGTGGCCAACACCTACTTCTCCGGGGACGCCGGGGGCATTCAGGTGGACGGGAAGGAGATCGAGGCACCGTACGAGTTCACGGTGATCGGCAAACCACAGGATCTGGAGCCCGCCCTCAACATTCCCGGTGGTGTGGTCCAGACGTTGGAGAAGGAGCAGGCCACGGTGCTCGTGGAGCGGTCCGACGATATCGTCGTCGATGCCTTGCGACCGGCGCAGCGGCCTGACTACGCTCGGTCGTCATCCCCGTGAGCCGGGGATATGTGAGGGCCGGTGGAGCGGGTCGGACGGTTGCGGGGGGTCGGCGCACCGGATTGGTGGTGCGTGGTGGAAACTGTCGGGTGGATACGGACGTTGTGAAGATGTCCGGGTCGGCAGGTGTGTTCAATCAGGGTTCGTCCTGCCCCACGGGCGGGTCTATGTCGGTCAAGGGGAATCGCCCGTGAAGTTGTTTGCGAAGTTGTTCGGGAAGAGCGCACGCCAGGACAGCAACAGTGCTGCCCGTCACCGCGCGCCGCGCCACGGTCAGGGTGAGGAGCAGGAGGCGGAGCGTCCGCTCTTCCGTGACGAGGTGTCCGGCACCCAGGGGGGTGACGGCGTGTCGTCTGTTGACCCTGCCGGTGCCGGACGCATAGGTTCCGGCGCACCATCAGCCTCGAGTACGGGTGGAGGGGTCACCCCGGCGGGCTCGTCGATGCCGGTCTGTACGAGGTGCGGTCACCGCAACGCGGAGGCCAGCAGGTTCTGTTCCAACTGCGGCGCGCCGCTGCGGGGCGGCGTTCCCGAGCGCCCCTCGGAGACGACGTCCACGATCTCCATCTCCGGTCTCGAGGCGTACGAGGCGGAGGCGACGGGCCAGACCGCTCTGCCCTCGCTCTCCCCGGAGGCCCAGGCCGCGGTCGACGCGCTGCCCGGAGGCTCGGCGCTGCTGGTCGTGCGGAGGGGCCCGAACTCCGGGAGCCGCTTCCTGCTCGACAGTGACCTGACCACGGCCGGCCGCCACCCGCAGAGCGACATCTTTCTCGATGACGTGACCGTGTCGCGGCGTCATGTGGAGTTCCGCAGGAGCCCGGACGGTAGCTTCACCGTGGGCGATGTCGGCAGCCTCAACGGCACCTACGTCAACCGTGAGCGCATCGATTCGGTCCAGCTGTCCAACGGCGACGAAGTCCAGATCGGAAAGTACCGCCTGGTCTTCTATGCGAGCCCGCGGGGCGTGTGACCAGCCCCCGGACTCCGTCCGGGGGGACCCCGAGGAAGGCCCATGCTGCGAACACCGACAGGCGGTGCCGGCCACGGCACCGCCACCGCGCAAGCGCGCCCGATGAGCATCGGTACGGTGCTCATCCAGCTGCGCGACGAGTTTCCCGAAGTCACCATCTCCAAGATCCGGTTCCTGGAGGCCGAGGGGCTCATCGAGCCGCAGCGCACTCCTTCCGGATACCGGAAGTTCGCCCCGCGTGATGTGGAGCGCCTGGCGCAGGTGCTCCGCATGCAGCGGGACCACTACCTGCCGCTGAAGGTCATCCGGGAGCACCTGGACGCGCTGGCCCGGGGCGAGCAGCCCGTTCTGCCCTCGCCCGGCGAGCGGCGGGACCTTGCCGACGGGGTGTGGGACACCGGCCCCGGGACGGCGACCGCCGCCCGGATCGGACGGGCCGAGCTGCTCGCGGCGGCCGAGGTCGACGAGGACCGGCTGGCCGAGTGGGAGTCCTACGGCCTTATCGTCCCGGCCCCCGCGGGTGGCTATGACGCCGAGATGGTGACGGTCGCCAAGCTGGTGGCGGATCTGGGGCGTTTCGGTCTGGAACCACGTCATCTTCGCGCCATGCGCGCCTCCGCCGACCGGGAGGCGGGCCTGGTGGAGCAGCTGGTCGCACCCCTGCGCCGGCACCGAAATCCGCAGACCAGAGCCCATGCCGAGGCCACCGCGAACGAGCTCGCCGAGCTGTCCGTACGGCTGCACGCGGCACTCGTGCAGAGCGCTCTGCGCAGCCGTCTGCACTGACCTCGGCGGAGCCCGACTACCCAAACATGGCGAGCACGTCCTAGGGTTGCTGTGTGAACGAGCTCGACGTTGTCGGTGTCCGGGTGGAAATGCCCTCCAACCAACCGATCGTTCTCCTGCGTGAAGTGGGAGGCGATCGGTACCTCCCCATTTGGATCGGTCCTGGGGAGGCGACCGCGATCGCCTTCGCCCAGCAAGGCATGGCTCCCGCCAGGCCGCTGACCCATGACCTGTTCAAGGATGTGCTCGAGGCCGTGGGCCAGGAGCTCACCGAGGTCCGCATCACGGACCTCCGAGAAGGGGTCTTCTACGCGGAGCTCGTCTTCGCCAGCGGAGTCGAGGTGAGCGCCCGGCCCTCCGACGCCATAGCGCTCGCCCTGCGGACCGGCACGCCGATCTACGGCAGTGACGGCGTGCTGGACGATGCGGGCATCGCGATCCCCGACGAGCAGGAGGACGAGGTGGAGAAGTTCCGCGAATTCCTTGATCAGATCTCTCCGGAGGACTTCGGTACGAACAGTCAGTGACCGTCCCGCAGGGGTGCTGTCAGCGCATCCGACAAGCCTTTCCCGGAAACGAGACACGGGAAACCACCCTCAGGGTGATTATCACTCGGCGTGCCGAGTGTGGCGATCGTTGACGCACCCCGAGTGACTGCCTACCTTCGAGTGGGCAGGTCAAGGACGGAGGTCGGCGTGAGAAGCAGCGGCGACGGTACGGCGGCGGGTGGGCCGTATCCGCAGCACGGCAGTGGAGCCGACCACGCCATCAGGCAGCCGGTTCAACCGGCAGCGGTGGCAGCGGGCGGCGTGGCAGCGGCGAGCGATGCCGACGACATCGGCTATCGCGGACCGACGGCATGCGCGGCGGCGGGGATCACCTACCGCCAGTTGGACTACTGGGCCCGGACGGGACTGGTCGAGCCCAGTGTGCGCCCGGCCTACGGGTCGGGGACCCAGCGTCTCTACAGTTTCCGGGACGTGGTGCTCCTCAAGATCGTCAAGCGGTTCCTGGACACCGGGGTCGCTCTGCAGAACATCCGCACCACGGTCCAGCATCTGCGGGCCCGCGGTTTCCAGGATCTTGAGCGCATGACGCTGATGTGCGACGGGGCCACGGTCTACGAGTGCTCCTCGCCCGACGAGGTCGTCAGCCTGCTCCAGGGCGGGCAGGGAGTCTTCGGGATCGCCGTCGGCGTCGTCTGGCGGGATGTGGAGGCGGCGCTCTCGCAGCTCCATGGCGAGCGGGTCGACACCGGGGAGACGCTCGTCGGCCACAACCCGGCGGACGAGCTGGCGCGGCGCCGCAACCGCGCCGTCTGAGCGGCCCGGACGTACAGCACGGCGGGCGGGACGAACAGGACCACGGGACGGTCCGGCACCCACGGGCGCCGGACCGTCCCGTTGTCAGTGACGTAGGGCAGCATCGACGGTGTGAGACCCGCGCCCACCATCCTTCACCTGGACATGGACGCCTTCTACGCGTCGGCGGAGCAGGCGGCCAAGCCGAGCCTGCGCGGCAAGGCGGTCGTGGTGGGCGGTCTCGGACCCCGCGGAGTGGTCGCCACCGCCTCGTACGAGGCCCGGCGCCTGGGCGTGCACTCGGCGATGCCCACCGCGCAGGCCCGGCGGCTCGCACCGAACGCCGCCTACCTTGTGCCCCGCTTCTCCCTGTACCGGACGGTGAGCGAGCAGGTGATGGAGCTCCTGGGGCGGCTGTCGCCCCTGGTGGAGCCGCTCAGCCTGGACGAGGCCTTCGTGGACCTGGAGGCCGGCGGAACGGCTGACGACGCGGCGTCGGCCCGCGCGACGGGTGAAGGGCTGCGGACGGCCATCCGCGCGGTGACAGGCCTCAGCGGATCCGTCGGGCTGGCCGGTTCAAAGATGCTCGCCAAGATCGCCTCCGAGGAGGCCAAGCCCGACGGGCTGCTGCTCATCGAGCCGGGCACCGAGCGCGAACTGCTCGCTCCCCTGTCCGTGCGCATCCTGCCGGGGGTCGGCCCGGCCACCGGCGACCATCTCAGACGCGCAGGGATGACCACCGTCCACGACCTGGCCGAGGCGGGCGAGGCGGAGCTCGTACGGCTGGTCGGCAGGGCCCACGGCCACGGGCTCTACCGGATGGCGCTGGGACTCGACGACCGGCCGGTGGTCGCCGAGCGGGATGCCAAGTCCGTATCGGTGGAGGACACGTTCGACGTGGACCTGCACGACCGGGTGCGGGTGCGGGCCGAGGTGGAGCGGCTCGCCGTCCGGTGCGTGGAGCGGCTGCGCGCCGCCGACCGGTCGGGCCGCACGGTGGTGCTGAAGGTGCGCCGCTACGACTTCTCCACCCTGACCCGCTCCGAGACGCTCAGAGGACCCACGGACGACCCCACAGTGGTCCGCGAGGCGGCCGGGCGGCTGCTGGAGTCCGTCGACACCACGGGGGGCGTACGGCTGCTGGGGGTCGGCGTGACGGGGCTGGCCGACTACACCCAGGAGGACCTGTTCGCCCAGGCCGCCGACGCCCGGGAGATCGCTCAGCGGGCCGAGGAGGAGCACCGGGCGCCGTTCGTGGAGGGCGGCGAGAAGAACGCGGCGGCGGGGCCCGAGCCGGACAGCTCGGAGCTGCTCGCCGCGCGGCGCTGGCCCGCCGGGCACGACGTGCACCATGAGGAGCACGGGCACGGCTGGGTGCAGGGGAGCGGCGTGGGCCGGGTCACCGTCCGGTTCGAGGAACCGTGGAGCGCACCCGGTCGGGTGCTGACGTTCCGCATCGACGATCCACTGCTGCGGCCCGCCGACCCGCTGCCGCTCGTCCGTGATGCGGCAGACTACTCCTCCTGGCCCGCCAGCCTGCCGAAGTCCCGGTCGGGCGCCGACTCCTTTGGCGGCGGGGAGTCCAGCCCGTAATGGCGGTAGAGCTGCAGTTCCTGCTCGGGCGAGAGGTGCCGGCCGACGCCGAAGTCAGGCGCGCCCTTGATCAACGCGCGGTCGAAGGGGACACGCAGCGCGTCCTCGGCGAATTCGCTGGGTTCCAGGGGGACGAAGGCGTCTCTGCTGAACAGGCCGGTGCGGATGGCCGCCCACTCGGGCACGCCCGTCGCGTCGTCGAGATAGACCTCATCCACCGTTCCGATCTTTGCGCCCTCGCGATCGAACGCCTTGCGGCCGATCAGGCGGCGCGGATCGATATCGGTCTGCACGGTGCCTCCCACTGGTCGCAACTGCTCAGGGTGGTCCCTGTGGCTCCACCAGCACCAGACAAGTGCAGATCCGTGGCGTCGGCCACTCGAGAACTCCGGCGCAGTGGCCGCTGGTAGGCTGGCTGTGGCTGCTGATCCCGTGCGGGAGAGTCCTCCGGTGCGGAATCCGGAGGCGCCGAAGGAGCAACTCCTCCCCGGAATCTCTCAGGCCCCCGTACCGCACGGACGAGGTCACTCTGGAAAGCAGGGCGATTCCGTGCGGGCGCAGGCCCAGGCACGGACTCGACCCTCACCGACGGTGAAAGTCGGCACGCCCCCGGGCGGGCCGGTGAAGCTCTCAGGTTGAGATGACAGAGGGGGAGGCCGTTCGGGCACCCGCGCCGTGGTGCCCCTCGCAGGTCGTGACAGACCAGGAGGCCTCCACCATGACCCCCCGTCGCACTCCGCTCTCCCAGCTGGAGCAGGGCATTCCGTTCGAGCAGCGCCACATAGGGCCCGACGCCGGAGCCCAGGCGAAGATGCTCGCCCAGGTCGGCTACGGCTCCCTCGACGAGCTCACCGCCGCCGCGGTGCCCGACGTGATCAAGAGCGCGGATGCCCTGAACCTTCCCTCGGCGCGCACCGAGGCGGAGGTCCTGGCCGAGCTGCGGTCGCTGGCCGACCGCAACCAGGTGCTGGCCCCGATGATCGGTCTCGGCTACTACGGAACCTTCACGCCGCCCGTCATCCTGCGCAACGTCATGGAGAACCCCGCCTGGTACACGGCTTACACGCCGTACCAGCCCGAGATCTCCCAGGGCCGCCTGGAGGCCCTCCTCAACTTCCAGACGATGGTCGCCGAGCTGACCGGGCTGCCCACCTCCGGCGCTTCGCTGCTCGACGAGGGCACCGCGGCAGCCGAGGCGATGGCCCTCGCCCGGCGCGTCGGCAAGGTGAAGAAGGGCGTCTTCCTGGTCGACGCCGACACCCTGCCGCAGACCATCGCGGTGATCGAGACCCGCGCCGAGCCCACCGGCGTCGAGGTCGTCGTCGCCGACCTGAGCGAGGGCATCCCCGCCGAGATCGCCGAGCGCGGCGTCTTCGGCGTGCTGCTCCAGTACCCGGGCGCCTCCGGAGCCGTACGCGTCATCGAGCCCGTCATCGAGCAGGCCCACGAGCTCGGCGCGATCGTCACCGTCGCCGCCGACCTGCTGGCCCTCACGCTGCTCACCTCGCCCGGCGCGCTCGGCGCCGACATCGCGGTCGGCACCACCCAGCGCTTCGGCGTCCCGATGGGCTTCGGCGGTCCGCACGCCGGTTTCATGGCGGTCCGCGAGAAGTTCGCCCGCTCCCTGCCCGGCCGCCTCGTCGGCGTCTCCGTCGACGCGGACGGCAACAAGGCCTACCGCCTGGCCCTCCAGACCCGTGAGCAGCACATCCGCCGCGAGAAGGCCACCAGCAACATCTGCACCGCTCAGGTCCTGCTCGCCGTCATGGCCGGGATGTACGCGGTCTACCACGGCCCCGACGGGCTGCGGACGATCGCCCGGCGCACCCACCGCTTCGCCGCGATCCTGGCCGACGGCCTGCGGAGCGCCGACGTCGACGTCGCGCACGGCGCGTTCTTCGACACCCTGACCGTGCGCGTCCCCGGCCGGGCCGCGGCCGTCGTCGCGGACGCCCGGGAGCGCGGGGTCAACCTCCGCCTCGTCGACGCGGACCAGGTCTCCGTCGCCTGCGACGAGACCACCACCCGTGCGCAGATCGCCGCCGTCTGGGCCGCCTTCGGCGCCGAGGGCGACATCGAGGCTCTGGACACGAAGGTCGCCGACGCGCTGCCCGAGGCGCTGCTGCGCTCCGACGACATCCTGACCCACCCGGTCTTCCACCAGCACCGCTCCGAGACCGCGATGCTGCGCTACCTGCGCAAGCTCGCCGACCGCGACTACGCGCTGGACCGCGGCATGATCCCGCTCGGCTCCTGCACCATGAAGCTGAACGCGACCGCCGAGATGGAGTCGATCACCTGGCCCGAGTTCGGTGCCCTGCACCCCTTCGCCCCGGCCGAGCAGGCGCAGGGCTTCCTCACCCTCATCCGTGAGCTGGAGGAGCGCCTCGCCGAGGTCACCGGCTACGACGCGGTGTCCATCCAGCCCAACGCGGGCTCCCAGGGCGAGTTCGCGGGTCTGCTGGCCGTCCGGGCGTACCACCGGGCCAACGGCGACGATCAGCGCACCGTCTGTCTCATCCCGTCCTCCGCGCACGGCACCAACGCCGCCAGCGCCGTCATGGCGGGCATGAAGGTCGTCGTGGTGAAGACCGCCGACGACGGCGAGGTCGACATCGCGGACCTGCGTGCCAAGATCGAACAGTACCGCGACGAGCTGGCCGTGCTCATGATCACCTACCCGTCCACGCACGGGGTGTTCGAGGAGCACGTCGCCGAGATCTGCGGCGAGGTGCACGACGCGGGCGGCCAGGTCTACGTCGACGGCGCCAACCTCAACGCGCTGGTCGGGCTCGCCAAGCCCGGCAAGTTCGGTGGCGACGTCTCGCACCTGAACCTGCACAAGACCTTCTGTATCCCGCACGGCGGCGGCGGCCCCGGCGTCGGCCCGGTCGGCGTCCGCGCGCACCTCGCCCCGTACCTCCCCAACCACCCCCTCCAGCCCGCCGCGGGCCCGGAGACCGGCGTGGGCCCGATCTCGGCCGCCCCGTGGGGCTCCGCGGGCATTCTGCCGATCTCGTGGGCGTACGTCCGGCTGATGGGCGGCGAGGGCCTCAAGCGGGCCACGCAGGTCGCCGTGCTGGCCGCGAACTACATCGCCAAGCGCCTCGAGCCGCACTTCCCGATCCTCTACAACGGCCCGGCCGGTCTGGTCGCACACGAGTGCATCGTGGACCTGCGCCCGATCTCCAAGGCGACCGGCGTCTCCATCGACGACGTGGCCAAGCGTCTGATCGACTACGGCTTCCACTCGCCGACCATGTCGTTCCCGGTGGCCGGCACGCTGATGATCGAGCCGACGGAGAGCGAGAACCTCGCGGAGCTCGACCGGTTCTGCGACACCATGATCGCGATCCGGGCCGAGATCGAGAAGGTCGCCTCGGGGGAGTGGAGCCAGGACGACAACCCGCTGAGCAACGCCCCGCACACCGCGGCCGCGCTCGGCGGCGACTGGGACCACGGCTACAGCCGCGAGGAGGCCGTCTTCCCGGCCGGAGTGTCCGTCGCGGACAAGTACTGGCCGCCGGTGCGCCGTATCGACGGGGCCTTCGGCGACCGGAACCTGGTCTGCTCCTGCCCCCCGCTGGACGCGTACGAGGACTGAGACAGCGTGTGGTAGGGCGTGCGCCGGAGGGGTGTACGCCGGACATGCGTCGGGGCCGGTGCGGAGATCTCTCCGGGCCGGCCCCTGTTCGTGGAGCCGTCCTCAGGCGGCCTTCACCACGAGGCCGGCTGTCAGGGTCCGGTGCGGGGCGATGATCTGCCCGTCGGGCAGCAGTTCGCCGGTGTCCTCGAAGAGCAGGACGCCGTTGCACAAGAGGCTCCAACCCTGTTCGGGGTGGTGGGCCGTCAGGCGGGCGGCCTCCCGGTCGGGTGAATCGGCGGTGGGGCAGGGTGGCTGGTGCTGGCACATGGATGGGTTCTTTCGCTGCGTCGAGTCGAGTGTCCTGCGGCTGGATGAGGTGTTCATGGCCGCCCCCGTATCAGTCGGTCCGTCTCAGTGTTGCTCTACAGGAAAGATTCCGCAGGGATTTCGCTGTAGCACCCGTACTCCTCCCATGACGCATCACCCGCGCGGACGGTTCATCGCAACTGCACTGTCCCTTTGGGTGGTTCGGGGTGGCCGGATGGGGCTAGTCCCGAGTGGGCAGCACACCGCCCCCGCAGCGACCCCTGCCCCAGGGGTCGCTGCGGGGGCGGTGTGCCGGGGTGGCGCCGCTCAGGCCGAACTGAGAAGCGGTCCGGGGGTCACGCGCAGCGAGATGACGGGCAGTAGATCGGCGACCCGCTGCGGGCGGTGGGCCGCGATGCCCGGCGGGGCCGGCGCCAGGGGCACCAGGACGTCCGTCGGCGCGAGCATCCCGCCGGCGGGATCGGCTCCGGTGTCGCCGTGCAGCCAGAGGGTGAGCATGTACAGCTCAGGGATGGACAGCAGCCGGGCCTGGCAGGCGGTGACCGATCCCTCCGCCTGCCGGACGGCCAGCTCGGTCGAGGCGAGGTAGGGCCCCTCGAAGAAGTGCGAGAAGGTCCAGCCGTCGGGCGTGAGTACGGTGTCCGCCGCGGCGACCGCGCGGCCCTCGCTCCGGATCAGGAAACGCCAGGCCGTGAGGCGTGTCGGAGGTACCGTCCTGGCAGGTGCGATCCGGTCCAGCACATGTACGGGAAGCGGTAGTTCGGGGCTCAGCGGGCCCTGGAGGGACCGGAGAGCGGATGTTCGGGCCTCGCGGACGGCGGTGGGAGAACCGAGGGCCGCGAGAACACTGCGCAGGGCGGGCGCTGGAGCCGGGGGAACATGCAGCGGCATGGTGGGTCGCCTCTCACTTCGGAGACACGGTGGCGCTTGGGCGGATGCAGACGGCGCTGTCGGCATGCGGGCCGGAGACGGCCGGTGACGGGCGAGTCGCATCAGCTCTCTGCCTCGTTGAGCGGAGTTTATATGACGCGTGTTCACGCAGTGTTTCCGCTAGCAGTCGGAGCTATGTCGCACAAGGCTTCATTCGGCCTTCGGATTGCGGTATTGTTGGCGATTTGATCTGTCGGCGGCGGCGCCGACCTGGCGTTCTTCCGGCGAAGCGGTCGGCCAAAACGCGTCGGTATTTCCACCGTGCATACTTCGGCCGGAAATGTGGAGAGCCACATGCCACCGGAATGTGCCCCGGGTCTCCTTCCATCAGGATATCGGGGATCGGAGACCCGTGGGGGCGTTACGGATCACTCCCATTGGGCATCATCGATCGTGATGCGAGCGGCCTGGGCCGCGGGCCGCCCACTGGAGGAGGGACCCCTCGATGGGGGAGAAGGTCGTGGCGAAAGCCGTTGACCTGTCCGATCGACAGGCCTACCGCACCAAGCTCAACCAGTGCCTGGAGGTGCTGGGCAGACTGCTGGCGGAGCGGAGGTTCGACCGTCCGCGGAACCTGATGGGGCTGGAGATAGAACTGAATCTCGCGGGTTCCGACGGGATGCCCCGGATGATGAATCAGCAAGTGCTCCAGCGCATCGCGAGCCGGGATTTCCAGACCGAACTGGGGATGTTCAATCTCGAAGTGAATATCGTCCCGCACCGCCTCGGTGGCCGGGTTTTCGATCAGCTCGCGGAAGAGTTGCGGACCGGCCTCGCCTATGCGCACCGTAAGGCGGGGGAGGTGGACGCGGGGATCGTGATGATCGGAATCCTGCCCACCCTGGGGGAGCATGACGTGGTGTCCGCGAACCTCTCGGACGTGGACCGTTACACGCTGCTCAACGATCAAATGGCGGCCGCCCGGGGAGAGGATTTCCTCCTTGATATCGAAGGCGTCGAGCGCTTGGTCTGTACCTCGGCCTCGATCGCCCCGGAATCGGCCTGCACCTCGGTACAGCTGCACCTCCAGGTGACGCCGGCCCGGTTCGCCGACGTATGGAACGCCGCCCAGGCGATCACCGGCGTCCAGATCGCGCTGGGCGCCAACGCACCCTTCCTCTTCGGCAAGGAGCTGTGGCGGGAGTCCCGGCCACCCCTGTTCCAGCAGGCCACCGACGTGCGGCCGCCGGAGCTCGCGAACCAGGGTGTGCGCCCCAGGACCTGGTTCGGGGAGCGTTGGATCGGCTCCGCCCACGAGCTCTTCGAGGAGAACCTGCGCTACTTCCCTCCGCTGCTGCCGATCTGTGACGACGAGGACCCCCTGAAGGTGCTGGACGAGGGTGGGGTGCCCGAGCTGGCCGAGCTGGTGCTGCACAACGGCACCGTCTACCGCTGGAACCGTCCGGTGTACGGGATCGTCGACGGCGTCCCCCATCTGCGGGTGGAGAACCGGGTGCTGCCCGCCGGGCCGACGGTCACCGACGTGATCGCCAACGCCGCCTTCTACTACGGGCTCGTACGGGCGCTCGCCGAGGAGTCCCGGCCGGTGTGGAACAAGCTGCCGTTCGAGGCCGCCGAGGAGAACTTCACCGAGGCCTGCCGGCACGGCATCGACGCCGAGCTGCTCTGGCCGCGGTCGGGTCGCGCCGGCGGACTGGCCAGGATCCCCGCCGTGCAGCTGGTGCTGGAGGAACTGCTGCCGCTGGCCGCCGCGGGGCTGGACGCCTGGCACATCGAACCCGCCGACCGGGACCGCTATCTCGGGGTGATCGAGGAGCGCTGCAAGCGGCGTGTCAACGGGGCATCCTGGCAGGTGGCCACGTACCGCCGGGCCCTGGACGCCGGGCTGGGGCGGGACGCGGCGTTCGCGGCCACCACCCGCCGCTATGCCGAGCTGATGCACGCGGGAGAGCCGGTCCACACCTGGCCGGTGGGCTTCCCGGCACACTGAGGGCCGCCGTCGGGGGCCGGTCGCCGGTGACTGTCCAGGACCCGGCCTCCGGACCGATGGCTCCGGTGCGGCGAGTCCGTTCTGCCCTGCCTGTTCGGCCATGGAGCGCACGGGGGGGCGATGTCCGGGGAGGCCGCCCACGGACAGACGTACGGCCGATTCCTCGCAGGGTTGGGAGAACGACAGCAGGCCGGCCTTGGCCGCCGCGGCCGTTCAGGACGCCACGGCGCGGACGAGCAGGGTGGCGACGGCGACCGGGCGCCGCGGGCGCCGGGGGCCCGGATGGTCCCGGCGTCCTTTCGCCGCGTCGCTGTCGGGCAAGCTATGACGTCCCATGCCGATGGCGCCCCTCGTTCCTCGTTGAGGACGAAACAAGGAAAAGGGGGACGATCACCCTCACTGATGGTGGTCGCCCCCCGGCCTGTCGCGCATGATCTTCGTACCTTTATTCGAGACCCTGGTGCGGCGGTCGGTGGGATGAGACGTGATTGCAGAACAAAGGCAGGTGTACAGGTGGAGACCGGGCGCATGGCTGATTCTTTTCCCCAAGAGGCTGTGCCACGAAGGATCTTGCGGTCCGAGGTGGTGCTGGTCCTGGCGCTCTCGCTGGGCGCCAGCGGGGTGTCCGCCCTCATCAGCTTTGTCGGATCACTGACGAAACCAGGGGGTTTGAAGGACCAGGCGGCGACGCTCAACGGCTCGTACGCTCCGGGCCGCCCATGGCTCGATCTGTCGTGGCAGATGTTCGGAATCGCAACGGCTCTGGTACCGGTCGCGCTGGTCGCACACCTGCTGATCCGGGAAGGAGCAGGGCTGCGGGCCATCGGATTCGACCGTACGAAACCCTGGTTCGACCTCGGCCGGGGAACCTTGGTCGCGGCCGGTATCGGCAGCGCCGGCCTCGCCTTCTACCTGGTGGCCCGTGCCACCGGATTCAACCTGACGGTCGTTCCCGAGTCCCTGCCCGAGGTCTGGTGGAAGTTCCCTGTACTGATCCTCTCGGCGATCCAGAACTCCGTGGTGGAGGAGGTCATCGTCGTCGGATATCTGCTGCGCAGACTCGGGCAGTTGGGCTGGACGCCGATGGCCGCGCTGGTGGCAAGCTCCGTGCTGCGCGGGTCGTACCACCTGTATCAGGGCATCGGCGGCTTCATCGGCAACGTGGTGATGGGCGTCGTGTTCGTGCTGCTCTACCGACGCTGGGGCCGAGTGGGTCCGCTGGTCGTCGCGCACGCGCTCCTGGACATCGGGGCGTTCGTCGGATACGCCCTCCTCGCGGGCCGGGTCGACTGGCTGCCGACGCCCTGAGCGCGGGGCCGTCAGGGCGGCGAGGGGGTGCGCCCGAGATTCGGCGCACCCCGACGGGCCGTCAGAATGTGGTGAGCAGTTCGCCGTCGATCACCGTGACCGCCGTGCCCGTCAGCAGGGTGCGCTCGCCGCGCAGCGCGGTGCGGACCAGTCCCGAGCGGGCGGACGCCTGGAGGCCGGTGAGATCGTCGCGGCCGAGGCGGGCCGACCAGAAGGGTGCCAGCGCGGCGTGGGCGCTGCCGGTGACCGGGTCCTCGTCGATGCCGACGCCCGGGAAGAAGCCGCGCGAGACGTAGTCGTAGCCCCGGGCGGGGTCCTCGGCGGCGGCGGTGGCGATGACACCGCGCCGGGAGTGGGCCACCAGCGCGGCGAAGTCCGGGGCGAGCGCCCGTACGGCCGCCTCGTCGCGGAGCTCGACGAGCAGGTCGCCGATGTGCTCACCGGTGTCGTGCACCGAGAGGGGGTCCGCCCCGAGGGCGTCGGCGAGGCCGTACGGCACCGGCTCCTCGGTCAGTGGGGAGGTGGGGAAGTCGAGGGTGAGAGCGCCGTCCTGCCGGGCGGTCGCGCTCAGGATCCCGCAGCGCGTGGCGAAGCGCACCGGGCCCGTGGCCAGGCCCGTGGTGTGCAGGACGTGGGCGGTGGCGAGCGTCGCGTGCCCGCACATGTCCACCTCGGTGGCCGGAGTGAACCAGCGCAGCGCCCAGTCGGCCGCGCCGCCCCGCGGCAGCGGGTGGGCGAAGGCCGTCTCGGAGAGGTTGACCTCGGCGGCGATCTCCTGCAGACGTTCGTCGGCCGGGAACGTACCGCCGTCCAGCAGGAGTACGCCGGCGGGGTTTCCGGAGAAGGGGCGGTCGGTGAACGCGTCGACGATGCGAATCCTCATGGGGCGACCGTAGATCGCCGGGGCGGAGGCGGGCCAAGGCCAATTCCGGGTGTCTGGCCCCTGTCCGTCGTGTCGGAGCGGCCGTGCCCGGCGGGGGTTCGCGGCTCACCGATGACCTCCCGGGCCCGACGGAGTCTTCAGGAGGAGAACGTACGTGCCCGGAAGGGGAGAACGTACGCGTCCGGAAGGGGAGAGCATGCTCGTCCAGTACCGGAGCGTACGCGTCCCGTCACGGGAGAGAGGCATGCGTACCCTCGCCATCACCCAGGACGTCACCGTCGACGGCTCGATCGAATCGAAATGATCACGGGACTGGTTCGATCCCCGGGGCAGGCGGGCGTGGACATGAGTGACGTCCTGGAGGAGAGCCATCGGCAGGACGACCGCGCCGACGCACTGTTCCTGGGACAGCGGACGTTCGAGGGACTTCCGCGGCTACCGGTCGCCCAGGATCGACCGGGCGGTATCCCCTCGGGGTCCCTGATGCGGAGCACCGGAGGTCGACTCACCGCCCGTACCGTTCCCGCCGGTTGGGGCGGCACGAACGGTGCGGGCGGTGAGGCCGCGTCACGCGACGGCGGTGCCCTCGAGCTCGACCAGCTGACCGGGGACCGCCAGTCGCTCCACCCCGAGCAGGGTGCTGGCCGGCGCCACCTCGGCCGCGCCCAGTCGCCCCGCCAGCTCGCCGTAGTGCTGGAGGAGCAGATCGACGTCGGTCGTGTAGACGTTGAGGCGGACGACGTTCGCCAGAGACATGCCCGCCTCGCTCAGCACGGCCTCCAGATTGTCGATGCTCAGTGTCAACTGCGCCGCCATGTCACCGTCGTGCTGGGGCTTGCCGTCGTCGCTCATCGCGGTCTGCCCCGAGGCGTACAGGGTCCGGGTCTGACCGGAGACGACTTCCCCCTGGTTGAACCCCAAGTCCACCGACCACGTGCCCGGGTTGACGGCCGTTCGTTCCAGTGCCACTTCGGCTCCATTCGATTCATGGGAGTACGGAGGTGCGTCGGCCCGGCAGTCGCCGGCCTCGACGTCGTACGGGGAGCCTTCCAACAAATGACGACACCCTTGGTCAGGTATTTCGCTACCGTCTCCGCATGCGCGCCGACCGATTGGTCTCGTTGGTACTGCTGTTGCGTCAGCGCGGCCGGCTGACCGCCGACACGCTGGCCCGCGAGCTGGAGGTGTCCACCCGTACCGTGCTGCGCGACATCGAGGCGCTGTCCGCGGCCGGTGTCCCGGTCTACGCCGAACGGGGCAGGCACGGCGGGTTCGCCCTGTTGCCCGGTTTCCGGACCGAACTCACCGGGTTGAACCACGAGGAGACCCTCGCCCTGTTGGCCGCCGGATCGGGGCGCGGGGAGCAGGTGTTCGGCCTCGGGCCGGCGCTCGCCTCGGCCATGCGGAAGGTGGTCGATGCGTTGCCCGAAAGCCATCAGGCCGCCGCGAGCGACGCGGCCCAGCGGCTTCTCGTCGACCCGGAGACCGACCTGCTCTCACGCAGGCCGGTCTCCGATCAGGTACCGGGCACCACCATGATCGAGGTCCGCCGGGCCGTGCTCTCCGGCCGCAAGCTGCGCATCCACTACGCGGCCACGGGCCAGGCGCCGCAGTGGCGCACGGTGGACCCGATCGGTCTGGTGACCGTTCGGGACCGGGGCTACCTGCTGGCCACGAGGTCCGGCGCGGACCGCACCTACCGGCTGTCACGGGTGTTGGCCGCCGAAGAACTGCCCGAGCCGGCCCAGCGGCCGAACCAGGTCGATCTGGACCGGATCTGGCGGGAGCGTTCCGCGCGGTTCCTCTCCGGGGGCGACCACGTCACCGTACTGGTACGGGTGGACCCGGCGCGGCGGGAGGAGCTGCTGGGTACCGTGCTGGCCGTCCGCGCGGAAGATCCCGACACGGACGGCCGGCCACTGCTGGAGGTCACCTTCCAGGACACACGGCACGCCGAGTGGGCGCTGTGGCGGCTCGGCACGGATGCGGAGGCCCTGGCCCCGCAGTCCTTGCGCAGCGCCCTGCGCGACCGCGCCGCCACGCTCGTGGCCCGTTACGGGGCCCCGCCCCGGGAGCCGCTCGCGCCGGGCCGTCCCTGAAGTCGCCCTGAGGCAGGTCGCACGTCGATCGGGGCCTGCCGCGGTGCGGCGACCGAACGGACGAAGGTGATCGTGCGTGAGCGCAGGCCTTCCCGGCGCGACGTGATGATCTCGTCGACCGGACGCCCGAAGGCTTCACGGCCCGGTGTGCCGTGCACCTTCACCGCGCAGTCGAGATCGGTGCACAGGAGAAGACCGACCGCGTTGAGGCGCTCGCGTTTGTCACGTGACGGGCGTTGGGCGGTGAACAGCGAGACCTCGTTGAAGCGGCGGGCGAACCGGCACAGGTCGCACATCACCGCGCGCGAACCGTGCGCCGAATCGTTCGGGGCCTGCCGCAGCAGCACTCCCCGTGCCTGGCCGTCGTCCTCGGTGAGGAGGTAGGCGCGCTTCGGGGCGCGTAGATCTCTCCACCCGAGGTAGTCGATCCGGTGCCATCGGACATCGTCGAACCAGGCCGGCAGCCGGACCTTCTTCGCGGACGGGTCCGGGTTCACGATCGCGCCGCGCACCTCTTCCCTGGTCATGGGGCGCATGGCTTCTCCTCGCGAGTCGCACATGAGTGCGGTCTGTAGGGGGGTGTGGGGTGCGGGAACCCCGAGCGTCGAGGCGTGGGGGCGTGGGCGTTCTGTGACGCGGCATCGCGCGTGACGGGCCGGGTCACGGCGCGAGCCGCATGCGATGGGTGATGCCGGGGTCCCGCAGGGGTTTGAGCGCCAGACGCACCAAGGCCAGTGCGTTGTCGTCACCGGCGATGCGATTGGCGCTGAGCCCACCGCAGGAAACGCACTGGTGGATGATCAGCCACTCGCCGCCGGGCCTGACCGACATGCCCAGTGCTTCCATCCGGGCGCGGCAGTCCGCAGCCCGGTCGCCCGGCACCCGTCGGTCGACGTGCAGGCTGACCAGGCAGTTCGGGCAGTGATTGCGATGAGTGGTGCCGGGCGCGTCCACGGACACGTCCAGCCGGCAGCCCGCGCACCGGAAATCGTGTCCCCGGTGCCCTCCCTGGCTGTGCAGGACGTCCTTGTACCGCTGTGGCCGCCGCGCGGCCCGGGCGCGGCGACGGGTGTTCTTCGCTCGTCTCGGCATGGTCGGTCCTCTCCCTTCCTTCCGGTTCAGAGGTCGCCGAACGCTTCGAGCGGAAAGGGAGGTTGCGCCAGTGGCTGTACGGCCAACCGCATCAGGATGAGCTGGTTGTCGTCCGCTCGGGTGGTGTGCGAGGTCAGCTCGTCGCAGCGCTCGCACCGGTGAATGACCATCCAGCCGCCCGTACGCGGCACGGCGACGGCGATCGGCGACATCCGGCCCCGGCAGTCGTCGGAGCCGCCCTCGGCGGGGTCGAGAACGTGCTGGAACCGCAGGCATGACGGGCAGTGATGGCGCGGTGAGCCGTCGTCGGCGGCGGCGGACACGGTCCGGCCGCACCACGCGCAGGAGGAAGCGCTGCTCAGGGAGGTGTGTGGAGTGTTTGAGAGAGTTCCGTTGGTGCTGGACACCCGGGGTGCTCCTTGCTGGGAAGTCTGTGATGACAGCAAGAGCAGGCCGAGCGGCCTCGACGAAGGCGCCGCCGACCCCGTACGACGCGATATGCGGGCGGGGGCAGGGGCTGATTCAGTGCACCGGAGGGTCACGTCCGGGCGCCGTCCGAGGAGGACGGCAGCAGAAAGACGGACTACTGGCTAGACGGTGCAGCGAGGCGCGCGCGGCGCGGGCCGGAACATAAAAATCTCTCTTTTCCAGGGCGCGGAAGCCCAGAACAGACCGAGGAACGCCGTCAGCGTAACCACGGCCCGGTCGAGGGGCCAATGATTTTATCGGGCACCGCTTCACCCTCGTGAGCAGCGAAGCCGTGTCTCCGGCACTCGGGGTGTCGTCGGCGATGACCTTGTCATTCGATAGCTCCCGATATATCGTTGACGCATCGCGACAGATCGACGATGGAAGGAGCGTAGAGATGCGTTCACATGGACATGGATACGAGCACGGGCCGGGGCACTGCGGGCCCGGTCATCACGGTCGAGGCGGGAGTGACGGTCGTCGGGCCGCTTTCGGGCCGTTCGGGCCGCCGTTCGGCGGCGGCCCCTTCGGTGGCGGACGCGGCCGGGGTGGCGGCGGTCGGGGACGGGCGCGGCGCGGTGATGTGCGGGCGTCGATCCTGGCCCTGCTGAAGGACCGCCCGATGCACGGATACGAGATGATCCAGGAGATCGGCGAGCGCAGCGGCGGGGCCTGGCGTCCCAGCCCGGGCTCCGTCTACCCGACGCTCCAGCTGCTGGAGGACGAGGGCCTGATCGTCAGCGCCAGCGAGGGCGGAAGGAAGCTGTTCACGCTCACCGACTCCGGGCGGAGCGAGGCCGAGACCGGCCCCGAGGCTCCGTGGGAGGAGGCCGGGCGCGGTATGGACTGGGAGGGCGTCAACGAGATCCGGCAGGCCGGCTTCGGCCTGATGGAGGCGTTCGGGCAGGTCTGGAAGACCGGATCCGCCGATCAGCGGCAGAAAGCGCTGACGGTCATCAACGACGCGCGCAAGAAGCTGTACCTGATCCTCGCTGACGAGCACTGAGCGCGCTCCGTCGGCCGGGGGCGGGAGGCCGCGCGGGACGATTCCGCGGGGCCTTTCCCGTGCCGCGCGGGCGTGGTCAGGAGGTGACGAGCGCGCCGAGCTTGCGCAGCGACTCCTGGAGCGCCGCCGTCGCCGAGTCCTTGAGCTTGCCGCCCATCAGCGAGACCGCGGCACCGGTGAACTCCCCGTCGATGCGCATCGTCGTGACGTTTCCCTCCGGGGTCAGGGAGTACCGCATGGCCAGGCTGACCCCCATCGGACCCTTGCCCCGGGTCGCCAGGAGGCGGCCCTTCTCCAGGCCGTCGACCGTCCAGGTCACCTCGGCGGGGAAGCCCATGAGCTTCATGTTCTCCTCGTAGGTGGCCGCGAGCTCCAGTTCGGCCGGGCCGCCCCTGGGGAAGCTGGTGTGGGTGGCGTTCCACTCCCCGTACGACGAGAAGTCCGTCAGGCGGCCCCAGACCTTCTCGGCGGGCGCCTCGATGCGTGCCTCGGCGCTGACTTCAGCCATGCGACCACCCCTGGTTCGTCCGGTTCCGGTGTCGCGGAAGGTAGCGGGGGCCGCGCCAACATTCAATACTGATGAGCCGTCAGAGCCGTTGGGGCTGCCGGTTCCGCCAGATCACCGCGGCGTCGAACTTGTCCGACGCGCGGGGGTGGGGCCCCTCGTCGTGGCAGTGGAAGGCCGTCCAGAAGAGATCAGCGGGCAGGGCGTCGTCGGGTGCGTACACACGGTAGACGTACTGCAGCCCGTCCTGGGCGAGCAGCGCGACCATCCAGAACAACCCGTTCCTCCCCTCTCGCCCCCGCGGTGTGTGTGGCGTGAGGGACGTGCGTGCGGGGGCCTGCGGTTGCCGCGGGGGCGTGAGATGCAAGGCGGCGCGCGCTCCGGACCGTCGTGGTTGTGCCGTTCGGCACGATCTCATCCGCAAGGATGACGGACCGCTCCGATGTCCCCACCTTCGGTGGGATGCCCAATGGGCCGCTCCGGGGATGCCTTTCGGTCGCGGGACTGATGGGGTAGAGGTGTGCAAAACCGGACGCCGCGCATGCCTGACCAGCCCGCACCGAACCACGCCGAGATCGATGCCCGTTTCACCGCGGAACTGGCATCGGTGCTGACGGGGGCGCGCAGGCGCGCCCTGCGCGACGGTGACCGGCAGATCGACACCGCCCACCTGCTGCATTCGCTGATCGAGACGGACCCCGAAGTCCGGGAGGCCTTCGACGGCGGGTCCCGGTTGGCCAAGGTGCTGGGCTATCTCGTCCAGCGCAGCATCGGCTACGGGCTCCGCTGGCAGGGCTCCGTCGAGGACTCCGGCGCCGTTCCGGTGGTGCGCGATCCGGCGGTCGACGGCTGGTCCCCCTCGGCCCTCGCCGCGATGGAGTACGCGCTCCACCGTGCGGCATCGCGCGGCGAAGCGCGCGCCGCCGGCCTCGATCTGCTCGCCGCCCTGGCGGCCGACACCGAGTGCCGTGCGGTGGAGGTGCTCGCCCGCGGTGGCGTGGACGCGCGGTGGCTGGCGGACCGGGTGGCCGTGCTCACCGCCGATACCGCGCGAGAGCGATGGTCGCTCCGTGACGGGTGATGCGTGAGTCCCCTCCCGTGGTCGCGGTCGGGGACACCGTCTCGACAGGTGTCACAGGGGTGACGGTGCTGTCGACTGCTGTCATGATGTGCCGATGCAAGCGTCTTCGGGATTCCAGGGCAGAAGTGCCGGGCTGGGCCTCGCACTGGTCTCGGCCTTCGCGTTCGGCGGTTCGGGAGTGGCGGCCAAGCCGCTGATCGAGGCGGGGCTCGACCCGCTGCACGTGGTCTGGCTGCGCGTCGCGGGCGCCGCTGTCATCATGCTCCCGGTCGCCTGGCGCCACCGGAATCTCGTACGGGAACGCCCCGCGTTGCTGGCCGGGTTCGGCCTGTTCGCGGTGGCCGGGGTACAGGCCTTCTACTTCGCCTCCATCTCCCGCATCCCGGTCGGTGTGGCGCTCCTGGTGGAATACCTGGCGCCCGCGCTGGTCCTCGGCTGGGTCCGCTTCGTGCAGCGCAGGCCCGTCACCCGGGCCGCCCTGGCCGGCGTGGTGCTGGCGGTGGGCGGCCTGGCGTGTGTCGTCGAGGTCTGGTCCGGGCTCAAGTTCGACCTGCTCGGCCTGCTGCTCGCACTCGGCGCGGCCTGCTGCCAGGTCGGCTACTTCGTCCTCTCCGACCACGGCGGGCAGGACGGCACGGGTGGCGGGGGCAAGCACGCCGAGCCTCCGCACCCCGTCGGTGTCATTGCGTACGGACTGATCGTCGGCGCGGCCGTCCTCACCGTCGTCGCCCGCCCCTGGGGCATGGACTGGTCGCTGCTCGCCGGCAGCGCGGGCATGAACGGCAACGAGGTTCCCGCCTGGCTGCTGCTCGGCTGGATCGTGCTGCTCGCCACCGTGCTCGCGTACGCCACCGGGGTCGTCTCGGTGCGGCTGCTCTCGCCCCAGGTGGCCGGGGTCGTCGCCTGCCTCGAAGCGGTCATCGCGACCGGCCTGGCCTGGGTGCTGCTCGGCGAGCACCTCTCCGCGCCGCAGCTCATCGGCGGATTCGTCGTTCTGACCGGTGCCTTCATCGCCCAGTCCGCCGCGCCGAAGCCCCCGTCGGGCCCCGTCGCCTCCGGCGTCGGCACCGGCGCGGTGGCCGGAACCGTCGAGGGCGAGTTGTCCGGCGGCCGGGCCTCGCATTAATGTGCCGATCATGCATCTGACTGTGCTGCCGCCTCCTGCCGCTTAGCGCGGGCGGCCACTCCTGACGAAGACCGGGCTCGGGCAGTCCCCGAGCGGTTCGTCGCTGCCCGCGTGCGGAGCCGAGCGACCCACCACCCCGTCCTCCTCTGGAGAAGTCACATGTCCATCCCTGTTGCTTCCGCGCTGCCCGTCGGGCGGAGCATGCTGTACCTCGTCGTCGCCGGAGTCGCCTGGGGCACCGCCGGTGCGGCCGCGTCCCTGATCTTCCGGGTCAGCGACATCGGCCCCCTCGCCCTGTCCTTCTGGCGTTGCGCGGGCGGTCTTCTTCTGCTCGCCGGGGCGCTCGCACTGCGTCCCCGCAGGGCGCCCCGGGTGCCCGAACCCCGGCGTCGCCGACTGCTCCGGATCCTCGGTACCGGCATCGGCCTCACCGTGTTCCAGAGCGCCTACTTCGCGGCGGTCGAGGTCACCGGCCTCGCCGTCGGCACCGTCGTCACGCTCGGCGCCGGGCCCGTCCTGATCGCCGTCGGGGCGCGACCGCTGCTGGGCGAACGCCTCGGCCGGGGCGGCCTCGTCGCCGTGACCGGCGCGCTGACCGGGCTCGCCGTGCTGGTCCTGGGCGGCGAGGGCGGCGACGTCGTGCCGGCCGGGGTGCTCCTCGCGCTGCTGTCCGCCTCCGGGTACGCGGCCATCACGCTGCTCACCCGCCTGCTCGGGCGGGACGGCGGCGGCGGTGACGCGCTGACCACCAGCGCCTGGGCGTTCGGTATCGGTGCGGTGGGCCTGCTGCCCATGGCCATGGCCGAGGGGCTGGTGCCGCACACCGCCGAGACGGGGCAGGTGCTGTGGCTGCTGTTCTATGTGGCCGCGGTCCCCACGGCGCTCGCCTACGCGCTGTACTTCGCGGGGGCGGCCGCCGTCCGATCGGCCACCGTCTCCGTGATCATGCTCCTGGAGCCGGTGAGCGCGGCCGTCATCGCGGTGACCGTCCTGCGGGAGCGCCTGACGGCGGCCACGGTCCTCGGCACGCTGCTCCTGCTGACCGCCGTGGCCGGACTGGCCCTCGCGGAGGCGCGCGGCGCGGCGGCGGCCCGCCGGGAGGAGGCACCGGCGGTGTGACGGTCCCTGCCCGGCGGGCGGTACTGGTCGCGGCGGCGATGGCCGCCGCGACCTCGGTCAGAGTGCGGACAGGTAGTCCGGTACGCCGATGGCCGGATCCATGTCGTCCGCGGGGACCGGCGCGGCATAGCCCCGGGTGAGCGGCACGATGCCGGTCCAGTGGGGGAGGGTGCTGTCCTCGGGCTCGTCGTTGGGCCCGCCGGTGCGGACCTTCGCGGACACCTCGTCCAGGTCCAGCCGGATCACCGCCGTCGCGGCGAGCTCCTTGGCGTCGGCCGGCCGGGAGTCGTGGGAGCGGCCGGGCACGGCCTGGTCCACGATCGCGTCCAGGGCGAGCCGTCGCTCCTCGGGGTCGGTCACCGTCATCGCGGTGCCGTGCACCACCACCGAGCGGTAGTTCATCGAGTGGTGGAAGGCGGATCTGGCCAGCACGAGGGCGTCGACATGGGTGACTGTCAGACAGACCGGCAGCCCCGGGTCGGCGCTCTTCGCCGACCGCAGTGGTCGTGAGCCCGTCGAACCATGGACGTACAGCCGCTCTCCTATCCGGCCGAACAGGGTCGGCAGGACGACCGGGGCGCCGTCGCGCACGAAGCCCAGGTGGCAGAGGTAGGCCTCGTCGAGGATGGAGTGGACCAGCTCGCGGTCGTAGGAAGCGCGCTCCTTGGACCGGGTGGGCACGGTGCGGTCGGTGGGCACATAGGGGGCGGCGACGCCGGAGCCCGTGCCGTCGGGCGTTGCGGTGTGCTGCATGGCGAACTCCATTGCACTAGTGCATACTATTGTTTGTGCTAGGAGAATATCGGATCAGTGGGCGGCGCGCATCGGAGATCGCCGCCAGCGTGGAGCGCGGGGTCGGCTCCGGAGACCTTCCGCCGGGCCATGCGCTGCCCCCCATGCGGGAGTTGGCGGCGCGTCTGGAGGTCAACCCCAATACCGTGGCCGCCGCCTACCGGACGCTGCGCGAGCGCGGCGTGATCGAGACGGCCGGACGCCGAGGCAGTCGGGTGCGTCCGGCCCCGGCGAGCACGTCGCGCGGATCGCTGCGGATCGAATCGCCCCCGGGCGTACGGGACCTCGGCGAGGGCAATCCCGACCCGGAGCTGCTGCCCGACCTCGGGCCGGCGCTCGCCGCGGCCGCGGCCGCCGACGCGGCGAGCCCCGGTCTGTACGGGCAGGCCGCGGTGGTCGCGGAGTTCGCCGCGTACGCCCGCGCCGTGATGGACTCCGACGGGGTCCCCGCAGGGCCGGTCGCCGTGACGTCCGGAGCCCTGGACGCGATCGAGCGGGTCCTCGCGGCGCACCTCAGGCCGGGCGACGCGGTGGCGGTGGAGGACCCGGGCTGGGGCGGCTTGCTCGACCTCGTGCCGGCGCTCGGGCTGCGCGCCGTACCGGTCGGCGTGGACGACTCCGGGCCGCTGCCCGCGGATGTGGAGCGGGCGCTGAGGGCCGGGGCGCGGGCCCTCGTCGTCACCGACCGGGCGCAGAACCCGACCGGGGCGTGCCTTGACGCGCCGCGCGCCCGGGAGCTGCGCGCGGTCCTCGGGCGCCACCGGGACGTGCTGCTGATCGAGGACGACCACGGGCACGCCATCGTCGACCTGCCGCTGCACCCGCTGGCGGGCGTGACGACCCACTGGGCGTTCATCCGCTCGGCGGCCAAGGCGTACGGCCCCGATCTGCGGGTCGCCACGCTCACCGGGGACGCCGTCACGGTCGACCGGGTGGCGGGGCGGCAGCGGCTCGGGCCCGGCTGGGTCAGCCGGCTGCTTCAGCGCGCCGTGCTCCATCTGTGGACCTCGGGCGCCATCGACACCCGTGCGGTGTCCCGTTCCTACGGCGACCGCCGGGACGCGCTCGTCCACGCCCTCGCGGAGCGTGGCGTGGTGGCCCGAGGCCGCAGCGGGATGAATGTGTGGGTGCCGGTGAGCGACGAGACCGGAGCGGTCGCCCGGTTGCTCCACGCGGGCTGGGCCGCGGCGCCCGGGGCCCGCTTCCGGCTGGACACGCCCCAGGGGGTGCGGCTCACCGTCTCCCCGCTGACCGCGGCGGACATCGGGCCCCTGGCGGACGCGGTGACCGCAGCCGCGGGTCCCGCACGGCCGGTCAGCTACGGCTGAGACCGGCGGCGTCCGCGTCCGGCGGGACGGCTCGGTTCGCCGCGGGCTCCGGTGCGGCGGCGACCGGAGGTCCCGCGGGCTCCGGTGCGGCAGAGCGGGCGCGGCTCTGGGTGAGGGCCGCCCCGACGAGGACGATCAGGGCCCCTACCGGAGTGTTCCAGCTCAGCTGTTCGCCGAGCAGCGCGACGCCCGCCGCCGTCGCGATCACCGGGATGAAGTACGTGACCATCTGGGCCGTCGTCGGTCCGACCTCCTGGACCAGGCCGTACTGGAGCAGTACCGCGAGACCCGTGCCCAGCGTGCCCAGGGCGAGCACCGAAAGGGTCGGGAGCAGCGGGAAGGACGTGGGCGCCGAGGTGAACAGCGGTGTCACCACCGCCAGTTGCAACGTACCGAGGAAGAGCTGGCTGCCGGTCAGCGCCAGCGTCGACGATCCCGTTCCGGCCAGGGTGCGGCGGACGTAGATCCAGCCGACCGGATAGCAGAACGAGGCGAGCAGCGCCATGCCCGTACCCGGCAGGTCCAGGCCGGAGAAGCCCTGCCAGGCGCCCAGCACCGTGAGGACGCCGAGGAAGCCGACGCCGAGACCGGCCACCCGGCGGCGGGTCGGGCGGTCCTCCGACAGGGCGAGAACCGAGAGCGCCATGCCCCACAGCGGTGAGGTCGCGTTGCAGATCCCGGCCAGCGTCGAGGGGATCGTCAGCTCCGCGTAGGAGAAGAGCGAGAACGGCAGCGCGTTGAGGAGGAGAGCCGCGACCGTGAGGTGCCCCCAGGTCCGGACGGAGCGTGGCAGCCGCTCCCGGCGCATCGCCATCGCGGCGACCAGCACCGCCGTGCCGGCCAGCAGTCGGCCGAAGGTGACCTGGAACGGGGCGTAGCCCTCGGTCCCGACCTTGATCAGCAGAAAGCTGAACCCCCAGATGAGTGAGAGCCCCGCGAACCGGATTCGCCAGTCGAGGGTGGGGCGCCGGGCGGTCGGCGCGGTCGGGGTCGGGACGGGCGGGGGAGGTGCTGGCGCCGGGACCGTGGCCCTCGGCTCGCAGGGAGCGTTCATGAGGTTCACCCTGACGAAGATGACGTCGTAGGACAAGCGAATCTTTCTGTGCTTGTTCGCGTAGCATCGCTTACATGTTGAACCTGGAGCGGCTGCGCACGCTGGATGCCCTCGCCCGGCACGGCTCGGTGAGCGGGGCGGCCGACGGACTGCACGTCACGACATCGGCGGTCTCTCAGCAAATGGCTAAGCTGGAGCGGGAGGTGGGTCAGCGGCTGCTCGCCAGGAACGGCCGCGGAGTCCGCCTCACCGATGCCGGCCGGCTGCTCGCGGACCACGCCGCGCGGATCCTGTCGCAGGTGGAGCTGGCCCAGTCCGACATCGAGGCGCAGCGTGGCGAGGTCGTCGGCGAGGTACGGATCTGCGCCTTCCCGACCGCGGCCCGCGGGCTGTTCCCCGCGCTGCTCACCTCCCTGCGCGCGGACCACCCCGAACTCACCGTCCGCACCCGGGAGCTGGAGCCCGAACAGGGGCTGCGCGCGGTGCTCCGCGGCGACGTCGACCTGGCCGTCGTGCTCGACTGGAGCAACAAGCGGCTGCCCGTTCCCGGCGGGCTGGCCAAGGCCGAACTCCTCGACGACGCCCCGGACATCGCCATGCCGGCCGGACATCCGCTGGCGGACCGTGACGAGGTGGAGCTGGAGGACTTCGCGGACGACCCGTGGGTGTCCTGGCCCGAGGGAGAATTCTGCTACGAGTGGCTGATGTTCACTCTGCGCTCCCGGGGTATCGAGCCCCGCATCGCCCATCTGGCAGGTGAGCACCACACCCAACTCGCGCTGGTCGCTGCCGGGTTCGGTGTCTGCGTGGCTCCTCGGCTGGGACGCGGCCCGGTCCCCGAAGGTGTGCGACTGGTGCCGGTGCGGCAGACCATGCGGCGGCACGTCCACGCGGTCTGGCGCACGGACGCGGACCGACGGCCGTCGGTCCGTGCCGCGGTGAAGGCGCTGCGGGCGGCGGGCGTGGGCGTGGCGGCGGGCGGGGGCTGAGCCCCGGCGGGGCGGGGCGGGGCCGGGGTCGGTCGGGTGCGGGGGATCAGGCGGGATCGGCGAGCTTGCGAAAGTCCCACGAGGTGATCGTCTCCGGGGTGAGCCGCAGCCAGGCATGCCGTCCGTCGTGCGGCATCTCCGTCATGCCGAAGTACTTCACGGGGAACAGCCGCTCCGGCTCCACCAGTTCGGGGCAGGGCTCGCCGGTGCGGGGTGCCTCGCCGACGAACTCCGCCCGGCCGGTGAGCTCCACTCCGCGCAGCTCCGCGTACCCCTCGCCGTCGTCCACGATCACGGCGATCCTGGCGTCCCCGCGCAGCTGGGACCAGCGCAGGCTGCGCGTGATGGAGTACAGCCAGAGGGAGCCGCCGTCCCAGACGAACCACAGAGCGCCGATGTGCGGGGCCCCGTCGGAGCCGAGCGTCGCCACCCGGCAGGTGCGCTGTTCGACGAGATAGGCGTCCCGCTCCCCGGGTGTCATCATGATCCGGCGGCCTCGTCGCTGGGTGTCGGTCATGGCCGCCCTCTCCTGAACTCTGACTGGGTGTCAGAAATCATGGACGCTCTTCCCCCGTGGCGCAATGGCCGCTACTCTCGCGCCCGGCCCGACCGCGGAAGTCCGCCCGCCACCGGACACCAGGAGGGGGGAGCCGGACTCCAGTAGGGAACCGGACTCCAGGAAAGGAAGGAGCGCCCGTGCCGTCGAGGCGATCACCGGAGCGGCTCACCGAACTGCTCGACCCCGCCACCACCGTCCTGCTGACCGTCGAGTGCCAGCAGGGTGTCGTGGGGCCGGACAGCGCCCTGCCCGAACTCGCGGCCGCCGTCCGGTCGTCGGGCTCTCTCGCCAACATCGCCCGCCTCGTCGTCGCCGCCCACGAGAGCGGGGTCCAGGTGATGCACGCGGTCGCCGAGAGCCGGCCCGACGGCCGCGGCGGCAACCGCAACGCCCGGCTCTTCCGCGCCGCCGCCCGGCTGCCTGTCCAGCAGCACACCGGCAGCACAGCCGTCCGGATCGCGCCCCCCATCGAGGTGGCCGACGAGGACCTCGTGGTCCGCCGGCTGCACGGCCTCTCGCCGCTGGCCGGCACCGACGTCGACCCGCTGCTGCGCAACCTCGGCTGCCGGACGCTCGTCGTCACCGGCGTATCGGCCAACATCGCGATTCCCAACGCCGTCTTCGACGCGGTCAACCTCGGCTACACGGCCGTCGTGCCGGCCGACGCCATCGCGGGAGTGCCCGCCGAGTACACCCCCGCGATGGTCCGCAACACGCTCGCCCTGGTCGCCACCGTCACCACCACGGACGCCGTACTCGGCACCTGGAAGCGACCGCGCGGGCAGGGGGCGGCTACGCCAGCCTGATCGAGTCGCCCTCGACGGTGATCTCACGGGCGGGCAGCGGCTGGGTGGCGGGCCCGCCGGTCGGGCTGCCCGTGGTGGCGTCGAACGTGGAGTTGTGGCAGGGGCATGTGATCGTGCCGCCCGAGACGTCCTTGACCGCGCAGCCCTGATGGGTGCACGTGGACGAGAACGCCTGGAACTCGCCCGGCTGCGGCTGGGTCACCACGACCTTCTGCGCGGCGAAGACCACTCCGCCGCCCACCGGGATGTCCGTGGTCGCGGCGAGCACCTCTCCGCCCTTCCCGCCGTCGCTCCCGGGCTGCTCGACCGTGTCCGAGTCTCCCGAACCGTCCGATCCACCGCACGCGGTGAGTGCGGCAGCCGCTCCGGCCGCTCCCGCCGCGGCGACGACCGAGCGGCGTCCAAGGAGGCTCCGGCGCTCCTGCGTTGCGCTCATCGCGGCATTCCCTTCGTCGGTGTCCCAGGTCTTCAAGGCTTCGGTCAGGGGTACGTGCCCCGGCGGCGTGCTGTTCACGCAGGGGCGCCGGATCACCGCTGGACGGCCCCGTCGGCCGGGGGCGGTTTCGCCGGCGGTTGCTGCCGGCACCAGGAGGGTTCACGTTGCTGGTGGTCGGACGACCGGAGGACCGGGGCCCCTGCCCGCGCCGCCGGCCCCGGCGCCGAGGTGATCCGGAAGAGCGAGTGGCAGTCCGGCCGTACCGGCGGCCACCAGCGCCGGCACCGCGTCCGCGGGGCTGGTGCTGGTGGCGCCTCCTGTTCGTGTTCGTCGCTCAGAGCCAGCCGGGCAGGACGAAGATCAGCCAGGTGACCAGCGGCGTGACCGCGGCCATGCAGAGTCCCCACTGCATCAGTCGCCGGAAGACCACTTCGCGTTGCTCATCGGGAGCGCTCGCCGTGACCAGCGCACCACTGGTGGAGATGGGAGAGGAGTCCACGACGGAGGAGGAGACGGCGAGTGCCGCGATCAGCCCGATCGCACCGATCTCGCCGCTGAGGAGGAACGGGATGGCGATCGGGACGAGTGCGCCGAGGATCCCGGTGGTGGAGGCGAAGGCGGAGACCACGGCGCCGATCAGGCAGATCAGCAGTGCGCCGATCAGGGGTGTTCCGATGCCCGCGACCTCCCTGCCGAGATGGTCGATGGTTCCGACGCGTTCCATCACGCCGACGAACGTCACGATGCCGCACACCAACAGCACGGTGGACCAGGCGCAACGGTCGACGGCTCCCTCGGCGGATGCGGGGGACAGGAGGGTCAGCGCCACCGCCACCGTCAGGGCGAGCAGTCCCACGTTGAGGTCGAAGAACAGCGCCCCGACGACGAGGCTGAGCAGGCCGAGGAGCGTGAGCAGGCGGATCGGGTTGAGGCGCGGTGCCGCGCCGCCGGGGTCCGCGTCCGGAAGGAGGGCGGTGCGAACGCCAGGTTGCGTGATCGTGAGGGTCGTGGGGCCGATGGCGGGTGGAACGCCGTCGCCGCCCGTGGTCCTACCGTCGGCCGGCGTCGTGCCGACGCGCGGTGCGGGGACGGCGTGCGGTGCTGGAACGGCGTGCGGTGTCGCGACGGTGCCGCCCGGCGGTCCCACCGCTCCGGGAGACTTGACGCCGTCGCCGTCGCCGGGTCCTGCTCCGGGTGCCGCGTCGTGTGCCCGGCGGCCGATGAGCTGCCGCCCGCCGAAGAGGAAGAACACGACGACGCTGAGGGCGACGTTGAAGGCGAAGGTGCTGACGAACAGGAACGCGGGGCTTCCCGGCAGGCCGCTGCGTTCGACCACTCCGTTGGTGATGCTGCCGAAGATGCCCAGCGGCGAGAACCCCCCGGCGCTGGCGCCGTTGATGACGAAGAGGCCGAGCAGTACGGGATGGATCCGGTGCCGTGCGGCGAAGCCCATGCCGAGCGGGGCGACGAGGGCCACGGCTGCCGGGACCACCGCGCCCACACCGGTAAGGGTGGCGGTGATCAGGAACATCACCCAGGGGATGAGGGCGATCCTGCCCCGTACAGCCCGGGTCGAGGCGTGGACGAGCCAGTCGACCGTTCCGTTGTTCTTCGCGATGGCGAACAGCAGGGTGACCCCGACGAGGACGACGAACAGGTCGCCGGGGAACCCTTGGAAGATATCGTCCGCGGACTGCTCGAAGAAGAGCGTTCCGGTGATGAATGCCGCGGCGATGGCGAGCGCTCCCATATGCGCCGAGGTGAAGGTCGCGAGAGTGAAGATCAGCACTAATGCGATGAGAGCGATGACGTGATCGGACACGAGGGTTCCTCGCCTTCGGTCGAAGGTCACTGTCCGGACGCGCGGAGCCCCCTCGCCGAGGCGAGCAGGTGGGGCGGGCGGCGTGGGACGGAGCGCGGCGGCCTGAGGTGTGGCATACCACCGACGCCCATGAATTCCGCTATGCGGAATCTGAATTCCGTGATGAGGGGTATGGAAGACCCGTCCGACATGGTTCGTCAAGAGGTGTCACGGAAGTTCCCCGAGGCTGCCGATGGCCGCCCGCCCCGTCCGGTCAGTCGCCCCGCGTCCGCCTCAGTGCCTCGCCCACTGTCTTCGCCGCCTCGCGCAGCAACGCCCCGAAGGCGGCCCGGGAGTCCTCGGTCATCCTGCTCGTGGGTACGTTGACGCTGATGCTCGCCACCGGGCTCCCGGCGTCCCCGAGGACGGCGGCGGCGACCGCGGAGACGTCCGAGCGCCACTCGCCCGCATTGGTCGCATAGCCGCGCAGCCGGATCTCCGCCAGCTCGGACCGCAGTCGCCCGGGGTCGATGACCGTCGCCTCGGTGAAGCGGGCTAGCCCGTCGGTGATGTGGCGCTCGACGGTCTCGTCGGAGCTCGCCGCGAGCACCGCTTTGCCGTTGGCCGACGCGTGTGCCGGCAGGTTCTGGCCGAGCGGCAGGATGATGCGCACCGGCTTGCTCGTCTCCAGCCGCTCGATCAGGACGATGTTGCCGCCCTCCGGTACGGCGAGGTGCACGGTCTCGTCCGTCTGGCGTCGTAGCTCCTCCATCACCGGTACGGCGATGTCGCGCAGTCCGAGCTCACCGGTCGCCCTCCGGCCCACGTGCAGGGCCTTGGTGCTGACCATCCAGCGGGTGGGTGTTCCCGTCGCGGGTCGGATCCAGCCCGCGGTGTGCAGGGTGAGCAGCGCTCTCTGCACCGAACTCTTCGGGGATTCCATGGCTCGCGCCAGGTCCGCGACCCCGACCGGCTGCCGCGCCGCGACCTCCTCCAGCACGCGCAACGCATGGAGAACGCTCTGCATCCATTGACTCCCTCGCTCAGCCACACCTATGCTCCGCCGTGCCACTTGATGGTACGTCGTGCCACATCATGGCACAACATCTTCGGAGGTGTTTCTCGAATGCCTGCTCGCACCGGACGCCACTTCCTCCAGATCCCCGGCCCCACGAACGTCCCGGACCAGGTCCTTCGCGCCATGGCCGCGCCCACGATCGACCACCGGGGGCCGGAGTTCGCGGCCCTGACGGCCCATCTGCTCGAAGCGGTCAAGCCCGTGTTCGGCACAACGGGCCCCGTCGTGATCTATCCCGCCTCCGGCACGGGAGCCTGGGAGGCCGCACTCGTCAACACCCTGAGCCCCGGCGACCCTGTGCTGTGCTTCGAGACCGGGCACTTCGCCACCCTCTGGCAGGACATGGCCGGGGCCCTCGGCCTGAACGTCACCTCGGTGCCCGGCGACTGGCGCCACGGAGCTTCGCCGGAGGAACTCGAACGTCGGCTCGCCGCGGACTCCACCCACTCCATCAAGGCCGTCTGCGTCGTCCACAACGAGACCTCGACCGGCGTCACCAGCAGAATCGCCGACATCCGCGAGGCCCTCGACAGCACGGGCCACCCGGCCCTGCTCCTCGTCGACACCATCTCCTCGCTGGGCTCCATCGACTACCGGCACGACGCCTGGGGCGTCGATGTCACGGTCGCCGGATCGCAGAAGGGACTGATGCTCCCTCCGGGGCTCAGCTTCAACGCCGTCAGCGACAAGGCGCTCGCCGCGTCGAAGACCTCCCGGCTGGCGAAGTCCTTCTGGGACTGGGCACCTGTCCTCGAAGCCAATCGGCGCGGCTTCTTCCCCTACACCCCGGCCACCAACCTCCTCTACGCGCTGGCCGAAGCGCTGGACATGCTCGCCGCCGAAGGGCTGCCCCAGGTCTACGCCCGGCACGCCCGGCACGCCGCGGCGACCAGGGCCGCCGTCCGTGGCTGGGGACTGGAGGTGCTCTGCGCCGACGAGCGCGAGCACTCCGGATCGCTCACCGCCGTCCTGATGCCCGAGAACTGCGACGCGGACGAACTGCGTGCAGTCGTCCTGGAGCGGTTCGACATGTCCCTGGGAGCGGGACTCGGCCGGCTCTCCGGGCGTGTCTTCAGGATCGGGCACCTGGGCCACTTCAACGACCTCACCCTCGCCGGAACCCTGGCCGGCGTGCAGATGGGCCTCGACCTCGCAGGGTTCCCGTCGGACCCGGCCGGGCTCGACGCCGCACTGCGAGTCCTGCGCACCTCGTGACGCCGCACCGGCCCCCGCCCCCGCCCACCACACCAGCCGGAGCCGCCCCATGACCTCCCGTAGAAAAGGACCGAACCCATCGTCCGGGCAGTCGGCGGACCCGACCGCCCAGCACGACCTGGAGCAGCGCCTGCGCCGCGACCTCGACGGTGACGTGGCGTTCGACGACTACACCCGCCACCTCTTCTCCCGCGACGCCAGCATGTACGCCATCACCCCCCGCGGTGTGGCCTTCCCCCGGCACACCGGCGACATCGAAGCCGCGGTCGCGGCCGCCGCCGAGTACGACGTACCGCTGCTCGCACGCGGGGCCGGCACCAGCCTCGCCGGGCAGACGGTGGGGCCCGGACTCGTCCTGGACCTGTCCCGCCACATGAACCGCATCCTGGAACTGGACCCCGAGGCGGGGACCGCACTGGTCGAGAGCGGCGTAGTCCAGGACCAGCTCAACCGGGCGGCCGCACCCCACGGCCTCATGTTCGGTCCCGACACCTCCACCAGCAGCCGCGCCACCATCGGCGGAATGATCGGCAACAACTCGGCCGGCAGCGGATCACTGCGCTACGGCATGACCATCGACCACGTCCGCGCACTCGACGTCACACTCTCCGACGCCTCCACGGTCCGCCTGGAACCCGTCGACGAAGCCGAACGCGCCCGCCGTGCCGAGCTCCCCACCCTGGAAGGCCGGCTCTACCAGGAGCTGCCGCGGCTCGTCCGGGACAACTCCACCGCCATCGCCGAGGGATTCCCCCAGTTCTGGCGCCGTGCCTGCGGCTACCGCCTCGACCGCCTCGCCAGGAAGGACGCCCCGTTCGACCTGGCGAAGTTCATCGTCGGCTCCGAGGGAACCCTCGCCGTCACCTCCCGCGCGGTCGTCGATCTGGTGCCGAAGCCCCGCCACACCGTGATCGCCGTCGGTCACTTCACCTCCGTGGCCGCGGCCATCGAGGCCACCGAGTCCGCGCTGTCCTGCGATCCGGCGGCCGTGGAGCTGATGGACCGGACGATCCTGGACCTCTCCCGGCAGAAGATCGAGTACGCGTCCCTGGGGAACCTCCTCCAAGGCGATCCCGAGGCGCTGCTGTTCGTCAGCTTCACCGGCGACGACGAGACCGGGATACGCGACCGGATGCGGCAGTTGACGACGCTGTGGAAGCAGTACGGCCATGGCTACCACACGCTCCAGGCCGTCACCCCCGCCCAGCGCGGCGCTCTGTTGAAGGTCCGCAAGGCGGGCCTCGGACTGCTCATGGCCGCGGGTGAGGGAACCCGCCGGCCTCTGGCCTTCATCGAGGACACAGCGGTCGACCCCGTCCACCTCGCCGCCTACACCCGCCGCTTCAAGGAGATCCTGGACCACCACGACCTCTCCGCGGGCTTCTACGGACACTGCTCCGTCGGCTGCCTGCACATCCGGCCCTTCGTCGACCTCACCGACCCGGACCAGGTCCGCACCATGCGGGCCGTGGCCGAGCAGATCAAGGACCTGGTCCGTGAATACGGCGGTGTCAACTCCAGCGAACACGGGGACGGCCTGGCCCGCAGCGAGTTCAACCGGGAGATCTTCGGCGACGCGCTCTACGAGGCGATGCGCCAGGTCAAACGTATTTTCGACCCGCATGACCGGATGAATCCGGGCAAGATCGTCGACGCGCCCGCCATGACCGACCATCTCCGCGACCCCGCCCTTCCCCCGGCCCCCGAACTGCGTACCCGGCTGGCCTTCGACGTCGTCGGCGGTATGCGGGGCGCGGCCGACCGCTGCATGAACATCGGACTGTGCCGCAAGAGCGGAAGCGGCGCGATGTGTCCCTCCTACATGGCCACCCGCAACGAGGAGGACTCTACCCGGGGCCGTGCGGGCGCACTGGTCAAAGCGCTCTCGGAACCGGACCCCCGCAGAGCGCTGGGGGACGAGCGGCTCCACGAGGTACTCGATCTGTGCCTGATGTGCAAGGCGTGCAAGAGCGAGTGCCCGCTCGGAGTGGACATGGCCGCGCTGAAGGCAGAGGCGCTCTCCCACCACCACGACCTGCACGGTGTGCCCGCCCGCTCACGACTCTTCGGCTCGATCCGCCTCCTCAACCGGCTCGGATCGGCCACCGCGCCCCTCTCCAACGCCGCGGCGGCGCTGCGCCCCGCCCGGTGGCTGATCGACCGCCGGCTGGGCATCACCCCGGCCCGGCCGCTGCCCCGCTTCGTCCGCCGCAACCTGGTCCGCTGGTTCCGCGGCCGCGATACCGCGCACAAGGCCCGACGCCCCGTGTCCCAGGGTGTCGTCACCTATCTTGCCGACTCCTTCACCACGTACACCGAGCCGACGATCGGCAGCGCCGCCATCGAACTGCTGGAGCACGCCGGATGGGAGGTGCGTCTGGAGAGCCGGGGCTGCTGCGGCCGCTCCAGCCTCTCCAAGGGCCTCATCGACGACGCCAACGAGAAGGCATTCGGACTCGTCCACCTCCTCACCGAGACGACACCGGCCGGATCGCCCGTGGTCGGCTGCGAACCCTCCTGCCTCATGACCCTGCGCGACGAGCACCGGACGATGCTGCCCGACGACACCGCCGTCCAGGACATCGCCGCACGTGTCCGGCAGGTCGAGGAACTCCTGCTCGAAGCCCTGGACGACGGACGGCTGGAACTCGGCGCGGACGCCTGGCCCGCTGGCAGGCGGTTCCTCTACCACGGCCACTGCCACCAGAAGGCAGAGGTCGGCACGGCGGCGACCGTCGAACTGCTCCGCCGGATCCCCGGCGCCGAAGTGGTCGAACTCGACGCCGGCTGTTGCGGGATGGCGGGCTCTTTCGGTTTCGAGTCCGAGCACTACGACCTCTCGATGACGATCGGCGCGGACCGCCTGTTCCCGGCCGTCGACGCGGAGCCCGAGGACACGGTCATCGTGGCCACCGGAGTCTCCTGCCGCCAGCAGATCTTCCACGGTACCGAACGGAACGCCTGGCACCCGGTCCAGCTGATCCACGCAGCCCTGTCCACCCCGGAGACGCCCGGCTGAGCCCGGCCGGTCCACCGCCTTCAACGACGAGATCCGTCCGAGGGCGGCGATGGCGGGGCGTCAGGCCCTCGGGCGTGAAGTGAATCCGCGGTATGGACACTCCGTCGGAAGGCGGGTCCGGCCATCGCACCCGCGGGCCGCCGTGCGAACAGCAGAGGGGAACAGGCCACTACCACCAGCGCGAAGGGATACGCCGTACCGGCGGATCGGCCGTGCCGCCGTTCGTGACTCCCGTGCCACTCACCCTTCCGGGAGTCATCGCGGACATGGATCGCTGACATGGATCGCTGACATGGTGATCCGCCTCCGGATGGGCGCTGTCGCGTACGCGCGGGAGTATGGTTCTATCCGGCCAGGCAGAGGCGGTACGGGAGGCTCGTTCGTGCGAAAAGGCGACCGCAGACGGAGCCCACTGCGTGCGCGGAGCGGGGCCGCCGCAACGCTCTCCCGGCACCGCCGAAGCGCGAAATCGGCCGACCGTTCCGTGATCCGCGACCACCTGGAGTGGCTCAACGAGGCGAGTACGAGGATCGGGACCACGCTCGATCTGGAGGGAACCGCACAGGAGTTGGTCGAATTCGCCGTGCCCCGGTTGGCGGACGGCGCGGCCATCGATCTGCTCGAATCGGTGCTTCGTGGCGAGGAGGGTGCGCGGCCGGACACCACACAGCCGACCGTCACCCGGGCCATCGCCGTGGCCGTCATCGACGCGCTGGCGAATCTGGAGCCGGACGAGGTCGGGGAGATCTCCCTCTATCAGGAGAGAGCGGTGGACCGCTGTCTGACCGACCGGGAGCCTGTCCTGGTCGCCCGGTTGGGCGCCGACGACTACGGCTGGGTCGCCCCTACAGCCGAAGCCGCCGCCCTGCTGCGCGACGCGGGGGTGCACAGCTACATGGCTGTGCCCCTGGTCTCTCGGGGCGTACTGCTGGGGGCGGCCGATTTCATTCGCGCGGGCAACAGGCCCCCCTTCACCGACACCGATCTCGCGCTCGCGATACAGCTCGCCTCACGGGCCGCTGTCTTCGTGGACAACGCACGCCTGTACGGGCAGGAGCGCGAGCGCCTCGTCTCCCTCCAGCGCAGCCTGCTCCCGCGTGCCATGCCGAGCACACCGGGCCTGGACGTCGCCGCCCGCTACGCCCCGCCGACGGACACGAGCGGCGTCGGCGGGGACTGGTACGACGTGGTGGCTCTGCCGGGAGGCCGGAGCGCCCTGATCGTCGGTGACGTCATGAACCATGGCCTGTCGGCCGCGGCGACCATGGGGCGGCTGCGTACGGTCGCGCGCACGCTCATGGCCCTGGACATCGCCCCCGAACACACCCTCGCCCGCATGGACCTGGCCGCCCGCGACCTGGACGACGACCAGGTCGCCACCTGCCTGTGCGCCGTCTACGACCCTGCCACCAGGGACTACACCCTCGCGAGCGCGGGACATCCGCCACCGCTGCTGGTGGACGCAGAGGGGTACGCCACGCACGTCGACGTGCCGCCGGGCGCACCGCTCGGAGCCGGCGTCATCCCGTACACCTCTGTCCGGCTGCCGGCGCCCGCCGGAAGCCGGCTCGTGCTCTACACCGACGGACTGTTCAAGACCCGCACGGATGATGTGGACACCCAGCTGGAGAGGCTGCGCGACACCGTGTCCCGGATGGATCCCGCTCTCCTGGGCACTCTGGTGACGTCCGGGACGGGACCCGGCACCCGCTTCGACGAGGCCGTCATGCTGATGGCCACCAGCCGCTCCGTCTCCAGCGGGGGCGACGTCGTCATCTGGGAGCTGCCGTCCGACCCCACCGCCGCTTCCGCCGCCCGCCGGCTGGTCAGGGAGCAACTCGACCGATGGGACCTGGCCGGGCTGGCCGACACCACGGAGCTCGTCGTCAGCGAACTGGTCGGCAACGCCCTGCGTTACGGAGGCGGCCCCGGCCAGCTACGGCTGCTGCGCCACGACCGGCTGACGGTCGAAGTCACCGATACGGGAGCGGACCTTCCGCATATTCAGCCCCCGACCCTCAGCGATGAAGGCGGCCGGGGCCTGCAACTCATCAACATGCTGTGCCGACGCTGGGGTTCCTGCCGGACGCCCACCGGCAAACTGGTCTGGGCCGAACAGGACATCGCTCCCGCTGCTTGCGACCTCGACTGATATCCGTCGCGAGCTTGGCGCGGCTCCCCGGGCGTTCCTCGCCCGCGATCACCCTCGGTCAATGCGCTCGCTTATTGTGCTCGCTTCATGCCGGACGCGGAGATGGGTGGTCCGGGAGAATGCTGGAAGAGGCCATCGCGACCCGCCAGGCCGTCTTTCCGGTCGGATTTCCGTTCCGCAGGCTGCCGGGAGGGTGGCTTCGTCGCAGGAGGTCCAGGTGGTCGACGCCGAGCTGCGCGTGGGTGAGGCTGTCGCCGAGGCGCGCGACGCGTGTGGTCACGGCGCTTGCGGGCCGGGCGTGCCGATGTGCTCGGTCGGGCGGGTGTCGGTCCGGGGGCGGTGGCCGGTGCCGAGGCCGGCGGTGATGGTCAGGATGGACGCCGGCCCCGCCATGTCCACCGCGTGCCATGTCCCGGCCGGGTTGACGGTGGCCTCGCCCGGCCCGAGCACAACACGGTCGGGTACCCCGTTCCCGTCGCGGATGACCGTCACCGACCCGCTGAGGCAGACGACCAGTTCGTCGCCGGCGGGGTGGCGCTCCCGGTGGTCTCCGGGGCCCTCGCCGTCGAAGATGGTCACCATCCGGCCCTCGGCGCCGTCCGCCGCGACCGCGGCGCTGTGTGCCTGAAGCACCTCCGGGTCCCAGGCGAAGCCCTCGATGGGTGTCGCTCTCGATCCCGGCCCGAGGTGCACGGGGGTGGTCCGCAGGTCGATGGCGTTGTGTTCGTGGTTGACGAGTCTCATGCCGACGATCGTCACAGGACGGAGATCGGGTGGTCTTGAAGAAAGGGGAACGGAAGCCGATGCGACGGGGAGCCGGTCGGCGACTACCCGGTCCCGAGGATGACTTCCCCGCGACGCCGGACCGTCGGCGACCGGCCCGTGAACTCGCGCCAGTCCCGAACGAGATGGGCCTGGTCGGCGTAGCCGGAGACGGTCGCCACATCGGCCCACGGAAGCGGGTCGTGCGCCGTCGCCAGTGCGTGCGCGTGCTCGAAGCGCAGAACTCGGGCGAAGGTCTTCGGCGGCAGGCCCACAGGGTGCACTCCGGCGGTCTCCAGAGGGCGGAGTGTGCGGGCTCACCCCAGGGCGCGGTCACTTCCGGCCGCTCCGCCGGATCCAGTGCGCACGGCGCTGGTACCGGGCGACCGGAGGCGCCGGCTCCGGGGAGGAGGCGCTGGATACCCGCGCTCCGTCCGGGGGCGCGGCGGGAGCGTCCAGCGGCGGGTGGAGCCCTTCCGGGGAGTAGGCGGTTCTTGCGATGGTCTCCACCAACTGCGGCTCGGTGAAGTTCTCGGAGCCGGGCACATGGGGAACGAAACCGATCAGAACACCCTCGTCGATGATCTCGGCGTCGAGTCCGGCGGCTCCGTCGACGTCCCAGAGCGCCTCGATTCCCTCGTCGAGGACCACGCGGATGCCGAACTCGTACACGCCCGCCTGTACGACATGGGCCATCACCCTGCGTTCACGGAGCGCCAACACCATGCGCTCGGCACGTTCCGCGTCCATGGGACCGCACCTCCTTCGCGTACGGGCTTCGTATCGAAGGGAAACCCGGGCCCGGCTCGCGCCCTTCTGCCGCGGTACGGCGGGCCCGCGCCGGGAGACCGGGCACCCGCGATCACTTCCCTCTCCACCGTAACTCCGTCCCTCGTCCGCCTCGTCCGGCCGGGCTCAGAGGCAGGGAGAGGCGAGGCAGGGGCCTGTTCCGGGGTGAGTGGAAGCCGCCCCCGGATCTTCCTGGCGTACGCCGAGGCGGCATCCCGGAGGACGGTGATGGACTGCTCAGCGCCCTGCGATTACCTCTACCTGAGAGGTAATATAGGAGTTATGTCGGATACGGACCCTGCGCGAGAGCTGGGCGAGGCACTGGTCGGCGTCAACCGGCTGGCCCGCCGTCGCCTGCGCGGTGGTCTGGTCGGCCCACCCCTGCCGGTGGCTCAGGCCGAACTCCTGCGGTTGGTCCAGTCGAACCCGGGCATCCGGGTATCGGCTGCCGCGACGGAACTCCGCCTCGCCGGCAACTCGGTGTCCACCCTGGTCCGCCAACTCACCGGCGCGGGACTGCTGTGCCGGGACCCCGATCCGCGGGACCGCCGGGCGGCCCTGCTGTATGTCACACCCGAGGCCGTCCAACGGCTGCGGGAGTGGGACGACCGCCGCACCGCCCTCTACCGCGAGCAGTGGGACCGGCTGCCCGCACGGGACCGCGCCGCCCTGACCGCCGCGCTGCCGGCGCTCCGAGCGCTCGCCGCCCTGCTCCACGAGGAATCACACATCCGGAGGTGATCCGGCCATGATCCGCAACGCCATCGACTGCACCGGACTTGTCTACCGCTTCGGTGCCACGCAAGCGGTGGACGGCGTGGACTTCTCGGTCGCCGCGGGTGAGGTCTTCGGTCTGCTCGGTCCCAACGGAGCGGGCAAGACCACGACCATCAGGGTGATCACCACCCTTCTTCCCGCTCCGGCCGGGGTGATCCAGGTCTTCGGTCACGATGTCACCAGACAGAAAATGGCGGTACGGCGACTGCTCGGCTATGTCCCCCAGCAGCTCTCCGCGGACGCGGCCCTCACCGGACGCGAGAACGTCACCCTCTTCGCCCGGGTCTACGACGTGCCGCGCGGGGAGCGCGCCCCGAGGGTGGCCCGGGCCCTGGACGCGGTCGGTCTCGGAGAGGCCGCCGACCGGATGGCGGGTACGTACTCCGGCGGAATGGTCCGCCGCCTCGAACTCGCCCAGGCACTGGTCAGTTCGCCCAGGCTGCTGATCCTGGACGAACCGACCATCGGCCTCGACCCGATCGCTCGCACCAGCGTCTGGGAGCGGCTGAACGAGGTCCGCGCCGCCACCGGGATGACCGTCCTGGTCACCACCCACTCCATGGACGAGGCCGCCCGGTACTGCGACCGCGTCGCCCTGATGCACCAGGGGAGGATCCGTGCGTTCGGCACCCCGGACAGCCTCACCGCCGCGCTCGACCGGCTGGCTCCCTCCGGCCGCGCGTCCACCCTGGAGGACGTCTTCCGCCACTACGCGGGCAGCGGCCTCGACGACGATCACACGGGAGGCGAGTTCCGTGATGTGCGCAGCACCCGCCGTACGGCGTCCCGCGTCGGCTGACCCCCTGCCCGTCGAACCCTCGCGGGTACGCGGCGGCTGGGCCGTACTGCCCGCGCGGGTGGCCGCGATGTGCACGGTGGAGCTCCAAAAGCTGCGCCACGACCGGACCGAGCTGTACACCAGGGCGATTCAGCCCGCGCTCTGGCTGCTGATCTTCGGTGAGACCTTCACCCGGATCGGCGCGATCCCCACCGGAAACGTGCCCTATCTCGACTTCCTCGCGCCGGGAATCATCGCCCAGTCCGCCATGTTCATCGCCATCTTCTACGGCATCCAGATCATCTGGGAGCGTGACGCCGGCGTGCTCAACAAACTCCTCGTCACCCCCACCCCACGGGCCGCGCTGGTCACCGGCAAGGCGTTCGCCGCCGGGGTCAAGGCGCTTATCCAGGCCCTGGTGGTCGTCCTCATCGCCGCCGCACTGGGTGTGGCGCTCACCTGGAACCCGCTGCGGCTGGCCGGAGTCGCCCTGGTGGTGGTGCTGGGGTCGGCGTTCTTCGCCTGTCTGTCGATGAGCATCGCGGGCATCGTGCTCACCCGGGACCGGCTGATGGGCATCGGGCAGGCGATCACCATGCCCTTGTTCTTCGCCTCCAACGCGCTCTATCCGGTGGCGCTGATGCCCGGCTGGCTCCAGGCGGTGAGCCGGGCGAACCCGCTGAGCTACGAGGTCGACGCCCTCCGCGGCCTGCTGATCGGCACCCCGGCGCACCTGCCGCTGGACTTCGGTGTGCTGTGCCTCGCAGCGGTCGTGGGCGTCATCTGCGCCTCGGCGCTGATGGGCCGGCTCGCGCGCTGAGCGGGCGGAGCCACACTCGCCACAGCCGACCCGGATGGCGAGCCGGAGCGTGTTGCCCGGCAGCCGGATCACAGATCTCGCTACGTTCTCGGCGACTGCCGCGGGTGGGGAGCCCGCCGTTCACCGTTTGCGGTCACCCGCTCCCCTCACACGGGATTCCCCCATGCGCGCGTGCCCACTTCCCGCTCCCCGTGGGAGGCGGTGCCAAGGGATGGCTTCCCTGTACTCCGGCAACACCTGCGCCCCGGTCGTGCTGGAGGCGGGGGAGCCCGTGGTGCCCCTCGCGCGGTGGCCTCGGAAACCCTTCGCCGACTGTCACGCTGAGCTACTACGCTCACCTCATGCCGGAAGCCGGGGCGACCGGGGCGAAGGGGCGCGCCGCCATCGACGGAATCCTGGGAAGCCGGAGGGGGTGACGTGCCGGTGGAAACTCCCCAGCTTCTCCCCAGGTTGATCGTGGCCGACTCCCCGGTGCATGCACACTTGGAGATGATCATGGATTGCAAGGCTAGGGAATGGGATGGCCCGGGAAGATGCTGACAGAAATCACAGCGACTCGTTATGTCACGCCCCTGCGTGAGGGCGGCTCGCTCCCGGGCATCGTCGAGGCCGACGATCTCGGTACATACGTCATGAAGTTCACCGGGGCGGGCCAGGGCCGTAAGACGCTCGTCGCGGAGATCATCTGCGGTGAGCTCGGCCGACGGCTGGGACTGCGGGTGCCCGAGCTGGTGACCATCGAGCTCGACCCCGTCATCGGACTCGCCGAACCCGACGAGGAGGTGCAGGAGCTGCTCCGCGCGAGCGGCGGACTGAACCTCGGGATGGACTATCTGCCGGGCTCGTTCGGGTTCGATCCGCTCGCCTACGAGGTCGGGGCTGCCGAGGCCGGGCGGATCGTCTGGTTCGACGCGCTGATCAACAACGTCGACCGCTCCTGGCGAAACCCGAACCTGCTCGTCTGGCACGGCGACCTCTGGCTCATCGACCACGGCGCGACCATGATCTGGCACCACAACTGGCCCGGCGCCCAGGCCTCCGCCGCCAAACCGTACAACGCCTCGGACCATGTCCTGGCGCCCTTCGGGCCGGACATCGCGGCCGCGGCCGCCGAGCTCGCCCCGCTGGTCACCGCGGACCTGCTCGCCGAGGTGGCCGCCGATGTGCCGGACGTCTGGCTGGCCGACGAGCCCGGCTTCGCCTCCGCCGACGAGGTGCGCCGGGCCTACATCGCACCGCTGCTCGCGCGGGCCGCCGACATCCACGGGCGGATCACGCTGGACGCGCCGGCCGCGACCAGGCCCTCCCAGGCCCCGGGCTGGCTCACCGAGCGCCTGCCGCCCCGGCCGGAGCCCGGCGACGACCGTGCCGCGGCGGTCGCCCGTACCGGTGAGGAGGGCGGCCGATGACGCGACGCGATGTCTTCGAGTACGCGCTCCTGCGCGTCGTGCCCCGCGTCGAGCGGGGGGAGTGCTTCAACGCCGGGGTGCTCGTCTACTGCCGGGCGCACTCGTTCGTCGCCGCCCGTACGCACCTCGACGAGGCGAAGCTGAAGGCTCTGGACCCGCGGGCCGACGCCGTCGGGGTGCGGGCCGCTCTGCGCGCCGTCGAGGGGGTCTGCGGCGGCGGTGAGGGAGCCGGTCAGGCGGCGGGCGACGACGCCGGGCGGCGGTTCCGCTGGCTGATCGCCCCGCGTTCCACGGTCGTTCAGCCCGGCGCCGTGCACAGTGGTCTGACCATGGACCCGGCCGGCGAGGTGGAACGGCTGCTCGACCTCCTCGTGCGCTGATCCACGCCCCGGCGGGACCACGACGGCACAGCGGCGCGTGCTCCCGCCCGGTGTGACGTGCGGCCCGCCGGGGCGTGCGCCGTTGACACCGGGTGCCGGGGCTTCTAGCGTCTCGTCTGCTGAAGGTACTAAGCGGTTGCTCAGCGATCGGGAGTCTTTCTGTCAGGGAAGCGCCCCGACGTCCGCTGAGCCCCGATCCAAGGGCGAGGAGAACCAAGCATGTCCACCACCGAGCAGCGCGTCGCCATCGTGACGGGAGCGGCGCGGGGCATCGGCGCCGCCACCGCCGTTCGTCTCGCGGCCGAGGGCCGTTCCGTCGCCGTACTCGATCTCGACGAGGCGGCCTGCAAGGACACGGTCGAGAAGATCACCGCCGCCGGGGGCGCCGCGCTCGCCGTCGGCTGCGACGTGTCGGACGCCGGTCAGGTGGAAGCCGCCGTCGCGCGGGTCGCCGCGGAGCTGGGCGCGCCGACGATCCTCGTGAACAACGCGGGCGTGCTCCGCGACAACCTGCTGTTCAAGATGAGCGAGTCGGACTGGGACCTCGTGATGAACGTGCACCTCAAGGGCGCGTTCCTGATGGCGAAGGCCGTTCAGGCCCACATGGTCGAGGCCAAGTTCGGCCGGATCGTCTCGCTCTCCTCCTCCTCGGCCCTCGGTAACCGGGGTCAGGCCAACTACTCCGCGGTCAAGGCGGGACTCCAGGGCCTCACCAAGACGCTCGCCAAGGAGCTCGGCAAGTTCGGCGTCACCGCCAACGCCGTAGCGCCCGGCTTCATCGTCACGGAGATGACCGCGCAGACGGCCGCCCGCGTCGGCATGGGCTTCGAGGAGTTCCAGGCGGCGGCCGCCACCCAGATCCCGGTCCAGCGCGTCGGCCGTCCCGAGGACGTCGCGAACGCCATCGCCTTCTTCGCGGGCGACGACGCGGGCTTCGTCTCCGGCCAGGTCATGTACGTGGCCGGCGGACCCCTCAACTGATCCGAAGGGCAGCGGAGATCATGACGGTGCAGGACAGCGGAAGGGTCGCCCTCATCACGGGCGCCAGCCGGGGCATCGGCTACGGCGTAGCCGAGGCGCTCGTGGCCCGCGGCGACCGGGTGGCGATCACCGGGCGGGGCGAGGACGCGCTGAAGGAGGCCGTCCAGCGGCTCGGCTCCGAGCGGGTGATCGGCATTCCGGGCAAGGCGCACGACGAGGCGCACCAGGCCGCGGCGGTCGAGCGCACGATGGAGGCCTTCGGCCGGGTCGACTACCTGGTCAACAACGCGGGGACGAATCCGGTCTTCGGCCCCATGGCGGAGCTCGACCTGAACGTCGCCCGCAAGGTCTACGAGACCAATGTGATCTCGGCGCTGGGCTTCGCCCAGCAGACCTGGAAGGCCTGGCAGAAGGAGAACGGCGGGGCGATCGTGAACATCGCCTCGGTCGCCGGGGTCTCGGCCTCGCCGTTCGTCGGCGCGTACGGCATGAGCAAGGCGGCGATGGTCAACCTGACCCTCCAGTTGGCGCACGAGTTCGCCCCGGTCGTCCGGGTCAACGCCATCGCCCCGGCCGTGGTCAAGACCAGGTTCGCCCAGGCCCTCTACGAGGGGCGCGAAGCGGAGGTCGCCGCCACCTATCCGCTGGGCAGGCTCGGCGTGCCCGAGGACATCGGGGGCGCGGCGGCCTTTCTCACTTCCGCCCAGTCCGACTGGATCACCGGCCAGACCCTCGTGGTCGACGGGGGGATTTTCCTCAACGCCGGCGTGGGCTGAGAGCGGCCTGGGCCGGTTTGGCCCTGATTGAGTCAAGTGCCCCGCCGGGCCAGCGGATTGATCCGGTGGGGCGCTGCGGTATGGTCTGCCGATCCCATGGCCGATCGAGGAGCGTGCGCGTGTTCTACCGGGCCAGTCTGCAGGCTGCTGCAGCCCTAGCTTCCCTTTCTCTGCTGGCCGGCTGCGGTCTCCTTTCCGACAGCGGATCGGAGACGGACCAGAAGATAACCGTCGGGACGACCAGCTCACCATCCACCCTCGATCCCGCGGCAGCCTGGGACGGTTCCTGGGAGCTGATGCGGAACGTCTACCAGACCCTGGTGAGCTTCCCCTCCGGCAGCACGATCCCGGAGCCTGACGCGGCGGAGTCCTGCAAGTTCACCGACGCCACGAGCATGGCGTACCGGTGCACGCTCAAGAAGAACCTCACCTTCTCCAACGGCGAGAAGCTGGACGCCGAGGCCGTGAAGTACTCGATCGACCGCATCGTGGACATCCGCTCCAAGGGCGGCCCGGCCGGGATGCTCGACTCCCTCGACCGGATCGAGACCAAGGGCGACGACACGGTCATCTTCCACCTGAACAAGTCCGACGCCACGTTCCCGTTCATCCTGGCCACGCCTGCCATGTCGCTCGTCGCCCCCGGCGACTACCGCAAGGACAAGATCCGCGACGACGGCAAGGTCACCGGTTCCGGCCCCTACCTCCTTCAATCCTACGAGGACCGGGTCACCGCCGAGCTGAAGAAGAACCCGGACTACAAGGGCTTCGCCGACCGGAAGAACGACGCGGTCACCATCCGCTACTTCGAGAAGTCCGCCGACATGGTGAGCGCGCTCAAGGCGGACAAGATCGACGCCACCTACCGGGGGCTGACCGCCGAGGAGGTCGTCAGCCTGGAGGACAACAAGGACGACAACGCCGGCCTCCAGATCGTCGAGAGCACCGGCGCGGACATCCGCTTCCTGGTCTTCAACCCGAAGGACCCGGCCGCCGCCAACCCCGCCGTACGCAAGGCCATCGCCCACGTCGTGGACCGCGACGCCCTGGTCGCCAAGGTCTACCGGGGAACCGCCGAGCCGCTCTACTCGATGGTCCCCAAGGGCATCGCCGGACACACCACGAGCTTCTTCGACACCTTCGGCGACCCGGACGTGAAGAAGGCGAAGGACACCCTCACCAGGGCCGGTATCACCGAGCCCGTGAAGATGAAGTTCTGGTACACCACCGACCGGTACGGCTCCTCCACGGAGCCCGAGTTCGAGGAGCTCAAGCGGCAGCTGGAGGACTCCGGGCTGTTCGAGATCACGCTGCGGGGCGAGCCCTGGAAGAACTTCCAGGAAGGCTTCAACAAGGGCGAGTACCCGGTCTTCGGCCGCGGCTGGTTCCCTGACTTCCCGGACCCCGACAACTTCATCGCCCCCTTCGTGGGCAAGGAGAGCGTCACCGGCACCCCGTACATCAACAAGGAGATCACCCAGCAGCTGATCCCCGCGTCGCGGCAGGAGAGCGACCGGGGCGCGGTCAGCCAGCAGTTCGAGCGGGCCCAGAAGATCCTCGTCGAGGACGTCCGACTGCTGCCGCTGTGGCAGGGCAAGCTGTACGTCGCCGCGGGCGAGGACATCGGCGGCGGCGAGCGCGCACTCGACCCGCAGACCGTGATGCAGCTGTGGGAGCTGTACCGCAAGGCCAGCTGGTAGACGCTGAGCGGAAGGCTCCCGGGCCCGTTGTCAGTGGCGACCGGTAGGTTCTGGGATCAAGAACCGCTTGCTCCACGGAGGTTGTGAACGTGACCGATATCGACCTGCTGCCCGAGTCCTGGCGCGCCGTCCTCGGCGAAGAACTCCAGAAGCCGTACGTCAAGGAACTGGCCGACTTCGTCGAGGAGGAGCGGGCCAACGGTCCCGTGTATCCGCCGCGCGAGCAGGTGTTCGCCGCCCTGGACGCCACGCCGTACGAGAAGGTGAAGGTCCTCGTCCTCGGCCAGGACCCCTATCACGGCGAGGGCCAGGGGCACGGGCTCTGCTTCTCCGTGCGCCCCGGCGTCAGGACGCCGCCGTCGCTGCGCAACATCTACAAGGAGATGCAGCAGGAGCTCGGCCTGCCGATCCCGGACAACGGCTATCTGATGCCATGGGCCGAGCAGGGCGTCCTCCTGCTCAACGCTGTGCTCACCGTGCGGGGCGGCGAGGCCAACTCCCACAAGAACAAGGGCTGGGAGAAGATCACCGACGCGGTGATCCGCGCCGTCGCCGACCGGCCCGACCCGGCGGTCTTCGTGCTCTGGGGCAACTACGCACAGAAGAAGCTGCCCCTGATCGACGAGGAGCGCCACGTGGTGGTGAAGGGCGCACACCCCTCGCCGCTCTCGGCCAAGAAGTTCTTCGGCTCCCGCCCCTTCACGCAGATCAACGAGGCCGTGGCCGCCCAGGGGCACCGGCCGATCGACTGGCGGATCCCCGAGATTGGCTGACGGGTCCCGACCGATGGGACTCGACACCCGTGTCTGACCGGTTATACGGAAGCCCGGCGTTAGCGTCGGACCGACGGCAACCGGCTGGACGGGCGACGAGGAGACCGCGGTGATGGAGCAGCAGGAGGCGTCCGATGACGCCGTCATGACCAGGATCGGCCAGGCGATCATGCTGCTCCACGGAGGTGACCGTGAGGAGGCCCGCAACCGCTTCGGCGCGCTCTGGTCGGAGCTCGGAGCGGACGGTGACGCCCTGCACCGCTGCACCCTCGCGCACTACATGGCCGACACTCAGGACGACCCCGGCGACGAGCTGGCCTGGGACCTGCGCGCCCTGACGGCGGCCGAGGGACTGAGAGCCGAGGGGCCGGGCGATGGCGACGGGCCGGGCGGCGCCGAGGGGCGCGGTGGAGACCGGGCGGCGGAACACCGGGACACCCCGGCCGTCCGGGCGTTCTACCCCTCGCTCCACCTCAACCTCGCGGCGGACTACCTCAAGCTCCAGCGCCCCGACTCGGCCCGTATCCACCTCCAGCGGGCCCGCGCCGCGGCCGAGTCGCTGGCGGACGACGGGTACGGCGGCGGGGTCCGCGCCGCCATCGACCGCCTGGAGCTCCGCATGCGGGAGCAGTGACCGCCGCGGGGCCGTGTGGGGCAGGAGCGTCAGCGGCCGTACGTCTCCGAGCAGATCCGGGACTCCGGGCTGCCCGCTGGCCAGCCGCCGTACCCCCGGCCGAGCGCGCAGACGTCCGCCCAGCCGCCGGGGACGCGTGGCAGGGCGGGCGCGGTGACGGACGGTACGCCCGGGGCCCGGCGGGGCGTCCGTGGCCCCGGCGGGTCCGGGCGCTCGCGCGGAAGGGAGGCCCCCGCAGGTGCGGTGCGCCGGGCCGCCGAAGGGGAGCCGGCGGCCGGGGGCGCGGGGGAGGACGGCAGGGCCGCCGTCGGGCTCGGATCCGGCACAACCTCCAACGCCTCACGGGCGGGTGGCCGCACGATCTGCGGGGCCACGTCCTGGGCCGGCCCGGGGGAGGCCGGACGCGGGGAGGGAAGGGCCCCGGGCTCCACCGATACGCAGCCGGAGACGGCCGTGACCGCTAAGCCGGCCAGGAGGTTCGCGGTGATTCTGGTTCTCTGCACCCGGTTGACTCTGCGGTGCGGCCCGGCCTGCGGGGACCCGGTGGGCGAGGAATGGCCCGCACGAGTGACCCGGTCAGCGGCGCGCACCGAAGTGGGCAGCGATCCTTCGGCGCGGAGCCGGACGGTGCGCCGGTGCGTTCACTTGCCGGTCGCACCGTCGATGTGCTCGCGCACCAGGTCGCGTGGCCGTTGCACTGGGCGTACTCCTCGATCGTGTGCGTATGGATCCAGCGGAGGCTGAACGGCTTGCCCGACGAGCTGACGCCCTGGGAGAAGTCGTCCAGGCCGAACGCGGCGGCGCTCTCGTGGTCCCTGGCCAGGGGCTTTGTGAGCGGAACCGGAGCGCGGGCCGAGGAGGGCGGCGACGTATGCTGCCGGGGCGCGAACAGCCGCGGACAGCGGCACGGCACGGCGACAGGGAGACCTCGTGAAGATCGGTTGCATCGGGCTCGGCGACATCGCGCAGAAGGCGTACCTGCCGGTGCTGACCGCCGTACCGGGGGTCGAACTGCATCTGCAGACCCGCACCCCCGCCACGCTCCAAGCGGTCGGCGACGCCCACCGGGTTCCGGCCGACAGTCGTCACACGACCCTCGACTCCCTCCTCGCCGCAGGGCTGGACGCGGCGTTCGTGCACGCCCCGACCGCCGTGCACCCGCAGATCGTGGATCGGCTCCTCGAAGCCGGCGTCGCCACCTATGTCGACAAGCCGATCGCCTATGAGTACGCCGACTCCGAGCGACTGGTGAACCTCGCCGAGGAACGCGGCGTCAGCCTCGCCGTCGGCTTCAACCGTCGCTTCGCCCCGGGCTACTCGCAGTGCGCGGAGCACCCGCGCGAGTTGATCCTCATGCAGAAGAACCGGGTCGGACTGCCCGAGGACCCCCGGACGATGATCCTCGACGACTTCATCCACGTCGTCGACACCCTGCGCTTCCTGGTCCCGGGCACCGTCGACCACACCACCGTGCGGGCCCGGATCGTGGACGGTCTGATGCACCACGTGGTGCTCCAGCTTTCCGGCGACGGATTCACCGCGATCGGCATGATGAACCGGCTGAACGGGTCGACCGAGGAGATCCTCGAAGTCTCCGGCCAGGACACCAAGCGTCAGGTGCTCAACCTCGCGGATGTCATCGATCACCAGGGCCGGCCGAGCATGCGACGGCGGGGCGACTGGGTTCCGGTGGCCCGGCAGCGCGGCATCGAGGGCTGTGTGCACGCCTTCCTCGACGCCGTACGCCGGGGCGGGACGCTCAGTGCCCGGGACGCCCTGGCGACCCATGAGCTGTGCGAGCGGGTGGTTCGGGAGGCCCTGGAGCAGGCCTCCTGAGCGCCCGCAGCCCCTCGACGGCGCACAGCACGGCCAGTGCCGCCAGCGCCCCGTACACCGGCCAGTCGCCGAGCCGGTTGTAGAGCGTGCTCCCGCGCGCCAGCGGCAGGTCGAACACCTCTGTCGCGCTCGCGTCCGTACCGAGCGGACGGCCCACCCGCTCCCCCCGGGGCCCGTACGCCGCACTGATCCCGGTGAGCGTCGCGTGGACCATCGGGCGGCCGTTCTCGGCGGCCCGCAGTGCCCCCAGTGAGGCGTGCTGGGCCGGGGCCCAGCTGTGCTGGAACGTCGAGGTGGCGGACTGCGCGACGATCACCTGCGCACCGTCGCGCACCAGCCCGCGGCTCATGTCGGGGAACGCCGTCTCGAAGCAGACCAGCGGGCCGATCCGCAGCCCCCGAGCCCCGTCCGGCAGGGTCATCACCACCTGGCGGTCCCCACGCAGCCGGTCCTCACCGGCCGCTTTGCCCACGGACGTCGCCCACCCCAGCAGGGAGCGGGCCGGGACGTACTCGCCGAACGGGACCAGACGCATCTTGTCGTAGCGGTCCCCGGTCGGCCCGTCGGGGCCCACGAGCACCGCCGACTTGAAGATCCCCGACCGCCCCGAGCCGTCCGTCTGCCGGGCGTCGACATTGACCAGCAGATCCGCGCCGACCCGGCGGGACAGGTCCGCCAGCCGCCGCGCGGTCTCCGGGCGCTCCCAGGCGCCCGCACCGATACTGCTCTCGCCCCACACCACCAGGTCCACGCCCCGGCCCCGCAGCGAACGGGTCAGCTCCTCGCCCCGGTCGAAGCGGCGCGCGACGCTTCCCGGCCCCTCCACGACGCCCGGCTGCACGACGGCGATCCTGACCGTGCCGGTGCTCGTGGGCCGGGGCGCCCAGGCCCACATCGCCGCGACGGACAGGGCGCACACCGCCAGCAGGACCCCGGCGGTCGTACGGGCCGCGCGGCCGGCGACCAGCAGGGCCGCGCCGGTGTTCACCGCGAGCACCAGCAGACTCACCAGCCACACCCCGCCCACCGAGGCGACCCGCAGGGCGGGGGCGACGTCCCACTGACTCGCACCGAGGAGCCCCCAGGGCCCGCCCAGCCCTTCCCAGGACCGGACCAGCTCGATCATCAGCCACCCGGAGGGCACGACGACCACGGCGGCGACGGCACGCGACGCGGAAGGGGTCCCGCCGAGCAGCCGGGACACCAGCAGCCCCCAGGGAGCCCAGAGCAGCCCCAGCAGGGCGGCCAGCAGCAGGATGAAGACGTGGAGGCTCGGGACCAGCCAGTGGTGCACCGCGATGACGAAGCCGATGCCACCGATCCAGCCGTCCAGCGCGGCTCTGCGGGGCGAGTGCGCGGTGCGGATCAGCAGCAGCCAGGGGACCAGCGCCACATAGGCGAACCACCAGAGTCCGGGGGCGGGAAAGGCGAGCGCGGGCAGCGCCCCGGCGAGCAGCGCCGCCGCGCCACGGGCCCAGGGGGACGAGAGTTTCCCCGCGCCGACGGAGCCCCGGCCTCCGGCCCCCGGCCCGTCACCGGAACCGCCTTCACCGGACGTGCCTTCACCTGAAGGGCTTTCACCGAAACCGCCGGCACCGGAACCGCCGGCACCGGAACCGCCGGCACCGGAACCGCCGGCACCTGAAGAGCCTTCACCGGACGTGCCGGCCGCGTGCCGGCCGACCGGTAGACGCCCGCCCCGGATTCGCATGCCGTGCCCTCCTCGGTCGTGCGCGAGCGGGCGGTCGCCGTCACCGCGTCAACCCGTGGATACCCAGTGTGGGGGCAGTGATCCCCGCCGGACACAGGACGCGGGCCGAGCGGGGTACGGCGGACGGACCGGACACCCCTCGGGCGGCGACGGCGGTGCGACGGCGGTGCGACGACGGGTCCTACGCGCCCGGTGTCCGGCGCCACTTCTCATGAACGGTGACCGTACGGATCAGCCAGCCCGGTTCAGCGCGGCACAGCTCGAAGGCGTAGCGGCCGCCGGTCACGAAGTCGGGCGTGACACCCACGGCCTGTCCGGAATCCGCCCGGCCCGGCGCGTCCGCGCCCGAACCGCTCGCCGTCTTCCGGGCCAGGCACATCGGATTGAGGTAGTCGGCCCGCACCTCGGCCCGGTCTCCCGTATAGCCGCCCAGGTCCTCCAGATCGATCCGGCGGTTGACGATCAGGTGCTGCCGCACCGGGAAGAGGCGCATCGTCTCCTCGAGCCACCGGGCGATCTCGTCGGCCGGGCCCTCCACGCCCCCCGCGCCCCGGTAGTCCGCGCGGCCCTCCGGGGTGAACAGGGCGCCGTAGTCCGACCAGGCCCCGTCGTCGACGGCCACCGCATACCCGGTGATCACCGCATCGATGGCAAGCCGGTCCATCACGGTCGCGAGCGCCACACGCTGTGTCATCGCCCAAGTCTCCGTCAAGCCGCCCGCCAGGCCAAGAGGCCCGCACCGACGGGAGAGTCGAGGCGCCCGGGCAGGGCACGGGCGAACAGCTCAGCAGGGCAGGGGGGAGCGGCTCACCGGGAACCGGGGTCCCGGCTCAGCAGGGCACGACGGCGACCGGTCCCAGCGCGTGCGTGACGGCGGTCTGTGCCACCGGGGACAGCCCGAGGCCGAGCGACTCGCCGCCCTTGCGACGGCCGATCACCGTCAGGGCCGCCGTCGCCGACGCGGTCACCAGGGTGCGCGAGGCCGAACCGTTGACCGGCTCCCGGACGATCTCCACCTGCGGGTACTTCTCATTCCACCCCGAAGTCAGCTCGGCCAGGGTCCGCGCGGCCGAGCCCGCCGCCTCCTGCCGGTCCAGGACGGGGCCGCCCGCGAGCATCGAGGAGAACATCGTCCAGCCGTGCACGATCCGCAGTCGGGCGCCCGGCCGGGAAGCCGCGGTGGCGAAGGCGAACTCCAGGACCGCTTCGCTGCTCTCGTCGGCGGCCACCCCCGCGACGATGTCGGTGAAGGCCGCCGTGTCCCCGGGACGGTCGTCGTCCCCCTCCGGGCGGTCCTCCCGCACGACGACGACGGGACAGCTCGCCATCGACGCGGTGGCGAGACTGTTGGAACCGACCATCAGCGAGCGGAAGCCGCCGAGCCCGCGCGATCCGACCACGATCATCGACGCGTCCCGGCCGAGCGTGACCAGGGCCGCCGACGGGAAGTCCAGCGGGGCCAGCGTCGAGGGCCGCAGCTCCGGAGCGATGAGCGCGCTTTGGCGTACGGACTCGGCCAGGAGGGTCTCCGCCTCGCGCCGTCCGCTCTCCTCGTCGACCTGCCGGGTGAGCGGGCGGACGTGGACGATCAGCAGGGGCAGCCCCCGCCGCACGGCTTCGTGGGTGGCCCAGTCGAGCGCCTGCCGACTGTGCGTGGAGCCGTCGACTGCGGCGATCACGGGAAGATCGTTGGTGGTCATGCCTCCGAGCGTACGTCGCCGGGCGGACGGCTCTCACCTGTGGTGGCGGACGGCTCCTGCCCATCGTGGCGGACGGCGCCGACTCGCCGTGGTGGACGGCCTCTCAGTCGTGGTTGTGGGTGGAGGAGGTGTCCTTGGGGGGTTTGCTGCGCCCGCCGTCGCTGCCGCTTGCCACGACGGCGATCAGAGCCGCCAGGACCGCCACCACGACGAGCCTGCCGCCCACCCGCAGGGCCCACCCGGTGCGGGCCCCTGTGGTCGCTCCGGGCCGGCCGGGCAGCTTCTCGGAGCGGCGGGCGGGCCGCATCAGGCGCAGGAGCAGCAGCGCGGCTATCGGGAGCTGGAGCAGCCAGACACTCGTGCGGAACCAGCCGTCGTACCAGACGTTGGTCCCGTACAGCAGGGTGTGCCAGACGCTGAGGACGTAGACGAGGATCACGCAGCGGTGCAGTACCCGCCAGGTCTTGGGGCCGATGCGGTGGCGTACGTAGAAGAGCAGTCCGAGGGGGATCGCGAGGTACAGGGCCGCCTGGCCGACGGGGATGGCGATCCGACCGGTCCCCGAGTCGTAGCCGCCGGGGACGAGGGCCTCCACGAAGGCGGTGGCGACCGCGGAGTTCCAGGACGCGGTGTCGTGCCGGACCAGTTCGGCCCCGAACAGCAGGGCGTGGGCCGCGATCAGGGCGATGGTGTTGAGGCTCGTGGTGCGGTGCAGGCGTTCCAGTCGGGGGCCCGACAACGGCAGGCGGCCCGGCCGGGGGCCGGACAGCATCAGCCCGAGGATGACGGTTCCCCAGGCCCAGAGCAGGGCGGACCAGCCGAACGCCTGGCTGAGGAAGTACATCCAGAAGCCGCCCGCGTCGGCCATGAACGGCATCACGGTGACCGTGGACGAGGTCTTGTTGCGGATGCGTATGTAGAGCAGGGCGAAGATCGCCGCGGTGATGAGGAGCGCCACCAGGCCGTCGGGCCACGAGGCCCGCAGGTCGGAGCGGAGTGTCGGCCGTCTCGGCTCTCCGGGCCGCCGGGGGGCGGGGACCTGGCCGTCGTCCGGTGCGGTGCTTTCGGTGACCGTGGCCACGGCTTCGGATCCGGCTTCGGTGGCCGGCGCGGTACTTCCGGGCGTCTCGGCGGCCGCTGCCGGTTCAGGGGTGGGGAGTGGGTTCGTCATGCGGCCTCTTCGGGGCGGGGATATCGGGTGGCGGGGGCGGATGCGGCGGCCCCGGGCCACGAGGCTTACGCAGACGCGTTGTTGGAGCAGTCGGACGCGGGGAGGGAAAAGTTCCCGGTACTCGAATGTGACATGGATCACTCCATGTTGCTGGTGGGGCAAACGAGGTGAACTCCCGTTGTTTCGGCATCTGGTGCTCTTCTCCTCGGGGTGGGTGCGACTGGCACGATGGCTGCCATGGGAGCCGGAACCGCACTCCGACTCGGACGCACCGCGCTGTTCGCGGTGGTGTGCGTCGCCGTGTCCGGACTCGGCCACGCGCTGATGTCCGGCGCGCCCCTGCCCCTGCTCGCCCAGGCCGCCGCGCTGCTGCCGGTGTGCGGGGCGGGGTGGTGGCTCGCCGCGCGGGAGCGGAGCGCTCCGGTGACCGTGACGGCCCATGTCCTGGGCCAGTTGGTGCTGCACACCTTCTTCGCCTGCGCCGGATCCTGGCTGCCGTCCGGCTTCGGCACGCACCACTCGGGCGGCGGGCGCCGCGCCTCGGGCGCGATGAACCACTCGGCGCACGAGGCCCCGATCGGTGGCTCGTCGGACCTGATGGGGCTGCTGGCCGCCTTCGACGGGGCGGTGTTCACCCTCGGCATGGCCGCCGCTCACGCGGTGGCCGGGCTGATCTGCGGCTGGTGGCTGTGGCGCGGCGAGGTCGCCCTCGCCCGGCTGGGCCGCTGCCTGGTGCTGTTCGTCCGCGACCCGCTGCGGACGGCCTGGCGCCTGTGGTCCACGATGCCGCCCGCGCCCGCGCCGCCCGTCCGGCGACGCGTCCGCCGCCGGCCCCGCCGCCCCCGGGACCTCCTCGCCCTGCACGCCATCTCCCGGCGTGGGCCACCGGTCTCCCCCCGCTTCCTCTGACCTTCATCCGCCCTCCGGCCTCTGTCGCCGGAGGCGGTACGGGTGTGCGTTCCGCGCATACCCGTGACAGGCATGCCGGTGCTCCGGGCCGCCCCCGACGGGGCTCGGGACCGGTCACCGGAGCCGGGCGACCACTGCCGCGGCTCCGCAAGGACGCGAAGGACTGCTGTGACACTTCCTGCTCCCGCACTGCCCGCTGCCGCACTGCCCGCCGCCGTGCTTTCTACCACCGCACGGCCGGCCGCCGCCCTGCCCGCCGCCGCACCACCGTCCGCCTCCCGGCCGCCGGTCATCCGGGTGTCCACCACCCGTCCGCCCCACCCCCGAATTCCGGCCGCCCGGCAGAACGACGGGCAGATCACCGACTGGGCGCTGGCCGCGGGCGGCGGGGACCGGGAGGCCGCCGACCGCTTCGTCCGGGCGACCTACGAGGACGTCCGCAGGTTCGTCGCCTATCTCAGCTCAGACGTCCCGGGGGCCGACGACCTGGCTCAGGAGACCTACCTCCGGGCGATGAGCGGATTGGCCCGGTTCGCGGGGCGTTCCTGCGCCCGGACCTGGCTGATGTCGATCGCGCGACGCGTCGTCATCGACCGGCACCGCGCCGCCGCCGTACGCCCCCGGACCGCCGACACCGCGGACTGGCAGACCGCCGCGGAACGTGCCCAGCCCCGTCAACTGCCGGGGTTCGAGGAGTCCGTCGCGGTCCTGGACGCCCTGCGCCGACTGGACCCGGCGCGCCGTCAGGCCTTCGTCCTCACCCAACTGCTGGGTGTGTCCTACGAGGAGGCGGCGGCCATCGCCGGCTGCCCGATCGGCACGGTGCGCTCCCGCGTGGCCCGCGCCCGCCGCGAACTCGCCGGGCAGTGGCGCGCGGAGCCGGCGGACACTCACCGCAGCCCGCTCCCCGCATCGGCCTGATCACCGCGGCCCCGACGCGCGTCCGGCCCGATCCAAAGGAAAGACCCTAGCCGGCGCCCGCCCGGGACCCCTCGGGGTCCCGGGCGGGGCGCCGTCGGCGGAGCAGGAACACCGGCAGCAGCAGGCACTGGAGGCAGACCGCAGCCCAGAACCCCCGCGCCGAACCCACCGACTCCGCCGCCCCGTACAACTGCCCGCCCACCACCCCACTGGCGAACGCGCCGATGCCCGCCGCCAGCCGCTGACGCCCGAACACACTCGCCGGGGCAGCCGACGAACGGGCCAGCGCCTCCAGGTCGTTCTTGAGGAAGAGCACGATCTCCCCGAGACACAGCAGCGCCCCGCCCACCGCGATACCCGCGTGTCCCCCGGACCCGATCGCCGCCATGCCCGCGGCCATCGCGCCGAATCCCCACCGCAGCGCGGCCGGATAGCTCAGTGTGGCGACCCGTTCCGCCAGCAACGGCTGCCCGACGACGAGAAGCGCCGCGTACCCCGTCAGGACGGCCCCGTAGAAGGCCGCCGACGTCCGGGGGACCGCGTACAGCGCCAGGTAGTGCTGGAAGAACATGAACGCGTACACGCTCAGCAGGGTCACCACGAACGGTGAAGGCCCGGAGCGCGATGCGCCGGCCTCCGGGGCCCCGCCGGCGGCGGGCGCGGCCGAGGACCCGGCCGAGGACCCGGCGGAGGGCCGGTCCGCCGCGCCCGCCGGCAGCAGCGCGTGCCCGGCCCCCACGAGCGCGAACAGCACGGTGACGCCGGAGAACAGCACGCCGGGGGAGCCCATGACGAGCGGCGCGGCAGCCGGAGGGCCCAGCGCCATCCCCGCGTTGAACGCCGAACTGCTCGCCGACAGCAGCCGGGGGCGCCGCGCCTCGGACGCCCCCTCCACCAGATACGCCTTGTTCGCCGGGAGGTACAGCGCCGCGCCCGCCGACACCAGCAGCAGTGCCCCGACCGCGAGCACCGGACTGGTCAGCCCGGGGACGAACGCGGCGAAGCCCGCCGTGCGCAGTCCCAGTGCCAGCAGCATCGCGCGCCGCAGCCCGATCCGCCCGGTCACCGGGCCCGCGACCACGCCCCCGGCGAACTGGATCAGCGAGGCGACGGCCAGCACGAAGCCGACCGTGCCCAGTCCGAGGCCGAGCCGCTGGTGCAGCAGCACCGACATGTAGGGCAGCACGGCGAAGCTGCCCAGCGTGATCAGGAACGAGCCCCCCAGCAGGAACCGCTGGGGGCCGGTGAGCGGTGGGCGGCCCGGTTGCCCAGGGACAGCACGCCGCCGGGCCCGGCCCGTCCGCCCACGGTCGGCGCCGGCCCCCGGAGCCCCGTCCGTCCGGCGGAGGCTCACCTTCCCGGGCTCACGGCGCCCCGGCGACGACCGGTCGGACCCGGACGGCCGCGCTCCACGCCCGGTGCTGGGCCAGCTCCGCCGTCCGCGCCTCGGCCAGCACCATGCCCGTACAGCCCCGCTGGTCGCCGACGTGGATCACGCTCTCGCCGGGCTCGCGGACCGGGAACCACTCCACCGCCCCGGGGAACGCCCCGAGTTCGTCGAGGCCTTGCCAGCCCTTCAGCACCCCGGGCCGCTCCGCGTACACCAGGACGAAGCCGTACGCGGGTCCTCCGGCGTCGAGAGGGGTGTCCAGCAGTGCCGGACGGCGGCCGAGTGCCTCGTCCATCATGGCCGTGTAGACGTTGGTCCGCAGCGTCCGGCACAGCACCTCGCCGACCAGCGCGCCGCCGATCCTGCGGTTGATCTCGACCAGCTCGGGTCCGTCGGCCGTCAGGACGAACTCCACATGGGCGAAGCCACGGGTGTGCCCCGCCGCCGCGAGGACCCGGCCCACCCACGCCTCGATCCCGGCCCGCTCCTCCTGGGGCAGCGCCACCGGGAACGCCGCCGCCTCCTCCCGTACCACCGCCGCCCGGGACGTCTGGCGGCTCAGCACCCCGAGCAGCCGGGTGGTCCCGTCCCAGCTGAGGGTCTCCGCGCTGTACAGCGGACCGGCCAGGAACGCCTCGGCGAACAGGGAACCGGTCAGGCGCTCCTCTCCGGCCTCCGCCAGCGCCCGGTGCAGGGCCTCCTCGTCGTGCACGATCCACACGGAGCGGGAGGAGGTGCCCGCCGAGTCCTTCAGGACCGCGGGCAGCCCCACTGCCCGCAGCACCTCCCCGGCGCCTTCGGGACCCGGCGGGACGGTTACGGCCGTACTCCGGCTCAGCCCGTGCGTGTGCAGGGTCTCCCGGACCCGGCGCTTGTCCCGCAGCAGCCGTACGGCGCCGGGATCCGCACCCGGGAGCCCCAGCTCGGCGGCCAGTTCGGCGGCCGGCAGGCTCCAGGTGTCCGTCGTGTTGATCAGCCCGGCCAGGCCGGTCACGGCGGCCAGGGCGCGACGGGTTGCCTCCGGATCCATCGTGTCGACGTCCACGACGTCCAGGGTGTCCGGCGGCAGGACCGCCAGCTCGTGCCGGTAGACCGAACGGTCGCCGGTCAGCAGGCACAGCCGGTGCCCCGCTTCGGCGGCGGCCTCCGCCATCCGCCCCAGACCGAAGGACAGGGACTCCAGTGCGGCGATCGTCATGGCAGCAGCTCCACGGTCGGTACGGGGGAGGGGACCGAACCCTCGACGGTCCTGGCGGCCTCCGGGGCGCCGCGCCCGGCCCACTCCATCACGGACCACGGCGGCCGCAGGTCCTCCGGCGAAACGATGGTCCGGGGCCGCAGCCCGGCCGGGTCCAGGGCTTCGGCGTGCCGGGTGAACACCCGTTCCGCGTAACGGTGTCCGGTGTCGGCGCCCAGCACCAGATGTAGCCGCCCGGGATCGCGGTCCGCCTCCCAGGACGCCGTCAGATGGGCCGCCCCGGTGGACAGGCCCGCGAACACCGCGTGTTCCCGCAGCAGTCCGACCGCCCCCGCCATCGCATGGCGGAAGTCCAGCCAGTGGACGGTGTCGTACAGCTCGTGGCGGACGTTCCCGAACGGTATCGAGCTGCCGATGCCCGCGATGATCGCCTCCGGGTCCTCGAACCGCTCGCTCCCGAAGGTCACGCTGCCGAACGGCTGGATGCCCACCAGCCGCACCGGCCGCCCCGACTCCCGCAGCGCATGGGCCAGTCCACCGGTCGACGCACCGGTGCCCACCGCGCCGACCACGGTCAGCGGACCCTCGGGCAACGCCCTGGTGAGCAGCTCCGCGAACTCCCGGTAGCCCTCGTGGTGAACCCCGTCGTGGTACTGCCGCATCCAGTGGAAGTCCGGCCGGTCCGCCAGCAGCCGGCGCACATGGCGCACCCGCAGCTCCTGGTCCAGGCGCAGGCTCTGCGAGGGTGGCATCGCGTCGACCGTCGCGCCGAGGATCTCCAACTGCGCCCGCATGGTGGCGTCCACGGTGGTGGAGGCGACGATGTGGCAGCGCAGCCCGTAGCGGTGGCAGGCCATGGCGAGCGCCAGCGCGTAGATCCCGCTGGAGCTGTCGACCAGGGTCTGCCCGGGCACCACCCGGCCCCGGCGCAGCAGCGAACGGACCGCGCCGAGCGCCGCGTACACCTTCATCGTCTCGAAGCGGGCGAGGACGATGTCGCCGGTCAGCCGGATCAGGTCCGGGGTCTTCACCGCGTCGGTGATGTGCTCGTGGACCGTCGCGGCGGCCGGGCGCGCGAGGGTGTCCGGCCCGGTCGTCGGACGGGGACCCGTGTCCGGTCCCGCGGTGCGCGGACGGGCGTCCGCCCCGGCCCTCACTTGCGCCGCCCGCGCACGATCAGCCGGTCCGAGCGCTGGTCGTAGCCGGACGCGTCGAACCCGCCGAAGCACTCCACGTCGGTGAAGCCCGCGCTCTCGAAGAGGGCGTGCAGCTCGGCCGCCGAGTAGAGCCAGGAGGTGATGGACGCCGTCCGCGCCGTCGTGCCGCGCACCAGCGTCCAGTCCGTGCGCAGCCGCCGCCAGCTGTCGAGGACGGTGTCGCGCTGGACGACGTAGGCGCCGTCGGGCAGGTCGACCGCCTTCGGCCGCCCGATCCAGCCCGCCAGCACCTCCTTGCCCATCACGTCGACCAGGAGCTGCCCGCCCGGCGCGAGGCTCTCGTACGCGTTGCGCAGCACCTGGAGGTTGTCCTCGGCCTCGTCGAAGTAGCCGAACGACGTGAAGACGTTCAGCACCACGTCGAAGGCGCCCGGCTCCCGGTACGTGAGCATGTCGGCGCGCTCCAGCCGGACCTCGGCGCCCGCCGTGTCGCAGGCGGCCCGGGCGCTCTCCAGCATCGCGGGCGACAGATCGACCCCCGTCACCTCGTAGCCGCGCCCCGCCAGCGGCACCACGAAGAGACCCGGCCCGCAGCACAGATCCAGGACTCTCGTGCCCGGTGGGAAGTCCAGCAGGGGAGAGGACGCGACCAGGGCGGCGGCGGACTCGGCCCGCGCCGCCGGGAACATCGTCGGGGCGAAATCGGACCAGAGCGCGTCGTCCTCGTACCAGTGCATGCCTCGCGGCCTCCTCCCGGGCCCGCGGGCCCCGTGGGTGTCCTGCTGCCGTCGCCCCGGCGGCCGTGTCACGTCACGGCCGCCGCTTCCGTCACCGGACGGGCTCCCGCACCCGGCGTCTCTCCAGTAGTCGGCCGCCCCGGTGGAGAAGTTCCCGCGCGATCTCCCGGCGACGCCGGAGACCACCGCCCCGCACCCGCCTACCAACCACCGCCCCGTCATCGAGGGCCTGGAGGCCGCCCAATTCGTCGTCACCCACGGGGGGGCCGATCCCTACGCCGCCCACAGGTGAAGCAGCTAGCCTCGGACCGCGGATACGTGCGTGACGTGTACTGAACGAGGGAGCACGGCCATGGGGTGGACAGAGTGGACAGAAGTGCCGGTGGACACCGAACCGGCGGCGGGCGCGGTCCTGCTGATCGGTATCCCCGGCAGCGGCAAGAGCACGGTGGCAGGGGCGCTCGCCGCCCGCTTCGTCGCCTCCGCCCATATCGAGGTGGACGCCCTCCAGGAGCTCATCGTCTCCGGCGGCCGGTGGCCCTCGCCCGACGGGGACGAGGAGGCGGACCGGCAGATCTTTCTCCGGGCCCGCAACGCCTGCCTGCTGGCGGGCAGTTTCGTCGCCGCGGGTTTCCTCCCGGTCATCGACGACGTCGTCGTACGCCGTGCCCACCTCGACTTCTACCGTGCCACGCTCACCGGCGCACCGCTGCACTGCGTGGTCCTGGCCCCGGGCGCCGCGAAGGCCATGGAGCGCAACCTCGCCCGGGACAAGACGCTCACGACGGACTGGTCCCCGCTGGACGACGTCATGCGCACCGAACTGGCCGACGAGAAGATCTGGATCGACAACGCGGAGCTGACCGTGGACGAGACGGTCGACGCGGTCCTGTCCGCCACCGGCCTGACGCCTCCGCAAGCTTGACGTCTCCGCCACCGGCCTGACGTCCCCGCAGGCCTGAGCCCGCCGGGCCGCGGGCCCACGGCGTTGTCAGACCCCCGCCGTACGGTGGGGACATCTATCCGCGCTGCTGGCTGCTGCGCTGCTGGATCGCCCCGCCCGGCTGCTCCCGGGCGGGGCGCACAACGCCTACGGGGTGGTTCCCGCGGACTCACCCGCGTGCGGGCTGAGCACCCCGGCCCAGATCAGAACGAACAGGACGATGCCGAGGAGGACGCGGTAGATGACGAACGGCATGAAGCTCTTGGTCGTGATGAACTTCATGAACCACGCGATGACGGCGTATCCGACGACGAACGCCACCAGCGTCGCGAAGATCGTCGGGCCCCAGGAGATATGCCCCTCGCCCACGTCCTTCAGCTCGTAGGCGCCCGAGGCGAGCACCGCGGGGATCGCCAGCAGGAACGAGTAGCGGGCGGCCGATTCGCGGGTGTAGCCCATCAGCAGACCACCGCTGATCGTCGCGCCCGACCGGGAGACCCCGGGGATCAGCGCCATCGCCTGGCAGAACCCGAAGATCAGACCGTCCCTGACCCCCAGATCCTTGAGCGTCTTGCGCTCCTTCACCACGCGGTGCTTGCCGCCCGACTCGTCGCGCGCGGCCAGCCGGTCGGCGATTCCGAGCACGATGCCCATGACGATCAGCGTCGTCGCGATCAGCCGCAGATCGCGGAAAGGGCCCTCGATCTGGTCCTTGAGCGTGATGCCCAGCACGCCGATCGGGATCGAGCCGACGATGACCAGCCAGCCCATCTGGGCGTCGTGGTCACCGCGCATCGAACGGTCCGTCAGTGAGCGGAACCAGGCCGACAGGATGCGTGCGATGTCCGCGCGGAAGTAGATGAGCACCGCCGCCTCCGTGCCGATCTGACTGATGGCGGTGAAGGCGGCCCCCGGGTCGTGCCAGCCGGCGAACGCGGCGGTCAGCCGCAGATGGGCGCTGGAGGAGATCGGCAGGAACTCGGTCAGTCCCTGAACGAGTCCCAGGACGAATGATTCGAACCAGCTCATGGGGCTTTGGCCATCCCGGAGGTGATCGCGCATCGGCCACGGACGACGGGGCCCGTCGGCTGCGTGCGGAATACGGAGTGCGGAAAACGGAGTACGGAGCACGGTCAAGGACGTCGAGGTCGCGGGCAGCGTATCGCCTGAAAGTAAACGTCAGGCCGACCGCACCGGTCATCCCCGTGCCGCCGTCCGCTCAGTCCTGCGGCGTGTCCCGGCCGAGCCGGTGGCGCTTGCGCCACGCGACCAGCGCCCCGCCGAGAGCGGACAGCACGATGAAGCCCATGGCGGCCAGGAAGACCGGCGAGGTCGGCGACGCGGCCTCGCTGCCGGCTATCACGTACGCCGCCGTGTTCGGGATCGACCCGAGCCCGGTGGCCAGGAGGAACGGCGGAGCGCTCATCCGGGAGGTCGCAGCGCAGTAGTTGGCGGCGGCGAACGGGATCCCGGGGAAGAGCCGCAGCGCCAGGACGGACCGGAAGCCGTGCCGGCTCAGCACCCCGTCCGCAGCGGTCAGCAGCCTCCCGCGCAGCAGGGTCCGCAGCGCGTCCTGGCCCAGCACCCGGCCCAGCATGAACGACACGCCCGCGCCCAGCACCGTGCCCGCCAGAGCCGCCGCCAGCCCCGCCTGCGCGCCGAACAACGCGCCCGCGGCGATGTTGAGCAGCGGGCGCGGCACGAACGCCACCGTCAGCGCCCCGTACGCCAGCCCGAAGAGCATCGCGGCCGTGCCCCCGGTCAGCTGGGGCGGCCAGCCCGACGCCAGCAGCCGCTGCGGTTCGAACAGCAGCATCGTCGACGCGGCCCCCAGCAGAACGACCACGAGCAGCGAGAACCGGGACCACGGCGACAGCAGCGCCCGGGAGAGTCGCAGGGCGGTACCGGTGGCGGGCCGGGCGGCGGGAACGGGGTCGAACATTCGGGGAGAGTAACCGAAAACGCTGTGTGATCGCCGTAATGTGCCTCGCGTGTACCCCGCCGCCGACGCCCCCGTCCCGCCGGACGGCACCCTCGCCGACACCGCCCTGGAGCGGCTCGTGACCACTACCCCCTGGTGGGACACGATCGACGTGCTCGCCGCGCAGGTCGCGGGACCCCTGGCCGCCGCCGACCCGGCGCTCGCCCGGGAGAAGGGCCGGTGGATCGACGACCCCGGCCTCTGGGCCGCCCGGACCGCCGTACGCGACTTCGTCGGGGGAGCCAGGGCCCGCCTGTCGCCGCTCTTCGCGCGCGAGGCGCTCAAGAACCTCTGAGACCGCCGGGAACACCACGATCCCTCCCGCGAAAACCATTCGACTCCTCGGCCCCGCCCGGCCATGATCAGGGACATGTTCCGGTACGCCTTCCTCGCAGCGCCGTCCGCAGTCGCGGACGCGCCGAAGGCTGCTGTGAACGACGCGGCCCTCGCGGCGGCGCTCTCCGCGGAAGCGGTGGCGTCCACCGCTGCCGCAGCGCCCATCGGCGGCGCCCGAAGCTGACCCTCCCCCGACAGTCCGGCGGACCCCGTAAGGGGAGGGTCGGCGGGGCCCTGGGGTCTTCTCTTCTCAGCTTCGAGTTCTCAAAGGAACGAGCCATGTCCAAGACGGCTTACGTGCGCACCAAGCCGCACCTCAACATCGGCACCATGGGCCACGTCGACCACGGCAAGACCACCCTCACCGCCGCCATCACCAAGGTCCTCAGCGAGCGCGGCGACAGCTCCACCTCCTATGTGCCCTTCGACAGGATCGACCGGGCCCCCGAGGAGGCCCAGCGCGGCATCACCATCAACATCGCGCACGTCGAGTACGAGACCGACACCCGCCACTACGCGCACGTCGACATGCCCGGTCACGCCGACTACATCAAGAACATGGTGACCGGAGCGGCACAGCTCGACGGGGCGATCCTCGTGGTCTCCGCGCTCGACGGGATCATGCCGCAGACCGCCGAGCACGTGCTGCTGGCGCGTCAAGTGGGTGTCGACCACATCGTCGTCGCCCTCAACAAGGCCGACGCGGGCGACCCCGAGCTGACCGACCTGGTCGAGCTGGAGGTCCGCGAGCTGCTCTCCGCGCACGGGTACGGCGGCGACACCGTCCCCGTGGTGCGGGTCTCCGGGCTCAAGGCGCTGGAGGGCGATCCCCGCTGGACGGCGGCGATCGAAGGGCTGCTGGACGCCGTCGACACCTACGTACCGATTCCGGTGCGCTACACCGACGCGCCGTTCCTGCTGTCCGTCGAGAACGTCCTGACCATCACCGGCCGGGGCACGGTCGTCACCGGCGCGGTCGAGCGCGGCACCGTCCGCGTCGGCGACCGGGTCGCCGTGCTGGGCGCGGACATCGAGACGGTCGTCACCGGTCTGGAGACCTTCGGCAAGCCGATGGAGTCCGCCGAGGCCGGGGACAACGTCGCGCTGCTGCTGCGCGGGGTCGAGCGCGACCGGGTCCGCCGCGGCCATGTCGTGGCCGCGCCCGGCAGCGTGGTGCCGAGCCGCCGGTTCACCGCCCAGGTGTACGTTCTGTCGACGAAGGAGGGCGGCCGGTCGACCCCGGTGACCACCGGTTACCGGCCGCAGTTCTACATCCGTACGGCGGACGTCGTCGGCGACGTCGACCTCGGCGGGTCGGCGGTCGCGCGCCCCGGCGACACGGTCACGATGACCGTGGAGCTGGGCCGTGACGTGCCACTGGAGTCCGGTCTCGGCTTCGCGATCCGCGAGGGCGGCCGCACGGTCGGCGCGGGCACGGTCACCGCGCTGCTCTGACGGTCCGACTGTCCGCCACCCCCGAGCCGGGGTGGCGGACAGTGCTGCGGAAGGACCTGCCCGCACCGGCGACAATGGAGACGTGAACGAGACCGTACCCGTCATCCGCGAGGTCGACCGCGGCACTGCCCGGCTGCTGCCCGACGTGGACCGCGACCGGGCCTGGCTGCTCACGGTCGACGACGCGCCCCAGTCCTACGTCGACCTGGACGATCCGTCCTACCTGGAGTTCGAGTACGTGACGCGGCTCGCCCACGTCGTGGACGGCGCGGCGGAGCCGGGCGCGCCCCTGGACGTCCTGCACCTGGGCGGCGGGGCGCTGACCCTGCCCCGCTATGTGGCCGCGACCCGCCCCGGATCGCGGCAGGACGTCGTCGAGGCGGACCGTGAGCTGCTGCGACTGGTCCGGGAGCACCTGCCGTTGCCCGAGGACAGCGGCATCTCCCTGCACGCGGCCGATGCCCGGGAGCGGCTGGAGGCGGCGGCCCCCGCCTCCGCCGACCTCCTGATCGCGGACGTCTTCGGCGGCTCCCGGGTTCCGGCGCACCTCACGTCCGTCGAATACGCGCGGGCCGCCGGACGGGCGCTGCGCGGCGACGGGATCTACGCCGCCAACCTGGCCGACGGCGCGCCGTTCGCCTTCCTCCGCTCCCAGTTGGCGAACTTCGCCGCGGTCTTCCCGGAGCTCGCGCTGATCGGGGAGCCGGCCGTACTGCGGGGGCGGCGCTTCGGCAACGTCGTCCTGCTCGCCTCGTACGCGTCCCTCGACGTGGCCCCGCTCGTCCGCGCCTGCGCCGCCGACGCCTTTCCCGCACGGGTCACCCACGGCCTCGCGCTGACCCGGTTCATCGGCGGGGCCCGCCCGGTGGCGGACGTGGACGCCGTCACCTCGCCCGAACCGCCCGACGGGGCCTTCAGCGTCGGCTGATGCTCCGGGCGGTAGCGGTACGGGACGGGTGTCAGCCGGTGGGCTGACCGGAGAGGCGGACCGTGCTCAGGATCTTCTGGATGGTGGTGTCCGGAAGCTCGTCCTTGACGCCGGCGGCGGCGTAGAGGACCCAGGTCGAGAAGTCGCCCTTGGAGTTCTTGAAGGAGAAGGCGATCGACTTCCCGTCGCTGTCGCACTTCTCCTTGTTGGCCAGCTCCAGTGCGGTGGCCTGGACGACGCTGCCGGAGAGACCCGACTCGGTGGTGAACGCCTTCGGCTTGCCGATCTTGACCTTGGTCTTGGGGTCCAGCTGGGCGTAGCCGGCCCACACCCAGTTGGCGGCCTCGTTCGTCGCGGCCTCGTCGCTGTTCTTGGCGCCCTGGGCGCCCTTGGTCCCGACGCCGGCCAGCCCGGTGTCCTCCTTGCTGCCGTCCCCGTCGGAGTCGTCGACGCACCACTTGCTCTTGTAGTAGGCGGGTGCGGAGAAGCCGGCGACGGGCGGACCGTCGGGCTTCTTCGCGTCCTCGAAGCCGGAGAACATTCCCGAGCTCGCGACCTCCCAGTCACCGGGAACGTCGAACTGCGTGCCCCACTTGGGGTTGGTGACGACCTTCCAGCCCGGAACGACCGGCTCGGGGTCGCTTTCGGAGCCCCGCGGGTTCTCCGCCGGAGGCGCGGAGCCGGTGTCCGTTTCGCTCGGTTTGGCGCTGGGCGACGCGGACTTCTTGTCGGCGACGGTCTTGCCGCCCTCGTCCTTGCCGAGCACGAGGAAACCGGTGACGCCCGCCGTGACCACGACGGCGGTCGCCGCGACGATCGCCACGACCGTCGTCTTCCTCTTGTCGTCGCCGGGCTTCGGCCCGCCGGGCGGACCCGGGACGGCGTACTGCGGCACCGTCGGCTGCTGGTAGGGGTTGGGCTGCTGGTACCCCGGCTGCCCGCCGGGCGGGCCCTGCGGGTATCCGTACCCCGGCTCCGCGGGCTGCCCCGGCGGGCCCTGCGGCGGATATCCCGGCTGCTGATAGGGATTCGGCTGCTGGTACCCCGGCTGCTGGTACGGGTTCTGGTCCTGCGGGTTCTGCTCGCCCCCGGGCGGCTGCGTTCCTGGCCACATGGCCAGTAACCATAGATGGGGCGCCCGGCCACTTCTACGGCCGCCCTGTCCCAGAGCCGTCACAAGGGGATGGCCAAACAATGCTACTGGTAAGTAACCTTCGGGTATGAGCGCTGAACAGATGACCGTGGGCGAGATGCTCCTCGCGACGGTTCCGATGGCCCGGACCCTCAACCTCGACTTCCTGGAGACGACCCCGGAGCGTGCCGTCGTCCGGCTGCCCGACCAGGCGGACTACCACAACCACCTCGGTGGACCCCACGCCGGAGCGATGTTCACGCTCGCCGAGTCCGCCAGCGGCGCGATCGTCATCGCCGCCTTCGGGGACCAGATGTCGCGCGCCGTGCCGCTCGCCGTCAAGGCCGAGATCGGCTACAAGAAGCTCGCCAAGGGCGAGGTCACGGCGACCGCGACCCTCGGCCGCCCCATAGCCGACGTCGTCGCCGAGCTGGACGCCGGACAGCGGCCGGAATTCCCCGTGGCCATCGAGATCCGGCGCGCCGACGGCGCGGTCACCGGCGAGATGACCGTCGTGTGGACCCTGCGCCCCAAGGGCTGAGAACCGCCGTACGCACCCGGGCCGCCGGCTCTCCCCGAACGGGAGGGACAGCGGCCCGGGTGCGTTGCACGGCCGGGGTCCGGGAGTCAGCCCGCGTGCGCCTCGCGGTGGGCCTTGGCCAGCTCCACGTACCCGGCCGCGTTGAAGCGGATGCCCTCCAGCTCCTCGGCGGTCAGCGGCCGCTTCACCTTCGCGGGCACCCCCGCGACGAGCGAGCCCGGCGGCACCCGCATCCCCTGCGGCACGAGGGCCTGCGCCGCGACCAGCGAACCCGCCCCGATGTGCGCGCCGTTGAGCACCGTGGCGCCCATCCCCACCAGCACGTCGTCCTCGATCACACAGCCGTGCAGCACCGCGTTGTGGCCGACCGAGACCCGCGCGCCCACGGTGAGCGGGAACCCGGGGTCGGTGTGCACGCTGCAGTTGTCCTGGATGTTGCTGTCAGGGCCGAGCGTGATGGGGCCGCAGTCGGCCCGCAGCACGGCCTGATACCAGACGCTGGAGCCCGGGGCCAGAGTCACCTCGCCGATCACCACGGAGGTCGGGGCCACGAACGCGTCCACGTCGATGTCCGGCTCCTTGCCGCCCATGCCCGTGATCAACGCCTGCTCCGCCATCGCCTGCTCCTTCGCGCCGGTGTGGTGCTCCTGGGCCTTCCCGCCGAATCGGTCGGATCCGCCGGATCGGGCCGACTCACACGGTAGGGGACGACTCCCGGCGCACACCGTGCGGTGGGGCGAACATCACAGGTCATCGCACGGATCGCCCAGCGCGCCGCCGACTACCGTGAGCGCGTGCCGAAGAACCGAAACATGTTCTCCTTCCTCGCCCGCCGGCCGCGCCGTGCCGCCTCCCGCGCGGTCCACCTCGGCTGGGCCTGGGCGCAACGGGCCGGCGCGGTCACCGCCGAGCACCCCGGGCGGCTGCGGTTCGGCGCGATCGGCGCGGGGACCCGGCTCGCCTTCCCGCAGGGGACCGTGTTCGGGGAGCCGTGGATCGAGCTCGGCGAGCACTGCGTCATCGGCGAACAGGTCACGCTCACGGCCGGGATGATGCCGGACCTGGATCTCGGCCCCGACACCGTCCTCACCCTGGGCGACGGCGTGGTGCTGGGGCGCGGCAGCCATGTGATCGCGGACACCACGGTGACGATCGGCCCGGACACGTACTGCGGCCCATACGTCTACATCACCTCGCTCATGTAGCAACCGCTTAGGATGCTCTGGCCTGGGGTGATGGGAGGATGAGAGAGGCCCCCGACAGTGAGTCAGGGGCCTGATGGGTGGTACTGGAGTCCTAGTCAGTCAGGTGCCGGTACAGGGTGGCCCTGGACACTCCTAGAGCCTTGGCTATGGCGTTCACAGACTCTCCCTTGGCCTTCCTGGCCTTGGCCAGGGTCAACAGGTCATCAGTGATGACACTGGGCCTTCCTCCGGTACGCCCTTGGGCCTTGGCGGCGTCCAGTCCTGCCCGGGTCCTCTCAACGATCATGTCTCGTTCCAGCTCGGCAAAGGCAACCATCATGGTGAAGAAGAATTTGCCTTCCCCCTTGGGGGAGTAGCTACCGGCCAGAGTTCCGGTGAGAATCCGCAGAGCGATTCCACGACTGTGTAGTTCCTCAGCGATGGTAAGTACGTCCTTGGTGGACCTGCCCAACCTGTCAAGCTTCCAGACGCAGAGCGTGTCTCCCTCTCTCATGTACTCCAGAGCGGCATGGAGGCCAGGGCGCTCCGTGTTCTTCCCGGACAGCTTGTCTTCAAAGACCTTGGTGCAGCCTGCCTCTTCCATGGCGTCTGTCTGAAGCTGCACATCCTGTGCCTTGCCACTCACTCGCTTGTATCCGATGAGGTGGCCAATGGTCCGGGTGCTCATGTTCGTTGTCATGTCTCAAGTGTCTCATAACTCATCTCAGAACATCAAGGCTTCAGAGGTGGTTGTGAGACGAGTTTTGAACAGCTCTCAGGGCCCTCGGGGGGCTGCTTCCCGGGTGTCTCGTAAACCATCGTTTCCGAGACGTCCACTCTCCCCGTTGTAGGCCCCTGCTGCGCCTTCCTCGGGGCCCTAGCTCTGCGCTCCGTTCGCTGGTGCCGATGAAAAATAGTTGTCGGAGGGTGCGTAGCGGCCCCCCGGGGTAATGCCTGAATCGTTCTTCATGGGGACCGCCGGGGGGACCTTCCTTTCATCGTGTACGGGTTCCAGGGCCCTCCATGGCCCCTGTGGCCCTCTAGTAGCCCGGATGACTAAAGGGGGCCGGGTCCCATCTCTAGGTCGTTAGAGAGCCCTCCAGGGGCCTTCCCGGGCCTCTGAGGTCACGTTGGACTCCTCCCGAAAGGCGCCAAGGGCTTCACTTGCCTTGGCTCGTGTGATCTGCATCTCAGTTCAGGTGGTTGGTGTCCGGGATTCCGGCAGAGGACACCTACGTATTTCATAGGTGGTTGATCTATATATAACTACCTACTAAGTACTCTCTCAGTAGTAGCTACAGAGTCCCTAGAGTCTGAGTGACAGTAAAGGACTCCTGCTTGAACAGGAGTCCACTTGCTAGGGAGTAATCCTAGTCATCTAGTGAAACCTCTCTGAAGGACAGGCAGAAGCCCCGGCCACTAGAGCCGGGGCCTTTGTGTGTTTCGGGAGTACTCGTCTACCGCCGGTGCCTATCGGCAGCAAAGGGATTCTGTGTCCTCCTTAGCGGCCTCCAGCCGTTAGGGGTTTCCCTGCCTTCCTGTTCCCATTGGTGCCAGCTCTGATAGCACTGCCTCAGCCAACCCTCGGCCCCTGCCCGTGCCCCCCATTCGAGGGGGAGCAGCGAAGATGGGTCGTTGTCGTCAGGCAGAGTGCAGTAGCCCAGGGATTCAAGGTCCAGGATGACCCAGGATCTTTGGTCCGGGGTCATTGTGGGAACGTACCTACTTGGCATGGTGATACCTCCTGGGTGCAGAGTATCCGTTGTGGCTTGCCAACGCTAGAGATGGTTTATGGTCCCCTCCTAGGTGCAGCTCGGAGGGTGCACGTCGAACCTTTGTTTTCATCTGTCTGGGGCAGAGAGCTTCGGCCGTGAAGCCGGACCCTCTCTTTCCTAGTGCTTTATCAGCTTGGCAAAACGTTCTTCTAGATCCTCGGGAAAATTCAACTTGGGCCCATGCGTACTGAATGGGTCTCCGTCTATCCCTCCCTTGTCGTCGGGGTGGCAAGCGTATGTAACCCCTGCCTTGATCAGGTCATCGGTAATTGTCGTCCAGGTGGATTCGTCTTCCATGGTTTTTGCTCCTCCCCAGCGTTCAGAGAAGTTCATGCCAAGTTCTTGATACTCCCACCTGTCTTGGCCTTTATCGCCAAGGGTGGATAGAGCTTCGTACCGTTCATTCAACTCTGCTAGGGCAGACTCGCCCTTCTTGCGGAGTATGCCTTTGCTGTAGAGTCCCCCCGGTTTCAGATATCCCATGTGCTGCTCGATGGACTCTTCCACTTCTTTCAACCTCTCGGCTGTTCCATCGCCACGGACATACACTCTCCGGGTGACAGGCAATCCCCCCAGTTCGAGATGAAGCAGGCTAATGAGTGGCCGAGTGATCTGGTTTGGGTCAAAGGAGTAGCCCTTGCAGGCCGGTGAACCGGGCCGGGCAAAACAGCGAATCTTTGTGGACTCCCAATAGGTGCCGTCCTTACGCTTCTTCTTGGTGGTGTGCTGCATCATGTTCTTTCCGCAGCTACCGCACTTGAGTACGCCGAGAAACGGAGTCCTCACGTCATCCTTGGGGGTCATCTTCAGGGATGCTGCCGTGAGGGCGTTCTGTAGATCCTTGAAGGCTTCTTCAGTCAGGATTGGCTCTGCAACCTTCACGCGTTCCCCGTGCTCGTTGTAGACCAGAACCTTTTTCCTGTACTTCTTTCCCGGAATTTCTTCACTCCTGGTCTTCCACCCCAGGAGGCTTTGGGACATAAGAATGTCTTTGAGTGCCTTGGGCTTCCAGAGGGGTGCGCCCCAGCTCTCTTTCCTCTTCCATCGCGCCCCAGGGGTAGGAATGCTGCGTGCCGAGAAGTCATTGCAGAGTGAGTTCATAGAGTCCCCTGCGACAATCCTTCTGGCCGCTTCCTGGATTACCTCTGCCTCTTTCGGGCTGATCTCTAGGTATCGACCCCCATTCTTTTCATAGGTCCGGTATCCATAAGGGGGATGGCCCCCCGCCCAACGCTCCGTGGTCAACAGGTGTTGTCTCATGGATACCACCCGCTCTGAAATGGCTCTGGCTTCCATCCTGGCAAAGGCGGCAATCATGGTTGCCATGACTTCACCCATGGGGGTGTTCAAGTCGAATGGCTCCGTGGCAGATACCAGTCCCTTATCGCCGTGGCCTTTGGCCCACTTGATCATGTCGTGAAGGTCTCCAACCTTCCTTACGAATCGGTCAAGACGCCAGAAGACTATGGCATCGAATTCCGGAGCGCGGTCCAGCCACTTAGAAAGCTCAGGTCGTTCCCAGGGGGCATATCGAGTAGCTGATACGTCAAGGTCCTTGGCTACCCCCACAACGTCCCATCCTTGGCGCTCACAGAACGCCATACATTCCTCTAGTTGCCTCTCAGGGCTTGTCGTGGCGTCGGTCTCGATGGACAGTCGCACGGCAATGATCACTCTCGGCCTCCTGGTCATGAGGGCATCGTAACAGCCCAGGGGTTTACGTCGACCAACCACAGCTACGACGACCCGCACGAGCCCGTGGGCAAGCAGTGGCCCCGGATGGAACCGGTGGAGATCGGGCCCGGCTGCTGGATCGGCACCGGCGCGGTGATCCTGCCCGGGGCCCGGCTCGGCCGGAACGTCGTGGTCGCCGCGGGCGCGGTCGTCCGGGGCGAGGTCCCCGACCACGCGGTGGTCGCGGGGGCCCCCGCCCGCGTCGTCCGCAGCTGGAACCCGGAGAAGGGCTGGCAGCCGCCCCTGCGCACACCGGCGCCCGTGCCGATCCCCGAGGGCATCACGCCCGAACAGCTGCTGGCCCTCGCTGAGCTGGACGAGGCACCCGAAACCCCGTAGGGGGCGGTACAGGGGGCGGTACACGGCCGTACAGCGCGACGAACGCGGGAGTGCACCGTAGGGCAGTGCAATATTCTTGACCCCGGCATGCGCCGTACGCGACTCAGCACGCCGCACTTCGCCACCCGCATTCCGCCATCCACCGCAGGGACGGTACGTGTCCGACCTCGACCAGCTCACCCAGTCGCTGGCCCGCAACCTCAAGCGCTGGCGGGGGGAGCGCGGCTTCACCCTCGACGCACTCGCGGCCCGCGCCGGAGTCAGCCGCGGGATGATCATCCAGATCGAGCAGGCACGGACGAACCCGAGTGTCGGCACCACGGTCAAACTGGCCGACGCGCTCGGCGTCAGCATCACCACCCTCCTCGACCACGAGCAGGGCGCCGAGGTCCGGCTGGTCCCAAGGAGCCGGGCCGTCCGCATGTGGTCCACCGAGGCGGGCAGCTCCACCACGCTGCTCGTCGGCGCCGAGGCCCGCGGCCCGCTCGAACTGTGGACCTGCCGGCTGATGCCGGAGGAGGGCACCACCTCCGATCCGCACCCCGAGGGCACCGTCGAACTCCTCCATGTGACCGAGGGCGAACTGACCCTCGTCGTCGACGGCCGCACCCATCCCGTCCCCGCCGGGACCTCCGCCACCTTCCAGGCGCACGTACCGCACGGCTACCGCAACGAGGGCGCCGAACCGGTCGTGTTCACCATGGCCGTCGCCATCCCGCCCGTCCGCTGAGATGCCCGGCCGCCCCCGCCCCCGCCGCTGCTAGCGTGAGAGCCATGCGCGCACCCATCGGTACTTTCGAGGACGCCGCTCCCGCCGCGGAACGGCTCGACCTGCTCCCCGCCCCCGTCGTCACGGCCCTGACCGCCGGATGGGGCGAGTTCACCGCCGAGCAGGTCGTCCACGTCGACAGTGACCCGGCTGTCGCGGACACCGCGGTCTTCGCCGAGCACTACGGCATGGAACTGCTGGACACCTCGGCCAACTGCGTCGTCGTGGCGGGCAAGCGCGGCCAGGACGTCACCCTCGCCGCCTGCGTGGTGCTCTCCCGCACCCGGGTCGACGTCAACGGCGCGGTCCGCAGACACCTCGGCGCCCGCAAGGCCTCGTTCGCGTCGATGGACACGGCGGTCGGCGAGAGCGGCATGGAGTACGGCGGTATCACCCCGATCGGCCTCCCCGCCGCCTGGCCCCTCCTCCTGGACCCCGCCGTGGTGGACGAGGAATGGGTCCTGATCGGCAGCGGCACTCGACGCGGCAAGCTCATCGTCCCCGGAAAGGCGCTCGCCGCCCTCCCGGGCGCCGTCCTCGTCGAGGGCCTCGGCGTCTGACCGGAAGAGGTCCGGGGCCCGGGGCCGGACGAGGTCGGGCCCCGGGTCGGAAGAGGGGCGGGTCGACGCGGCGTGCGGATCGGTCGGCGCCTTCCCTCTCAGCCGCCGGGCCGCCGGTGCTCCGCGAGCCAGACCGCGGCGAAGTCGACGGCCGCCCGCAGCCGGACGAGCCTGCACACCGTCATGCCCACGCGCCCGGTCCGTACGTCACCCTCGGCGGCGGCCTTCTCGAACGCCACGCCCAGGGCGGTGAAGTCCCCGTCGTCCAGGGCGACATCCTCGTACTCCCACCACCGGCGCACCCCCCGCGACGCGACCACGCACCGGTAGCTCCGGCGCGGTGGCGCGGGCACCCGGTACTCGCCCAGGTGGAACGCCGTACACGTGGCATAGCCGGTGCCGAGCAGCAGGATCCTGGCGTCCTCCTCGTACAGCCGGGCCAGCGGCGAGTCCTCCCCGAGATGGCAGTCGGCCCGGTGCCCGGTGAGAAGGCGCGCCGCGTCCGGGCCGAGCGCGGCGAACGAGGTCTGCGGATGCGCGCTGCGCCCGGCCCCCGCCGCCGTCCGCACGGTCTCGGCCAGCGCGCCCATCGACGGCGCGGGGGTGCGCGCCGGATCGTACGGCTCCATCGAGGCGCGCACGGCCTCCACGCCCCCGGCACCCAGGCCCCGAACCCGCTCCAGGTAGTGCGGGGAGGTATCGGAGTTCTCCGGGGTGAAGGAGGGGACCACCACGGTCCCCTCCGGCCCCACGGCCCGGCGCAGGGCTTTCAGCACGCCCCGCGCATCGTCGCCCACCGGTCCCAGCGACCGCAGCGAGGCGTGCACGAGGAGCACGTCGCCGGGCCGTACGCCCAGCGTGGTCAGAGCGGCCGTCGTCCGGGCCCCGTCCATCACGTCCTCCACGGCGATGATCCTTCCCGCCCCGGAACACCTCCCACACCCCGGTCGCTCAGGAGTGCCCGGCCAACTTCGGGATCTCGATCGCGGGGCATCGGTCCATGACCATGTCGAGCCCCGCCGCGCGCGTCCGCTCGAAGGCGTTCGGGTCCACGACGCCGAGCTGGAACCACACCGCCTTCGCGCCCACCGCCGCCGCCTCGTCCGCGACCCCGCCCGCCGACTCGCTGTTGACGAAGACGTCCACCACGTCGACCGGGAAGGGGATGTCGGCGAGCGAGGCGTACCCCTGTTCCCCGTGCACCGTCTCGGCCTTCGGGTGCACCGGCACCACCCGCTTGCCGAACCGTTGGAGGACCTCCGCCACACCGAAGGCCGCCCGGGAACGGTTGCCGGACAGTCCCACCACCGCCCAGGTGTCGCCCGTGTCCTGGAGAATCCGCCTGATCGTCGCGGGGGCCGCGTACATGTCGTCTGCGTTCATGCCAGGACAACCGACGACCCTCGCCCGCTCATTCCCGCCGGCACCCGTCCTCCCGGCGGCGCATAGGGTGGACGGATGCAGGAGCAGTACCGGACCGTCGCCCGCGCGGGTGTGCACGGACGCGAGATCAACCGATCCCGTTTCCTCTGCTCCCTCGCCCCCGCCGCCACCGAACAGGAAGCCCAGGACTTCGTCGCCCGCGTCCGCAAGGAGCACCCGACCGCCTCCCACAACTGCTTCGCGTACGTGATCGGCGCCGACGCCTCCGTACAGAAGGCGAGCGACGACGGCGAACCCGGCGGCACCGCGGGTGTCCCGATGCTCCAGATGCTCATGCGCCGGGAGGTGCGGTACGCCGTGGCGGTCGTCACCCGCTACTACGGCGGGGTCAAACTCGGCGCGGGCGGGCTGATCCGGGCGTACGGGGGAGTGGTCGGCGAAGCCCTCGACGCGCTCGGCACCCTCACCCGGCAGCGCTTCAGGCTCGCCACGATCCGGGTCGACCACCAAAGGGCCGGAAAGCTGGAGAACGACCTGCGGGCCACCGGGCGAGACGTCCGCGAGGTGCGGTACGCCGAGTCCGTCACCATCGATATCGGGCTGCCGGACGGCGAGGTCGAGACGTTCACCGCCTGGCTGGCCGACGCGACGGCGGGGACCGCCGTGCTGGAGCTGGGCGGCGAGGCGTACGGCGACGTGTGACCTGAGACCGGACGGCGGGGTGGGGTGAGGGCGGCGTGAGGGGAATTCCACGGACACCGAAATCATGATCGATGAGGGTTCGGCGGCCCGGCGGCGTTAGCGTGGTCGTTGCCGAGCGGGATCACGGGCCGCCGGTGCGCGGCCCACGGGGTGGAGGACGACGACGATGCAGGCCGGAACCGGCGGAATGATGAAGCGGGTCGGAACCGGCGGTGTGATGGTGCAGGCCGGAACCGGCGGAATGACGACGCGGGCCGGAACCGCTGGAGTGATGGCGTGAGGATCCTGCACACCTCGGACTGGCACCTGGGCCGGTCCTTCCACCGGGTCTCGCTCCTCGACGCCCAGGCCGCCTACCTCGACCACCTCGTGGCGACCGTCCGGGAACGCGAGGTGGACGTCGTCCTCGTCGCGGGTGACGTCTACGACCGGGCGGTCCCGCCGCTCACCGCCGTCGAGCTGTTCGACCGCGCGCTGCACCGGCTCGCCGCCGTCGGCGTCCCCACCGTCATGATCTCCGGCAACCACGACTCGGCCCGCCGCCTCGGCGTCGGCGCCGGGCTCTTCGAACGGGCCGGGATCCACCTGCGGACCGACCCGGAGAAATGCGCCACCCCCGTCGTGCTCTCCGACGACCACGGTGACGTGGCGTTCTACGGGCTGCCGTACCTGGAACCGGCCCTGGTCAAGGACGTCCTCCGGGCCGCCGGGGCCGGCCACGAGGCGGTCCTGGCCGCCGCCATGGACAAGGTCCGCGCCGACCTCGCCACCCGCCCCGGGGGCACCCGCTCCGTCGTCCTCGCGCACGCCTTCGTGGCGGGCGGGGAGCCCAGCGACAGCGAACGCGACATCACCGTCGGCGGGGTCGCGGCAGTTCCCGCCGGGGTCTTCGACGGCGTCGGCTACGTGGCCCTCGGCCATCTCCATGGCTCCCAGCGGGTCACAAGCCGCGTCCGCTACTCCGGTTCCCCGCTCGCCTACTCCTTCTCCGAGGCCGACCACCGCAAGACCATGTGGCTCATCGACCTCGCCGGCGACGGGGACATCGCGGCCGAGGAACGGATCGACTGCCCCGTCGAGCGGCCCCTCGCCCGGCTCCGCGGCCGGCTCGACACCCTCCTGGAGGACCCCGCCCTGGACCGCCACGAGCACGCCTGGGTCGAGGCCACCCTCACCGACCCGGTGCGCCCCGCCGAACCCATGGCCCGCCTCGCCCGGCGCTTCCCGGGCACCCTCAGCCTCGTCTTCGACCCCGAGCGGCCCCCGGACGACCCGGGGGCGTCCTACGCCCAGCGCCTCCAGGGCCGCGACGACCACCAGATCGCCGAGGACTTCGTCGCCCACGTCCGCGGCGGCAGCGGCCCGAGCGACCTCGAACGCACCGTGCTGCGCGCCGCGTTCGACGAGGTCCGGGTGGACGAGACCGTGCGCGAGGTGTCCCGGTGAGACTGCACCGCCTCAGCATCACCGCGTTCGGCCCGTTCGGCGCCACCCAGGAAGTCGACTTCGACGTCCTCTCCTCCGCCGGCCTCTTCCTGCTCCACGGACCCACCGGCGCGGGGAAGACCTCCGTCCTGGACGCCGTCTGCTTCGCCCTGTACGGAGCCGTCCCCGGCGCCCGGCAGAGCTCCGGTGCCTCCCTGCGCAGCGACCACGCCCCGGCGGACCTGCCCACCGAGGTCCAGCTGGAACTGACCGTCGGCGGCCGACGTCTCGAAGTCACCCGCAGCCCCGCCCAGCCCCGCCCGAAGAAGCGCGGCGACGGCTTCACCATGGAGAAGGCACAGAGCCGGCTGCGCGGTTACGACCCCGAGCGCGGTTGGCAGGCGCTCAGCAGGTCGCACCAGGAGATCGGCGAGGAGCTGACCCAGCTCATCGGCATGAGCAGGGACCAGTTCTGTCAGGTGGTGCTGTTGCCGCAGGGAGATTTCGCCCGCTTCCTGCGCGCGGACGCCGAGGCCCGCGGCAAGCTGCTCGGCCGGCTCTTCGACACCCGCCGCTTCGCCGCCGTCGAGGAACGCCTCGCCGAACTGCGCCGGGGCGCCGAGGCCAGGGTCACCGCCGCCGACGAGCGGACCCTCGCCCTCGCCCAGCGCATCGCCCAGGCGGCCGGCCCCGTCGGGGCCGAGGCCACGCCGATCGATGCCCGGCCCGGCGAACCCGGTCTCGCCGAAGCCGTTCTGGAGTGGGCCGCCATCGCCCGGTCCACCGCCCGCGAACGGCTCGACATCGCCCACTGCGTCGTGACCGGGGCCGAGGGGCGACAGCGCGCGGCACACCACGCCCTGGACACCGAGCGTGAACTCGCCCGCCTCCAGCAACGGTACGAGGAGACCGTGCGACGCGCCGCGGCCCTGGAGGAGCGACGGCCCGAACACGACCGCTGCCAGGAACAGCTGGAACGCGCCCGCAAGGCGGACCGGGTCGCCCCCGCACTGGACCTGCGTGAGGAGGCGGAGCGCGCCCACCGCCGGGCGGGCGAGGCCCTCGACCGTGCCAGGGCACAGCTGCCGTCCGACCTCGCCGGCGCGGGCCCCGACCAGCTCACCGAACTGGAGCGCCGGTTCCGGCAGGAGCTGGGCGGCCTGGAGCCGGCCCGCCGGGCCGAGGCACGCAGCACGGCGATCGACGAGGAACGGGACCGGGTGGAGCGCGAGTCCCGGGCCGACGACGTGACGGTCCGGGACGCGGACGCCTGGCTGGCGGGCTGGGACGCCGTCCACGCCGGACTCAGGGAACGCATCGCGACGGCGCAGGAGGCCGCGACCCGCGCCGAACAACGCGCCGGACTCCTCGCCCCGGCCCGCCGCAGGCTGGAGGCCGCCCACCGCCGCGACGCGCTGGCCGCCGAGGTCCGGGCCACCCGGCAGACGCTCGCCGAGGCCCGAGAACGCGCCCTCGACGCCCATGAGACCTGGCTCGGGCTGCGGGAGCGCCGACTGCGGGACATCGCGGCGGAGCTGGCCGCCGGACTCGTCGACGGTGCGCCCTGCACCGTCTGCGGTTCCGCCGAGCACCCGGCCCCCGCCACCGAGGGCGACGGCCACGTCGACCGGGCCACCGAGGAGGCCGCACTCACCGCCCACCGCCGGGCCGAGGAGATCCGCACCCGCGCCGAGCAGGCCCTCGGGCTCGTCCGCGAACGCCACGCCACCGCACACGCGGAGGCCCGCGACGCGGATGCCCCGGCAGCCGTACCCGACCCTCCGGCGGCCGTCGCGGCGGAGCCCGTCGGGGGCGATACGAAGGCGGAACCCGGCCCGTCCGTCGGTGAACTACGCGACACCGTCGACCGGTTGGCCGCCGAACATGCCGAGGCGCACCGCCTCGCCGCCGGGACGCACGCCGCCCGCGAGGCTCTCGACGCGGCGGAGCGCGAGCACCTCGGGCGCCTCGAACTCCGGCAGGAGGCCGAGCGCCGGGCCGCCGCCCGCATGTCCCGGCGGGAGGCGCTCGACCGCGAGCAGGCCGTGCTGCAAGGCGAACTCGCGGGGTTCCGGGGTGAGTCCGGGTCCGTCGCCGCGTACGCGGAACGCCTCATCCGCCGGGTGGCGTTGCTCGCGGAGGCCGCCGATGCGGTACGCGCCGAACAGGAGGCGGACCGGCGGCGCAAGGAGGCCGACGGCCGGCTCTCCGACGCGGCGTTCCGGGCCGGCTTCGACACCCCGGAGGCCGCCGCGGTGACCCTCCTCGACGCCGCCGCCCAACGAGACCTCCAGCGCCGCGTCGACGCCTGGCAGGCCGAGGCCGCGGCGGTCGCCGACCGCCGCGGCGAACGCGACGCCCGCGAGGCCGCCGAGCGGCCACCCGCTCAACCATCGTCCGCACAGGGCGAGTTCGAGGCGGCGGAATGGCTGTTGCGCGAGACGTCCGCCGCGCTCGCCGCCGCCGCCGAGCGCTGCGGGGAGCTGACCCGGCTCTCCAAGGAGGCCTTTGACGAGGTGCGGCGGCTGGGCCCGGTGCGCCAGGAGTACGAGCGGATCGCCCGGCTGGCGGGTCTGGCGGCGGGCACCTCCGCCGACAACGAGCGCAAAATGCGCCTGGAGGCGTACGTCCTGGCCGCCCGCCTCGAACAGGTGGCGGCCGCCGCCACCGCACGGCTGCGGCGGATGTCCTCCGGCCGCTACACCCTGGTCCACTCCGACGCCCGCACCGGGGGACGCAGAGCAGGGCTCGGGCTGCACGTGGTGGACGCCTGGACCGGCAGCGAACGGGACACAGCGACGCTGTCCGGCGGGGAGACGTTCTTCGCCTCGCTGGCTCTCGCGCTGGGCCTCGCCGACGTCGTGACCGAGGAGGCCGGCGGCGTACGCCTGGACACCCTCTTCATCGACGAGGGGTTCGGCAGCCTGGATGACCAGACCCTGGACGAGGTGCTCGACGTGCTGGACTCCCTGCGGGAGCGGGACCGCAGCGTGGGCATCGTCAGCCATGTGGCCGACCTGCGCCGCCGGATCCCGGTCCGGCTCGAGGTGGTGAAGGAGCGTCAGGGCTCGTCCGTCCGCCACCGCCTGTGACCGGCAACGGCCACGCGGACGCTCCGCCGGATCAGCGGCCGATGGCCCGGCGGGGGAGCGGCGAGGAGTACACGACGCCGGTGGTGACGGACCTCAGCGGCCCTGGCTCTCGCCCAACTGGGCTACCAGGTCGAAGAGATGCTCGTCGGATTCGCGTACTGAGTGCGTGAGGGTTTCGCCTTCGAGACCTCAAGGGGCGTCGAGCGGCGGCAAGCGAACCCACTCGCCGCGCCGGCCGACGCCGCTGACCGCGGCTGCTGAGACCCGGGGTGGGGCGGAGGTCAGCGTGGTTCGACGCCCGCCAGCACGGCGAACAGGCCACCGCTCTCCGCCCCGGAGGGTAGCCCGCTGACCTGGCCGTCGCCGACCTCCACCACCCGCCATATCCCGTCCTCGCGCAACGCCAGGTCGGTGGTGACCCAGCGCAGCCCGAGGCGGCCCACCGCCGCCCGCAGGGACGGAAGTTCGGGGACGGACACCGGGCCGGGCGTATCGGGGTGGGCGGTGACGAGCACCGCCTCCCCGTCCACCCACCACACCCGCGCCTCGCCCCCCGCGACGAACGGTTCGAAGGAGCGCAGCACCAGGCCACCCGAAAGGAAGGTGCCCTGTAGCTCGACGAACCGGCCTACCACGGCGGCCAGTTGATCCGCGTCCGCCAGCTCCGGTACGTAACACGCCTCGTGCCACTCGTGCTTGCGGGACTTCACGAAGTCCTTCACGATGCCGGGCCCGGGCCCCAGGGGTGCCGCGAGCACGGCCAGCTCGTCGGCGGTGGGCGGCGAAGCTCCCGGAGCCGTGGCACGCCAGACGCTGCGCGGCGTGAGCCCGTCGAACTCCTGATACCAGCCGGGGAGTTCATGCGCACGCCGGTAGCCGGCGGCGCCGGTGAGCAGGGCGCAGCCCCGGGCGCCGAGCGCGGCCTGAAGCTCCGCGTACCGGGCGGAGGGGATCATCCAGCCCCGGTACCAGTACGGTCCGGAGTCCCGCGCGACCCGGGCCACCGCCCCGGCCGCGTCTCCCGCGAGCAGCGCGTCATGATCGAGCAGCTCGATCCGCCCGCCGGCCGCACGTGCCGCCGCGACCTCGCCGGCGAACTGCGGATCGGGCCGGGAGGACCGCAACGGGTCGGCGCAGAACAGGAATCCGTTGCGCTCGCTCATGACAGGCTGCCTCGCTTTCACCGACGGGGACTGCGGACCACTCGGATCAGAGCCGCGACAGCTCGTCCACCAGATCGTCCAGGCCCAGCGACCCCTGGGAGAGCGCCGCCATGTGCCAGGCCTTCAGATCGAACGCGTCGCCGTGCGCGGCGCGCGCGTTCTCCCGGCCGAGCAGCCAGGCGCGCTCCCCGAGCTTGTAGCCGATGGCCTGGCCCGGCATCGACAGATAGCGGGTCAGCTCGCTCTCCACGAAGTCGGCGGGACGGCCGCTGTGGCTGCCGAAGAACTCCTGGGCCAGATCGGGTGTCCAACGCTCGCCCGGGTGGAAGGGGGAGTCCGCCGGAATCTCCAGCTCCAGGTGCATGCCGATGTCGACGATCACCCGGCAGGCGCGCATCATCTGCGCGTCCAGATAGCCGAGCCGCCGTTCCGCGTCGGGCAGGAAGCCCAGCTCGTCCATCAGCCGCTCCGCGTACAGTGCCCAGCCCTCGGCATTCGCGCTGACCATGCCGACCGACGCCTGGTAGCGGGAGAGGCTGTCGGCGACGTGCGTCCACTGCGCGATCTGCAGGTGGTGGCCGGGAACGCCCTCGTGGTACCAGGTCGAGACCAGGTCGTACACCGGGAAACGGGTCTCGCCCATGGTGGGCAGCCAGGTGCGCCCGGGGCGGGAGAAGTCCTCGGAGGGACCGGTGTAGTAGGGCGCGGCGGCCCCACCGGGCGGCGCGATGCGGGACTCCACCTTCCGTACCCGCTCGGCGAGGTCGAAGTGTGTGCCGTCCAGCGCCGCGATCGCCTCGTCCATCAGACCCTGCAGCCACTCACGGACCTCGTCCACGCCCTCGATGTGCTTGCCGTGCACGTCGAGGTGGGCGAGCGCCTCCCAGGGGCCGGCCCCGGGCAGGATCTTCCCGGCCTCGGTCCTCATCTCGGCGAGCAGCCGGTGGTACTCCGACCAGCCGTACGCGTACGCCTCGTCGAGATCCAGGTCGGTGCCGTTGTACAGCCGCGACCAGAGGGCGTAGCGCTCCCGGCCGACCGGGTCCGGGGCTCCCTCGACGCCCGGGGCGTACACGTCGCGCACCCAGTCACGCAGGGAGAGCACCGATTCCGTCGCCAGCCGCGCGGCCTCGTCCAGCTCCGCCCGCAGGGACGAGGGGCCGGGGGCGACGAACTCCGCGAAGAACGCCGTGCCCTCGCCCTCTCCGCCCCACTCCGTGAGCTGCCCGACGAACGTGGCGGTCGCGCGGGGACCGCCGTACAGCTTGCGCTCCAGGCCGAGCGCGAGCGAGGCGCGGTACCCCTCGTGCGCGGTGGGCACCGCGCGCAACCGCTCCACGACCGCCGTCCAGTCCTCGTCCGTCGCGGTCGGCATGAGGGTGAAGACCTCGGTGATGCTGTGGGCCGGCGACTGCAGGTTGGAGACCGTCCGCAGGCCCTCCTCGGCCTTGTGCACAGCGAGTTCCGCCGTCAGGCGTTCCCGCAGAAGGCGTCCGCAGCGCCGTTCGGCATCGCTGTCCGCACCGGGACGCCGCTCGGCGGCGTCCAGCTCCCGCAGCGTCGCGCGGATGAGGTCGGCGACCGCGGCCTGACCCGCCGGTGAGAAGTCGGGCAGTCGGCGCGAGCTTTCGGACACACCCAGATAGGTGCCCGTGATGGGGTCGAGTTCGATGATTGCGTCGACGTAGGCGTCGGCGACCTGACGGGGCAGCGCGCTGCTCGAAGTGTCTGACATGCGGACATCCTCGTACGACGGTGGCCTCCTCGTCATCATCGGGGGCCTTCTGACGTCCGAAAGGCGATCACGTCCAGCGCTTCCGGCGGGCGTCGCCGGCGCGTCCCGGGCATGTTTCCGGTATTCAGCTCCCGGCCGGAGGCAGCAGTGGCCCGCAGTCCCACTGCTGGAAGATCAGCCGGGTGTCCACCCGGGCCACCTCCCGGCGCGAGGTGAACTCGTCCAGCACCAGCCGCTGCAGATCAGCCGCGTCGGCCACCGCGACCTGCACCAGATAGTCGTCGGGGCCGGTGAGATGGAAGAGCGCACGCGACTCCGGCAGGGACCTGACGCGGTCGACGAACGGCCCGATGAGCTCCCGGCGGTGCGGCCGGACCTGCACCAGGAGCAGCGCCTGAAGACCCCGGCCGAGCTTCGCCGGGTCGAGGCGCAGTTGGTCCCCGAGGATCACCCCGGAGCGGCGCAGCCGGGCCACCCGGTCCAGGCAGGTCGAAGCGGCCACGCCGACCTCGGCCGCGAGCTCCCGGTACGTGGTCCGCGCATCGTTCTGCAACAGCCGCAGAATCTGCAGATCCACCGTATCGAGAGCGACAGAACCGGACATGCGGCGAACGTAGCACGGGCCATTGTGCCTACGAACCGGTAACTGTTCAGAGTGGCGATATGGACAACGAAGTCTCGCCGACGCCCCCTGCCCCCACCCCGTCCAGGGCTCTCGCCACCGAAGCCGTGCACGCCGGACGCGACGACCTCGCCTCCCTCGGCCTGCACGCCCCGCCGATCGACCTGTCCACCACCTACCCCTCCTACGACTCCCGCGGCGAGGCGATGCGGATCGACGCCTTCGCCACCACCGGGGCCCGCCCCGACGGGCCGCCCGTCTACGCCCGGCTGGACAACCCCACCACGGCCCGCTTCGAGACGGCGCTCGCCCGGCTGGAAAGCGCCGAGAGCGCGGTCGCCTTCGCCAGCGGGATGGCAGCGCTGACCGCGGTCCTGCTCGCCCGCGCGAGCCAGGGACTGCGCCATGTCGTCGCGGTCCGCCCGCTCTACGGCTGCAGCGACCATCTGCTCGGCGCCGGGCTGTTGGGCACCGAGGTGACCTGGACCGACCCGGCGGGCATCGCCGACGCCATCCGCCCGGACACCGGGCTCGTGATGGTCGAGACGCCGGCCAATCCGACGCTGGCCGAGATCGACATCCGGGCCGTCGCCCACGCCTGCGGAACCGTCCCGCTGCTGGTCGACAACACCTTCGCCACCCCGGTCCTGCAGCGCCCCGTCGAACACGGCGCACGGATCGTCCTGCACAGCGCCACCAAGTACCTCGGCGGCCACGGGGACGTCATGGGCGGCGTCGTCGCCTGCGACGAGGAGTTCGCCGCCACGCTGCGCCAGGTCCGGTTCGCCACCGGCGGAGTGCTGCACCCGCTGGCCGGCTACCTCCTGCTGCGCGGCCTTTCCACGCTTCCGGTACGCGTACGGGCGGCCTCGGCGAGCGCGGCCGAACTCGTCCGCAGGCTCACCGCCGACCCGCGCGTCGCGCGGGTGCACTACCCGCGGATCGGCGGCGCGATGATCTCCTTCGAGGTGTACGGGGACCCGCACCGGGTGATCTCCGAGGTGCGGCTCATCACGCCTGCCGTCAGCCTCGGCAGCGTGGACTCGCTGATCCAGCACCCGGCCTCCATCAGCCACCGCATCGTGGCGGAGGGGGACCGGCGGGCGTCCGGTGTCGGCGACCGGCTGCTGCGGATGTCGGTCGGCCTGGAGGACGTCGAGGACCTGTGGGCGGACCTGTGCCAGGCACTCAGTGACGGACACCTTCCGTCGGCGCGGACGGCCGGGCGGACCCTTCAGTCGTCAGCCGGTCGGTCGTCAGCCGGGCGGTGATGACGAGCGTGCCCTCCTCGATCCGGTAGTCGAGGGGCACCTCCAACGCGCGCATCGCCGCCACCATGCCGGTGTTGTGGGACTGCGTCACGGCGTACACGCTGTCGCAGCCCGCCTCCATGGCGAGAGCCACCAGGCGGCCGAGCAACTCGGAGCCGATGCCTCGGCGCTGCCAGTCGTCCTCGACGAGGAGGGCGACCTCGGTCTCGTCGCCGTCCCGGAGGAGGTGGCCCAGCGCCACCAGCTTGCCGGAGGCCGTCCACACCGCCAGGGTGCGACCGAAGCGGGGGCTCAGCAGATGGTCGAGATAGCGGTCCGCGTCCGCGACCGGACCGTGGTAGCGCAGACCCAGAGTGCGCTGCGAGCAGCGGTCGTGCATGGCGCGGGCGGCGGTGAGATCAGCGCCGCCCGCGCGGCGCACGGTGATCTCGTTGCCCTCGGGCAGCGTGAGGACGTCCTCGTCGCGCGGCACCCGCGGGCCGAGCCGGGCATCCAGCTCGACCAGGGCACGCGCCCGCGCGAACTCGGTCGGTGTGAACGGCAGATGGGGCCGCTCGACACAGATCGCCCCGCCCGCCGGGTCCCGCAGCCGCATCATCGTCTCCTCCAGCCCGCCCTCGACCGGGGCGCTCTCCCCGGTCGGGCGACCGGTGACGGAGACGGCGGGCAGCGAGTGGATGGTGCACCGGCCGAGCAACTGCCGCAGGGCGAACGGCAACTCGGCCGTGTCGAGTGCCGTCCGGGTGGCCAGCGACAGCACCCGGGTCGGGATGTCGACCAGATCGTGGGCGTCCGCCCGCTCGATCCACGTGGACGCGCCGCCGGCGGCCGCGATCTCCCGGGACAGCTCCCGCGCCTGGAGCGAGGCCGGCGCCCGCAGTAGGAACTCGTCGACGGTCCCCCGTGCGAGCGGGTGGGTCCCCAGGGTGAGGATGTCCACCCGGAGCCCGGCCAGGGCCACGCACAGCGCTGCCAGACTGCCCGGGGTGTCGCGCACGGTCGTCCGCATCCGCCACAGCGTGGTCTCCTCGGCACCGACGATCCGGCCGGTACCACTGCCCCCGCCCGCGGCCCGGTCCCGCGCCCCGTTCGTCGCCGCGCCCGCTCCGCCCCGCGCGGAGCCCCCCTCACCGGACGGGGGAGCGTGACTGTGCCGTCGCGCCCACCAGGTGTGGAACGCCGCGGTGGCCACCAGCGCCACCGCCGACGCCACGAGCAGGTAGGGCCCGTCCGGCTGGTGTCCGATCAGGTTGGCGATGGCGTCGGCCACGGCCACGGCGGTGAACAGGGCGGCCAGTTCGATCAGGTCCCGCCGCCAGTGGTGCGGACGGCGGGCGCTCTTCGCGGAGGTCACATCAGTCATATCCTCACTGTGAACGAACGGTGTTGCCTGATAACGAACGCCTTGTGACTGATGGGTTACGTGTCGATCTGGTCGTCTATCGTCGTTTTCGGTCAGATTCCGAGATCGGCCGTTCCTCGATCCTTCCGGTCCGGCGCGAGGGCATCGGTACTCTCGGGGGCTGCGGGGGCTGCGGGGGCTGCGGGGGCTGCGGGGGCTGCGGGGGCTGCGGGGGCGGAACCCTCCGCCACGGCAGGGAACCTCGCGAGCAGCCGGGCGGCCTGGCGGACCGTCTGGGAGGAGCCCTTGCGCCCCGCCGTGGCCGCGAGCCCCGCTATCGACGGGATCCCGCCCGTACCGCAGCGTTCGGCGCACTCGGCCGCCACGGACAGCAGATCGCCGAGCGCCCGGGGCGTCCTGTCGTACGCCAGGAGACCGGGCAGCATCGCGGCCAGCACGTTCAGCACCGTCCGATACGCGCCGGTGGCGGCCGCCGTGCCGAGCGCCTCGGCCGTGCGGTTCACCTTCACCAGGTCGCGGTCGACCAGGATCGCCAGCTCCCGCCCGAGCGACGCACCGTCCAGGCGGCCCCCCGCGGCCAGGACGAGCAGGGCGTCCACCGCCGCCGTCCGGTCCTCCGGGTGCCGTGCGCCGAGACCGTAGGCCAGCGCGAGATGCGTCGCTCCGCCCACCTCGCCCGCACTCTCCGCCAGTACCGGCAGGAACCCGACGGCTCCCCGCTGCCCCTGGTCGGCGGCGAACAGCAGGTCCGACATCAGCCAGGCGGCCAGCGTCTCCGGGTCCTCGGGCAGGGTTGCCGTCCAGTGCGACGAACGCTCCGGCCCCCAGTGGTAGCACTCCCGTGCATGGGGGAGTTGCGCCCGGCCCAGCCAGTGGAAGGCCTCCGGGAACTCGTGCTGGATCACCAGCCGCTCCCGGGTCGCCAAGAGCACCTGACGGGCCCCGGTCGTCGTCCGCTGCCACCAATTGCGCGCCGACGGGCGGGAGACGGCGGTCGCCGGATGCCGCAGCACCGGGGCCACCGGCTCATCGGCACGGATCCAGGCGGCCAGCCGGTCCCCCTCGCCGGTGCCCAGCGCCTCGGCCGCAGCGGCGGCGTCCGCCCCCTCGGGGCCGCCGCGGCGGCGGACCCGCAGCAGGGCCTGGGCGAAGTCGGCGGGGCCGGGACGGGCGCCCAGCTCCCGGTAGGTCCGCAGCCGTTCGACGAGCTCGGCCGCCTCGATCGCCCCGGTGTGCCAGGTCGGCGTGGCCAGCAGGAACGGCGCCCGCCCGACCGCTATCGCCTCCGCGGCCTCCCACACCCGGTCGAGCAGCACCCCGTTCAATGCGGCATGGGCACAGGCGTCCGCACCCTTCACGGTCGTCTTCGCCCGCCACGCGACCCTGTCCCGCTCGGACACCAGGCCCAGCAGTGAGGCCGCCACGACGCAGAGCCCGTGCGAGGTCGAGATGGACCGTGGATCGATCATGTGCGGAGACAGGCCGTGCTCGACGAAGTGCAGACCGGCCAGCGCCTCCCGCAGGGCCCCCACCAGCGCCTCCCGGTCGGTCCGTGCCAGTCGGACGAGGCCGTCGAGCGCCCGCTCGAAGCCGGTGACCCCACCCGAGGGGTCCATGACGGCCGACGACGGGATCCAGTGGTCCGACGCATGCGCCCGCACCCGGGCGGCCACCTCCTCGACGAGCTCGGCCACCGTCCCCGGCGCGGGCTCCTGACGCCGCAGCACCGGCGCGGCCGGCAGGAACTCCTCGTACACCTCGGCCGCTTCCTCCGCCACGAGATCGCCGAACAGGGCGGCGACCGTCTCCCGGTGCAAGGGGCCCAACTGCGCGGCGGCGGAGGCCAACCGCTCCCGTACCCGCGGGTCGGCGACGGCGGGGAGATACCGCTCGACCAGCTTCAGGGCCCGCTCCTGGACGTCGATGCCCTCGTGGGCGAACGCCTCGGCGACCGCCGGAAGAAGCTCGCCCGCCGTCGAGGCGTCCCGGCGCAGCACCTTTCCCAGCAGGGTCAGCTGGGCGCGTACCAGCTTCTTCTCCCGGCGGAAGAGCACGGCGCCCGACACGTCCGCCAGCTCCCGGGTGGACAACACGCCCCGCGCGTCGAGCCGCCCGAGCACCTGCTGGGCGTGCGAGGCGACCGGAGCGATCCCGTCCGCCGCCATCGCCGTCCAGTCCCGCAGACGCCGGTGCTCCTCTTCCTCCGTCGTCCCCAGCCGCAGGAGAACGGCCAGGAAGAACCGCTGGTCGATGGAGCTGCCGCCGCGCATCAGCCGGGTCACGCACCGCTCCACCAGATGCGGCCGGTCCAGCACCCCGTCGTCGGCAAGTGCGCACAGCGCGCCGGGCCAGTGGTCCTGCGAGTCCGGCGCGTCGTACCAGTCGACCTGCGGCGGCAGCTCCGGCATCTCGAACAACCGGGGCGCCAGCACCGAGGTGTGCGGGTCGTCCCGCAGGACGTCGGTCAGCGAAAGCCGGGTCCGGCCGCGCCGGCGCGCCGCACCGACCAGCTCCGTCCAGCCCGCCACCAGGTTGTCCGTGACCGGAACCGGTACCTGGGCGACCCGCGCCAGCTCGCTGACGAAGGCGTACTCCACTTCGGAGAGAACCGATCGCTCCGCCAGCCGCTGGGCGAGATCACCCAGCCAGGCCGGATCGCGGTCCTTCAGCGAGGCGAGGATCAACGGATACGGGGAGCGCGTCCAGTCGCGCAGATCACGGCCCCCGATCCAGGCGGCGCACCCCGCCGCCCCGGTGTGACAGCCCGCGCCGGCCACCAGCAGCGCCTTGCGGATCCTGTCCCGCCGCTGCCAGTCCCAGCCGCGCACCTCCTTGCGCAGCTCCTTCAACTCCGCGAGCGCGGCACGGCGTCCGGGCCGGTCCAGACCGAGCACCAGCGGCGGCACATCGTGGTGAAGCCCCGCACGCACGGCGATGAGCAGCTCGTTCATCGCGTGCCTCCGGCGACCGTCGCCCCGCGGCGGACCATACGCACGGCGAGTGCGTGTTTGCAGGGCCCTCGGCGCCCTCGGTAGTCCGCCCACCACTGGCAGGTGCAACTGACCTCGGAACCGCTCTCGCGCACCTGGTAGCGGCGGTCCCCGGAGGCGACCGTCGCCCGTGAACCGTCGAGGGACACCGCGCCCGCACCGGCCAGCCCGCGGGCGGCCACGAGACGCGGATTGTGCCGCTCCGCCCGGTCCGCGTCGTACGGCAACTCCCGGTGGAAGTACGCGGCGTCCGCCAGGTCGTAGCCGACGCGGCCCGCTGTGCCGAGCCGGATGAGCGCGGCCCGCACCCGCTCCACGGACAGCCCCGACCGCTCGGCCAGCGAAGCCGGTTCGATCCGGGGCTCCCAGGCGAGCAGCACGGACACCAGCTCGGCATCGGCCGCCGCGTCATCCGTGGCCAGCGCCTCCAGGACGCCGCCCTCGCCCGAGAACCCCCGCGCGGAGTCGGGGGAGAGCGTCAGCGTGAGCCGCATCCCCGGCAGCACCACCTCCCAGGCACTCGCCGCCACCGCGCCGTCGGCCACCGGCCCGTACACCCGCAGGGCCGTCGCGTCGCGCAGCACCCGCTGCAACGCCACCAGCCGCTCCGGGCCCGGCAGGCACACCGCGCCCGGGACGGGGCGGGTTGTCGGGCGCAGGGTCCCGCCCGACGCCACCACCCACCGGGCGCCACGTGCCGCACGGCCCGAGGACGGGGAGCGGGGCAGCGAGCGCAGGAACGCCACCGCCTGCGCCGCGCTCAGCTCGGCCCGCAGATCGAATCCGGCCGAGGCGACCTGCGCCTCCGCGAAACCGCGCAGCCACCGGTCGGGCAGCGGCACCTTCTTCTCCACCACCGGGCCGTCGAGCGTGGTCACCGCCATCTCCTTGGGACCCACCCGCAGATGCAGCAGATCATCCGCCGTGATCCGCGAAAGTGCCTCCCGCAGCGGAGCGTTCACGTCCACGTTCGTCGTTCCGTGGCCGGTCTCCCGGCCGTCCAGACCTTCCTGGAGCACGTCGAGGCGTGCGTACACCCCACAGCAACCGGAGAACGACTCGAAGCGCAGCCGGTCGCCGTTGCCCGTCACCACCGGATCCAGGGAGGCGGACAGCGAACGCTGGTAGTAGCGGGCGGCGGCGACGTCCGCCACCGCCAGCAGCCCGCGTGCCGCTGTCCGCGGAGCGGAGAGGAAACCCGCGAAGAACCGCGGGTGCGCCTGTGCCCCGCGCGGGGTGAGGCCCCCCGCGGTCTCCAGACCGAGGGACGGCCCCGCCTGCCAGGACTCCAGGGCGGACGGGCGTGCGTAGGCCAAGGCCTGAACGGATCGGGTCATGAGAAAAAGCGTAGGACCCACCACTGACATTGATAGTGGTACGTGGGTTCCGGTGGTCGTGGCTCTACCACTGACTGACGTCCTGCTGGGCTGTCCTCAAGTTGTTCTGTCCAACGGCCCCGCCGAAGCAGCCGTTCACTGCCCGACGCGGCCCGGCCGGAGCACCTTGGTGAACAGCACCGACCCGCCCTCGGCCCGCAGCCGCACCGTCAGCTCCGCACTGTCGCCGTCGATCTGCACCTCGCCGAAATACTGCGGGGACTCCATCGGCGAGACATTGGCCCGGTCGGGTGCCCGGACGAAGACCCGGTCCGGGCCGAAGGTGGTGTCCAGCGCGTTGGCCGGGAAGCCGCCCGCCGCCAGCGGGCCCGACACGAACTCCCAGAACGGGGCGAAGTCCTTGAACGCCGCCCGCTCCGGCGCGTAGTGCTGGGCCGAGGTGTAGTGCACGTCGGCCGTCAGCCACACGGTGCCGGTGATCCTGCGGTGCTTGACGAACCGGAGGAGCTCGGCGATCTGGAGTTCCCGCCCGAGCGGGGCCCCGTGATCACCCTGCGCCACCGCCTCGAAGTCCGTCGCGCCGTCCGGGACCACGAGGCCGAGCGGCATGTCGGCGGCGATCACCTTCCACTCCGCCCGGGAGGCGGCCAGCGAGCGCTTCAGCCACCGCGCCTGCTCGGCGCCGAGGATGCCCGTCGTGTCGTCCGCCTGCCGGCCCGGGGAGTTGGCGTTGCGGTGCGAACGCATATCGAGCACGAACACGTCGAGCAGCGGCCCATGGCGCACGACCCGGTACATCCGAGAAGGCCGCCCGGAACCGTACGAGGGCGCGAGCGGCACGTACTCGTGGAAGGCGCGCACCGAGCGCGCCGCGAGGATGTCCACGTTCTTCTCGGTGTAGCGCGCGTCGTCGAGGATCTGGCCCGGATACCAGTTGTTGCGCACCTCGTGGTCGTCCCACTGCACGACGGACGGCACCTGCGCGTTGAAGCGGCGGACGTTCCGGTCGAGCAGGTTGTAGCGGAAGTTCCCCCGGTACTCGTCCAGCGTCTCGGCGACCTTCGCCTTCTCCTCGGTCATGACATTGCGCCAGATCCGGCCGTCCGGCAGCGTTACGCTCGCCTCCAGCGGACCGTCCGCGTAGATGCTGTCGCCGCTGCACAGGAAGAAGTCCGGGTCCAGGCGGCGCATCTCCTCGTACACGCGGTAGCCGCCGATGTCCGGATTGATGCCCCAGCCCTGCCCCGCGATGTCGCCGGACCACAGGAAACGCACCCCGGAGCGTCGCCGCTCCGGAGCGGTACGGAACGTCCCGTACACCGGTTTGCCGGTACGGCGGGGATCGGCCGGATCGGCGAGCGTCACCCGGTAGTGCACCTGCTCGCCCGCGGGCAGGCCGTACAGCGGTGTGGTGCCGGTGAAGTCCGTTCCGGGACCGATCGACGGCCCATACCACCTGCGGACCCGCCGGAACGACTCGGTCGCCGAGGTCTCCACCAGCATCCGGGCCGGCCGGTCCGAGCGCACCCACAGGAGCGCGGAGGAGGCGGTGACGCTGCCCACCTGCACACCCCAGGACGCTTCGGGCCGCCCCGCCAGGTGCAGCGCGGGCGCCGCCGAAGCGGCCGTGGGGGAGAGGGCGAGGGCCGCCGGTGCGATCAGCGAGCCGCGCAGGACAGCGCGGCGGCCGGGCGAGGGAATCCGCGGACGGTAGGACATGGAAGCGCCTCCAGGGAGGTGGACGGGCGGTGCGCCGTTCGCGAGAAGGCCGTGGACCGGCGCCGGTCTTCGCCCATGCCTAGTGCCTCGCGGCGGCCGGAGCCCCAACCCCGGGTGAACGGCGCTTGTCAGCCGGGGACGGACCGGCCGGAACGCCACGTGGCCGCCAGCGCGGCGACCCCCCGAGCGATGTCGCCGGGGGCGAGATGGGCGTAGCCCAGGACGAGGGGCAGGGTGCCGTCCTCGGAGTCGGCCGTTCCGCAGTCGCGCAGCGGCCGCAGGGCGATGCCCGCTTCGGCCGCCCGCTCCAGGAAGACGTCCTCGGGACCGTACCGCGCGGGCAGCCGGGCGATGATGTGCAGGCCCGCCGCGATGCCACTGACCGTCGCGCCGGGGAAGTGCTCGTCGAGCGCGGACACCAGGGCGTCCCGGCGTTCCCGGTAGGCCCGCTGGCAGCGCCGCAACTGCCGGTCGTAGCCGCCGCGCACGATGAAGTCCGCCAGGACGGCCTGGTCGATCACCGGGTTGCCCAGATCCATCGTTCGTTTGCGGGCGATGATCCGCTCGGTGAGCGCGGCGGGGGCGATCAGCCAGCCGAGCCGCAGGCCGGGAGCCAGCGACTTGCTCACGGAACCGGAGTACACGACCCGCTCGGGGTCCAGCCCCTGCAAGGCGCCCACCGGTGCCCGGTCGTAGCGGAAGTCTCCGTCGTAATCATCCTCCATGATCACGGCGTCCGCGTTCCGCGCCCAGTCGAGCAGTTCGCCGCGGCGCTGCGCGGAGTATCCGATTCCGGTGGGGAACTGGTGCGCGGGCGTGGTCACCACCGCGCGTACGCCGGAGCGCCCCAAGGGGGCGAGGGCGAGGCCGTCGCCGTCGAGGGGCAGCGGGACCGTGCCCAGACCGGTCGCCGCGAACAGCGAGGCGTGTTCCGGACTGCCCGGATCCTCCACCCCGACCGAGGTCACGCCCTCGTCCCGGAGCACGAAGCCGAGCAGGGTCGTCGCCTGGGCCACACCCGAGCAGACCACAAGCCGCTCCGGATCGGCCACCACGCCCCGGCGCCGGACGAGCAGTCCGGCCAGGGCCTCACGCAGTTCCGGCAGCCCGCGCGGATCGGGGTAGCCCAGCGAGCCGTGCGGCAGCCGGCCGAACACCGTCCGCTGGGCGGCGCTCCACGCGCTGCGCGGGAAGAGGGACAGATCGGGGGTGCCGGGCCGGAAGTCCACCAGCGCGCCCACCGCGCACGGCGCGCGGTCGCGTACGGGACGCTGCGCCGCCCGTACGCCCTCGCTCACCCAGGTACCCGCGCCCTGCCCGCTGCGCAGATAACTCTCCGCGGTGAGCTGCTCGTACGCCTCGGTGACCAGCCCGCGCGACACCCCCAGATCGGCGGCGAGCTCACGGCTGGAGGGCAGCCTCGTGCCGGCCGCGAGGCGGCCGGAGCGGACCGCTTCCCGCAGCGCGGACCGGAGTGCGCGCCCCCGTCCGCGCGCCGGCGCGGCGGCGGCGGGCAGCAGCAACTCCCACGCCGGAGAGCGGGGTTCCGCCGACGGACGATGCGAACTGGTCCCCGAAAACGTCATACGAGTGGACCTTAATCCGGTCCGCCGCCGACCCTAGCGTCGACCCCATGAACGCAACCTCTCTGCGCGGGGCCCTCCTCGCGGCCCTCGCGTGCGTGCTGGTGGGGGCATCCTTCACGGCCAACAGTGTCCTCGGCGACTACCCGTTCGCGGGTGGCCAGGCCCTCCGCTACGGTCTCGCCGCACTCCTGCTCATCCCGTTCCTGCGGCGTGATCCCGACTCCACGACTGCGCGGCTGCGCGGTCTCACCCGCCGCCAGTGGGGGCGGATCGGGTTGCTCGCCGCCGTGGGCATGGTCGGATTCAACCTGGCGGTCCTGGCGGCCGAACAGTCTGCGGAACCAGCTGTTCCGGGCGTCTTCGTGGGCTGTGCGCCGATCGTGGTCGGCGTGCTCGTCCCGCTGTTGGACGGCCGCCGGCCGTCCCGCGTCACGCTGTACGCGGCCGGACTCGTCGCCGTCGGGGCGTTCACCGTTCAGGGCTGGGGCCGCACCGACCTGGCGGGCGTGCTGTTCTCGGTGGGCGCGCTCGCGGGCGAGGTCGGCTTCGCGGTCCTCGCCGTCTCCGTGCTGCGCCCGCTCGGCCCGAAGCTGCTCACCGCGACGGTCTGTGGCGTCGCGGCCGTCGAGTCGGCGCTGCTCGGTCTGCTGATGGACGGCGGGTCGTTCCTGCGCGTCCCGACGGGCGGCGAGGCGACGGCCCTGCTGTGGCAGGCCGTCGTCGTCACCGTGATCGGATTCGTCTGCTGGTACAGCGGGATACAGCGCATCGGAGCCGAACGCGCCACGCTCTTCTCCGGCCTGATCCCGGTCTCCGCCGCCCTGACCGCGCCTCTCGTCGGAGTCGGGACATACGGTCTCGCGCAGGGTGTGGGGAGCCTGCTGGTCGGCGCCGGTGTGGCGTACGGTTCCGGCGTCCTCGGCCGGCGCGGGGCCGTCGGGGCGCCTATGCCCCGACGGGCCGGCTCAGCGGCTGGTGTCCAGGATGACGCGGGTCACGAGCGCCGGGTCGTCGCTCATCGGGACGTGCCCGCAGCCGGGCAGCCGCACGAGCCGGGCGTCGGGGATCACCCGCTTGGCGCGGACCCCCTGCCTGCGGAGCAGTATCCGGTCGCGGGTGCCCCAGGCGACGGAGATGGGGACGCCCTTCACATCGTCGCCGAAGTGCAGGCCCCTGCCGGACTCCAGCGTCCGGTGGAAGCCGGTCGCTCCGCGCAGGGCGAGCGTCTCGGCGACGACCGCCTCCGGTGAACGCCTGCCGGGCCGGGCGTAGATGGTGCCGGTGAGGGCAGCCCGGCCGGCCGCGCTGCGCGACAGGCGCTCGATCAGCCACACCGGCAGGGCCAGCGCGCTCCGGCGCATTGTCCGCAGGGTGGCGAAGGCGTAGCGCCGTTCCGCCTCGGTCCAGAAGCCCGCCGGGGACAGCGCGGTCACCGACCGCACCAGCTCGGTGCGCCCCAGTTCCAGGGCGAGCAGGCCGCCGAGCGAGTTCCCGGCCACATGGGGGCGGTCCAGGCCGAGTTCGGCGCAGAAGGCTCCGAGCACCCGGCCGACGGTCGCGAGATCGTAGGGAACTCCGTCCGGCAGCGCGGGCGAGGTGCCGAAGCCGGGCAGGTCCACGGCTATCACCTCGCGCTCGGCGGCCAGGATCCGTGTCACCGGGTCCCAGGCCCGCAGATGATGCCCGACGCCGTGCAGGAGCAGCAACGGTTCGCCCGAGCCGGTCCGTTCGTACGCGACCGAGACCGGTCGGGGGCCGTCGGCCGTTGCGACGGTGAAGGATGCCGTGGTGGTCATGCTGCTGCTCCCTGGTGCGGGTAGACACTTCGTCAACAACAATTACCCTCGGGTAGCTCGCAGTTCAAGGGTTGCGGCGATTCCCGCTGGACAGCGGATGGCCGGTGGGCTGGGATGGTTCGATGACCGTCGACGTCGCGACCGAGCTCTTCGAAGAACACCGGCCCGTTCTCACCGGTGTCGCCTATCGCATGCTCGGCCGCGTCGCCGACGCCGAGGACGTGGTCCAGGAGGCGTGGCTGAGGTGGTCGGCGGCGGCGCACGAGGACATTCGGGAGCCGCGGGCCTTCCTGGTGCGGATCACCACCCGGCTGGCCATCGACCGGCTCCGGCATCTGCGGTCACGCCGGGAGTCCTATACGGGGCCCTGGCTGCCGGAGCCGATGGTGACGGAATTCGGCCCCGCCATGCCTGACACCGCGGAGCGCGCCGTCCTCGCCGACTCCGTATCGCTCGCCGTGCTGGTCGTCCTCGAATCGCTCTCGCCGCTGGAGCGTGCGGTGTTCGTGCTCCGGGAGGCCTTCGGGTTCCCGTACGCCGAGATCGCCACCGCCCTGGACCGCACCGAGGAAGCCGCCCGACAGCTCGCCGGCCGTGCCAGGCGGCATGTGGAGGAGCGCAAGCCGCGCTACGACGTGGACCCGGCCGAGCGCCGTGATCTCACCGAACGCTTCCTGGCCGCGGCCTCCGGGGGCGGCATCGAGCAGCTGCTCGTGCTGCTGGCCCCGGACGTCCGGCTGGTCAGCGACAGCGGTGGCAAGGCGAAGGCGCCGCGGCGGATCATCGAGACCGCCGACAAGGTCGGCCGCTTCCTCTTCGCGGTGGCCGGGGAGCTGGCCCCGGACGGGGAGATCCGCGTCATGGAGCTCAACGGAGGGCCCGCCGCCGTCTACTTCGTCGGAGGGAAGGCCGACACCGTCTTCCAGATCGAAGTCAGCCAACGTGTCATTCAATGCGCCTATATCATTCGTAATCCGGACAAGCTTTCCGGGCTGCCCGTCCTCTAGCCAAAAGCACCACTGGCCGCCTCGGTCCCCAGCGCCTCACGCGTCCGCCGCAGGCCTGGTCGGAGCCCTGTCATCGGCGTGATGGCAGGGCTCCGTGCTGCGCTCGTCTCACGGCACGAAGAACGTCGTGTGAACGCTCTGCGCCAGAGCCCCGTTAGTTCCGTTACGGAATGAGTATTGGTCTTGACCAAGGGGGTATGCCGTCCTAGGGTCTCCAGTTAAGACAAGAACCTTTAATAAATAACGTCGCGAAAAAGACGCTGGGCGATTTGCGGAGGACAGGGTGGGGACCACGCAGCTGGAATCGGTACAGGAGCCGAAGTACTGGCACCTCAGAACCGTGCTCAGTCAGGCACTCGACTCGGACTTTGCGGTGGGGGAGATCCTGCCCAACGAGCGGGACCTCGCGGCACGGTTCGGTGTCGCGCGAGCCACGCTCCGGCAGGCGCTGGAGCAGCTCGAACTCGAAGGCAGACTACAGCGCCGCCGTGGTGTCGGGACGACCGTCGCCCCGCCGCGCGTGGGCATCGCCGTCTCCACCGCCCAGCACGAGCGGCCGGGCGCCGTCAGCGGCGAGGCCTGGCAGCCGGTCGACAGCACCATCGACAAGGCCCCGGCGGCGGTGGCCTCCATGCTCGGAACGAACCCCGCCGAACCGGTGCATGTGGTACGCCGTATCCGCGACACCCAGGGGCAGGCGGTGGCGGCGGAACTCCTCTACATCCCCGCCTCCTCGGTGCCCGACCTCTCCGCCATCGAGGCCCCGTCCGGCGCGGTCCGCGCCCGGAGCGTGCTGCGCGAGCTGCACCGGCTCGGCCTGCAGGGCCAGGACCGCTCCGTGGAGCTCGGCTCGGCGCGCGCGGACGACGCCAAGGAACTGGACCGGCTCCCCGGCGCCCCCGTCCTCGTCGTCACCACCCGCTACTGCACCGCGGCCGGTACGGCGGCCGTATCCGTCGCCACCTACCGCGCGGACACCTGCCGGCTCACCTTCGGGGACTCCGGGGCGCTGGAGATCAGCCACGACGAACAGCCGGAGCGCCAGGCCTCCTGACGCCTCCGACCCGCTCGGCCCCACGCCCGCCGCATCTCAGGGACTCCAGTCCCCGGGAATCGGCGGGCGCGCGCGTTTGCCGCCCGACCGGCTCCGGGGACAGCGCCCGTGATCCGCCCACGCACGTGGTCAGTTGATCCGCCCACGCGCACGTAGTCGGTGCCCCGGCCCTCACCCTCGGTCAGCGGCGGGCCGTCACGGTTCCCTCGACGGCGAACAACTGCTCCTCGACGTGGTCCAGGGCGAGCCGCAACGCCCCTGTCGCTACGGCGGCCTCTCCGAGCAGCGACAGGGTCACCCGGGGCGGGCGCAGGCAGTAGCGGGCCAGCTCTCTGCGCAGGGGTTCCAGGACCCCATCCAGCCCGGCGGCCCAGCCACCGACCACGACCAGCTCCGGGTCGAGCGCCAGCACCAGCGCCGCCACATCGTGCACCAGCCGCTGGAGGAACCGCTCGACCGCCGCCTGAGCCCCCGCATCGCCCTCCCGGGCCTTGGCGAACACCGCGGCCACCGCAAGCTCGTCCAACGGGTCCAACGGCGTGTCCGTCGTCGACAGCAGATGCTCCGGCGCCACGTCCCTGCCCAGCAGGTGCAGAGCGCCGATCTCCCCGGCGGCCCCGCCGAACCCCCGGTGCAGCCGCCCGCCGATCAAGGAACCCGCCCCGGGGCTCAGCCCCGCCAGCACGAAGACCACGTCGTCGGACTCGATGGCCGCGCCCTTCCAGTGCTCGGCCACCGCGGCGGCGTTGGCGTCGTTCTCGACGAGCACCGGGCAGCGGAACGAACGGCGGAGCCGCTCCCCGAGCGCGAGGCCGGTCCAGTCCGGCAACGCCGTACCCAGCCGCACGGTGCCGTCGGCCTCCACGATCCCGGGACTGCCCACACCGACCGCACGCAGATTGCTCCGGGCCACCCCGGTGCGTCGCAGTACGTCCGCGATGACGGCCCGTACCTGGTCGAGCCGGTCGTCCGCTCCGGCGGTCTCCGACACAGCGCGGGAGCCCGCCCCGATGATCCGGCCGTCGAGCCCCGAGATGAGCGCCGACACCCGGTGCGGACCGATCTCCACCCCGAGAAGATGCCCCGCCTCGGCCCGGAAACGGAACCTCCGCGCAGGGCGCCCCTGGCGCCGTGCCGCACCCGCGTCGGGCGGCGCCTCGACCACGAGACCCGCTTCGAACAGCCCCTCGACGACCCCTTCGACCGTCGGCCGGGACAGCCCCGTGATCCGTGTCAGGTCCGTCAGCGTCAGCGCGCCGGCCCCTCTCAAGGAGTGCAGCACTACCGCGGAATTGATCCGTCGCAGCAGCGACGGGTCCCCACCGGTCAGCCGGCCCACGGTATGTCCTCCCAGCTCGTGCGCATGTCTGCCGGGATCGTACTCGCTGGCCGAGAGCCCTGCGACCAGCGAGGGAAGCCGGTATCGAGCCGCAACCTCGGTCATCCCGGAGCGACGAAACCGGACTCGTGTGCGGCGATGACCGCCTGGGTACGATCTCCGGCCCGGGACTTCGCCAGGACCGAGCTGACAGGGCTCGCCCTCGGCCCTCTGTGCGGCGAAGATGACCGCGATCGGTGGGTCGGTGCTGATCGTCGGGCTGGTGACCAGCTTCACGACGTTCCTGGTCGGTCAACTCCTGCTGGGGGAGTACGTGCTTGGCCTGGGGCATCCAGGTGCGCTGCGTGCCGCCTTCGGCGGGGGGATCCACCTCGCGCCGATGGCGCTGCTCGCCGGGGGCCGGGTGAGGACGGCGTCCCGGAGGCGGGCGTACTCCTCGGCCATACTCTGGACCGTCCAGCGGGCGTTGAGGCCGCTGGGGTTGGGAAGAGCCCACACATGGGCGCCGCCGACCGTGCGGTCCTGGGGACCGATCCGGGCGCGGGGCTCCCCGAAGGCCGTCCGGTAGGCGGTGACGCCGACCACCGCGAGCCACTGGGGAGCGAGCAGTTCGACCTTCGCCGTCAGAGTGGCCCCACCCTCCCGGAACTCGTCCGCGCCCAGCTCGTCCGCCCGGGCTGTGGCCCGCGCCACCACGTTGGTGATGCCGAGTCCGAGACCGGGCAACTCGGCCTGCTCCGAAGGACGCAGTTGCCGGGGCGTGAAACCCGAGCGGTGCAGGACCGGCCAGAACCGGTTCCCGGGGTGCGCGAAATGGTGGCCCGTCGCCGCGGTCATCAGGCTCGGGTTGATGCCGCAGAAGAGCACACGCAGACCGCCCGCGGCCACATCGGGGACGATGCGGTCACGGGCGGCGCTCAGCTCTTCGGGGGTCATCCGGTGAGGGCGGTGCCGGTCAGAGGATCGAGCCGGGGGTGTAGCCCGCGGCCTCGGGGTGTTGCTTGGTGATCTCCTCGATCCGGGCGACCAGCGACGAAACCTGGTCGCCGGCGGCGCCCGTGAACGAGAGCTTGTCGGCCATCAGGTCGTCCAACTGCGCGCGGTCCAGCGGGATCCGCTCGTCCGCGGCGAGCTTGTCGAGCAGCTCGTTGCGCTCGGCGCCCTGCTCCCGCATCGCGAGGGCGGAGGCGACCGCGTTCTCCTTGATCGCCTCGTGCGCCACCTCGCGGCCCACTCCGGCCCGTACGGCGCCCATCAGGACCTTGGTGGTGGCCAGGAACGGAAGGTAGCGGTCCAGCTCGCGCGCCACGACCGCGGGGAACGCGCCGAACTCGTCCAGCACCGTCAGGAAGGTCTCCAGGAGGCCGTCGAACGCGAAGAACGCGTCCGGGAGCGCCACCCGGCGGACCACGGAACAGGACACATCGCCCTCGTTCCACTGGTCACCCGCCAGCTCGCCGGTCATCGAGGCGTAGCCGCGCAGGATCACCATCAGGCCGTTCACCCGCTCGCAGGAGCGCGTGTTCATCTTGTGCGGCATCGCGGACGAGCCGACCTGGCCGGGCTTGAAGCCCTCGGTCACCAGCTCGTGGCCGGCCATCAGCCGGATGGTCTTCGCCACCGAGGAGGGCGCCGCGGCGAGCTGCACCAGAGCGGTGACCACGTCGTAGTCGAGCGATCGGGGGTAGACCTGACCGACAGAGGTGAACGCCTCGGCGAAGCCGAGATGTCCGGCGACGCGCTGCTCCAGGTCGGCGAGCTTACCCGCGTCACCGCCGAGCAGGTCCAGCATGTCCTGCGCCGTGCCGACCGGGCCCTTGATGCCCCGCAGCGGGTAGCGGGAGAGGAGGTCCTCCAGGCGGCCGTGGGCGACCAGCATCTCGTCGGCCGCGGTCGCGAAGCGCTTGCCCAGCGTCGTCGCCTGCGCGGCGACATTGTGCGAGCGTCCGGCGATGACGAGCTCACGGTACTCCGCGGCGAGCTTGCCGAGCCGGGCCAGTACGGCCACGGTGCGGTCGCGCATCAGCTCCAGCGAAAGACGGATCTGAAGCTGCTCGACGTTCTCCGTCAGGTCCCGGGAGGTCATGCCCTTGTGGACCTGCTCATGACCGGCGAGGGCGTTGAACTCCTCGATCCGGGCCTTCACATCATGTCGGGTGATCTTCTCGCGCTCGGCGATCGAGGCCAGGTCCACCTGGTCCAGCACGCGCTCGTAGTCGGCCGGCGCCGCATCGGGCACCTCGATCCCGAGGTCCTTCTGGGCGCGCAGCACCGCCAGCCACAGCTGACGCTCCAGCTTCACCTTCTGCTCGGGGGACCAGAGGACGGCCAGCTCCGCAGAGGCGTAGCGGCCGGCCAGGACATTGGGGATGCGAGGCTTCGCAGACACAGCAGTCACGTAAAGGGATTCTACTGGCGGTTCATGCAGGTCGGCGACGCGCCCTTGTCTGTGGTTTGCTACGAAGCCCGGTCGGCTTCGGCGGCGCTCAGCGTGAGTCGGGGGAGCCGGGGGAGACGTCCCGATGCCATCCCGTCACCGGACCGGGCTGCTCGGCGTCCACGGGCGTGATCCAGAAGGCCTTGCCCGTCGCGGCGTCGAACTGCGCTCCGAAGCGTCCGTCGCCGGAGGAGCGACCGGTCAGTCGCCGCCCGATCCACGGGGCCAGGTGCCTGCGGGCGAAGCGGATGTCCTCGGTCCGCCGCGATGCCCAACGCGGCGGCGCGGTCGCGGGGACCGGCGTCCACCAGTCGAGCTCAGCCGGAAGCCCCAGCGTCTGCCAGACCGCCTCGGCGACACGCCGGTGGCCCTCGGCGGTCAGGTGCAGCCGGTCCACGTCCCACATACGGGGGTCGCTGAGCGACGGTGCGCTGTAGAGATCGACCACCGCGGCCCCGTGGCGGGCGGCCAGGTCGTCGATCAGGGTGAACAACTCCTCCATGCGGGGCCGGAACCGCTCCAGCACCGGTCCGTCGCGGGCAGGGCTGCGCATCAGGACGAGTTGCCCGCAGGAGGGTGCCAGGCGCCCCACGGCCTCTTCCAGCCGCCCCTTGACCATGCCCATGTCGCACTTCGGGCGCAACGTGTCGTTGAGTCCGCCGACGAGCGTCACCACATCGGCCTGGAGCGCGGCCGCCGCGTCCACCTGCTCGTCGACGATCTGGCCGATGAGCTTCCCGCGTACGGCGAGGTTGGCGTACCGGAAACCGGGCGGACGGAGACCGGGCGGACGGTCGCCGGGGACCCCGGCCGCCAGCCGGGAGGCGAGGACGTCGGCCCAGCCCCGGTACGTGCCGTCGGCGAGCAGGTCCGACATGCCCTCGGTGAACGAGTCGCCGACCGCGACGAGACTGGTGTAGGAGGCATTCATTTCCATGGCCCGGTGATCGTACCGCGACGGCCCGAGGCCCGGCCGGCCGAGCGGGCCCGGCCGCAGGTCGGTGCGCCGGCGGATCAGCGGGACTGCTGCCGTCCGACGAGTTCGCGGAGCACGTCCTCCATCGTGACCAAGCCGGCCAGCCGGTCGTCCTCGTCGAGAACGGCCGCCAGATGGGTCCGGCTGCGCCGCAGGGCGGTGAGCACGTCGTCCAGTGGAGTCGCCGCCCGGACACGGGCGATCGGCCGCATCGCCGTCACCGGGAAGGGAACGTCCCGGGGCGTCGCGTCCAGGGCGTCCTTCACATGGAGGTAGCCGAGGATGCGCTGCTCGGTGTCCATCACCGGGAAGCGGGAGAACCCGGACTCGGACGAGAGCCGCTCCAACTCCTCCGGAGTGGTGCCGACCCTCGCGTACAGCACCCGGTCGACGGGCATGACCACGTCCCGTACCGGCCGACGGCCCAGCTCCAGGGCGTGGCGGAGGCGCTGCGCGGAGCGGTCGTCGACCAGCCCGGCGTCCCCGGCGTCCTGGACCAGCCGGGCCAGTTCGTCGTCCGAGAACGTCGCGGAGACCTCGTCCCTCGTCTCCACCCGCAACAGCTTGAGCAGGGTGTTGGCGAACGCGTTGATCGTGAAGATCACCGGCCGCAGGGCGCGGGCCATCGCCACCAGCGGGGGGCCCAGCAGCAGGGCGCTCCGCGCCGGTTCGGCCAGCGCGATGTTCTTCGGCACCATCTCGCCCAGGAGCATGTGCAGATAGGTCGCCACGCCCAGCGCGATGACGAACGACAGCGGGTGGACCAGCCCGTGCGGCACCCCCACCGCGTCGAAGGCCGGTTCCAGCAGATGCGCGATGGCCGGTTCGGCGACGATGCCCAGCACCAGGGTGCAGAGCGTGATGCCGAGCTGGGCGGCGGCGAGCAGCGCGGAGACGTGCTCCAGGCCCCAGACGACACTGCGGGCCCGCCGGTTCCCGGCCTCGGCCTCCGGTTCGATCTGGCTGCGGCGCACGGAGATCAGGGCGAACTCCGCGCCCACGAAGAAGGCGTTGGCCACCAGGGTCAGCAGGCCGATGAAGAGCTGGAGAACGATCACCGCCCGTCCCCCGTCCGGTCCTCGGACCCCGGCGGCGGGGCGTGCAGCAGGGCCCGCGCGGCACGGCGGCCCGAGGCGTCGACCACGTCGATCCGCCATCCCTCCAGCTCGACGCTGTCGTCCACCGTCGGGATCCGTCCGATCTCGGCGGCGATCAGCCCCGCGAGGGTCTCGTAGGGCCCGTCGGGCACCCGCAGGCCGATCCTGCGGAGCTGGTCGGTGCGCGCCGCCCCGTCGGCCGACCACAGGGTCCGCCCGTCGGCGTCCTCACCGGCGGCGGCGAGGTCCGGCGTCTCGTGCGGATCGTGCTCGTCCCGGACCTCGCCGACGACTTCCTCCACGATGTCCTCCAGCGTCGCGACCCCGGCCGTCCCGCCGTACTCGTCGATCACCACGGCCATGGCGAGCCTTCCGGACAACCGGTCCAGCAGCCGGTCCACGGTGAGCGTCTCCGGTACGAGCAGGGGTTCGCGCAGCAGTTCCGAGATCCGGGTGCGGGCCCGCCGGTCGGCGGGGATCGCCAGCACGTCCTTGATGTGGGCCACGCCGACCACGGTGTCCAGGCTGCCCCGGTAGACGGGGAAGCGGGACAGACCGGTCGCCCGGGTGGCATTGGCGACGTCCTCGGCCGTCGCGTGCAGTTCCAGCGCGGTCACCTGGACCCGCGGTGTCATCACGTTCTCCGCGGTCAGCCCCGAGAGGTTCAGCGTGCGGACGAACAGTTCGGCCGTGTCCGCCTCCAGCGCGCCTTCCTTCGCGGAGTGCCGGGCCAGCGCCACCAGCTCCTGCGGACTGCGGGCGGAGGCCAGCTCTTCGGTCGGTTCCAGACCGAAGCGGCGCACGATCCTGTTGGCCGTGTTGTTGAGGTGGCTGATGAAGGGCCGGAACAACGCGGTGAACCCCCGTTGCGGTGTGGCCACCGCCTTGGCCACGGCCAGTGGGGAGGAGATCGCCCAGTTCTTCGGGACCAGTTCGCCGACCACCATCAGGACCATCGTGGACAGCGCCGTACCGAGGACGAGCGCCAGGGTGGACGCGGCGGCGGGAGGCAGCCCCGCCGCCTCGGCGGGGCCGCGGATGAGCTTGGCGATGGACGGTTCGGAGAGCATGCCGATCACCAGGTTGGTGACGGTGATGCCGAGCTGGGCCCCCGAGAGCTGGAAGGTGAGGCTTCGGACGGCCTTGAGCGCGCTCGCGGCGCCACGGTCGCCCCGCTCGACAGCCCGTTCGAGCTCGCCGCGCTCCACCGTGGTCAGGGAGAACTCCGCCGCGACGAACGCGCCGCAGGCGACGCTGAGCAGCAGGGCGACGAGCAGCAGAAGCACTTCGATCATCGGTTCACCTCCGTCCCATGATCGGGCAGGGGCGGGGGGACCGCGCGGTGTCGGCGGTGTCGGCTACGGGGAGGCTCGCCCATGGAGGGACGCGCACACCGTGCGGCAGGGGGCGGCGGAGGACATGTCATCGTAGGGCGTCTGCCCAGCAGCGCCCCGCCCACCGCGTCGATGTGTGCCGCATCGCGCCGGAAGCCCCCGTACCGTGCCAGGGCGTGCCGCACCGCGGCCGGTATCCGTCCCGTACCGCTCAGCCCGTCAGGTGCTTCACCCAGCGGGTCCACCGTGGCTGGGGCTCGTAACCCGCCGCGCGCCAGGCGTGGTGGGCCGACGTGTTGCGGTCGAGGACCATGGCGTCGGCGCGCCGCCCGCCCAGCGCGACGAACCGTTCCTCGGCCGCCGCGAGGAGGGCGCCGCCCACACCCCGGCGCCGCTGGTCCGGGTGGACCGCGAGCCGGTAGAGATGGCAGCGCCAGCCGTCGAAGCCCACGATGACCGTGCCCACCAGCACCTCCTCCCGCTCGGCGAGTATCAAGGCGTCGGGGTCCCGTTCCACCAGGCGTGCGACCCCGTCCCCGTCGTCGCTGATGCTGGTGCCCTCGGCGGCCACCTTCCAGAAAGTGAGGACCTCGTCCAGATCGGCCGGGGTCGCGGACCGTATCGAAAGATCGTTCATGACGGCCATCCCACCATCCGCCGCGACGGGGTGTCGATCGCGTTCCACGGTCCGGGCGCGGCCCCTGCCCCCCGCGCTCCTCTTGCCGGTGCTAGCACGGTCGCGCTAGCGTGGTCGGGTGCCCAAGACTCAGCTGAACGTTCGAGTGGACGAGGCCACCGCCGAGGCCGCGCGGCAACGCGCGCTGCAGAGGGGGATGAGCGTGAACCGCTACATAGAGGAACTCGTCCAGCAGGACGCGGGCGAGGTGGGACACACCTTCGTCGAGGCCGCGGCCGACTTCATGAAGCAGTACGAGTCGGTGTTCGCCGAGGAGTTCGGCCCGGAGCGCGAAGGCACCCGTTGAACCTGCGGATCGACCTTTCCTGGTTGCTGATGGTCGCCGAGCACAAGACGCCCGGAGACCCGCAGGTCGCCGACTGGGGTGCGCTCGTCGCCGCCGTCGCACGGCATGACGCGGAGATCTTCGGCAGCGCCGTCTACAGCGACCCGCACGCGCGGGCGGCCGCCCTGTTGCAGCTGCTCCTGCACGTGCCCGCACTCGAACACTCCAATGCGATGTTCGCCTCGGCCGTCGCGTACGGCTACCTCGTCGCCTCCGGGCTCAAGGTCATCACCTCGCCCGAGCAGGTCCGCGATCTGGCGCTACTGGTGAAGCAGGGCAAGGCGGACGTGCGGGCCATCGCCGACGAGCTGCGGCAGTGGAGCATGTGAGAGCGGGTGAGACACCCCACGACAGACCCGGTGAGACACCCAGGACAGACTCGGCGAAACGCCCCACGACAGGCTCGGTGAAACGCCCCACGATCCGGCTCGGTCCTCAGTCCTCATTCCCTCGGTCCTCGGTGAACGGCTTGCGGGCCACGCCCAGGACACAGAGGGAGGAGGGCACCTGGAGACACGTCTCCGGAATCCGCAGCCTGCGGTACGTGCCCCTCTCGAAGCCCGCCGGCCGCGATCGCGGCCGGCGGGTCCCGGGCCGGGTGACAGCCGCCTAAGAGCAGCGGCCACAGGGTCCGTCGGCCACCCGCTGTGCCGTGCACGGGCCGGCGCCCGGCCCGGCGCCGGCCCGTGCTCGAAGAACCGCAGTTCGCCGCCCGGCCGAAGGACCCGCCTGATCTCGGCGAGCGCCCGGGGCAGATCCCATACGGTGCACAGGACCAGGGACGCCACCGCCCCGTCGAAGGCCTCGCTCCTGACCGGCAACGCCTCGGCCGCCCCCGGCGCGCCCCGTCAGCGTGCGGCGGACCAGGTCCCACCGAGCTCCGGAGCCAGCCAACCCGGCGCGCGTGCCGCGAAGGCGGCGCCCGACAGTGAACCCGCGCCGGCCGGTACCGCGCCGAGCAGTGGTGCGCCGGCCGCCACCGGCAGGTCCTCGATGTTGCAGCGGGACGCGAGGTCCGGCTCCGCCGGCATGCTGCCGATCACGACGCCCCGGCAGCTCAGCCCCCGGGTCCGCAGTGCCTCGGCCGTCAGAGCGGTGGCGTTCAGCGTGCCCAGGCCCGCGGGGGCCACCAGCAGTACCGGGGCGGACAGCAGACGGGCCGCGTCCGCGAGGGTGCCGCCCTCGTCGTCGAACCGCACGAGCAGCCCGCCCGCACCCTCCACCAGTACGAGGTCATGTTCGGTGGCCAACTTCTCCGCGGCCTCGGCTACCTCGAACGGCCGCACGGGCACGAGCCCCGCCCGTCGGGCGGCCGTGGCCGGAGCCAAGGGCTCCGGGAAGCGGGCCAGTTCGACCGCCGTCACATGGCTCCCCGCCAGCCGCGCCACCTCGGCCGCGTCGCCCGGCTCCCCGGGGGCGAGCCCGGTCTGCGCGGGCTTGAGGACCGCGACCCGGCGGCCCCGCGCGGCGGCCGCCACCGCGGCGGTCACCACGGTCTTGCCGATCTCCGTGCCCGTACCGGACACCACCAGAATCGTCGGCATATCGGCTCAGCCCTCCCGTGCCGCCGCGCACACGGCCCGGCAGATCCGCGCGACGTCCTCGTCCTTAGTGACGTACGGCGGCATCGTGTAGACGAGATCGCGGAACGGCCGCAGCCAGACGCCCTCGCGCACGGCCGCGCGGGTCGCCGCCGCCATGTCCACCTCGCGGTCGAGCTGGACGACCCCGATCGCCCCCAGGACGCGTACGTCCACCACCCCGGCGATGTCCGCGGCGGGAGCGAGCCCGGAGCGCAGGCCCGCGCCGATCCGTGCCACCTCGCCCTCCCAGTCCTGCCCGAGCAGCAGGTCCACGGAGGCCGAGGCGACCGAGGCGGCCAGCGGATTGCCCATGAACGTCGGTCCGTGCGCCAGCACCGGCACCTGGCCGCTGGAGATGCCCTCGGCCACCCGGGTGGTGCACAGCGTCGCCGCCATCGTGAGATAGCCGCCGGTCAGGGCCTTGCCGACGCACATGACGTCCGGCGAGATCCCGGCGTGCCCGGCGGCGAAGAGCTTGCCCGTACGCCCGAAACCGGTCGCGATCTCGTCGAGGACCAGCAGGACGTCGTGCTCGTCGCAGGCCTCGCGCAGCACCCGCAGATAGGCGGGGGAGTGGAACCGCATCCCGCCCGCGCCCTGCACCACCGGCTCCACGATGACCGCCGCGAGCTCGTCGGCGTGCGCGGCGATCAGCTCCCGCAGGTGCGTCACGTAGGCGGTGTCAGGCTCCGCGTCGAAGCCGTCCGGCGGGGCGTCGGCGAAGACCTGGCGGGGCAGGGACCCCGACCACAGCTCGTGCATCCCGCCCTCCGGGTCGCACACCGACATCGGCTGCCAGGTGTCCCCGTGATAACCCCCGCGCCAGGTCAGCAGCCGCCGCTTGGCCGGACGCCCGGCCGAACGCCAGTACTGGAGGCACATCTTGACCGCGACCTCCACGGAGACGGACCCCGAGTCGGCGAGGAAGACGTGCTGGAGCGGCCCGGGGGTGATCTCCACCAGCCGGGTCGCCAGCCGGACGGCGGGCTCATGGGTGAGCCCGCCGAACATCACATGGCTCATCCGGTCCAGCTGGCCGCGCGCGGCCTCGTTGAGGACCGGGTGGTTGTAGCCGTGCACCGCCGACCACCAGGAGGACATGCCGTCCACCAACTCGCTTCGGCCTTCGACGGGTTCGGCGAGCCGGAGCCGTACCCCGGAGGCAGACTCCACGACCAGCGGCTCCTGGCGGCCCGGCATCGGACCGTACGGATGCCAGACGTGTGCGCGATCCAGCGCCCGCAGCTCCTCGGGGGAGTACGGCTTCGGCGCGGCGGGTCCGGAGTCCTCGATGGCCCCGGGGGCGTGTGGTTCAGGCATTGGGCGCGAGATCCGTTCCCGCGCCGCGACGGCGGACCGCCACCAGATCCGTGCGTGCCGGTCCGGTGGCGTCCGTACGCGGGAGGGGCACGCTCTCCCGCTGCTCCTCCTCGAGTTCCCCATGGCCGCCGCACGGCCCGCAGCCCCCGCCGCCTCCGTGGGAACCGCAGCCCTCGGCTCCGCCGGTGTCGTGCGATCCGCAGCCGGTCCCCACGGTGGAGTCCCGCGTCCCGCAGCCGCCGCTCAGGGCGTCGGCCCGGTGGCGCGGCAGCGTCGTCGTGCCCGCGCCCTCCACCTCGAAACCGGCGTCCGCGATCATGTCCAGGTCGGTCTGGCCGGCTTGGCCCTCACTCGTCAGGTAGTCGCCCAGGAAGATGGAGTTGACCAGGTGGAGCGCCAGCGGCTGCATCGAGCGCAGGTGCACCTCACGCCCCCCCGCGAGCCGCACCTCGACGTCGGGGCAGACGAAGCGGACCATCGCCAGAACGCGCAGGCAGCGCTGCGGGGTGAGGTTCCACTCCTTGGCGAGCGGCGTTCCCTCGAACGGGATCAGGAAGTTCACCGGCACCGAGTCCGGGTCCAGGTCCCGCAGCGCGAACACGACGTCGACCAGGTCCTTGTCGCTCTCGCCCATCCCGGCGATCAGCCCGGAACACGCCGAGAGCCCGGCGGCCTGGGCCTGCTGCACGGTCTCCACCCGGTCCGCGTACGTATGGGTGGTGGTGATCGCCCCGTACGTCTCCTCGGACGTGTTGAGGTTGTGGTTGTACGCGTCGGCGCCCGCGGTACGCAGCCGGTCGGCCTGTCCGTCGGAGAGGAGACCGAGGCAGGCGCAGACCTCGATGCCCTCGTTCTCCTCCTTGATCGCCTCGATGGTCTTCGAGACCCGGTCGACGTCCCGATCCGTCGGGCCGCGTCCGCTCGCCACCAGGCAGACCCGCTTGGCGCCGCCCGCCACCCCTGCGGCGGCGGCCTTGGACGCCTCGTCCGGCTTCAGCCAGGTGTACTTGAGGATCCCGGCCTTCGAACCGAGCCGCTGCGAGCAGTAGGAGCAGTCCTCGGGGCAGAGCCCCGACTTGAGGTTGACCAGATAGTTGAGCTTGACGCGCCGCCCGAACCACTGACGGCGCACCCTCCCGGCGGCCGCCACCACGTCGAGCAGCTCGTCGTCGGAGGTCGCCAGTACGGCGAGCGCTTCTTCGCGGGTCGGCAGTTCGCGCCGCAGCCCCTTGTCCACCAGCGTGTTCAGCAGGTCCATGGAAGATGATCCTGGCTTACGGCACCGCCTCCAGCCAAGGAGGAACCAGACAGGAGACCTGGGCGAGGGTGTGTGTATTGCCACACCCTGACCTGCTGCGCACCCGGCTAGGGTCTGTTGGCTGCCTACAAAGGGACCGTCCGCACCGGACCGTCCGCGCGGAGCCGCCCGCCGAGGGCCCGCCTACCCAAGGGACCGCCCCATGTCCTTCGCCCCGTTCGACTGGATCGACGCCGAGGCCCGCGACCGGGCCGCCGCCGGACTCGTGCGGACCCTGCGTCCGCGGAGTGCCGAGCCGGAGTTGCTGGACCTCGCGAGCAACGACTATCTGGGTCTCACCCGGCATCCGGAGGTCACCGCCGCCGCCGCCGGCGCCGCCCATCGCTGGGGGGCGGGGGCGACGGGGTCCCGGCTGGTCACCGGCTCCACCGCCCTGCACGCCCAGCTGGAACGGGAGCTCGCCGCCTTCTGCGGTTTCGAGGCGGCCCTCGTGCTCTCCTCCGGGTACGCGGCCAATCTCGCCGCGCTGACCGCGCTGACCGGGCGTGGTTCCCTCATCGTCTCCGACGCGGGCAACCACGCCTCGATCGTGGATGGTTGCCGGCTCTCCCGCGCCGAGACCGCCGTCGTGCCCCACGCAGACCCGGGCGCCTTCGAGAAGGCCCTGCGGGCGCACGACGGGCGGGCCCTCGCGGCCACCGACTCGGTCTTCTCCGTCGACGGCGACGCCGCCGCGCTGCCCGCCCTGGCCGAGGTCTGCCGCTCCGCGAACGCCGCCCTGCTGGTCGACGACGCCCACGGTCTCGGAGTGCTGGGCGACGGCGGACGCGGCGCGCTCGCCGCGGCCGGGCTGGCGGGCCGCGACGGGATCGTGGCCACGCTCACCCTGTCGAAGTCCCTGGGCAGCCAGGGTGGCGCGGTCCTGGGGTCGGCCCGGGTCATCGAACACCTGGTCAACACGGCCCGTACCTTCATCTTCGACACCGGGCTCGCCCCGGCGGCGGCCGGCGGCGCGCTCGGCGCCCTCGGAGTGCTGCGCCGGGAGCCCGAACGGGCGGCTCGTGCACGGGAGGTGGCCATCTCGCTGCACGGACAGCTCACCGCCGCCGGGCTGAGGGCGGTCAGGCCCGACGCGGCCGTCGTCTCCGTCCGGGCGCCCTCAGCGGACGCGGCGGTGCGCTGGGCGGCCGACTGCCACGCGGCCGGGATGGCGGTGGGCTGCTTCCGCCCGCCGTCGGTACCGGACGGCGTCTCGCGGCTGCGGCTGACCGCGCGCGCCGACCTGACCGAGGAGCAGATCACGACCGCGGTGGCCACGGTCCTCGCCACCGCTCCGCGGCGGGCGGACGCCCGGGTCGGCTGATCCGGTGCGAACCGGCTCCGTGCGAACCGGCCCCGTGAGAGCTGGATCCGTGCGGATCGGCTCCGTGCGGATCCAGCTCAGTGCGGGCCGAGTCCGGCCACGAACGTACTCCAGGCCGCCGCTGAGAAGCGCAGCGGCGGCCGGTCCACGTTCTTCGAATCGCGTACGGCGAGGAGCGCGCCGTCGAACCGCGTGGTCTCCACGCAGTTGTTCATCCCGGTCGAGCGGCTGCTGCGTCGCCACTGTGCGGCGAACGGCGCGGGTGGTACGGCGGGTGGTGTGAACGGCGGCGGTGCGGGACGGTCGGGCATGGCGGCCCCCTCGGGCAGTCGGACGGTCCGACGGAACCGGCCGGACGGCCCGGCTCCGCTAGCTGCGGCTGATCGTGGTGATGAGGTCCAGCGAGTGCTCGGGCGACAGCGCGTGCGCCTGCAAGGAACAGAAGGCCGAGCTGTACGCCTCGAGGTCTTCTTTCCGCTCCAGATAGAGGCTACTCGTCAAGTGGTCAAGAACGACCACATCCAGATCAGAAATGTTCGGAAAGGAGAAGATAACGAAAGGGCAGGTGAGTCCGATGTAGCCGCCGACCGAGAACGGTAATAACTGCAAGCACACATGGGGGAGTCGGGCCACCTCGAGCAGATGTCGCAACTGATCTCTCATCACCTCCGGTCCGCCCACCTCGCGGTGGAGCACCGCCTCGTCCAGCACCGCGGTGAAGCGCAGGGGCGGACTCGCGCGCAGGACCCGCTGGCGGGTCAGCCGGACCTCGACCAGCGAGTCGAGCAGGCCGTCCGGTAGCCCGGCCAGCGAGGCGCGGGTAACGGCACGTGCGTATCCGGCGGTCTGGAGCAGTCCCGGCACCACCGAGGTCTCCAGCGTCCGGACCGTACTCGCCTGCGACTCCAGACTGATGAAGTCCCGGTACTGCGGCGGGATCAGCCCCCGGTAGGCGTGCCACCAGCCAGAACCGCCTCCGCCCGCCGACCCCGCGAGGACCTCGAGCAGGGAACGCAACGGGGCGTCGCGCACCGCGTAGACGTCCAGCAGCCGTGACACGTCGGTGGGCGTCACCCCGCTCGCGCCCGTCTCGATGCGGCTCACCTTCGACTGGTGCCAGCCGAGTAGCCGCGCCGCGTCCCGGCTGGTCAGCCCGGAGGCGTGGCGCAGACTCCGCAGCTCCTCACCGAGCTTGCGCCGTCGGACGACGGGGCCGTGGGGCATACCGGTCTCCTTCTGCTGTCGGGAAGGGCCGGTCCGTCACCGGGCCGGCTCGCAGAGGGGTCAGTGTGCCGTCCGGCCACACCGCACGGGTCCCGAATTCACCGCTTCGAGCGACAGATATATGCATATCTTGGCCGAATGCTGTTACGGGGAGCTGCATCAATGGCAATCTGGCGCGAAGCACACTCCTGGTCGACCGCCGGTCGACCGGGGCGGGAAAGGGACGGCGTCGCCATGGCAGACCATCAGGAAGCAACCGTCACTCTGCCGACCGATCCGGTCTCGGTCTCATCGGCCCGCAGACATGTCGCCAGGACCCTGGCCCAATGGGGTCTGCCCGACGACACCGAGTTCGCCGACACCATCCGGCTGATCATTTCGGAGCTGACCACCAACGCCGTCCAGCACACGTTCGGCCAGTCGCCCACCTTCACCGTGGACCTGCGCCTCGAACGCGACGAGGAGCTGTATCTCGGCGTCACGGACAGTCACCCCCGCTGGCCCCAGCGGCTGCCCGCCGCCGTACGGCAGGACAACGGCCGGGGCATGGTCATCATCCGGGCGCTGGCCAAGGAGCACGGCGGGAGGCTCCAGGTGACCCCGACCGCCGAGGGCGGCAAGACGGTCTGGATCGCCCTCCCCTGGGACGTTCCGGTCCAGGGCTGAACCGCGGTCCGGGGCCGCCCCTGTCGGTATCCCGTGGGCTGACCGGTCACGGGCCGGTCAGCCCGCCGAGGGCCGGTTCGTCGCCGGGGCCGTGCTCCCGCGGCCGAAGCCGCTGCGCAGCAGCGCGAGCAGCGTCGCGGCCGCTGCGGTCGACCGGCCGCCCCGGTGCACGACCGAGATGGTCCGGCGGAACGACGCGGGCTCCAGCCGTCGGACCGACAGCGGGGCCGCCGCCATCGAGGCGACCATCTCCGGCACCACCGCCACCCCGAGGCCCGCGCTGACCAGCGCGCACACCAGCGCGTACCCGGGCGACTCGCAGACCACCGCGGGCGTCGCCCCGGCCTCGGCGAGCGCGTTCTCGACCCCGCGTCGGGGCGGATGGGTGGGCGCGCTGCTGATCAACGGTCGCCCCGCCAGCTCGGCGACCGGCAGCCGCCCGGTGTCCTCGGAGAGCCGGTGGCCCACCGAGGTGACCAGCACCAGCTCCTCGACCAGCAGGGGTTCGACGAGAACGCCCGCCGGCGGGGGCTCGGCCGCCGCCGGCTCGTAGGCGTGGGTGAGGGCGAGGTCCACCTCGCCCGCGACCACCGCGGCGATCCCGCCGGGCGGTTCGTAGTCGGCGACGGCCAGCTCGACCTCCGGATGGGCCCGCCGGAACGCGCTCAGGACCGGCGGCAGCAGATGGATCCCGGCCGTCGTGAACGTCCCCACCCGCAGCCTGCCGCCCGAGAGCCCGGCCAACTGCGCCAGCTCGTGCCGTGCCTGGTCCAGCTCGTCCAGGACCCGCCGGGCCCGGCCCGCCAGCAGCTCGCCCGCCGCCGTCAGCCGTGCCCCGCGATGGTGGCGCACCAGCAGCGTCGCCCCGGCCTCCCGCTCCAGTTTGGCCAGCTGCTGGGAGAGCGCGGGCGCGGTGTAGCCCAGGCGGGCGGCGGCCCGGGTGATCGATCCGGCCTCCGCGACCGCCACCAGTGCCGCGAGCCGTGTCGGGTCGTACATGAAGCGTTCCTTTAGGCAGACCCAGAAGATTACAAGTACACGCTAAAGGGTCCGCCGGTCCAAGGTGGACCCATGGACGCACAACTGATCGCCTTCACCGGGGTCGCCGCCGGTATGGTCGCGCTGCCCGGCGCCGACTTCACCGTCGTCGTACGCAACGCCCTGGCCTCGCGCACCGCGGGCCTGGCCACCGCGCTCGGCGTCGCCGGAGGGCTGCTGGTGCACACCGCGCTCGCGGTCGCCGGACTCGCCGCGGTGCTGGTGACGATGCCGGTCCTCTTCCGTACCGTCCAGCTGCTGGGCGGCGCGTATGTGCTCTACCTCGGGATCAGCGCCCTCTACGCGATCCGCCGCCGCCCCTCGCCGGACAGCTCCGGCTCACCCTCCGGTACACCGGGGGACGAGCCGGGGCGGCCCGTGCCCAGGGAGTTCGGACGGGCGCTGCGCCAGGGGTTCCTGACCAACGCGCTCAACCCGAAGGCCCCGGTCCTCTTCCTCAGCCTGCTGCCGCAGTTCGTGCCCCACGGTCAGCCGCCGCTGCCCAGGACCCTGCTGCTCGCGGCCCTGGTGGTGGTGCTGGCGCTGATCTGGTTCCCGGCCGTCGCCCTGCTCGTGGACCGGCTGGGCCGGTGGCTGCGCCGCCCGCGTACCGCCCGCGCCATCGAGGGCGGCAGCGGCGTGGCGCTCACCGGTCTGGGACTGGCGTTGGTCACCGGCCCCCTGCTGCGTTGAGGACACCGTGGGTGTCGCGGGCGGCCCCGAGGGCGGGCCGGGCCGCCCGCACTCAAAGAGCGTCCGGTCGGTGGGTCAGCGGACCCGTCCGTACCAGACGCTCTTGGACCAGATTTTGGCCAGCCTCACCACGTCTCCGGATTTGGGGGAGTGCCAGATCTTCCCGGCTCCGGCGTAGATGCCCACGTGGTAGACGCTGCGCCCCGAATGGAAGAAGACGAGGTCGCCGCGTTTGCGCTGCGACTTCCCGATGTGGCGGGTCTTGTTGTACTGCTGCTGTGCCGTGCGGGGAAGCTTCTTGCCGGCCTTCTTGAACGAATAGGCCGTCAGCCCCGAACAGTCGAAGCGACTGGGACCTGCCGCTCCGTACTTGTAGGGAGCACCCTTCTTCGACGCGGCGACCTTCAGGGCCTTCGTCGAGTGGGTGGCGGCCTCGGCGTCGCTCACCAGACCGGGCGCCAGCATCGTGGACGTCACGGCCAGGGTGAGTACCGAGGCCGTTGTGACCCGGGCGAACAGAGACGGGACATGAACCTGCGCAGACATGCGCAACCCTTCGTCAGCCGCCTGTGAAGGATGACCTGTCGGGTTCGGGCCGGCGAAGTCGCCCGGCCGCTTTCGCGGCTTCACCCCGAGGGCTTCCCGGTCTCCCGGTCGGCCCGTTGTGCTCGGGTCCTCCACTCCTGCCGATCCACTCCTGTCGACCAGTCATCCGGGCGGCGGCAGGACTCGGCGTCCGCCCGGACCGCCCCGCCGCGGTGGCGGGGGCTTGTCGTCCCAGGGATCTTGACTCACTCGATGCCGGTTTTCCGAGCTGAAACAGCGGTTTGTGAGTCTCCTCACCACTGATCCATTCGGGTGGACAGCTCGGATTCGCGCTCGCCCATGAGCCGGGCGCACACCCCCGTACCAGCGACGAAAGGGCGCATTTCGAGTACGGATTGCGCGCCGAACGCAAGTTGAGCCGTCGCTCGCGCGGGTGATCGCCTACGCCGAACGAGCGAGGCGAATCGGTCCCGGGACCGGGCGTGTCGTGCCCGGGACCGACCGCTCCGCTCCCGTAGGGCGCTCCCCGTGCGCGGAGCCGGTCAGTTCACGGGGGCGGCATCGCGACCCGGCCCGCCCGGCGCTCCCCGTCCAGGACGCGCAGGGCCCGCGCCAGGGTGGTGGCGTGGAGCCGCGACTCGCCGCGCTCGTGCATCAGGGCCAGGGCGTCGCGCAGGGCGGCCGCCCGGGAGGCCAGGGCCTGGGCGGCCCGCAGCGCGCTGTAGGTGTCGCTGCCATGGGCCGGATTGATCCGGCCGACCTGGTCGAGCACGGCCAGATAGCAGTCGACGAACTCGCCCTCGGCGCGGGTCAGTGCGGGCAGGGGTGGGAAGTCGGGTGGCTCCATCGGCGTTTCACCTCGCGTCGTACGGCGGCCGGGAGAGTCAGCGGTTCTCCACGACGTGGTCGACCAGCCCGTGGGCGAGGGCGGCCTTGGCGTCGAGGATGGTGTCGCGCTCGATGTCGGCGGTGATCTGCTCCGCGGTCCGACCCGTGTCCCGGACCAGCATGGCCGCGAACATCTCTCGGGTGCGCACCAGTTCGCGCGCGTGGATCTCCAGGTCGGACGGCTGGCCCCGCATCGGCTCCTCCATCGCGGGCTGCTGAATGACTACCCGCGCGCCGGGCAGCGCATGTCGGCGCCCCTTGGCCCCGGCCGCCAGCAGGGCCGCCGCGTAGGAGCCCGCCTGCCCCAGGCAGAAGGTCTCCACCTCGCAGGTCAGGAACCGCATCGTGTCGTAGACCGCCGCCATCGCCTGGAACGAGCCGCCGGGGCAGTTGATGTAGAGCGACAGGGGCCGGTCCGGATCGGCGTGTTCCAGATACATGAACTGGGCGATGAGGTCGCTCGCGGCGATGTCGTCGATCGGACTCCCGAGGAAGACGATCCGCTCGGACAGCAGCTTGGAGTACGGGTCCAGGGTCCGGGTTCCGGTCGCGGTGCGCTCGGTGAACTCCGGCAGTACGTAGCGGGCGGCGGGGCGGATCATGGCGGTGCCTCTCTCCTGGAGCTGACCATCCGTCTGCCCGTCCGTAAAAAATGTACAGGACGTACAGAAGGTTATGATGGGGACTATGGCCTACGAGATTCCGGTGACGCAAGCACGGGCGGAGCTCGCCGAATTGATCAACCGCGTTGTCTACGGCGGTGAACGCGTTGTGGTGACGCGGCACGGCAAGCCGCTCATCGCGCTGGTCTCCGCCGCTGACCTGCAACAACTTGAAGCGGAGGAAGTCGCTGCCGAGGAGCGGGTGATCAGCTCGGTCTCCTCGATCGGCTCCGCGCCATCCGCTCAGGGCGAACGGCGCAGGTTCGGTATCGCCGCCGAGCACCGCCCCCACGACGGACGGGACACCTGAGACCACGACTGCCCCGGGGCAGCGGGAAGCCGGGTGCTGCTCCTCATAGGAGGGGCACCCGGCTCGGCTGACGCGGATCCCGGGCTCAGCCGGTCAGGGCCGGCTTCCGGACGGGTTGGCCGGCGTCGGCGCCCGGCGGACGAACAGCGCCGCCGCCAGGCCGGACAGCGACCACAGCGAGAGTGTCAGCGTCGGCGGGGTGCTCGCGGGGAAGGCGCACGGGCTGGAGCGTCGGGTCTTCGCCGCGCTCGGCGTCCAGCTCCGGTCCGAGACGCTGCGCGACGAACGGCTCGCCGCACTCCTCGGCGGGGGTGACGACGTACGCCCCGAAGAGCTGGAGAACGGGTTGTGCGGGTTGATGTCCATCAACCCGCAAAAGATCAGTTAACGCGATGGAAAAACTTCCGCCCTAACGTGCAATGCCTGGTCGCGAGGCCACTGTTCCCGTTCAACGAACTGTTGAACGGGGATATGGTCCCGCTGCGTCCGGAGCCTGAGCCGGACGGATGACGATGAGGTGGAAGCGTGCAACTGACCCCGCACGAGCAGGAGCGTCTGCTCATCCATGTGGCCGCCGACGTGGCCGAGAAGCGCCGGGCGCGCGGGCTGCGGCTCAATCACCCCGAGGCCGTCGCCCTGATCACCGCGCATCTGCTGGAAGGTGCGCGGGACGGCCGTACCGTCTCCGAACTCATGGTGTCCGGACGTACGTTGCTCACCCGGGACGAGGTCATGGAGGGCATCCCCGAGATGCTCCATGACGTCCAGGCCGAGGCCACCTTCCCGGACGGCACGAAGCTCGTCACCGTCCACGACCCGATCGTCTGACGGGGGAGTGCCGATGATTCCCGGAGAGATCCTGTACGCGGACGGGGGCATTCCCCTCAACGAGGGGCGGACGGTCACCCGCCTCACCGTTCTCAACGCCGCCGACCGCCCCGTCCAGGTCGGCTCCCACTACCACTTCGCCGAGTCCAACCCCGGGCTGCGTTTCGACCGTGCCGCCGCCCGCGGTCTGCGGCTGAACATCGCCGCCGGCACGGCGGTCCGCTTCGAACCCGGTATCCCCGCCGACGTCGAACTCGTCCCCCTCGCAGGCCGCCGCGTCGTCCCCGGCCTGCGCGGCGAAACCGGAGGTGCTCTCGATGCCTGACCTCGACAGAGCCGTGTACGCCGACCTGTTCGGCCCCACCACCGGCGACCGGATCCGGCTCGCCGACACCGATCTCCTCGTCGAGATCGAGGAGGACCGCTCGGGCGGCCCCGGACACGCGGGCGACGAGGCGGTATTCGGTGGTGGCAAGGTGATCCGGGAGTCGATGGGCCAGGCCCGCACCACCCGCGCCGAGGGCGCGCCCGACACCGTCATCACGGGGGCCGTCGTCATCGACCACTGGGGCATCGTCAAGGCCGACATCGGCATCCGCGACGGCCGGATCACCGGCATCGGCAAGGCCGGGAACCCGGACACCATGGACGGCGTCCACCCCGACCTGGTGATCGGCCCGGAGACCGAGGTCATCGCGGGCAACGGGAAGCTGCTCACCGCCGGAGCGGTCGACGCCCACGTGCACTTCATCTCGCCCACCCTCATCGACCAAGCGCTCTCCAGCGGCATCACCACCCTCGTCGGCGGCGGCACGGGACCCGCCGAGGGCACCAAGGCCACCACCATCACCCCGGGGCCCTGGCACGTGGCCCGGATGTTCGAGGCGCTGGAGACCTTCCCGGTCAACATCGGGCTGCTCGGCAAGGGCAACACGATGTCCCACGAGGCCATGCACTCCCAACTGCGTGGTGGTGCACTGGGATTCAAGATCCACGAGGACTGGGGTGCGACACCCGCCGTCATCGATGCCTGCCTCACCGTCTGCGAGCGGACGGGCGCGCAGCTCGCCATCCATACGGACACCCTCAACGAGGCAGGGTTCGTCGCCGACACCCTCGCCGCCATCGGGGGCCGGACGATCCACGCGTACCACACCGAGGGGGCGGGCGGCGGGCACGCGCCCGACATCATCAGCGTGGTCTCCGAGCCGTACGTCCTGCCCAGCTCGACCAACCCCACCCGGCCGCACACCGTCAACACCATCGAGGAACACCTCGACATGCTGATGGTCTGCCACCACCTGAACCCCGCCGTCCCCGAGGACCTGGCCTTCGCGGAGTCCCGGATCCGGCCCTCCACCATCGCCGCCGAGGACATCCTGCACGACCTCGGTGCCATCTCGATCATCTCCTCGGACTCCCAGGCCATGGGCCGCATCGGCGAGGTGATCCTGCGGACCTGGCAGACCGCCCATGTGATGAAGAAGCGCCGCGGAGCCCTCCCCGGGGACGGGCGGGCCGACAACCACCGGGTCCGTCGCTATGTCGCCAAACACACCATCAACCCGGCCGTCGCGCAGGGCCTGGACCGGGAGATCGGCTCCGTGGAGACGGGCAAGCTCGCCGATCTCGTCCTCTGGGATCCGGCGTTCTTCGGCGTCAAACCGCAGACCGTCATCAAGGGTGGTCAGATCGCGTACGCGCAGATGGGCGACGCCAACGCCTCCATCCCGACGCCCCAGCCGGTCCTGCCCCGGCCGATGTTCGGCGCCTTGGGACGGGCGGCCGCCCAGGGCTCGTTCAACTTCGTCTCCACCGCGGCGATCGAGGACGGGCTGCCCGAACGGCTCGCCCTGAACAAGCGGTTCGTGCCGATCACCAGCACCCGAGGGGTCACCAAGGCGGACATGCGCGAGAACGACGCACTGCCGCAGGTCCACGTCGACCCCGACAGCTTCGCCGTCACCATCGACGGTGATCCGGTCGAGCCCGCACCGGTGGCGGAACTGCCCATGGCCCAGCGCTACTTCCTCTTCTGAGCGGACCCGTCCATGTCACGCGCTGCACTCCTCGTCCTCGCCGACGGCCGGTTCCCCGCCGGAGGTCACGCCCACTCCGGCGGCGCCGAACCGGCCGTCGCCGAGGGCCGCGTCCTCGACGCCGACTCCCTCGCCGACTTCTGCCGGGGCCGGCTGCACACCGCGGGCCTCACCGCCGCCGCCCTCGCCGCGGCGGCGGCCCACGGCCTCGACCCGCTCGCCCTCGACGAGGCCGCCGACGCCCGTACGCCCTCGCCGGCCCTGCGGACCACCGCCCGCAAGCTGGGCCGGCAGATGATGAGGGCTGCCCGCGCCACCTGGCCGAGCCCCGAACTGGCCGCGCTCGCGGCGGCCCGGCCGCGCGGCGCCCACCAGCCCATCGTCCTCGGGCTCACCGCACGGGCGGCGGGCCTGGGGCCCGTGGACGCCGCGCACTGTGTCGCGTACGAGTCCGTCAGCGCCCCCGCCACCGCCGTCGTCCGGCTCCTCTCCCTCGATCCCTTTCACGCCACCGCCGTACTCGCCGGGCTCGCCCCCGATCTGGACCGGATCGCCGAACAGGCCGCCGAGGCCGCCCGGCAGGGCCTCGACGCCCTGCCCGCCGCCTCGGCGCCGCTCCTCGACATCACCGCCGAGGCGCACGCCGCCTGGCCGGTCCGCCTCTTCGCCTCGTAGCCACCCTTTGACCACCACTGGAGCCCCCATGCACCTCGGCCACTCCCACGACGGACCCGCCGCCGTCAGCGCCGACGCCACCCGCCCCGACGGCACCCGGCGCGCCCTGCGCATCGGCCTCGGCGGACCCGTCGGCTCCGGCAAGACGGCCACCGTCGCCGCGCTCTGCCGCGAACTGCGCGACCGGCTCTCCATCGCCGTCGTCACCAACGACATCTACACCCAGGAGGACGCCGCCTTCCTGCTGCGCAACGCGGTCCTGCCGCCCGAGCGGATCCAGGCCGTCGAGACCGGCGCCTGCCCGCACACCGCGATCCGCGACGACATCTCCGCCAACCTCGAAGCCGTGGAGGACCTGGAAGACGCGGTCGGGCCGCTCGACCTGATCCTCGTCGAGTCCGGCGGTGACAACCTCACCGCCACCTTCTCCAAAGGACTGGTCGACGCGCAGGTCTTCGTCATCGATGTCGCGGGCGGCGACGACATCCCGCGCAAGGGCGGCCCCGGCGTCACCACCGCCGACCTCCTGGTCATCAACAAGACCGACCTCGCCCCCTACGTCGGCTCCGACCTGGAGCGGATGGCTCTCGACGCCGAGAAGCAGCGCGGCGAACTCCCCGTCGTCTTCACCTCGCTGACATCGGCCGAGGGCGTCGGCCCGGTCGCCGCCTGGGTGCGGGCGCGGCTCGCCGCCTGGGCCGCGTGAGCGTCCGCGCGACGGCCCGGCTGCGCGCCGAACCCGACGGGCGGGGCGAAAGTGCCCTGCCCGTCCTGGTCAGCGACGGGCCGCTCGCCCTGCGCCGCACCCGCTCACCTCGGGACGCCTACGCCCGGGTCACCATCGTCGGAGCGATGAGCGCCCCGCTGAACGGCGACCGGCTGGCGATCGAGGCGGACATCACGGACGGGGCGCGCCTCTCCGTGGACTCGGCGGCGGCCACCGTGGCCCTGCCCGGGGCGCGGGCGGACACCGGCCCGTCCACGTACACCGTGGACCTGGGCGTGGGGGAGGGGGCCGTCCTGCACTGGCTGCCCGAACAGCTGGTCTCCGCCCACGGCAGCGACCTCCACCAGACCACCCGGGTCCGCCTCGCCCCCACCGCCCGTCTGCTGCTGCGCGAGGAACAGATCCTCGGCCGCCACGGGGAACCCACCGGCGCGCTCACCACCCGGCTCACCGTGCACCGTGCGGGCCGCCCCCTCCTGGACCAGCAACTGGCCTACGGACCCGGAGCCCCCGACGGCTGGGACGGCCCCGCCGTCCTCGGCGGCCACCGAGCCGTCGGCCAACTGCTCCTCGCCGACCCGGCCTTCGAGGACGCCCCGCTCCCCGCACGTCTCCTTGGTCCCACCGCCGCCCTCACCCCGCTCGTCGGCCCCGCCGTCCTGGTGACCGCCGTGGCCGCCGACGCCCGCCTGCTGCGCGGGATCCTGGACGGTGCCATGCGCGAGCTGCTGGACGGGCTGAAGACGGGCCACACCGGCTGAGTCCGCTCAGCGAACCTCCTTCACCGGTTATGGGTTCGGCAAAGAAACAGGTGTACGCCCTGGCCCCGGGTGCCGTCTGACGAAAGGATCCCCGCGACGTACCGATGACCACGTCGCCTTCGGCGGCGGATCGGATGAAGGGGGAGGTTTCACGTGAGACGCACCAAGGTGCTCGGCTCGGCCGGGGCTCTCGTCGCGGGCACGCTCATAGCGGGGGCGATGGCCGCACCCGCGGCGAGTGCCGACGGCCGCCATCACGACCGGGGTGACGCGCGGGCGCGCGGGGTCGCCGTCGCGGCGCACCGGGCGGCGAATGCCGGGATCGACTGGAAGGACTGCCCCGAGGACTGGGGTCTGACCGCCCCCATCCAGTGCGGCTGGGTGACCGTGCCGCTCGACTACGCCCGGCCGGACGGCAAGAAGATCAAGCTCGCCGTCGACCGGCACGTCAGCACCGGCACGAAGGGCGAGCGCCAGGGCGCCCTGCTCTACAACCCGGGCGGCCCCGGCGGCTCGGGACTGCGCTTCCCCGCCCGCGTCACCGCCAAGAACCCGCTCTGGACGAAGACCGCGAAGGCGTACGACTTCGTCGGCTTCGACCCGCGCGGCGTCGGCCACTCGGCCCCGATCTCCTGCGTCGACCCGCAGGAGTTCGTCAAGGCCCCCAAGGCCGACCCGGTCCCCGACAGCGAGGCCGACAAGCGCGCCCGGCGCAAGCTGGCCCGCGCGTACGCCGAAGGGTGCGGCGAGCGCAGCGGCGCGATGCTGCCGCACATGACCACACCCAACACGGCACGCGACCTGGACGTCATCCGGGCCGCGCTCGGGGAGAAGAAGCTCAACTTCATCGGCGTCTCCTACGGCACCTACCTGGGCGCCGTCTACGGCACGCTCTTCCCGACCCACGTCCGGCGCATGGTCGTCGACAGTGTGGTCGACCCGTCGCGGAAGAACATCTGGTACCGGGCGAACCTCAACCAGGACATCGCCTTCCAGACGCGCTGGGGCGACTGGAAGGCATGGGTCGCGAAGCACGACTCCGTCTACGGCATCGGCGACACTCCGCAAAAGGTCGAGAAGGCCTGGCTGGAGCTGCGGGCAGCCGCCAAGAAGGAGCCCATCGGGGGCGTCGTCGGGCCCGCCGAGCTCATCGGCTTCTTCCAGGGCGCGCCGTACTACGACTCCGCCTGGGCCCGCACCGCCAGGACCTGGAGTGCCTACCGGGCCGGTGACACCCAGGCCCTGGTCGACGCCGCCGCCCCCGATATGAGCGACCTCGCGGGCAACGCCGCCGCCGAGAACGGCAACGCGGTCTACAGCGCCGTCGAGTGCGCCGACGCCAAGTGGCCCACCGACTGGCGCACCTGGGACCGGGACAACACCCGGCTGCACGAGAAGTACCCGTTCATGACGTGGGCCAACGCCTGGATGAACCTGCCCTGCGCCACCTGGCCGGCCAAGCAGCAGACCCCGCTGGACGTGAAGACCCGCAAGGGCCTGCCGCCGGTCCTCATCGTGCAGTCCACCCGCGACGCCGCCACCCCGTACACGGGCGCGGTCGAGCTGCACAAGCGGTTCAAGGGCTCCCGGCTCATCACCGAGAGGGACGCCGGATCCCACGGTGTCACCGGACTGGTCAATCCCTGCGTCAACGACCGGGTGGACACCTACCTGCTCACCGGGAGGACCGACCGGCGCGATGTGACGTGCGCCCCGCACGCCGCACCGAAGCCGTAACACCGGCAGCAGGATCCAGGGCTGGGCGGACCGTCCTCCGGGACGGGCCGCCCGACCCGCCGTTCAGCGCCGTTCCCGGTCGTACGCCTCCAGCCAGGCATCCTCCGCCGTGTAGTCGAAGAGCCCTTCGCCGTAGTTGGCCAGCATCTTCGGGAAGGCCTCCCGCCAGTCGCGCCCCGACAGCTCCCCGGCGAGCCACTCGACCGTTTCCGGCAGCGACTCCACGTACCCGGTCACCGGGCGGTATCCGAGCTGGTCCCCGGCGGCCGTCATGTCGTAGACCACGGGGTGGGCGCCGCTCCACGGGGTCTCCCCGACATGCCCCTCGGGGGGAGCGCCGTCCACCAGCACCGTCTCCGTCTCCCGCCCGAGGACCTCGTCGATCGCCGACGCGATCTCCGCGACCGTGGGGGCCTCGGGGTCCCCGGCGTTCAGCACACGCGATCCCGGCCGCCGGGCGGCCAGCCGGATCAGCTCCGCCGCGTTGGACACATGGACCGGGTGCAAGCGGCTCGCCCCGCCGTACGCGAGCACCCGGCGCCGGCGCCCGTCGAGCAGCCGCTTCACCAGGTGCAGCTCGCGCGGTGTGCGGCAGTACGGGCCGTGGACCGCGCCCGCGCGCAGCAGCGTCACCGGCAGTTCCTCGCCCGCCGCCAGCAGCTCCCGCTCCAGCAGGATCTTCCGGGTCCCGTACGTGGCGTCCCCCGGCGCCACCGTGCGCTGTGTCTCCGGCAGTGGCACCGGATAGCGGGGGAAACCGTCGCTCTCCGCCTGGGTGTCGAAGCTGCGGCCCCGGTCGTCCTCGTACACCGCCCCGCTGGAGATCACGACGGCCGATCCGATCCGGCCGGCCAGCCCCGTCAGCTGCCGGGCGTGCGCCCTGTCGAACGCCACCATGTCGACCAGCACGTCACAGCGCTCGCCCACCGCCCGGCCGAGCGCCCCCTCCTCGTCCCTGTCGAGCGCCACCGCCCGGACCCCGGCGTCCCATCCCCGGTCGCGGCCGCCGCCGAGCGAGGCCGCGGTGACCTCCCAGCCGTCCGCGGCCAGCGCCCGCACCGCGGCCCGCCCGATCTGGCCCGTCGCTCCCAGCACCCATGCGTGTCCTTTGCCCATGGAGCCGACGCTAGGGGAACGGACCCCGCCGGGGTGAGGGCGCTCTGCCGGTGGCGTATCCGCGCTCAGCGTCGCAGCTTGGGGAACTTCCTCGGCGGCGCGGTCTCCTGCTCGGCTGCCTTCACCTTGGCCGCGTACTCGTCCACGTACTCCTGCCCGGAGAGTTCGAGGATCGCGTACATGATCTCGTCCGTCACGGCCCGGATCGCGGCCTTCTGGTTCTCCATGCCCGCGTAGCGGGAGAAGTCCAGCGGTTCGCCGAAGCGGATCGCGACCCGTTTGATCTTCGGCACGACCTGGCCGGGCGGCTGGATCTCGAAGGTGCCGACCATGGCGCAGGGAATCACCCGAACCTGCGCGGTGATCGCCATCACCGCGACCCCGACCTTGCCCTTGTAGAGCCGGCCGTCGTGCGAGCGGGTGCCCTCCGGGTAGATACCGAGCAGCTCCCCCTTGCCCAGTACGCCGAGGCCCTCGCGGATGGCCGCCTGCCCGGCGTCCTTGCCGGACCGGTCCACCGGGATCTGGCCCGCGCTGCGGAAGAAGGCCGCGGTGAGCCGGCCCTTGATTCCCGGGCCCGTGAAGTACTCGGCCTTCGCCAGGAAGGTGATGCGGCGCTTGATGATGGCCGGCATGAGGAAGTGGTCGGAGAAGGAGAGGTGGTTGCCCGCGACGATCGCCGCACCGTCCTCCGGAATGTTCTCCAGGCCCTCGATCCGGGGCCGGAACAGCAGCCGCAGTACGGGCCCCAGCACGACATATTTCAGGACGTAATAGAACACCTTGCGGGTGCACCTCGCTCTGCCGGGTCGGCGTCAGGGCTGTACTGCCAGGTTCAGGGCTGCGTACTACCAGGTCACGGTCGTGCCGGGGCGCTACAGCGTAGACCCCGGCACCACCGTGCGACCGTAGCGAACCGCTCTTCCGGCTCGTACCCGCCTCCGGGCCCGTCAGGCGTCCTCACCCGCCGGGGGGCTCAGGTGTCCTGCGTGGCCAGCATGCCGAGGGTGCACAGGCCCAGCACCACCCAGCCGAACCAGAGCCAGCCGCTGGATCCCAGCCCCACCGTGTACGCGGTCACCGCGATCAGTGCCCCGCCGGTCATGTATCCCATGGTCTTCGTCGATCCGGACATGCGCGCACGCTCCTCGTCGGCCGCGCGGCCGTTGTCCCCATGGTCACCCCGTATGCGTCCTCCGCGCTACCGTCCGCGCGCCTGCAAAGACGCGAGATAGGCGTTGTACGCCGCCAGCTCCTTGTCACCGTCGCGGTCCGCCGCCCGGTCGGTGCGCCGTGCGGTGCGCTGCTCGGAGCGGTACCACTGGAAGACCAGCGCGATCAGCACCAGCACCGAGGGGATCTCGCTGAACGCCCACGCGATACCGCCCGCCCAGTTCTGGTCGCTCAGGGCGTCGATGCCGAGCGAGGCCGGCGGGTTCTCGTACGTCTTCACCATCGGCGTCGACGCCATCATCAGCGCGATCCCGAAGAACGCGTGGAACGGCATCCCGGCGAACAGCTCCAGCATCCGCATCAGATAGCCCGGCCGGTGCGGGCCCGGGTCCACGCCCATGATCGGCCAGAAGAAGATCAGGCCGACCGCGAGGAAGTGCGTCATCATGCCGATGTGGCCGGGCTTCGAGCTCATCAGGAAGTCGAAGATCGGCGTGAAGTACAGCGCGTAGAGGCTCGCGATGAACAGCGGGATCGTGAACACCGGATGCGAGATGATCTTCATGTACCGGCTGTGCAGCAGCTTCAGCAGCAGTTCGCGCGGCCCGGTCCGCCCCCGCCCGGCCGGCGGCAGCGCGCGCAGCGCCAGCGTCACCGGAGCGCCCAGCAGCAGCAGGATCGGCGACAGCATGCTGATCACCATGTGCTGCACCATGTGCACGCTGAACATGACCATGCCGTAGTCGTTGAGTTTGGTGCACGTCACCAGCGCGATGCTCAGCACACCCACGACGAAGAACACGATGCGGTTCACCGGCCAGCCGTCCCCGCGCCGACGCAGCCGCACCACGCCGTACCCGTACAGGGCGAGCGCCAGGAGGCAGCCGGTCAGGAAGAACGGGTCGACGGAGAGCTCCAGCCCCCGCCCCAGCGTGAACGGCGGCAGATCCATGTTCATGCCGTGCCCGCTGTGATCCATCTGTTCACTCCCGATGGGGACACGTCCCCGTTTCGTGCCGGTTGTCCGGTCCAGAGTAGAACTGCCCCCGGCCGCGGTTGCGGCCGGGGGCAGTTCTGGACGGCATGTACCCAGGAGGTGTTCTACAGCACGCACTCCGCCTCGGCGTACCGCTCGGCGGGGACCGTCTTCAGCGTTTCGACGGCTTCGCCCAGCGGGACCATCACGATGTCGGTGCCGCGCAGCGCGGTCAGCATCCCGAACTCGCCCCGGTGCACCGCCTCCACCGCGTGCCAGCCGAACCGGGTCGCCAGGACCCGGTCGTACGCGGTCGGCGTGCCGCCGCGCTGGACGTGGCCGAGGATGACCGGGCGAGCCTCCTTGCCGAGCCGCTGCTCCAGCTCCCCGGAGAGCTGTGTGGCCACCCCGGCGAACCGCTCGTGACCGTAGATGTCCTTGACGCCCTGTTCGAACTGCATGGAGCCGGCGCGCGGCTTGGCGCCCTCGGCGACCACCACGATGGCGAACTTCTTGCCCGCCGAGAAGCGCTTGCCGACCAGTTCGGTCAGCTCGTCGATGTCGAAGGGGCGCTCGGGCACCACGATGGCGTGGGCGCCGGCGGCCATGCCGGAGTGCAGGGCGATCCAGCCGGTGTGACGGCCCATGACCTCGACGATCAGCACCCGCTGGTGCGACTCGGCGGTGGTCTTCAGCCGGTCCAGGGCCTCGGTGGCGACGCCGACGGCGGTGTCGAAGCCGAAGGTGACGTCGGTGGAGGCGATGTCGTTGTCGATGGTCTTGGGGACGCCGACGATCGGGAGACCGGCCTCGGAGAGGAGGTTCGCGGCCTTGAGGGTGCCCTCGCCGCCGATCGGGATGATGGCGTCCAGGCCCAGGTCCGCGACATGGCCGCGGGCGCGCTCCACGCCGTCGCGCAGATGTGCGGGCTGGACCCGGGAAGAACCGAGGATCGTGCCGCCGCGGGCCAGGATGCCGCCCACCGCGTCAAGGTCGAGCTTGCGGTAGTCGCACTCCAGCAGGCCCTTCCAGCCGTCGTGGAAGCCGATGACCTCGTCGCCGTGGTCCACCACCGCGCGGTGCACGACGGAACGGATGACGGCGTTGAGGCCGGGGCAGTCGCCGCCGGAGGTGAGTACGCCAATGCGCATGGCCCGAAAACCTTTGCAACGTTGAGTCGACGACCGGACCACGTCGTCCGGTTGGATCCTCGCCACCCTACCGGCGCAGGGTGGCGGGACCGAACCGGCCGTCCGCCTGCTGGACTCCGCTCAACCGAGCGGAAAAGACCTCAGGCGGACATCGCTCGGGCGAGCGGAGAACACCTCGGACGGGCCGCGCTCAAGCGAGCGGAAAGCGCCTCAGGCGGGCTGGGTCGCCGAGGCGATCCGCTCGGAGCGCAGCGCGTCGTACCAGCGGTCGTCGGTGGGCGGCAGCGCGTTCACGTCGAGGGCCAGCTTCAGCAGCAGATCGGCGATCTGCGGATTGCGGGCCATCACGGGGCCGTGCATGTACGTCCCGAAGACCGTGTCGTTGTACGCCCCCTCCGTGCCGTCCCCGGTGCCGTTGCCCCGGCCGAACTGCACCCGGGCGAACGGCCGTGCCGTCGGGCCGAGATGGGTGACCCCCTGGTGGTTCTCGAACCCGGTCAGCGGCGGCAGCCCGAGGTGCGGGTCGATGTCCGCCAGTACGTCGCCGACGCACCGTGCGCCCTCGCCGCGGGTGGAGACCACGTCGAGCAGGCCGAGACCGGCCTCGCGCTCGCCGAGGTCGTTGACGAACTCGTGCCCGAGGATCTGGTAGCCCGCGCAGACCGAGAAGATGATCGCGCCGTTGGACGCGGCCCGGCTCAGTCCGCCGTCGCGGCGCAGCCGCTCGGCCGCGAGGCGCTGCGGCCGGTCCTCACCGCCGCCGATCAGATAGATGTCGCCGGACGTCGGCACCGGCTGGTCGCTGCGCACGTCGACGCGCTGCACGTCCAGACCGCGCTGTCGGGCCCGCCGCTCCACGACCAGGGCGTTGCCCTGGTCGCCGTAGGTACTGAGCAGGTCGGGGTAGACCCAGACCAGACGCAGACCGTTGTTGCTCATGCTTCGTCCTCTCCGGAGGTGGCCGGGGCCGGGGTCAGTTGCCGACACGACGGCGCAGATCCTGGAAGGCGGTGTAGTTGGCGATGACCTCGATGCGGCCGGGCGGTGCGTACTGCACGGCCTCGTCGAGCGTCTCGCAGACCCGGAAGTCGAGACCGGCCACCTCGAGGCGGACCGCGAGGTCCAGCTTCCGGTCGCCGAGCACGAAGATCGGGTGACCCGCCAGCTGTGTGTAGTCCACGTCCCACAGCCAGGAGGTGTCCGTGCCGTCCGCGCCGCGGGCGTTCACCGAGAGGATCACCGGCGTCGGCGGGGGGTCGATCAGCGAGAACGTCTCCAGCCAGCCGGCCGGGTTCTTCGCCAGCAGCAGACGCAGCTCACGGTTCTGGAAGCCGACCACGTCGTAGCGTCCGGCCACCGCCTGCACCTGGTACATCCGCTCCAGCGCGACCTGCGGCGGCACCCCGAAGACGGCGGCGACCGCGGCGGAACTGGTGGCGTTCGCCTTGTTCGCGCGGCCCGGCAGCTGGAGGTGGATCGGCCACGCCGAACCGTGCGGGTCCAGGACGTAGTCGCCGTTCAGCGCCCAGCTCGGGGCGGGCCGGCGGAAGCCGCACTGCCCGCAGAACCAGTCGTCGCCCGGGCGCTGCATCACACCGCCGCAGGACGGGCAGGACCAGGCGTCGTCCTTCCACGCCTGACCGGCCGCCACCCACACCACGTTGGCCGAGGAGGATGCGGCCCACACGACCAGCGGGTCGTCCGCGTTCGCGATGACCACGGCCTTCGAGCCGGAGAGGCCCTCGCGCCAGTGCTCGGCCATCATCCGGGTCTCCGCCGCGCGGTCCAGCTGGTCGCGGGAGAGGTTGAGCAGTGCGATGACCTTGGGTGTGGTGTCGCGTGCGACCCCCGCCAGATACTTCTCGTCGACCTCGATCACGCCGAACTTCGCGTCAGAGCCGCCGGCGAGTGCCGAGGTGATGCCCGCGGGCATGTTCGCGCCGAGCGCGTTCGACACGACGGGCCCGGCGGCCCCCAGTGCCTCGGCGATCAGCCGTGTGGTGGTCGTCTTGCCGTTCGTCGCCGACACGAGGATCACGTCCAGGTGCTGCGCCAGCCGCCCCAGCAGGTCGGGGTCGAGTTTGAGCGCCACCCGGCCGCCGATCACCGATCCGCTGCCCCGCCCCGCGGCGCGTGACACCGCCGCCGCGGCCTTGCCCGCCGTCACGGCCAGTTTGGCCCGCGGCGACAACGGCTCCGTGTTGCCTGCCATCGTCCTAGATCCTCCTTGCATCGGTCAGCGCCCAGCCTATCGATGTCCGGCGTGGCGACCGCACCGCGGCACCACGGGAACTCCCCGGCCCCGGCGGAACGTAACCTTGCCGCCATGCGAAACCGCCCGATCCCCGGCAGTTCCGGACTCGTCCGTGAGATGAGTCTTCTCGGCGACCCGTCGCTCCACCGCGCCTGCGAGGACGTCACGGACTTCGGCCCGTCGCTGGCGAGGCTGGTCGAGGACATGTTCGCCACGATGTACGCCGCACAGGGTGTCGGGCTCGCCGCCAACCAGATCGGCGTCCCGCTCAAGGTGTTCGTCTACGACTGCCCGGACGACGACGATGTCCGCCATCTGGGACACGTGGTCAATCCCGAACTGGTCGAGGCGGACGGACTCACCGTACGCGGACCGGAGGGTTGTCTGTCACTTCCCGGTCTGGAAGCGGGCACGGATCGCTTCGACCACGCGGTCGTCGAGGGCCTGACGATGACCGGCGAGCCGGTCCGGATCGCCGGGACGGGGTGGTTCGCCCGGTGCCTCCAGCACGAGTGCGACCACCTGGAGGGCACGGTCTACACCGACCGGCTGACCGGGCTGCGGCGCACCCGGGCGCTGCGCGCGGCGCGGCGCGCACCCTGGGCGCGTCAGGGCTGAGCCCGCCCGGCCTGCTGGCCCCGGCGGCCGGAGCGGGTCAGAACCCCGGGCCGCCCTGGAGGTCGCCCGCCTCCGCGAGCCTGCCCCACAGCAGATCGGCGAGGCTGCTCACCAGCCGTTCGCGGGAGCAGGGCCGGTCACCGAGCCACCAGTCGCCCGCCGCGTGCATCATGCCGACGATCCCGTGCCCCCAGATGCGGGCCATCTGCTCGCTGTCCGGGCCCAGCTCGACGCGCTCGGCGATCACCTGGCCCAGCTCCTCGCCGAGGCGGCGCAGCAGCGGGGCGGAGTGCCGGCCGACGTCGAAGCCCTGCTCGGGGGAGGGGGCTGTGTCGGCGACAGCGCCGTCAGCGGGATGCATCAGGAAGCGGTAGACCTGGGGGCGGGCCTCGATCGCGGCGAGGTAGGTGTCGAGCGTCGACTCCACCCGCTCGCGCCGGTCGGCGGGCGCGTCCAGGGCGGCTCGCAGGGCGATGAGCAGCGCGTCGGTGTGCCGCTTGGCGAGGGCGCGGTAGAGGCCGCCCTTGTCCCCGAAGTGGCGGTAGAGGATGGGTTTGGTGATCCCGGCCTCGGCGGCGATGGCGTTCATCGAGGCCTGCGGTCCGTCCCTGAGCACCACCCGGTCCGCCGCTTCCAGCAACTCGCGGCGACGGCGCTCGGCCGCGGTCCGCTGTCGCTCGGCGTTTCGTGCGGTCTCCATGTCGTCTCTCCCACCCCTGGCCACGCGATGCCGTCGCACCGCCTCTGCATGCCCGCGCAACGTAACACTCCGCAGGGCGGGCGCCTGATCGGCTCCGTGACGGTTGACAGTGCCTACTTGCCGGTAACAGACTGTTGTTACCGCAAGTAACGCATGGTTTTCGCCGCAGTGCCTGGAGGGGAAACATGGCCGAGTTCACGCTTGAGCTCAACGACGACCAGAAGCAGGTCAAGGACTGGCTCCACGGCTTCGCGGCGGATGTCATCCGCCCCGCCGCCTCGGAGTGGGACGAGCGTGAGGAAACGCCCTGGCCCGTTATCCAGGAAGCGGCCAAGATCGGCATCTACTCCCTGGACTTCTACGCCCAGCAGTTCTTCGACCCTACGGGTCTCGGCATTCCCATGGCCATGGAAGAGCTGTTCTGGGGCGACGCGGGCATCGCCCTGTCGATCGTCGGTACGGGCCTGGCGGCCGTCGGCGTCCTCGCCAACGGCACCGAGGAGCAGATCGGCACCTGGATCCCGCAGATGTACGGCGACGCCGACGACGTGAAGGTCGCCGCCTTCTGCTCCTCCGAGCCCGACGCCGGGTCGGACGTCGCCTCGATGCGCACCCGGGCCGTCCACGACGAGGCCAAGGACGAGTGGGTGCTCAACGGGACCAAGACCTGGGCGACCAACGGCGGCATAGCGGGCGTCCACGTCGTCGTGGCCGTCGTCGACCCCGACATCGGCTCCAAGGGCCACGCCTCCTTCATCGTGCCGCCGAACACCCCCGGCCTCTCCCAGGGTCAGAAGTTCAAGAAGCACGGCATCCGCGCCTCCCACACCGCCGAGGTGGTCCTGGAGGACGTCCGCGTCCCCGGACACTGCCTGCTCGGCGGCAAGGAGAAGCTCGACGAGCGCCTCGCCCGCGCCCACGAGCGCGCCAAGTCCGGCGGAGAGCGCGTCAAGAACGCGGCGATGGCCACCTTCGAGGCGTCCCGCCCGGCCGTCGGCGCGATGGCCGTGGGCACCGCCCGCGCCGCCTACGAGGTCGCCCTCGACTACGCGAGGACCCGCAGCCAGTTCGGCCGCCCGATCATCGACAACCAGGGCATCGCCTTCCAGCTGGCCGACATGCGTACCCGGATCGACGCCGCCCGGCTGCTGGTCTGGCGCGCCTCCTGGATGGCCACCACCGGAAAGCCGTTCACCTCGGCCGAGGGATCCATGTCGAAGCTGTACGCGAGCGAGACCGCCCGGGACGTCACCGCGCAGGCGATCCAGATTCTCGGCGGCAACGGCTTCACCCGCGAGTACCCGGTCGAGCGCATGCACCGCGACGCGGCCATCTACACCATCTTCGAGGGCACCAGCGAGATCCAGCGCCTGGTGATCGCCCGCACGCTGTCGGGCATGCCGATCCGCTAGCGGCGAAAGAAGGGGGCGGTCCGGAACGGGTGTTCCGGGCCGCCCCCTTCCGTGTGCTCAGCCCGGCAGCTGCGCCTCGATCGCCGCCACGACCTCCGTGGCCTCGGGCTCGGCGCCCGGACGGAACCGGGCCACCGGCTCACCGGCCGGCGAGATGAGGAACTTCTCGAAGTTCCACTGGACGTCCCCGGCCTCCCCGTCCGCGTCCGCCAGCTTCGTCAGCTCCACGTACAGCGGGTGCCGGTCCGCACCGTTGACGTCGATCTTCTCCAGCAGCGGGAAGGTGACCCCGTACGTCGTCGAGCAGAAGGTCTGGATCTCCTCCGCGCTGCCCGGCTCCTGCCCGGCGAACTGGTTGCACGGGACGCCGAGCACGGTCAGGCCCCGGTCCCCGTAGTTCTGCTGCAACCGCTCCAGGCCCTCGTACTGCGGGGTGAGCCCGCATTTGGAGGCCACGTTCACCAGGAGGACGGCCCGGCCGCTGTACGCGCCCAGCGTGGTCGGCTCGCCCGCGAGGGTGCGCAGCGGAATGTCGTGCAGCGTCATGAAGCTCTCCCTGATCATTGCGTGGTGGTGCTCATCGTGCCGCCCGCCGCTCACGGAGCGGCGAGCTCCTTGTAGTAGAAAGTGGTCGGCTTGAGGCTGCCCGCAGGATCCGCCGCGTATCCCGGTACGCTCCCGACCTTCGTCCAGCCCGCCCCGCGGTAGACCTGCTCGGCCAGGCTGCCGCTCTCGGTGTCCAGGATCAGCAGCGTGATGCCCTCGGCCGCCGCGTACGCCTCGACCGTGGACAGCAGCGCCCCGCCGAGCCCCTGGCCGCGCGCGGAGGGCCGGACCATCAGCTTGGCGACCTCCGCGCGGTGCCGGGCGTTCGGCAGCGGGGCGCGGACCAGGGCGATCGTCCCGGAGACCCGCCCGCCCTCGCGGGCGATCCAGACGTCGATCCGCCCCGCCCGCACGTCGGCGGCCCGTTCACGCCACCAGGCGGCGGCCGTCTCCCGGTCCAACGGGGCGAGGAAACCCACCGAGGACCCCTCGTCGACGGTCTCGGCCAGGAGGCCGGCCAGGTCGTCGGCGTACGTGACCAGCTCGGGGGCGGACACGTGGACGATCTCGGTCATGGGTGGGAGTCCTTTCGCGACGGAACGGCCGGGAGGGGGCGTGGGGGTCAGGGCAGGACGACGACCACGGCGTAGCGGGTCCGCCCCGGGCCCGCGCAGCGGAAGTGGGAGGGGCCGTGCAGCCGGAAGCGGAGACAGTCCCCCGTGCGCACGGTGTGCGTCACCTCGGCGATCGTCACGTCCACGGTGCCCTCCTGTACCCAGATGTGCTGCTCCACACCGGGCACGGGCGCGCCCTGGTAGGAGATCGACGCGCCCGGTTCGAGGACCGACTCGACGATCTCGGCGCGCAGTCCGGCGTGCGGCGGCGAGACCGAGCGCCGGACGAACCCGGCCTCCTCGTCGCGCCAGACCGTCTGCCGGGCCGCGGGCACCAAGGGCGGGGGCTCCTCCTCCACCTCCATGAGGAGGCGGGACATCGTCCGGCCGTAGACCGTGCACAGCCGTCCGAGCAGGGCGGCGGTAGGGCTCACCTCGCAGCGTTCCAGCCGCGAGAGTGTGGACCGGCTCACCCCGCTGCGACGGGCCAGCTCATCGAGGGACCAGCCGTGCTCGGTGCGCAGCTCCGCCAGTCTCACGGCGAGCCGGACGTCCACGGGATCCGGCTCCTCCGTCACGTCTCTCATATCCAGGATGGTATCCCGGATGCGGGACAGTCTCTAGACGGCCCTCGGACTTGCCCCGTTCGCCGGCATCGTGCGAACTCCTCGGGGTGAAGGTCCCCGGGAAGGAGACAAGGGGCGGGTGCCCACGGGTTCACGCGGGGACACCACGCACCGGCGGACCGGGCGCCTCCCCGCCGCGCGGACACGCCCTCCGGTGCGAGAAGGTCAGCCGCCCGGCCCCGGAAGGCCCCTCGCGCCGCCGCCCGGGATGTCCGCCGACAGCCGCCCCGAGGCCACCGCGTCCACCAGCGCCCGGTGATCGAGCTCGTTGCGGTCCGCGTACGACTCCGCGAACGTGGCGAGCGCCCGGTCGAAGGCGTCCCCCCGCCCCAGATAGCCGGCGATGGCGATCCGGTCCCCGGACCTCGCGTGGGCGCGGGCCAGCGTGGCGCCGCACACCTCGCCGAACGCGCGCATCCCCTTCGGCACCATCGACTCCGGTTCGGCGATGCCCTTCCAGTCGCGCAACTGGCGCACGTAGAAGTCCCGGCTCCGGCCGTCGATGCCGTCGGTCCGCTCCCAGCCGAGGAAGATGTCGCTGGAGGCCTGCATCAGGCGCTGCCCCGCGACCACCCGCTCGCCCTGATTGCCGTACGTGCTCGCCCCGGCGTGCTCGGCCAGCACCGAGGGACCGGCCTCCTTGGCCTGGAGGAGCAGCGGGTCCCCGCCGTCCCTGCCGAGCAGCAGGATGATCCAGCACCGGGTGCCGACACTGCCCACACCGACGACCTTCCGGGCCACGTCCACCAGCGCGAAGTCCTCCAGCAGACTGCGCCGGTCCGATGCCAGGCTGTGGGCGTAACCCGCCACCATGGCACCGAACCGCCCGTACACCGCCGCAGGCTCCACCCCGGGCATCAGATCGGTGAGCGGGACGATCATCGGCGGATCCGCCGCGATCCGCAGCCGCCCGTCGACCACCTCGGCGAGCTTGCCGAAGGCCTGCAGAGCGTCCCGGGAGCGGGCCTTGCCCAGCGCCCGGTCGACGTTCCTGCGCCCCCGCCCGCCCAACTGCTCAGCGGCCACCGTACGCAGCCGCTCGGCGTCGGTCCTCGCGTACCACACCTCCAGATTGCGCATCCCGGCGAACCGGGCCATCGACTCCCGGTACGAGCGGACCGCGGCCCGTACGATCCCGGCCCGCTCCCGGTGCGAGAAGCCGTTCGCCCGCCCCGCGATGACGAGGCTGGCCGCCAGCCGTTTGACGTCCCACTCCCAGGGACCCGGCAGCGTCTCGTCGAAGTCGTTGATGTCGAAGAGCAGATTCCGCTCGGGCGAGGCCAGCAGTCTGAAGTTCAGCAGATGGGCGTCGCCGCACAACTGCGCCCGGATCCCGGATTCCGGGGTGCCCGCCAGATCGGCGGCCATCAGGGCGGCCGCCCCCCGGTAGAAGCGGAACGGGGACTCGGTCATCCGGGCGTAGCGGATCGGGACCAGCTCGGGAACCCGGTCCGCGGACTGCGCTTCGAGGACGGTCAGCGGGTCGGGGCGTCGCGGCGACGGCGTGAACTCCGCATGACTCGACCGGGGAGCGTCCCGGCGGGCGGCCCTGCCGAGTGCCGAGCGTTCGGCCGGTGTCGAGTGAGGTGCGGCGCGCAGCCGCGCCGTGGCTTCCCTGTCCATGAGGTGCCCCTTCCGGAGTTCGTCAGGCCTCTTCGGCGAGCCGGCGGTCACGGTCGAGCCGGAGGGCGACCTTCCGCCAGATCACCCGCTGGGCTTTGAGCGCGGCGGTGCCCACCACGATCAGCACCAGGATGTTCACCACCAACTGGACGGCCGAGCCCCACACGTCCGACCAACTCGTGAAGGCGGTGGAGACGGCGATGTCCGAGGCGGCCGGGATCGTCGTCACGGAGATGAACACACCGAGCAGGGCGGTCGTCCTGGCCTCGGTGAGCGACACGATCCCGACGATCCCGGCCAGGGCGGCGACGGCGACCGAGAAGAAGTTCGGCGTGTTGATGAGATTGGAGACGGGGCGCAGCCCCCGGTCGAAGGCCTCCGACTGCAGCCCGAAACCGCGGATGAGGAGGGCGAAGAGGAACGTGACGACGATGGTGAGGAGGAAACCGATCCCCAGAGCGGCCAGCCCGTTGCGCACCATGGCCCGACGGCCCCGGTCGATTCCCAGCGCCACACTGACGATGGCGCCGTACTCGGGCCCCACGACCATCGCCGCCACGATCAGGATCTGCGAGTTGGTGACGATGCCGACCGAACCGATCAGGCCGGCGACGACCAGGTAGAGATAGAAGCTCGGCGGATACCTCCCCCCGGAGCTGATGCGTGCTTCCACCTGCTCCCACACCGGTGCCCGGCTCAGCGGCCCCAGTGCGCGCCGCCCCTCTGCGGAGGCCCTGCCCGGGAAGGCCATGTCGACCGGTTCGATGATGAGCGAGCCCCGCTGGTCGAGGTGGACACCGAGCAGGCGGTGCAGCACGTCGTTCGCCGCCCCCGCCAGTACGTCGCAGGCGACGGAGTCCCCGTCGGGGCGGTGGGCGGCGTCGCGCCGCACGATGAGATTGAGCACGCAGGGGTCGCCCGAGAGCAGGCCGACGACCTCGTCGGTCAGGTCCGGCGGGCTCACCGCGCGGATGTGGATCATGTCCATCCCGGTACCTCCGCGGCTCCCGGCCCCGTCGCACGGAGCTCCGCCCGGCCGGTGGCCCGGGGGCTCACTCCAGTAACGCGGCCCCGGCCCCGTTCGGCAAACCGGGCGCCCGGCCCCGGACCCGGCACAGGGGAGCGTGCCGCGCACCCGGGGAGGGAGTACCGGATAGTGAAGGGGACGGGGCCCGACCGGGAGGAAGGCGCATGGACCGCTATCCGCCGATCGCCGACCACGGGATCGTGGGCGACCTCCAGACCGTCGCGCTGATCTCCTCGCGGGGCGTCGTCGACTGGCTCGCCGCACCCCGGTTCGACTCGCCCAGCGTCTTCGCCGCCCTGCTCGACCACGAGCGCGGCGGCTTCTTCCGGCTGGCGCCCGAAGGCGGCACCCACACGTGCAAGCAGCTCTACTATCCCGACACCGCGGTCGTCGTGACCCGGTTCATGGCGCCCGGCGGCGTGGGGGAGATCCTCGACTGGATGACCCCGATCCGCTCCGGCGGACCGACCGACCGGCACACCCTCGTCCGCACCCTGCGTTCGGTACGCGGCACCGTGCGCTTCGGCCTGGAGTGCCGGCCCCGGTTCGACTACGGCCGGGCCGCCCACGAGCTGGAGCTCCTACCCACGGGACACGGAGCGGTCTTCCGCGCGCCGGGCGTATCGGCCCATCTCCGGACGGGCATCCCCCTGACCCGTGACGGCCACGACGCGGTCGGCGGCGTCACCCTGCACGCCGGGGAGACAGCGGGGGCCGTTCTCACCCTCTGCGCCCCCGACGGACCCGAGCCGCCGCACCCCACCACCGAGGGAATCACGGACGAGCTCTGGGAGGTCGTCGACTTCTGGCAGAGGTGGGTGCGCGCCTCCCGCTACCACGGCCGCTGGCTCGACATGGTCAACCGCTCCGCGATCACCCTGAAACTGCTCACGTACGAACCCAGCGGCGCACCCGTCGCCGCGGCGACCATGGGGCTGCCCGAACAGCTGGGCGGCGAACGCAACTGGGACTACCGGTACACCTGGGTGCGGGACGGCTCCCTGTCGGTGCGGGCCCTGCTGGACCTGGGCTTCGTCGACGAGGCGACCGCGTTCACCCACTGGCTCGGCGACCGTCTGCGGGACCGGGAGGACACCGGCGGCGAGCCGCTCCGGATCATGTACCGGGTCGACGGGCGCCCCCTGGAGACGGAGCAGGTCCTCGGACACCTGGAGGGCTACCGGGGCTCCCACCCGGTCCGCCTCGGCAACGCCGCCGCCGACCAGCTTCAGCTCGACATCTACGGCGAGGCCCTTTACGCGCTGTCCGAGGGCCACGAGGTCGGCATCCAGGCGGGCTACCGGGGATGGAAGATCCTCTCCCGCACCCTGGACCGGCTCGCGGACTCCTGGGACCGCCCCGACGAAGGCATCTGGGAGACCCGCGGCGGGCGCAAGGACTTCACCTACAGCCGGGTGATGTGCTGGGCCGCCTTCGACCGGGGCCTGAAGCTCGCCGAGCAGTTCAGCCGCCCCGCCGACACCGCCCGGTGGACCGTGGCGCGGGACGCCGTGCTGGAGCAGGTGGCGGAGCGCGGCTGGAGCGAGAACCTCCGGGCCTATGTCCAGAGTTACGGGAGCGAGGTCCTCGACGCGTCCCTGCTCCTGATGCCGCGCGTGGGCTTCCTCGCCCCGAGGGATCCGGGCTGGCTGTCCACCCTGGACGCCATGGACCGCACCCTGGTCTCGGACAGCCTCGTCCACCGCTACGACCCGGCGGCCTCACCCGACGGACTGCGCGGCTCCGAAGGGACGTTCAGCCTCTGCACCTTCCTCTACGTCGACGCCCTCGCCCGCGCCGGACGGCTGCGCCAGGCGCGCTACACCTTCGAGAAGATGCTCACCTACGCCAACCACGTGGGCCTGTTCGCCGAGGAGATCAGCCCCAGCGGTGAACAACTGGGCAACTTCCCCCAGGCGTTCACCCATCTCTCGCTCATCATGGCGGCCCGCACCCTGGACGAAGCGCTCGACCGGGAGCGCGATTGCCACTGAGCCACGAGGCCCTGCCGGGCGCCTGCGGCGCCGTACTGGCAGGATCGGCGTGTGGAGATTCCCGACGTCCTTCCCGAACCGCTGCCCGGTGGAGCCGCAGCCGCCGACCGGGACCCGGCCGCCGACGGCGAGCAGCATCGGGGCCGCCGCCTCGTCCGCTGCCGCCTCTGCGGCCGGCCTCTCACCGGGACCGACTCGCGCCGGGCCGGCCTCGGACCGTCCTGCGACGCCAAGCTGCACCCGGCGCCGCCGGACATCCGCACCCGCCGCCACGAGGTGGACCAGGACCCGCTGCCCGGCACCTGACACGGCCGTACTACAGCCGCCGGAACAGCCCCTCCTGCACCACCGACACCAGCAGCTGCCCCGACCGGTCGTAGATCCGGCCCCGCGCCAGACCGCGCCCGCCCGTGGCGACCGGGGACTCCTGGTCGTACAGGAACCACTCGTCCGCCCGGAACGGCCGGTGGAACCACATGGCGTGGTCCAGCGACGCCATGTCGAAGCCCCGCGGACCCCACAGCGGCTCCACCGGGATACGGACCGCGTCCAGCAGCGTCATATCGCTCGCGTACGTCAGCGCGCAGGTGTGCACCAGCGGGTCATCGCCCAGCGGGCCCACCGCCCGCATCCACACCGCGCTCCGCGGATCCGCGTCCTCGACCTCGTCCTTCGTCCAGCGCAGCCGGTCGACGTAACGGATGTCGAAGGGCTGCCGCCGTGCCATCCGCTCCAACGCCTCCGGCAGCACGCCCAGGTGCTCGCGCACCTCCTCGGCCACCGTCGGCAGCTCCTCCGGGTCCGGGACGATCCGGGCCGGCGGCAACTGGTGCTCGAAGCCCGCCTCCTCGGGGCGGTGGAACGACGCCGTCAGATTGAAGATCGTCCGTCCCTCCTGGACGGCCGTCACCCGCCGGGTGGTGAACGACCGGCCGTCCCGCACCCGCTCCACCTGGTACACGATCGGCACTCCGGGGCGGCCGGGCCGCAGGAAATAGGCGTGCAGCGAGTGCACCGGCCGGTCCCCGTCGGTGGTCCGGCCCGCCGCCACCAGCGCCTGGCCCGCGACCTGCCCGCCGAAGACCCGTTGCAGGGACTCCTGGGGGCTGAGGCCGCGGAAGATGTTGACCTCGATCCGCTCCAGGTCGAGCAGGTCGACCAGGCGCTCGGCCGGATTCGTCATGCGGTACCTCTCCACTCGTGTCCCAGGGGTCCCCTCACAGCTGGCCGACCTCGGTGACCCGGACGATCGCCCGGCCCTCCTCGTCGGAGGCCGCGAGGTCCACCTCGGCCTTGATGCCCCAGTCGTGATCGCCCGCCGGGTCGGCGAACGCCTGCCAGACCCGCCACAGCCCGTGCGCCGCGTCCTCCTCGATCTTCAGCAGCTTCGGACCGCGCGCGTCCGGACCGGTCCCGAGATCCTCGTGCGCGTCCCAGTACGCGTCCATCGCCTCGCCCCAGGCGTCCTCGTCCCACCCGGCGTCGCCGTCCAGCTCGCCCAGGTCCCGGACCCGGTCCAGCGCGGCCAGCTCCACCCGGCGGAACATCGCGTTGCGCACCAGCACCCGGAAGGCACGGGGGTTGGCCGTGACCGGCTTGACCTCGTCCGCCTTCTCCTGGGCCTGCTCGGCGGTCTCCACCTCGGGGTTGGCCAGCTGCTCCCACTCGTCCAGCAGACTGGAGTCCACCTGGCGCACCATCTCGCCGAGCCACGAGATCAGGTCCTGGAGGTCCTCCGACTTCACGTCGTCCGGGATCGTGTGCTCCAGCGCCTTGTAGGCGCTCGCCAGATACCGCAGCACGATGCCCTCGGTCCGGGCCAGCTCGTAGTGCGAGGTGAACTCCGTGAAGGTCATGGCGCGCTCGTACATGTCCCGGATCACCGACTTCGGCGACACCGGGTGGTCGTTCACCCACGGGTGGCTCGTGCGGTACACGTCGTAGGCGTGCCACAGCAGCTCGCTCAGCGGCTTGGGGTACGTGACCTCCTGGAGCCGTTCCATCCGCTCCTCGTACTCGACCCCGTCCGCCTTCATCTGTCCCACGGCCTCGCCGCGCGCCTTGTTCTGCTGGGCGGCCAGGATCTGCCGGGGATCGTCCAGCGTCGACTCGACGACCGAGACCATGTCCAGCGCGTACGAAGGGGACTCGGTGTCCAGCAGGTCGAACGCGGCCAGCGCGAACGTGGAGAGCGGCTGGTTCAGCGCGAAGTCCTGCTGGAGATCGACCGTCAGACGGACGATCCGGCCCTCGGCGTCCGGCGTCTCCAACCGCTCCACCACCCCGCCGTCCAGCAGCGAGCGGTAGATCGCGATGGCCCGCCGGATGTGCCGCAGCTGCGCCCGGCGCGGCTCGTGGTTGTCCTCCAGCAGATGCCGCATCGCGTCGAACGCGTTGCCCGGCCGGGCGATGACCGCGAGCAGCATGGTGTGCGTGACCCGGAAGCGGGAGATCAGCGGCTCCGGGTCGGAGGTGATCAACTTGTCGAAGGTGGTCTCCGACCAGGCGACGAAGCCCTCCGGGGCCTTCTTGCGGACCACCTTGCGCTTCTTCTTCGGGTCATCGCCCGCCTTCTTGACGGCCTTCTCGTTCTCGATGACGTGCTCGGGCGCCTGCGCCACGACGAAGCCGGCCGTGTCGAACCCGGCCCGCCCGGCCCGGCCCGCGATCTGGTGGAACTCCCGCGCGCGCAGCGTCCGCACCCGGGTGCCGTCGTACTTGGTGAGCGCCGTGAACAGCACCGTACGGATGGGCACGTTGACGCCGACGCCGAGCGTGTCCGTCCCGCAGATCACCTTCAGCAGACCCGCCTGGGCCAGCTTCTCCACCAGGCGGCGGTACTTGGGCAGCATCCCCGCGTGGTGCACCCCGATACCGTGGCGCACGTAACGGGAGAGGTTCTGGCCGAACTTGGTGGTGAAGCGGAAGCCGCCGATCATATCGGCGATCTTCTCCTTCTCCTCCTTCGTGCACATGTTGATGCTCATCAGCGACTGCGCCCGCTCGACGGCCGCCGCCTGTGTGAAGTGCACGATGTAGACCGGCGACTGCCGGGTGTCCAGCAGCTCGGTCAGCGTCTCGGTGATCGGCGTGAAGCGGTACTCGTAGCTGAGCGGCACCGGGCGGGTCGCGGAGCGCACCACGGAGGTGGGGCGGCCGGTACGCCGGGTCAGGTCCTTCTCGAACATCGCGACATCGCCGAGCGTCGCCGACATCAGCACGAACTGGGCCTGCGGCAGCTCCAGCAACGGAATCTGCCATGCCCAGCCCCGGTCCGGCTCCGCGTAGAAGTGGAACTCGTCCATCACGACCTGGCCGATGTCGGCGTACTTGCCGTCGCGCAGCGCGATGGAGGCCAGCACCTCGGCCGTACAGCAGATCACCGGGGCGTCCGCGTTGACCGAGGCGTCGCCGGTGAGCATGCCGACGTTCTCGGTGCCGAAGAGCTTGCACAGGTCGAAGAACTTCTCCGACACCAGCGCCTTGATCGGCGCCGTGTAGAAGGTGACCTTGTCCTGGGCCAGCGCGGTGAAGTGCGCGGCCGCAGCCACCAGGCTCTTCCCGGAGCCGGTCGGAGTGGAAAGGATCACGTTCGCCCCGGAGACCACCTCGATCAGCGCCTCCTCCTGAGCCGGATAGAGGGTGATGCCCTGGGTCTCGGTCCATGACGAGAAGGCCTCGAAGAGGGCGTCCGGGTCGGGGGTCTTAGGCAGCTGGTCGATGAGGGTCACACCCCCATCTTGCCTGTCTTGCGCCCGGATGAGGGAACCGGAGGACGGCACGAAGATCACGGACGATACGCTGCGGTGTCAACCTGCCCGCGCCGCACCGGCGATGGGCGCATGACGCTCTGGGGGCGGGAAAAGACCATGATGGGACCGGCACACTCTCTGTCAGGAGCAGCGGCCTGGCTGGGGGTGGGCGCGGCGGCCGCCGCCGCGGGCCACACGATGCCGTGGCCCGTCCTCGTCGTCGGGGCGCTGATCTGCGCGGGAGCCGCGCTCGCCCCCGACCTCGACCACAAGTCCGCGACCATCTCGCGCGCCTTCGGACCCCTCTCCAAGGGGCTCTGCGAGATAGCCGACAAGCTCTCGTACGCCGTCTACAAGGCCACCAGGAGCAAGGCCGACACCCGCCGCACCGGCGGCCACCGCACCCTCACCCACACCTGGTTCTTCGCCGTCCTGATGGGCGCCGGCTGCTCCTTCGCCGCGGTCACCGGCGGACGCTGGGCGGTCCTCGCGATCCTCTTCGTCCACCTGGTGCTCGCCGTCGAGGGCCTGCTGTGGCGGGCCGCCCGGGTCTCCAGCGACGTCCTCGTCTGGCTCCTCGGGGCCACCAGCGCGTGGATCCTCGCCGGCGTCCTTGACCAGCCGGGCAACGGGGCCGGCTGGCTCTTCGACGCCCCCGGCCAGGAGTACATGTGGCTGGGCCTGCCCATCGTGCTCGGCGCCCTGGTCCACGACATCGGGGACGCGCTGACCGTCTCGGGGTGCCCGATCCTGTGGCCGCTCCCGATCGCCGGAAAGCGCTGGTACCCGCTCGGCCCTCCGAAGTTCATGCGGTTCCGGGCCGGCAGCTGGGTGGAGATCAAGGTGCTGATGCCCGCCTTCATGGTCCTCGGGGGAGTGGGCGGGGCGGCCGCCCTCAACTTCATATGACCGATCGCCGCCCGCGCGGGCGGGCGACGCGCTCCGCCCCGTAGCACCATGGCGGCATGCTGCTCGCCGAGCTCGCCCAGGTGTCCCTGGAGGTCGCCGCCACCTCCGCCCGGTCCCGGAAGACGGCGCTCCTCGCCCGCCTCTTCCGGGACGCCGGACCCGAGGACGTCCCCGTCGTCATCCCGTACCTCGCCGGACGGCTGCCCCAGGGCCGCATCGGCGTCGGCCGGCGGAGCCTCGGGGAACCGGTGGAACCCGCCGGTGAGCCCACGCTCACCGTCACCGGCGTCGACGCCGAGCTGACCGCCCTCGCCGCCACCTCCGGTCCGGGGTCCCAGGCACTGCGCCGCGAGCGCCTGCGGGCCCTGTTCGCCGCCGCCACCGCCGACGAGCAGCGCTTCCTGTGGGCCCTGCTCACCGGCGAGGTACGCCAGGGCGCCCTGGACGCGGTCGCCGCCGAGGCCCTGGCCCACGCCGCCGGAGCACCGCCCGCCGACGTCCGGCGGGCCGTGATGCTCGCCGGCTCCCTCCCGGAGGTCGCGAAGGTCCTCCTCGCGGACGGCCCCGGAGCGCTGGGGGCCTTCCGTCTCACCGTCGGTCGCCCCATTCAGCCGATGCTGGCGCAGACCGCGGCCTCGGTCGGCGAGGCCCTCGACAAGCTGGGCCCCTGCGCGGTCGAGGAGAAGCTCGACGGGATCCGGGTGCAGGTCCACCGGGACGGCAACCGGATCCACGCCTACACCCGGACCCTCGACGACATCACCGACCGGCTGCCCGAACTGGTCACCGCCGTCGCCGCGCTCGACGGGCGCCGCTTCGTCCTCGACGGCGAGCTGATCGCCCTGGGGGAGGACGGCAGGCCCCGGCCGTTCCAGGAGACCGCCTCCCGGGTGGGCTCACGGCGGGACGTGGCCGGAGCCGCGGCGCACGTGCCCGTCGTCCCGGTCTTCTTCGACGCCTTGTCGGTCGATGACGAGGACCTGCTCGACCGGCCCTTCACCGTCCGCCACGCGGCCCTGGCCCGGCTCCTCCCGGAGAACCTGCGAGTACGGCACACCGTCGTCGCCGATCCGGACGCCCCGGGGGCCCGCGAGGCGGCCGACGCGTTCCTCGCCGACGCCCTGGAGCGCGGCCACGAGGGAGTCGTCGTCAAGGACCTGGCCGCCGGCTACGGCGCGGGCCGCCGGGGCGCGTCCTGGCTGAAGGTGAAGCCCGTCCACACCCTGGACCTGGTGGTGCTCGCCGTCGAGTGGGGCAGCGGCCGGCGCACCGGCAAGCTCTCCAACCTGCACCTGGGCGCACGCCGGCCCGACGGCACGTTCGCGATGCTCGGCAAGACCTTCAAGGGGCTCACGGACGCCCTGCTGGACTGGCAGACCGAGCGGCTGGGGGAGCTGGCGACCGACGACGACGGCCGTGTCGTCACCGTACGCCCGGAAATCGTCGTGGAGATCGCCTACGACGGTCTCCAGCGCTCCACCCGTTACCCCGCCGGGGTAACCCTCCGGTTCGCGCGCGTCCTGCGTTACCGGCAGGACAAGACCGCGCAGGAGGCGGACACCGTGGAGACGGTCCTGTCCCGGCAGCCGTGAGCGCGCCCCGCGGAACCCGGGACGCGCTCACGCGGAGACCGGCTGCTCAGCGCTTGGTGACCGTCGCCGCCGTGTGCTCCCTGATCTGCTCCGGCGTCAGATAGGCATCCGTGTACTCGAAGTCCCGCAGCGCAACCGGCTTGCGGGACTGGAACCCGGTCCGCACGAAGTCGTCACCGGCGACCGCGTTCAGCATCCAGTTCGTCATGACCCGGGTCTTGGCGACGTTCGTACGCAGCGCCGACCAGTGGTAGCCGCGTGCCACCGCCTGCGCGGGCAGCCCACGCAGCTCGACGCCCAGCGGCTTGGACACGGCGTCCTTGCCGCCGAGGTCCACGACGAGCCCCAGGTCCTTGTGCACGTAGTCCTTGAGCGGCTGATGACGCAGCGAGGCGATCAGGTTGTCGGCCAGCACGCGCCCTTGCCGCATCGCGTGCTGCGCGGTGGGCGGGCAGACCGCCCCGTCGCCCTTGGCCAGGTCGGGCACCGCGGCGGCGTCGCCGAGGGAGAACACCCCGTCCGCGCCCGGCAGCCGCAGCTGCGGGGTCACCGCGAGCCGACCGCGTACGGTCTCCGCGCCGAGGGTGGCGATGAGCGGGCTGGCGGCCACTCCGGCGGTCCAGATCAGGGTCCGGCAGGGCAGCACCCGGCCGTCGGTGAACGTGACCTCCTCCGGTCCCGCCCTCGCGATCGAGACCCCGAGCGACACCTCCAGGTTCCGCTTGCGGAGCACCTCCAGGGCGGCCCGCCCCAGCTTGTCGCCCAGCTCCGGCATCAGCTTGGGCGCGATGTCGATCAGGTGCCACTTGATCAGCCGCGGGTCCAGCCGCGGATAGTGCCGGACCGCGCTGGTGGTCAGACGCTGGAGGCAGGCGGCCGTCTCCGTGCCCGCGTAACCGCCGCCGACCACCACGAACTGGAGCCGGGAGGCCCGCTCGGCCTCGTCGTGACTGGCGTCCGCCAGATCCAGCTGGGCGATGACGTGGTCCCGGACGTAAGCGGCCTCGGCCAGCGTCTTCATCCCCCGGGCGTGGTCCAGCAGCCCGGGGATGTCGAAGGTCCGGGTGACGCTGCCCGCCGCCAGCACGATGTAGTCGTACGGCTCGTTCACGATCTCGTCCGTGATCTTGCGGATCACGCAGACCTTCGCCCGCGTGTCCACACCGATCGCCCCGCCCGGCACGATCCTCGTCCGGTGGCGGCGGCTGCGGCGCAGCGACACCGCGACGGACTGGGGTGTGAGCACCCCGGAAGCCACCTGGGGGAGCAACGGCAGATACAGCTGGTAGGAGAACGGCGTGACGAGCGTGATCCGGGCCTCTCCCGGAGCGAGCCTGCGCTCCAAGCGGCGCACGCACTCGACGCCCGCGAATCCGGCGCCGACGACGAGAATCCTGGGTGGTGCCACGGTCTGCGTCCCTTCTCGGGCTTGCGCGGTTCTGCGCTCGCCTGCCCCGTCTACCGGGTGACTCACCCCTCATCCTTAACCGGACGCCCCGGCATCCGCCTCCTGACAGGGGTGAAAGGGGGCCCGCCGACCGCCCCCGGCCCGTCGCGCGAGGCGGTGTACCGGCCTCCTTCGCCCTTGGCGGGGAAGGGAGTTCGGTCGTCGCCCCGTGCGAGGATGCTGCGGTGACCACCTCACCCCCCTCGCCCGTGACCGACGGCTCCTCCCCGGCCGACGCCCCGCCCCGCGATCACCGCCTCGGCCCCCGCGCCGCCGCGGTCCTCGTGTTCGGTTCATCGGCCGCGGTCCTGGTGGTCGAGATCGTCGCCCTGCGGCTGCTGGCCCCGTACCTCGGCCTCACCCTGGAGACCAGCACGATGGTGATCGGCATCGCCCTCACCGCCATCGCGCTGGGCTCCTGGCTGGGCGGGCGCATCGCGGACCAGGTCGACCCGCACCGGCTCATCGGACCGGCGCTCGGGGTGTCGGGCGTGGTCGTCGCGCTCACCCCGCTCCTGCTGCGTACCGTCGCGCAGTGGTCGCCGGCGCTGCTCCTGCTGGTCGCGTCGGCGACCCTCCTGGTGCCCGGCGCACTGCTCTCCGCGGTGACCCCGTTCGTGACGAAGCTGCGGCTCACCAGCCTGGCCGAGACCGGGACCGTGGTCGGGCGGCTGTCGGGCGTGGGCACCTTCGGCGCCATCGTCGGCACCGTCCTCACCGGCTTCGTCCTGGTCTCGCGACTGCCCGTCAGCTCCATCCTGATCGGCCTCGGCACGCTGCTGGTGCTCGGGGGCGCCCTGGTCGGATGGCGGGCCCGCCGCCGGCGGCGCGCCTCGGCCGTCGCGCTCTCGGTCGTCGTCGCGGGCTCCCTCGCCACCGCGTTCGCCCCCGGCGGCTGTGACGCGGAGACCCGCTACCACTGCGCACAGGTCGTCGCGGACCCCGACCGGGACAGCGGTCACACCCTCGTCCTAGACGGCCTGAGCCACTCCTACGTCGACGTCGAGGACCCGGCGCACCTGAAGTTCGCGTACGTGCGCGCCATCGCCTCGGTCGTCGACACCGCCTTTCCCGGGGGCGAGCCGCTGACCGCCCACCACATCGGGGGCGGCGGCCTCACCTTCCCCCGCTACCTCGCCGCTTCACGCCCCGGGACCCGCAGCCTCGTCTCCGAGATCGACGGCGGAGTCGTGCGCATCGACCGCGACCGGTTCGGCCTGGGGCCGTCGACCGCCACCGGCATCGACGTGCGCGTGGAGGACGGCCGACTGGGCCTGCGCAGGCTGGCGGCGGGCAGTCACGACCTGGTCGTGGGCGACGCCTTCGGGGGCGTCAGTGTGCCGTGGCACCTCACCACGTCGCAGGCGCTGGGAGACGTCCGCCGGGCGCTCGACGAGGACGGCCTGTACGTCGCCAACCTCATCGACCACGGCGAGCTGGCCTTCGCCCGCGCCGAGGTCGCCACCCTCGCCGCGACCTTCGGGCACGTCGCCCTCCTCGGAAAGCCCGCGGACATCGGGCTGGACCCGACCGCCTCCACCGTGGGCGGCAACCTGGTGGTGGTGGCCTCCGAGCGGCCGGTCGACGCCCCCGCGATCCAGCAGGCCCTGGACGCCCGGGAGGTCGGCTGGAAGATCAACACCGGCGACGGACTCGCCTCCTGGACCGGGGACGCCCGGGTGCTCACCGACGACCACGCGCCCGTCGACCAGCTCCTCCAGCCCGACCGCACGCGGACGGCCCGGTGATTCCCGGCCCCCAACCTCGGGTTCCTTGGGTTCTAACGGGCCTCTCGTTCGGGTCGGCCCGGATCGGAGCGCCGGACCCCGAGCGCCCGGCGTGATCCGAACGTGTAGGTTCTGTGCCTTCGCACGCTGCCTTCGCCCGTACCGAGTCCTGCGGAAACGCCGGAATCCGGGCTCCATGCGCAACGCCGTAGTTGGACAGTGGTGCGCAATCTTGGTCTGGTAGGCGACGCCGAAGGTTACCCAGGGTGAGGAACGCGGTGCGCCGAACAAGCGGTGCAGTGGGCTCGCGTCCCCCGCTTCAGCGGTGACCGCCTGTGAAGCACGCCTCTCAGTTTGCGAGTTGAGGCCGAGGCTGGCTCATTACCTTGACGCCGCAACACTGAACTCAGTAAGAGAGTGGGGCACCGCATCGGGCGTTGGTGCTATCGCAGGGGGGTAACGGGGTGTTTGACCTCACGATCGCGACACTCGGCACAATAGGCGTATTGGTCGGCATAGCCGCCGGAATCATCACCATTATCGTGGAGATGCGGCGGATCCGTTGGCCGGCCTGGATCTCGGGCAAGAAGTGGTTAAAGGCGATCCTGGTCTTCGTGGTGGTGGGCGCGGTCGCCACGGGGCTCACGATCAGCGGGTACCTGATGGCCCAACGGACAACCGTGACAGAGGAGTTGGGTGGCGTAGACCTGAGCGGCTACTGCACCTCGTACGGATTCAAGGGGACACAGGGGATGGGCTGCCAATCCCTGATCGACCTGGGAGATGCCTGCGACAAACGGTTCGACAGGGACGGCGACACCATGAAGTTCACCGACCCCGACGACCCGAACACCGGCGTGTGCGTCACGGCTTCCGGGCGTAATACGGAGAAAGGCGTCGACAACCTGCCAGAGTACTGCCGCGACAAGTACAAGCAGACTCACAACGTCAAGGCCCTGTCCAGCCCGCCGCACAAGTGGATTTGCCGTACTGCCGTCGATCCGACACTGGTATGCAGCTGGCACTACCAGTCCCGCGATGCAGTGGGGCGGAAGGACGACGTCGACGAGCAGTGGAAGTGCTATGAGGAGAAGCGGCTCTGAACCGCGGGACCCGGGGCGGCCAGGGAAACCCAGGGGGATCACGGCTGAGGCGTTCACGTCCGGGCTCGCACAGGTGCGCTGGGTGCTGTCCGGTTCTGTGCGGCGGTGAGGGCGGAGCGGGTCGGGTAGCCGAGCTGTGCCGTGACGTCGGCCGCGGTGGCCTCCGGGGTGGCGGAGGCGTGGAGCGAAACTTTCGCCAGGGAGCCGGCCATGTGAAATCCGCCAACCGCAGTTCCTTGACCGGACCTTGCGGACCGACGCGTCGTCGTAGCGCACCGACGCCATCGGCTGTTCGTACTTCGCGCGTACCCGTGCTGGACTCCGGATGACCATAGACAGGAAGCTGGTTACCGTCCGGAGTCAGTGCGCACAGATCCTCGGGATTACGCATTCGGTGCGCATCTCACGGGTACAGTGCGCACCGGCTCGCGGAACCTACAGAACGAGAGGTCCGGGCGGCTCACCCGTGCCAGGACCGCCACAGGGACGCGTACGCGCCGTCCGCCGCCACCAGCTCGTCGTGGCTGCCCAGCTCGCTGATCCGGCCGTCCTCCACGACCGCGATCACATCCGCGTCGTGCGCGGTGTGCAGACGGTGCGCGATCGCCACCACCGTGCGGCCCTCCAGCACCCGGGCCAGTGAACGCTCCAGATGGCGGGCGGCCCGCGGGTCCAGCAGCGAGGTCGCCTCGTCCAGCACCAGCGTGTGCGGATCGGCCAGCACGAGACGGGCCAGGGCGATCTGCTGCGCCTGCGCCGGGGTCAGCGCGAACCCGCCCGAGCCGACCTCGGTGTCCAGCCCCTCCTCCAGGGCCTTCGCCCAGCCGTCCGCGTCTACCGCGGCCAGCGACGCCCACAGCTCCGTGTCCTTCGCCCCGTCGCGGGCCAGCAGGAGGTTGTCCCGGAGCGAGCCGACGAAGACGTGGTGCTCCTGGTTGACCAGGGCCACATGCTCACGGACCCGTTCGGCCGTCATCCGCGACAGCTCCGCCCCGCCGAGCGTCACCTCACCGGTGCGCGGCGCGTAGATCCCCGCCAACAGCCTGCCCAGCGTGGACTTGCCCGCGCCGGAGGGGCCGACGAGGGCGAGCCGGGTGCCCGGAGCCACATCGAGCGACACCTTGTGCAGGACGTCGACGCCCTCCCGGTAACCGAACCTGACGTCGTCCGCCCGCACGTCCCGGCCGTCCGGGCCGACCCCGGCGTCGCCCGCGTCCGGCTCGATCTCCCGGACGCCGACCAGCCGGGCCAGCGACACCTGGGCCACCTGGAGCTCGTCGTACCACCGCAGGATCAGGTTGATCGGGTCGACCAGCATCTGCGACAGCAGCGCCCCCGTCGTCAGCTGCCCGACCGTGAGCCAGCCCTCCAGCACGAACCAGCCGCCGAGCAGCAGCACCGCGCCGAGAACCGTCACGAACGTCGCGTTGATGACCGGGAACAGCACCGAGCGCAGGAACAGCGTGTACCGCTCCCAGGCCGTCCACTCCGTGATCCGCCGGTCCGACAGCGCCACCCGCCGGTCGCCGAGGCGGTGCGCCTCCACGGTCCGCCCGGCGTCCACCGTCTCCGCGAGCATCGCGGCGACGGCCGCGTAACCGGCGGCCTCCGAGCGGTACGCCGCGGGGGCCCGGCGGAAGTACCAGCGGCAGCCCACGATCAGCACCGGCAGCGCGATCACCACGGCCAGCGCCAGCGGGGGAGCGGTCACCGTCATCGCGCCGATCAGCAGGGAGGTCCACACGACGCCGATCGCCAACTGCGGCACGGCCTCCCGCATCGCGTTCGCCAGCCGGTCGATGTCCGTGGTGATCCGGGACAGCAGATCGCCTGTCCCGGCCCGCTCCAGAACCCCGGGCGGCAGCCCCACGGACCGTACGAGGAAGTCCTCGCGCAGATCCGCGAGCATCTCCTCGCCCAGCATCGCCCCGCGCAGCCGCATGCTCCGCGTGAACACGGTCTGGACGACCAGCGCGACCGCGAAGATCGCCGCCGTGCGCTCCAGATGCAGGTCGGTGACGCCGTTGGACAGGTCCTCCACCAGCCCGCCCAGCAGATACGGGCCGGTGATCGAGGCGATCACCGCCACCGCGTTGACCGTGACCAGGATGGTGAACGCCCTGCGGTGCCGGCGCAGCAGACTCCGTACGTAACTCCGTACGGTCGTCGGCGTGCCCACGGGCAGTGTCGTCGCCGACTCCGGGGCCGCGGGGTCGTACGCCGGGGGTGCGACGCCGATCATGCCCTCTCCTCGATTTCCTGGGTGCTCTTCATGGCGGGGATTTCGCCGATGCCGTGCGGCGCGCTCGTGGCGGCCGTCTCGTCGTCGGTCTCCCGGGTGACGACCGCCCGGTAGCGGGGTTCGGTGCGCAGCAGGTCGCGGTGGGTTCCCGCGGCGACCACCGTGCCCTCGTGGACGAGCACCACCCGGTCGGCGGCGTCGAGCAGCAGCGGGGACGAGGCGAACGCCACCGTCGTACGGCCCCGGCGCAGCTTCGCGATCCCGGCGGCGACCCGTGCCTCGGTGTGCGAGTCGACCGCGGAGGTCGGCTCGTCCAGCACCAGCGCCTCCGGGTCGGTGACCAGCGACCGGGCCAGCGCGAGGCGCTGGCGCTGGCCGCCGGACAGGGACCGGCCGCGCTCGGTGATCCGGGTCCGCATCGGGTCCCCGTCGTTGTCGGGGGAGGCCTGCGCCAGGGCGCTCAGCACGTCACCGCACTGGGCCGCCTCCAACGCCGCCTCGGCGGGGACCTGGCCCGAGGACGGGATGTCCAGCAGCTCGCTGAGCGTGCCGGACAGCAGCACCGGGTCCTTGTCCTGGACCAGCACCGCGGCCCGTGCGGCGTTCAGCGGGAGCTCGTCGAGCGCGACACCGCCGAGCAGGACCGACGGAGTCGTCGCCGAAGCCTCCCCGTCCCCGCTCTCCTCGCCGGTCTCCGCGTGCCCGCCGAGCCGTTCGGCCAGCCGGCCCGCCTGGTCCGGGTCACCGCAGACGACAGCGGTGAACTGCCCCCGAGGGGCCAGCAGTCCGGTCGCCGGGTCGTACAGATCACCGGAGGGTGTCACCCCCTCGACGGTGGTCTCCCGGGTGCTGCGGCGCAGCGACAGCACGCGCACCGCGCGCTGGGCGGACGGCCGCGAGAAGGAGTACGCCATCGCGATCTCCTCGAAGTGCCGCAGCGGGAACAGCATCAGCGTGACCGCGCTGTAGACGGTGACCAGCTGTCCGACCTCGATACGGCCGTCCCGGGCCAGCGTTGCCCCGTACCAGACCAGGGAGATCAGCAGGACCCCCGGCAGCAGCACCTGCACCGCCGAGATCAGCGCCCACATCCGGGCCGAGCGCACAGCTGCCCCGCGAACCTCCTGGGAGGCTCGGCGGTAGCGGCCGAGGAACAGCTCCTCGCCGCCGATACCGCGCAGGACGCGCAGTCCGGCGACGGTGTCCGAGGCCAGCTCGGTGGCCTTGCCCGCCTTCTCGCGCTGCTCGTCGGCGCGCCGGGTGGCGCGCGGCAGCAGAGGCAGCACGGCCAGGGCGAGGACCGGCATGGCGAGCGCCACCATCAGACCGAGGGACGGGAGATAGAAGGACAGCCATACGCAGACCCCCACGAGGGCGATGGCGGCGGCCACGAAGCGGGAGAGGGCCTCGACGAACCAGCCGATCTTCTCCACGTCGCCGGTCGAGACGGCGACGACCTCACCGGCCGCGACCCGCCGCGTCAGCGCCGATCCCAGCTCCGCGGTCTTGCGGGCGAGCAGTTGCTGGATCCGGGCCGCGGCGGTGATCCAGTTGGTCACGGCGGTCCGGTGGAGCATGGTGTCGCCGAGGGCGAGCACCACGCCGAGGACCGCGATGAGACCGCCGGCCAGGGCCAGCCGGCTTCCCGAGCGGTCGATGACGGCCTGGACGGCGAGACCCACGCCGACCGGCATACCGGCGATGCCCAGCTGGTGCAGCAGCCCCCAGCAGAGGGCCTTCAGCTGCCCGGCGAGCTGGTTGCGCCCGAGCCAGTAGAGGAATCGAGGGCCTGAACGGACATCGGGGTCGCCGGGATCCGAATACGGAAGGTCGCGAATCTGCATGACGTCCCAGGGCTTGTGAAACGGAGATCCGGGCGGACCTCGAAGAACGGGGTGACGTGCAAGGTTCCCTGTTCGTCCCGGTCCGGGGCAACCGGTTTTCCAGCCCTCTCCGCCGGCTCCCGGGGTCCTGGGCCCACGTGGCCCAGGACCCCGGGGACGTCACTCCGCCGGCTTCTCGGAGTCCATGCCGGACCGGGCCTTCCTCCACTCGCCCCGGGTGAAGTCCGGGATCGGCAGCGGCGCGCCCTTGGCCTTGATCGAGAGATGGCTCAGCGGCACGGGGGCCGTCCAGGTCGCCGCGTCGTACACGTCGAAGTCGGGGACCAGGCCGAGCCGCATGCACTGGATCAGCCGGAAGACCATCATGTAGTCCATGCCGCCGTGCCCGCCCGGCGGGTTCGCGTGCTCCTTCCAGAGCCAGTGGTCCCACTCGGCGTACTTCTTGAAGTCGTCCCACCGGTGGTTCGTGTTCGTCGGTTCCAGATAGATGCGCTCCGGGTAGTCCTCGAACACGCCCCGCGTACCGCCGAGGCTGTTGATCCGCGAGTACGGGTGCGGGCTCGACACATCGTGCTCCAGCCGGATCACCCGCCCCTTGGCCGTCTGCACGAGGCTGATCGTCCGGTCGGCCCCGATGTACGACTCCTTCCAGCTGGGGTCGCCGGCCGGCACATGCTCCTTGCGGTACTCGGCGAGCGACAGGGCCGGCGTGCCGATGCTCGTGATGCTCACGGCCCGGTCACCCCGGTTGACGTCCATGTAGTTGGCGACCGGCCCGAACCCGTGGTTGGGGTAGAGGTCACCGCGCAGCCGGGTGTGCCACAGCCGCCGCCAGGGACCCTCGTAGTAGTCGGGGTCGAACATCAGCTCGCGCAGATCGTGGTTGTACGCGCCCGCCCCGTGCAGCAGGTCGCCGAAGAGACCCGCGTGCGCCATGCGCAGCACCCGCATCTCGTTCTTGCCGTAACAACAGTTCTCCAGCTGCATGCAGTGCCGCCGGGTGCGCTCGGAGAGGTCCACCAACTGCCAGAGCTCCTCCAGCCGCATGGCGATCGGGCACTCCACGCCGACGTGCTTCCCGTTCAGCATCGCCGCCTTCGCCATCGGGAAGTGGAGTTCCCAGGGCGTCGCCACATAGACGAAGTCGAGGTCCCCGCGCCTGCAGAGGTTCTCGTAGTCGTCCTCACCCTTGGCGTAGACGGTGGGTGCGGGCTGACCGGCGGCCGTCACCTTGGCGGCGGCCTTCTCCGCCTTGTCCCGGACCGGGTCGCAGACCGCCTTCACCTGGACGCCCGGTACGGCGAGAAACAGGTCGATCATGCTGTCGCCCCGGTTGCCGAGGCCCACGATGCCGACCCGGATCGTGGAGCGCCCCTCGAAGCGGACGCCCGCCATGGTGCGGCCCTGCCGGGCGGGAGCGGCGGCGACCGCTGCCGCGGTGGAGAGGGCTTCCGGGGCGGCCGCCCCGGCTGCCGACGCGGTCCCCCCGCCCAGCGCCCCGAGGCCGATTCCGGCGCCGGCCACGCCCGCCGTGGTCCACAGCACCGAACGGCGGCTGGGATCCTGCCGCGCCGCCTCGTCGGCCGCGCCGCTGTGCGGAGGTATGTCCTGCGGTTCCGGTGCGGGCCGGGCGTCGTCGTTCATCGAGCCTCCAGGTGGGGTTGGGGGTTCAGACGGTGCGTGAGCGAGTCCGGTCCCCGTACGGATGGCGAGCGCGGGGACCGGGGTCTCGGTAAGGACCCTGGAGGGTGAGGTTGTTGGTGCGCAAGGGAAGTATTTGGACTCTCGTCCTCAAACCATGGACTTTCCTCACGGCACGCCGAAGCTTCGACTGGTGCAACCAATCGGGGCCTCGATACGCTCAGTTGTGCAGGCCGGACGGGCGTTCGCGCCCTCGTTCAACGGCCTACCGGACGGTTGGCCGGGTGGCGTGCTCCAGCTCGATCAGCGCCGAGCGATAGGGCTGCCCGGTGGCTCGTTCCATACCGATCTCGCACATCCGGTTCGCCGACAGATGGACGTCGTAGGGGCGCAGCGCGACCTCGGCCGCCTCTTTGGCCGTCGCCGAGTCGGTCAGCTCCTTGTGCAACATGCCCCGGTCGCCCGCGAACGCGCAGCACCCCGCGTCGTCCGGCACCACGACCTCGTCCGCACAGGCCTCGGCCAGCACGCGCAACCGCCCCGCGTCACCCAGGTGCTCCATCGAACAGGTCGGATGCACGACGGCCGACCCGGCGGTGCGGAACACCGTCAGCTCCGGCAGCAGTTCGTCGGCCGCCCACACCAGCGAGTCCACGACGGTCAGTTCACGGTGCAGCGCCCGGTTCTCCTCGCTGAGGTAGGGCACCACCTCCTCGGCGATGCCGAGCGTGCACGAGGACGCGTCCACGACCAGGGGCAGCGTCCCGCCCGCCGTCCAGCCCCAGACGGCCTCCACCATACGGTTCGCCATGATCCTGTTGCCCGCGTCGTACCCCTTGGAGTGCCAGATGGTCGCGCAGCACGTCCCCGCGACATCCTCCGGGATCCACACCGGTTTCCCGGCCCGCCCGGACACGGCGACCACCGCCTCGGCGAGGGAAAGGCCGGGGCGGCCGTCCGGCCCGGCGAAGATGCGGTTGACGCAGGCCGGGTAGTAGACCGCGCTCGCCCCGACGCGGTCCGTACGCGGCAGTCGCCGGGCCGCCGCCCCCGGGATCTGGGGCAGCCACTCCGGTACGAGATCGGGGCGGACGACCTTGCGGGCGAGCCGCGTCACGGCCTCGAGCGGACCGTCGCCCACCCGGTCGCCGACCGCGTCGGCCACCGCCACGGCCAGCCGTGCCGAGGCCTCCACCACACGGAAGTTCTTCGCGCTCAGCGCGGCGATCCGATCCTCGCGCGGCGTGTGCCTGCGGTGCCGGAAACCCTTCATCATCGCCCCGGTGTCGATGCCGACCGGGCAGGCGAGCTTGCAGGTGGAGTCCCCGGCGCAGGTGTCCACGGCGTCGTACCCGTAGGCATCCAGGAGACCGGTCTCGACCGGTGAACCGTCCGCCTGGCGCATCATCTCCCGGCGCAGCACGATCCGCTGGCGCGGAGTGGTCGTCAGATCCTCGCTGGGGCAGGTCGGTTCGCAGAAGCCGCACTCGATGCACGGGTCGGCGACCGCCTCCACCGTCGGAATGGTCTTCAGACCCCGCAGATGGGCCCGCGGATCCCGGTCCAGGACGATGCGCGGAGCGAGTACCCCGGCGGGATCGATGACCTGCTTCGTCCGCCACATCAGCTCGGTGGCGCGCGGCCCCCACTCCCGCTCCAGGAAGGGTGCGATATTGCGTCCGGTGGCGTGCTCCGCCTTGAGCGACCCGTCGAAACGGTCCACCACCAACGCGCAGAACTCCTGCATGAAAGCGTCGTACCGCTCGACGTCGGCCGGCTTCGCCGCGTCGAACGCGAGCAGGAAGTGCAGATTGCCGTGGGCGGCATGACCGGCCACGGCGGCGTCGAAACCGTGGAGCGACTGGAGTTCCAGCAGCGCCTCGCAGGCGTCGGCCAGCCGTGCGGGCGGCACCGCGAAGTCCTCCGTGATCAGGGTGGTGCCCGAGGGCCGGGACCCGCCGACCGCCGTGACGAACGCCTTGCGGGCCTTCCAGTACCCGGCGATCGTCCCGGCGTCCCGGGTGAAGGCGTTGGTCACCGACACGGCCGGGACGACCAGGTCCAGGTCGGCGACGACGGCGCCGGCCGCCCGCTCGAACGCCTGCTGGCCGGCCTCGTCGGCCGCCCGGAACTCCACCAGCAGCGCGGTCGTGGACCGGGGCAGCGCCGCCCAGTCCGCCGGGACGCCCGGCACGCTGACGGAGGCGCGCAGTGTGTTGCCGTCCATCAGTTCCACGGCGATGGCCCCCGCCTCGTTGAACCGGGGCACGGCGGCCGCGGCCGCCGTGAGGGAGGGGAAGAACAGCAGGGCGCTGGAGATCCGCCGGTCCAGCGGCAGGGTGTCGAAGACGACCTCGGAGATGAAGCCGAACGTGCCCTCGGATCCGACCATCAGCCCGCGCAGGATCCGTACCGGCGTCGCCCCGTCGAGGAAGGCGTCCAGGCGGTAGCCGTTGGTGTTCTTGATCGTGTACTTGGCGCGGATCCTCGCGGCCAGCTCCTCGTCAGCCTCGATCTCCGCCTTCAGCTCCATCAGCCCGGCGCACAGCTCCGGTTCGGCGCGGGCCAGCTTCTCGTCGGCGGCCGGGTCGGCGGTGTCGACGACGGTGCCGCTCGGCAGCACGAAGGTGAGTGAGGCGAGCGTCCGGTAGGAGTTGCGCGTGGTGCCCGCGGTCATGCCCGAGGCGTTGTTGGCGACGACCCCGCCGACGGTGCAGGCGATGGCGCTGGCCGGGTCGGGGCCCAGCAGCCTGCCGTACCGGGCGAGGGCGATGTTGGCCCGCAGCACCGTCGTCCCCGGCCGGATCCGGGCCCGCGCCCCGTCGTCCAGCACCTCGACGCCGGTCCAGTGGCGGCGTACGTCGACGAGGATGTCCTCGCCCTGGGCCTGGCCGTTGAGGCTGGTGCCCGCGGCCCGGAAGACCACGTCACGGCCCTTGCCATGGGCGTACGAGAGGATCGCGGAGACGTCGTCGAGGTCCTCGGGGACCAGCACGACCCGGGGGAGGAAGCGGTAGGGGCTGGCGTCGGAGGCGTACCGCACGAGGTCGGAGATCTTCCAGAGCACCTTGTCGGCGCCGAGCAGGGCCATCAGCTCGCCGCGCAGCGGCTCCGGGGTGCCGCCCGCGCTGCGGTCGATGACCCGGTCGGGGGCGGGTTCCCGTGCCGTTCCGGGGCGCAGGGCTTCCGGGTCGGGCTCCAGCAGCGGCATGTCGGCCATCTCCTCGGCGGCTCGGCGCGGTGTTCAGCAGTGGCGTTCCGGCATGCCGTCGACCAGAGCGGACAGCAGCCCGCCGAGGACTTCGCGCTGATCGGCGGTCAATGGAGCCAGGATCTCCTCTGCGGCGGCCCGGCGCGCGCTGCGCAGGGACCGCAGCGTGGCGCGCCCCTCGTCCGTGATCTCGACGCGGACCACCCGGCGGCTGTCGGGATCCGGGGCGCGGCGCACCCGGCCGCTCACCTCCAGCGCGTCGACCAGCGTCGTCACGGCGCGCGGAACGACGTCCAGACGCCGGGCGAGATCAGCCATCCGGGGGGCCGCCTCGTAGCTCGCGACCGTCCGCAGCAGCCGGAACTGGGCCGGGGTGATGTCGATCGGCTCCAGCTGGCGGCTCTGGATGCGGTGCAGCCGACGGGTCAGCCGCAGCAACTGTTCGGCGAGTATGCCGTCGGTGTCGGGGGAGCCGGGGGAGCCGGGGGAGCCGGGGGAGCCGGGGGAGCCGGGGGAGCTGAGCGGTCCGGGGGACTCGAGCGGACCGGGGGAATCTGGGGCGTCCATACGGGAACAATATCAGGACCTTGTTCATTGTGAACATAGGTAACAATGAGCTAAGCTCTCGATGTGCGAGGGTCGGGTCCGCCCGGTCCCGGTCGGGTCTGCCCGGCCATGCCTCACGCCCGACGAAGGAGCCCATGAAACCCGACGAGCCCACGTGGACGCCCCCACCCGATGCCCGCGCCGCCGCCGACCGGCCGCCCGCCGAGGTGCGCCGCATCCTCCGCCTCTTCCACCCCTACCGCGGACGCCTGGCCGTCGTCGGCCTGCTGGTCGGCGCGTCCTCCCTGGTATCGGTCGCCTCCCCGTTCCTGCTGCGCGAGATCCTGGACACCGCGATCCCGCAGGGGCGCACGGGCCTGCTGACCCTGCTGGCGCTCGGTATGATCCTCACCGCCGTGATGACCGGCGTCTTCGGCGTGCTCCAGACCCTGATCTCGACCACCGTCGGCCAGCGCGTCATGCACGACCTGCGCACCGCCGTCTACACCCAGCTCCAGCGGATGCCGCTCGCCTTCTTCACCCGCACCCGCACGGGCGAGGTCCAGTCCCGCATCGCCAACGACATCGGCGGCATGCAGGCGACGGTCACCTCCACCGCCACCTCGCTGGTCTCCAACCTCACGGCCGTCATCGCGACGGTCGTCGCGATGCTCGCCCTCGACTGGCGGCTCACCGTCGTCTCGCTGCTTCTGCTGCCGGTCTTCGTCGCGATCAGCCGCCGCGTCGGCCGGGAGCGCAAGAAGATCACCACCCAGCGCCAGAAGCAGATGGCCGCGATGGCCGCCACGGTCACCGAGTCCTTGTCGGTCAGCGGCATCCTCCTCGGCCGCACCATGGGCCGCTCCGACTCCCTCACCCAGGGCTTCGCCGAGGAGTCCGAGCGCCTGGTGGACCTCGAAGTGCGCTCCAACATGGCCGGCCGCTGGCGGATGTCCACGATCGGCATCGTGATGGCCGCCATGCCCGCCGTCATCTACTGGGCGGCCGGGCTTACCCTCCAGTCCGGCGCCACGGCCGTCTCCCTCGGCACGCTGGTCGCTTTCGTCACGCTCCAGCAGGGGCTGTTCCGCCCGGCGGTCAGCCTGCTCTCCACGGGTGTGCAGATGCAGACCTCCCTCGCCCTCTTCCAGCGCATCTTCGAGTACCTCGACCTCACGGTGGACATCACCGAACCGGAGGAGCCGGTCCGCCTGGAGAAGATCCGCGGCGAGATCGCCTTCGAGAACGTCGACTTCAGCTACGACGAGAAGAACGGCCCGACGCTGACCGGTATCCAGGTGACCGTCCCCGCGGGCGCCAGCCTCGCGGTCGTCGGATCCACCGGTTCCGGCAAGTCCACGCTGAGCTACCTCGTGCCCCGGCTGTACGACGTCACCGCCGGCCGGGTCACGCTCGACGGGGTCGACGTCCGTGACCTGGACTTCGACACCCTCGCCCGGGCGGTCGGCGTCGTCTCCCAGGAGACCTACCTCTTCCACGCCTCGGTCGCCGACAACCTGCGCTTCGCCAAGCCGGACGCCACCGACGAGGAGATCGAGGCCGCGGCCCGCGCCGCGCAGATCCACGACCACATCGCCTCCCTGTCCGACGGCTACGACACCCTGGTCGGTGAGCGCGGCTACCGCTTCTCGGGCGGCGAGAAGCAGCGCCTCGCCATTGCCCGCACCATCCTGCGCGACCCGCCGGTGCTGATCCTCGACGAGGCGACCAGCGCGCTCGACACCCGTACGGAACAGGCTGTGCAGCAGGCGATCGACGCCCTCTCCGCCGGGCGGACCACGCTCACCATCGCGCACCGTCTGTCCACCGTTCGCGACGCGGACCAGATCGTCGTCCTGGAGGACGGCCGGGCCGCCGAGCGCGGTACGCACGAGGAACTGCTCGACCGCGACGGCCACTACGCCGCCCTGATCCGCCGCGACTCCCACCCGGCCCCGGTGCCGGCCCCCTGACCGCCCCCGGCATCAGGGTGATGTGGCACCCCCTGATGCCACTGGCGCGGCGCGTACGGCATGATCGCCGCGCATGAGAGCCCCCCTCGGGGCGGAACTCCCCGGCCACCGAACCGTGGACACGGCACCTGGCTGAACGGCCACGGTGATGTGCTGTCGTGAAGATGCGCGCGGAGGGCCATGCCCAGTGGGACGCGGAGTTCCCGGACCACCCGCTCACCCGGGTCCGCCGGCCGCTCGACTCCTCGCGGCGGTGACGGCCGCCCCCGGGTTCACCGCACTGCCGCCCGTCACCGGACCGGCGGCGGCGAATGGCTGAGCCGGTCGGCTCAGCACGCACGGCGGCGCCGCCGCTTCCGTGGGACGGGAAGCGACGGCGCCGGGCGGAGCGATGGTCAGACGAGCCAACCCACGAAGTGGACGACGCCGGCAAGCAGGTTGGTCAGGAAGTTCATCTGGTCTTTCTCCTTGTGCGTGGTGCATCTGCGGGACTGCGCAGTAGCGGTCTGCAGCCCGTTGACTGCGCTCTGCAATCATCACGCCCCGGACGGGTGAACAGCAATGAATCCACTGACGATCACACGTTCCAGCGAACACCCGAGCCCTTGTTCGTGTGTTCTGTGTGCCGTGTGTTCTGGTCGCCCGGTACGGCGTTCGTGTCGCCGGAGCCGACGCCGTGGCCGAGCTACCAGCCGTGGCTCGTGCCCCGGGTTAACGTGCCCGCATGGTGAACGAGTCCCCGGACGCCCGACCCCGTCGCAGACTCCGCCCGACCCGCCGCGGGAAGGTCGTCCTGACCGTCGGCGCCCTGATCGTCGTGTCGGCCGCCGTCCTGATCCCGCTGTCCCTGGTCGGATCGGACGAGGGCGGGCGCGAGAAGGAGCGCCCGAGGCGCACGCTGATGATCCCCGAGGGCCGTCGCGCCTCGCAGGTGTACGAGGCCGTCGACCAGTCGCTCGGCCTGAAGCCCGGCAGCACGCGGAAGGCCGCGACGACGGTGGACCTGCCTCTGCCCGCCCAGGCCGAGGGCAACCCCGAGGGATACCTCTTCCCGGCCACGTATCCGCTCGACGCCGCGACCGAGCCCGCCGGTCTGCTGCGTTACATGGCGGACACCGCCCGCAAGCACTTCGGCGCGGACCACGTCACGGCGGGCGCCCAGCGCAACAACGTCTCCGTCTACGACACGATCACGATCGCCAGCATCGTCCAGGCCGAGGCCGACACCGCGTCCGACATGGGCAAGGTGGCCCGGGTCGTCTACAACAGACTGCTCAAGGACATGCCGTTGCAGATGGACTCCACCCTCAACTACGCCCTGAAGCGCTCCACCCTGGACACGACGACCACCGACACCCAGCTGGACAGCCCGTACAACAGCTACCGGATCAAGGGGCTGCCGCCGACACCCATCGGCAACCCGGGAGAGGAGGCGCTGCGCGCGGCCATCAGCCCCACACCCGGACCCTGGCTGTACTTCGTCACGGTCGGACCCGGCGACACCCGGTTCACCGGAAACTACGACGAGCAGCGGAAGAACGTCCAGGAGTTCAACCGCAACCGCGCTTCCGCCACCACGAGCTGACGGCCTCCGCCCACGGAGGGATCAGCCCCCGGAGACCGGGACGGCGACGACCGCCCCGGCTTCCCGGTCCTTCCGTGCGCCGTTCGGTTCGCGGCCCGGCCGCCGGTCGCCGCTCTCCTCGCCCGTCTCCTTCAGCAGCCGCATGACCGACCGAACCGCGGCGCGGCCCGCGCGGTTCGCGCCGATGGTGCTGGCGGACGGGCCGTACCCGACGAGATGGACGCGCCCGTCGCGTACGGCGCGGGTGTTCTCGGCCCGGATGCCGCCGCCCGGCTCGCGCAGTTTCAGTGGTGCCAGGTGGTCCACGGCGGGCCGGAACCCGGTGGCCCACAGGATCACATCGGCCTCGACGACCCGACCGTCTTCCCAGGCCACGCCGTTCGGCGTGATCCGGTCGAACATCGGCAGCCGGTCCAAGACTCCCTCCTCCCGGGCCCGCCGGACCGCATCGGTCATCGGCAGCCCGGTCACGCTGACCACGCTCCGCGGCGGCAGCCCCTTGCGTACCCGTTCCTCCACCATCGCCACGGCCGCCCGCCCCCACTCCTCGGTGAACGGACCCTCGCGGAAGACCGGTTCGCTCCGGGTCACCCAGAAGGTGCCGGCCGCGTGCTCGGCGATCTCCATCAGATGCTGCGTACCGGAGGCGCCGCCCCCGACGACGATGACGCGCTGCCCCGCGAACTGCTCGGGCCCGGGGTAGTCCGCCGTGTGCAACTGCCGCCCCCGGAACGTCTCCTGGCCCGGGTAGCGCGGCCAGAACGGCCGGTCCCAGGTGCCGGTCGCGTTGATCAGGGCCCTTGGACCGTACGTCCCCTCGGACGTCTCCACCAGCAGCCGCCCGCCGCTCCCCTCCCGCACGGCGCTCACCTCCACCGGGCGGTGGACCCGCAGGCCGAAGCGCTCCTCGTACGCGGCGAAATACGCGCCGATCACCTCAGACGAGGGCTGGTCGGGGTCGGCTTCGGTCAGCTTCATGCCCGGCAGGGCGTGCATTCCGTGGACCTTGCCGTAGGTCAGCGAGGGCCAGCGGAACTGCCATGCGCCGCCCGGCCGGGGCGCGTGGTCCAGCACGGCGAAGCCGACGTCCGGCTCCAGTCCGACGCGGCGCAGGTGGTGAGCGGCGGACAGTCCCGCCTGACCCGCGCCGATCACGACCACGTCCAGTTCACGCACGCCAGATATGTTCACGCTTGTACTAACTGCTCGGCGGTCCGGGATCTTCCCGTACGGGGGAGGTCCCGGAGCCCCGGCGTCGATGGCTGTCGGCGGCGGACCTCAGCGTCCTCCGGCGAGCAGCAGCGGCGCCCCGCCCGGTGCCGGGGCGGTCCGGCCCTCGGCGCCGGTCCCGCCGGTCAGGCGCATGGTGCCGAAGCCGAGCCGGGAGACGGTCTTCCCCGCGAGTTCGATCGTGCCCGAGGGCGGTGGGGTGTTCATACGGATGCCTTCTTGAGGTACAGCTTCAGGGCGTGCTTGACGGCCTCCGCCTGGCTGTCGGGGTCGCTGGTGACGCGCAGATGGGGAATCGTTTCACTCTTGAGGAGGGCGTGGGTGTGCTCGTCGACCAGGCGGCGGTACCGGGGGTCGTAACCGTGCTTCTTCTGGATGGGCACGGACGGGTCGAGGACCGTGGCGAGGAGCAGGTCGTACTTCGGCAACTGGGTGGAGGCCAGCGACAGAATCCGGTGCCCCTCCAGCCGGTGGAGCTGCTCGCCGCGGAACTCCAGTGCCGCGTTGAGGTAGGCGACGGCGTCGAGGGCGGCCCGGTCCGCGAGGACGACGTCGGCCCCTTGAGCGGCGGCGGCGATCTCGTCGGCGATGCCCTGCGCGATGATCCATTCGGTGGATGCCGCGGTGTGCCGCTCCATCTTGGGCAGCCCGGTCTGGGCTGCCCGCTTCCCGATGCCGCCGGTCCGGACGGGGGTCGCGCCGTTCGCGCGCAGCTCCATCTCGATCCGCCGGAGCAGAATCGTCTTGCCGGTCGAGTGCGTGCCGAGCACGCCGATGCGGATGGGCGAAGTTCTGGTCACCACAGGGTGGGTTCCTCTTCTACTTGGGGAGCTCCGGGCAGGCCGGGCGGCACCGCCGCGGCGACAAGCCGGTCCCAGGTGTCGTAGTGGCCGGCCATCTCGATCAGGAGCAGGGCTGTGGCGTAGGCGTCGAACGTGGCGCGGTGCCGCTGCGCGGGCGCTCCGGTGAGGTCCGGCCGGACGTGCTCGATCAGGGCGTCGAGGCTGTACCTCGGCAGCCGCGGATAGGTCGCCTTGGCCAGCCGGAGCGTGTCGAGCACTCCGGCCGGCTGCCAGCGTGGAAGGTGCGTGGAGAGCACCTTGTAGTCGACGTGCGCGTTGTGGGCGCAGATCCATGAGCTGCTCAGCAGCGTGTGCACGCTGTCGGCGATCGCCTCCCAGTCCGGTTTCCGCTCCAGCCGCTTGTTGGTCAGGCCGTGGACCCGTGCGGCGAAGGGCGTGACGGGGTGCTTCGGCCTGGTCAGCCACGTCCCTGCCGTGCTGGTGTCCGGCCGGCCGTCGCGTACGGGAAGGGCGGCGACTTCGACCAGGTCAGGCGGATTGGCCCCGTTGCCTTCGACATCGACAATGAGGAGCGAGGGCCAGGAGGAGAAGTTCATACGGCGTCGGTTCCGTTCCCCGCCTTCCAGCCGATGGGGGCTCGGCCGTGTTGGCGGTGGTGGTGAGGCTTGGCGCGGTCGTGGCACTGGTAGCCGAACCCGTGCTGAAGGTAGTAGCGCGGTGGTTCGTCCAGTCCTTCCACGACGATGGCACGGTCGTTGATCTCAACGTCGCCGGTCGCGCCGAGGAGGCGGGCTTCCCGGGTGACTGCCGCGAGGTCTGGCTTGACCCATGCCGCCTGGCACCGGGCGACCTGGTCCTCGGGGCAGATGTCGCACAGCTCGCGCACCCCGAAGTGCCCGTTGTAGTCGGCCTCGCCATGGGCGTAGGCGACTCCGCAGGACGTCTTGCGGAACAGGGCGCCCCAGTCGCCTTCCTGGAGGGCCCCGAGGATCCGCCGCTCGGCGTCCTCCGGCATGATCTTCCGCCGCGCCGTCTCGTCGTACGGCATCGGCAGGCCGTGCGCCTCGTAGTAGGCGGCGATCTCCTTGCGGAAGAACAGGCCGGTGAAGACGGTGGCGTGCGCGTGCCGGGACAGTTCCCGGGCCCGAGCGATGTCGGCGGGGCAGTCATTGAGGCCCGGCACGATCGGCCGCCAGTACAGGACGGTGCGGTACCGCTCGGCGTGCTCGTACAGGGTGCGCAGGCTCTGTGCGGCGATGGTGGAGTCCACCGGCTCGATCGCGGGGTCCGCGATGTTGGAGTGGGTGACCAGGACCGTGAGGCGCAGGTTCGCGAACGAGTTCAGGACGGCGCAGTCCTCGGGGGCGACCCGCCACCGCGTGATGATCAGCACGTGGTTGGTCAGGCCCTGCTCGTCGAGTTTCCGCAGCACGGTGAACACGTGCGGCTTCACCACGGGCAGCATGGGGTCGGTCGCCCGGTTCAGGAGCTGGACGGGGGTCCTGTGCGCCCGGAAGTAGGGGTGGCTGAGCAGCCGGTCGACGGCTTCCTCGTCGCTCATCAGGCGTCGGGGAGCCTTCATCCCGAAGTTGTCGAACAGGTGCCGTACGCAGTACCCGCATTCCAGCGGGCAGCCGACGATCCAGTTGAGAGATAACCCGGACTTGCGGTACTCGATCACGTCAGCGAGTTCGGGCTTCAGCCCGCCGATCCTGTCCGCGGACAGGATCGGCAGTGCACGGCGCAGTGGGGCTATGGGGGCGGCCATGGATTCCTCCAGAGGGGGCGGTCAGGCGTCGGAAGGAGTGTTCTTCGCGGGAACCGGGGCGGTGAGGAGCGCGCGCCGGTTGGCTCCGAACCAGGTCCCGAAGTCGCGGCGGGCGGCGGCTACGTCGTCCGACGTGTGCACGAGGTTGTTGACCAGGCGTCGTTCCGCGAGAGCCACTTCGAGGCTGTCGTCACCGAGGTCTCCGCGGATCGTGCCGCGGGTGGCGACGGTCGGATCGAAATGACCGAGGAGCTTCCGCAGCCGCTGGTGGCAGTCGGGTTCGCCGTACGCGAGCGCGACGACCACGGGTTGGTCGGCGTACAGCGCGTCGAGGCAGGCGGGGATGTCGCGGTTGGTGTAGTGGTCGGCGTCCACGAGCAGGTCCCAGTAGTGCACGTGGGCCTGCCACGCTCGGGCGGTGATGTCGCGGCGGCCGGTGACGCTGAAGCCGACGGCGGATATCCGCTCCAGCACGGCGTCCGCCAAGCCGCGCTGCACGGCGTCCGGCTTGCACAGGATCACCGACCAGCGGTCGAAGTCCATGCCCTCTACGACGGTGCCTCTGGGCGGCTTTCGGCTCACAGCGTGTCCTCGGAGATCGGGCAGGCTGCCCACTTGTGTCCGAGGACCCTTGCAAGGGGGACCGGGCCGGTCCCCTTGGATATGGCCGGGAAGTCGAAGTGCAGCGGGTGCGGGCGGGCGTCCGCCTCGGCGAGCAAGCTCCTGACGCGCTTGGCGTTCCGGCCGTTCACGCTTGCCGAGCCGGTGGTGCGGGTGTACGAGCTGAGCCCCAGGCCGAGCTGCACGGCCGCGTACTCCTGGATCATCGTGAAGCTGAAAACGTAGCTGAGCAGCCCATAGCCGACGGTGGCGGTCATGCTGCCACCGCCGGAAGGACGAGCGCGCAGTGGACGGTGGTGCCGTCCTCGCTGACGTCGAAACGGTCGGCGACGGCGGCCACGATGTGGAGGCCACGCCCATTCTCCGCCTCGGAGTCGAGCGGGCGCGGCAAGGGCGTGCGGGAGGACCCATTGCGGACGTAGACGTGCAGGTACTCGTTATCAGTACAGATAATGACGCCGATCTCCGGGCCCGCCCCGTGCTGTACCGCGTTCGTCACCAGCTCGGAGACCAGCAGCTCAAGACTGTCGAGGCACGGCAACAGGCACCACGCGGTGAGCAGGACACAACTCAGGCGCCGTATCTCCTGGGGCTGACGCCGATCGGCTTCCGTCAGCGGCTGGCCGGGCTGAGTCGTGCGGCGAAGGCTCACTTCGTAGAGCTGGACGGCGGGCGCATGGTGCCTGATAGCGGGCACGTTCAGGTTTGCTGTGGTCATCATCACGAGGTCACTCCCTCCGGCATGGGGCACCCGGTCCCGAGGGGCTGGGCCGGGCTTCCTCCATGCCGCCGGACCGGTGTCGGCCGACGGCTGTACCCAGTGAACGAGTCGGCAACGGGGCGCGACAGGAAGGTTCAGGGTCTGGGTGCCGCTGCCAGCCGGAAGACTTTACGGTTGCATTACCTAACGACTAGGTGGGCGCGTGACGACGGCACTACGGTCAGTACATGGGAGTGAATGCTGCCCTCCGGGGCCGGATGGATCAACTCGGGCTCACGCAAGAGGAGTTAGCTGATCGGCTCAATCAGGCGCTGCTGGAGATCACTGGTCGCATGGGAGGAATCTCCTCTCGCACGGTCCGGAATCTGCTCTCCGGCTCCAGTCATCGGCCGATCGGACGTACTTGCGCTGCACTTGAGCGTGTGTTCGGCTGCCCCGTGGCGGACCTAGGGTTCAGCGCCCCCCTCTCCATGCAGCACCCCCTGGAGGACCCCGTGCGGCGTCGCGATTTCATGATCTCCAGCACCGGAATGGGGGCGGCCGGTGTCCCGATCCTCAAGCAGCGTCGCTCAGTGGGCATGACGGACGTGCAACGGGCCGCGGCCGGCATGAATCAGCTCGTGGAAGCGGATGACCGGCTCGGCGGGCATGCGTCCTTGGCCGCTGAGGCCCTTCAGGGCCGCGCCAAGGTCTTGGAACTTCAGCGGCGCAACGCCAGCGAGCGGGTACGCCGCTGCCTGTACGCGCTCGCGGCCGAGTACACCACCATCGCGGCCTGGTCCTGCATTGACCTGCGCGACCTGGACGCGGCCCAGAAGTATCTGCACGAGGCGACCACGTTCGCAGGGCTTTCTCAGGACCCGCCGACCGGAATGAGGGTGTGGCTCAACATCGCCATGCTCGCCTACCAGCGGAAGAACTGGCCCGAGCAACTCGCCGCAGCTCAGGCGGCGCACGCATCCCAGGCCTCCCGCAGAGACCCGTTCTTCGGCTCCCTGAGCCGGGTCCGTCTCGCCTTGGCTCACTCGACCCTTGGGGACTCGCGAGCGGCTGCGAGGGCACTCGGCGCCGCGCAGGACGCCCTTCGGAAGGCGCCGGTGGATGAGCGCCCTCGATGGACCGCGTTCTACGGAGCGGCCGAGCTTGACCACCTTGCGGCCATCATCCTGACTACCAGTGGGGACTACGCCGAAGCAGAAGCGACGGCGCATCGCGCGCTGGCGAAGATTCCGGCGGAGTTCCAGCGAAACAGGGCTCTGGCGACATGCCGGCTCGCCGTTGCGCAGCTTCGGCAGGGAGAACCTGAGCAGGCCACGGACACCGCAGCCACCGTTTTTGCGATCATGGACGGCGCTCCGATGCCAGGACGCATGCGTACATTGATCGGGGACTTCCACCGGGACTTGCTCAGGCTGGCACCATCCACTACCTACGCCCGCCAGTGGGTAGATCGGACGCGAGATGAACGGAGTCTGGTATGACCATGGTGACTAATCTGCGGTACTACAGCCGGGATAGCCTTCCTGAAGGCTTCAAGCAGATGCTGATCGACGTGCACGCCGATGCCTACGCGGACGCGATGGAAGACCAGTTCAACCAGCGATTTCCGTGGTTCGTCGATCACTGGTCGGAGATGGACGGTTTCACATGCGTCGTCGCCTTCGAAGGCGACGATCCGACCGGCTTCGCGTACGGCGCACCGCTCCAGCCAGGCCGCGAATGGTGGCGCTCCACAGACTTCAAGCCGAACAACGGCTATGCGGCGACTTTCGCCATCTCCGAGGTGATGGTGCGTCCGCAGTGGCGGAAGCAGGGTATCTCCGACCGTCTGCACGAAGCCCTCCTGGCACGCCGTGAGGAGAACCTCGCCGTTCTCCTCGTCGACGTAACTCACCCGAAGGTCCAGAAACTGTACGAGACATGGGGCTATGAGAAGGCTGGGGAGCAGCGGCCCTTCGCCGACTCCCCCTTGTACGCGGTCATGATGAAGCGGCTGCACCCCTGAGTACAGCCGTGCAGCGAGACCTACCCGCGGGGCCCGGATCCGCCGGAGCAGCAGAACACTGCGCCGCCGGCTCCGGTCACGATCCGCGGTCGGTCCGTACGGAACTGGGCCGTCACCCCGAACAAGGGCGCCGCCGCCAGCGTGGGCCGGGAGGTCGCCACGGCCCTGCGCCAACCGCAGGGCTGGTCGGGGTCGGCTCCGGTCAGCTCCATGCCCGGCAGGGCGTGCATTCCGTGGACCTTGCCGTAGGTCAGCGAGGGCCAGCGGAACTGCCATGCGCCGCCCGGCCGGGGCGCGTGGTCCAGCACGGCGAAGCCGACGTCCGGCTCCAGTCCGACGCGGCGCAGGTGGTGAGCGGCGGACAGTCCCGCCTGACCCGCGCCGATCACGATCACGTCCAGTTCACGCACCCCAGAAATGTTCACGCTTGTACTAACTGTTCGGTGGTCCGGGATCTTCCCGTACGGGGGAGGTCCCGGAGCCCCGGCGTCGATGGCTGTCGGCGGCGGACCTCAGCGTCCTCCGGCGAGCAGCAGCGGCGCCCCGCCCGGTGCCGGGGCGGTCCGGCCCTCGGCGCCGGTCCCGCCCAGCAGCGGGGACGCGGGCACGATCGACAGCAGCCCGCGCCGGGCCAGCTCGGGGGTGACCCCCTCGCCGAACCAGTACGCCTCCTCCAGATGCGGATACCCGGAGAGCACGAAGTGCTCCACGCCCAACGCGTGATACTCCTCGATCCGGTCCGCGACCTCCGCGTGACTGCCCACCAGCGCGGTCCCGGCCCCGCCACGCACCAGACCGACGCCCGCCCAGAGATTCGGCGCGATCTCCAGCCTGTCGCGCGAACCACCGTGCAGTGCCAGCATCCGCTGCTGCCCGACCGACTCGCTCCGCCCCAGCGCCTGCTGCGCCGCCGCGATCGTGTCCGGATCGAGTTCGCCCAGCAGCCGGTCGGCGGTGGCCCAGGCCTCGGCCGAGGAGTCCCGCGAAATGGTGTGCAGCCGGATGCCGAACCGGACCGTGCGCCCCTGCTCCTCCGCCAGGCCGCGAATCCAGCCGATCTTCTCCTTCACCGCGGCCGGTGGCTCGCCCCAGGTCAGATAGACATCGGCATGGGCCGCGGCCACCGGTCCCGCGGCAGCGGACGACCCGCCGAAGAAGATCTCCGGCAGCGGGTCCGGCGGCAGCGCGGTCAGCCCGCCCTCCACCTGGTAGTGCTCACCGTCGAAATCGTACGGCTGCCCGCCCCAGGCGCCCCGTACCACCGACAGGAACTCCGCGGTCCGCGCATAGCGCCGGTCGTGGTCCAGGTGGTCCCCGAACCGCCGCTGCTCCGTCGAATCGCCCCCGGTCACCACGTTGAGCAGCAGCCGCCCCCGGGTGATCCGCTGATACGTGGCGGCCATCTGGGCGGCGAGCACCGGGGAGATGACCCCCGGCCGGAACGCCACGAGGAACTTCAGACGCTCGGTGTGCTGGGCGAGCGCCACGGTGGTCAGCCAGGCGTCCTCGCACCACGTACCCGTGGGCGTCAGCACGGCCTCGAAGCCCAACTGCTCGGCCGCCTTGGCGATCTGGGCCAGATACTCGATGTCCGGGGCCCGCACCCCGTGCACCGGGGTGATCCGGTCGCGCTTGATGCCGCCGTCGGTGTAGGCGTGCCGGTCGACGAGTGTCCGGCCGTCGCCCCCGGTGGGCAGGAACCAGTGCAGATGGACGTTCACGAGGAGGCCTTTCCGTAGGAGCGCGGCGTGGTGGAGGAAGCGGGGAGGTCACGGTTGAACCGGGTGTCGACGTAGTCCTCGAAGTCGAACCGCCGGGGAATCAGCCCCAGTTCGGCGAAGGTGTCGGCGATCTCCTGCTCGGAGGCGATGGCCGCGGCGTCGATCGCGACCGGGACGCGGGTGCCGTAACTGAGCTTCACGGCGTCCAGCGCCACCTCGTAGGGGAGCCCGGTCTCCTTCGCCCAGACCTTCGCCCACGCCTCCGGGTGCTCGAAGACCCACTTCTGGGCCCGCTCCAGCCGCACCAGAAGATCGCCGATGGCCTGCGACTTCTGCCCGTCCTTGAGCGATACGGGTGAGGCGACCTGGAAACCGAGACCGTTGACGACGCCTTCGCCGGTCGTGAGCACCCGGGCGTCCGCCGTGCGCAGGACCTGCGAGGTGTACGGGTCCCAGATCGCCCAGGCGTCGACCTTGCCCCGACTGAACGCGGCGAGCGCGTCGGCGGGCTGGAGGTAGTTCAGCCTCACCTCCTCGATCCCGAGCCCGGCCCTCCTGAGCGAGGCGACCAGCTGGAAGTGGGCCGAACTGCCTTGTGCCACAGCGATGGACCTGCCCTTGAGCTGGTCGGGCCTCTTCAGCGGTGAGTCCTCGGGCACGACGATGACCTCACCGGCCGACGAGCCGTGCGTGGCGCCGATGACGGTGATGTTCGAGTCGGCCCCAGCGGCGAAGACGGGCGGAGTGTTGCCGACGCCCCCGATGTCCACCGCCCCGGCGCTCACTGCCTCCAGCAGCGGCGGGCCCGAGGTGAAGGTGGACCACGTGATGCGGTAATCGAGGTCGTCGAGCTCTCCTGAGGCCCGCAGAATCGCCTCGTAACCACCTTTCTGGTCACCGATGTTGAGCGTGAGGCCGCCTGTTCCGTCCGTGTTGCCGGCCGAGTTCGCGGAGGAGGGGCCGCCGCACGCGGAGAGAAGCAGGGCGAGAGGGAGGAGCAGGGCAGGCAGGGTGCGGCGTTTCATGAGGCCTCTCCGTGACGGGGGTGTGCGGCCGATACGTCGGGGTTCTTCGCCGGTCCGGGACCGGACGGGACGGCGGCCACGGACGGCTCCTCACCGGCGGTGGCGTCCGACTCGCCGTGGGTTTGGGCCCCGGCTTCGACGCCGCCCCTACCCTCGACGCCCAGTTCGGTCAGCAGCCGGGAGCGCAGGTCGGCGAAGCCGGGGGAGCCGACTCCGCGCGGCCGGTCCAGCGCCACGGGCGTGTCGTACGCGATGCGCCCGTCCCGCATCACCAGCGCCCGGTCGGCCAGCAGCAGGGCCTCGTCCACGTCATGGGTGACCAGCAGCACGGCACAGCCGCGCCGCTGCCAGAGCTCGGCCACGAGCTGCTGGGCCCTGATCCGGGTCAGGGCGTCCAGCGCGCCGAAGGGCTCGTCGAGCAGCAGCAGATCGGGCTCGCGCACCAGGGCCCTGGCCAGCGAAGCGCGCTGCGCCTCACCGCCGGACAGCGTCTTGGGCCACGCCCCGGCCCGCTCGGCAAGCCCGACCTCCGCCAACGCCCGCTCGGCAACGCCGCGTTCGGGCTTGCCCGGCAGTCCTAGCAGCACATTGCGCCAGACCCGTTTCCAGGGCATCAGGCGCGGGGCCTGGAACGCGACCGCGCGCCGGCGGGGCACCAGGACGGTGCCCGAGATCTCCCGGTCGAGCCCGGCGAGCACCCGCAGCAACGTCGACTTGCCGCAGCCGCTGCGCCCGAGCAGGGCGGTGAACTCGCCTGCCCTCAGAGTGAGATCGAGGTCGTCGATGACCGGGCGCCCGTCGAAGGACCGGGTGAGCCCTTCGGCCCGTACGGCGGCCTTTGGGGCACCGGCCGACGTTGCCGCCCGTCGGTCGGGGGTGGGGGTGTCGTTCACTGGCCCGTGAAGGTCGGTCGCCATTGCAGCAGCAGCCTTTCGAGGATCCGGACGATGACGTCGGCGGTGAGGCCGAGGAAGGCGTACACGACGAGACAGACGACGATCACGTCGGTCCGGAAGAACTCACGGGCCTGGTTCATCAGGAACCCGATCCCGGCGTCGGCGTTGATCGATTCCCCGAAGACGAGCGCGAGCCAGGCAGTCGCCAGCGAGTACCGCAGCCCCGTCATGACCCCGGGCAGCGCGCCCGGCAGCACCACATGCCGCACCAGCCCCCACCTCCCGAGCCCCAACGACTGACCTGCCTCGATGAGTTGGGCGTCAACGCCGCGGATTCCCGCGTATACGTTGAGATACAGATGGAAGGCCACCCCGAGTGCGATGAGGGCCACCTTCGGCGCCTCGCCGATCCCGAGCCAGATGATGAACAGCGGGATCAGCCCCACCCAGGGCACCGTGCGCAGCATCTGCACGGTCGCGTCGACCAGGTCCTCCCCGAGCCGTGAAAGCCCCGACACGAGCGCGAGCGCCGTCCCGACGACCCCGCCGAGCAGGAGCCCCACGACCACCCGCTGGAGCGAGACCCCCATCGCGGCGGGCAGCGTCCCGTCGGCCACCAGATGGGCGCCCGCGCGGGCAATGGTCCCGGGCGAGGCGAGCACGTCGGGATGCAGCACCCCCGTGGCGCTGAACACCTGCCACAGCGCGAGCAACAGCAACGGCCCCACCGCCCGCCGCACCCACCGCGGAGCGGCCCGCGGTCGGGACCGCCGGACGGACGCCGGAACAACCGCCTCCAGAACCGGGGGCGTACGGCTCGGCGCGGAGTATTTCCCCGGGGCAAGGGGCACGCCGGATGGTGGCGCATGGCTGACGGTCATGAGGGCTCCACGGAAGGCCGCACGGATGCGGGGCGATAGGGCGAAGGAAGGAAGGGGAAGGGGCGACGCGGTGCAGCGAGTGGAAAGGGGAGGCCGCGGGCAGGCCGGGGCAACCCGTGCCCACGCGACATGTCCGACCGGGAGGCCGGCGGGGCCGACGGGGGCGGCGGAAGGCAGAAGAAACCGCATCGCACTCAGCGGTCGCCGGGCGGCACGGAGCCGGACGCGACTGCGCGCCTACGCGACCAGCACGGTTACGGAAGCGGGAGCGACGGAGCTTCGCAGGCTCAGCCGTGCGGAGGAGAACGCCTCGGAAGTCGCTGAGAGAACGTCAGCAGCCGCGACAACAAGCGGCGGAGGCCACTCGCAGCAGGTCGATGTGACCGCGCGAAGTGAGCAGAGCTGATCGGAACATGGCGCTGAACGTAGCCATCCGGTCGGGACAGGTCAATGGCGTCTCGGAGCGTGGACGCGTCATCTCGGACCTCGCGGGCGGTGACTGCGGCCAGATCGGCGCGGGCAGTGAGCCGGATGGCGTCCAGGAGCGCGGACCCAGGAGGTGCGGCCGGTCTCCAGGGCCCATCGAGTGTCAACTCCCTCGCTCGGCGCACACGTTGAAGTTCAACCTTGCCGTGCACAAGCTCGTTGACCAGGCAGAACGCGCTGTACTCCGGGGCGAGGGCTACAGCCGCCGGTTGCTCTGGCTGTGGTCCGCGCCCCGGTCCTGGGTGCTGCCGGGACCGGGGCGGTCGGGATTCAGGCAGGTGTGTGACGTCGGCGTCGGTTGAGGGCGAAGGCGCCTCCCGCGAGGGCGAGTGCTGCGCTCGAACCGGCCGTGATCAGCGGTGCGGAGGACGAGGGGTCGTCCTCCGCGTCAGGGGTGGCATAGCCGCTGGACATGCCTTTGCCGTCGTAGTCGGAGCCGGGCATCTTATCGGCATAGCGGGCTTTGAGTAGCTTCTGGTAGTCGCCGAGCGACATCGACGTCTGGCCGTCGAGCCCTTGCTTGGCCTGGTCGTTGAGGGGTTCGACGGTGGTGAGCTTCAGCTGGTACCAGCCTCGGATCTGCGGTTCGGTGAAGACCAGGGTTCCCACGGTCGCCCTGCTCGCGTAGGTGGCGTCGCTGTCGCCGTCGCGCACGGCTGCCAGGTGCCAGCCTCCACCCTGGGTCGGGGCCAGCAGGACGGTGGCGTTGCGGCCGTTGACGGTGGTGTTCAGCGAGGACACGAGATGGCTCAGCCTGACCGCCTGGGTGGCGATCGGCTGGGCCGTGCCCGCCACGAAGTCCGGTGTGATCTCGTGCACGGCCAGCGGGTCCTTCAGGGTGAACGCCGGGAGTCCTTCGCAGGGATCGGCCTTGTCCGGGACCGTCACCGGGGCCGAGGAGTCCCCTGTGGGCACCGGAACACTGAGGAAGCGGCAGACGGTGTCGCGGACGGCAGGCGACTTCACCGCGTCGAGTGCGGCCGGGTAGTCGGGGATGTCGGCCGCGGCGGCCTGCCCGACGGTGGACAGCAGTGCGCACGCACTCAGGACCAGGACGGTGGGAAGCCGGGAGAGAACGGAATTCTCCCGCGTGGTGGGCAGTCTTCGGTCGCGCATGTCACGTTCCTGCTCTCTAGCGGGAGATGCCGATCCTGGAGTGGGTCCACTTGAACGAGCTGTTGTTGACGTAGTCGTTGTACTTCCACCATGTGTAGGTGGGGGTGTCCGGCCACGGATCGCCGACGGCGATGGTGCTGTTCGACGTGTCGTATCCGTAGACGATGTTCATGTGGCCACCGCCCGAGGCCCAGCCGATACGGGCTCCGATGGGCCGTGCCGCTTTGACGTCTGTGCTGACCTGCGCGAACGAGGCCGCACTGTTGAGGCCCGTGCCGGTCTTACTCAGGCCCAGGCTGGACCAAGCGTTCGCCATGTCCTGGAGCGTGGCCGGCTGGTTGTTGCAGCTGGGGCCTCCGCTGTACCGGGAGGAGCGGTCGCAGAAGTCTGCCTGTGTGGTGTTGTACCCCTGGTACTTGGCGATGGTGAGCCCGGACGCGACCCAGCACCACTGGCTCTTCTCCTGCTTCAGCATGGTGATGTCGTCGTAGTTGCTCTCCGCCTGGGCCGTACCGCCTGCTGCGAGGAGCAGCCCCGAGGCCAGTACGAAGGCCGACGCGGCGGCCTTGAACCTGCGTCTGCTCATATGTTCCTGCTTTCCCGTGCGGGTAGGGCGAGCGCCGAAAGTTTGAGCAGACATATGACACCTCGAACTGACGGTGCCATGGAGGAGCTGAGGACCAAAGACACCTAATGTGACGAGTCGTCGTATAGTCCGGAATATTGTGTATGTTCGACTGAATTCGAGCTTCTTCGCGTTGTGATCTTCTGCTGTGGCTGTGGCTGTGGCTGTGGCTGTGGCTGTGGCTGTGGCTGTGGGGGCGGGGGCGGGGGCGGGGGCGGGCGTGCGGAGTTCTTCGAACAGCCCATGACGGTTGCCCCGCGTTTCCGTCTGCGGGCGATCGGCCGGGACGAACGCGGTGGTCTTCTCGGTGGACGAGAACCGCAGATCCAGGCAGTGGAGCGGACCGCGCCGGTACTTCCCATGCTGCCGGGTGCTCCTGAACGCCGCGGTTTCGACCACGCCCGCCACGGCACGGTCGACCGCACATCCCACACCACCGACACGCTCACTCACAGCGAGGAAGGACCCTCACGCGCAGAGCTTTTCGAAGGCGGTCTCGATCCGGGTGAGCACGGCCCGGATGTGCGGGAGACCGATGGGGTCGGGCGAGGAGAGCGCGCTCTCCTGCTCCTCGGCGGTGTCGCCGTAGAGCATGCTCGTGGCGGCCTTGAAGCGCAGCGCGTGCGGGTCGTCGCCAAGCAGATGGCCTGCGAGAACCGCGATGTCCAGTTCTTCGAGGAGGTGTTGCTGGAGCGAGTGCGAGTCGGTGACGCCGATCTTGGCCAGTGGCTCGCGCAGGGGTTCGAAGTCGGGATAGACGTAGAAGGCCCCGGTGGGCGGTCGGCAGCGGGCGCCGGTGGTGATCATGATCGTGTGGACCGCGCGGGCGACGGCACCGTGGAGTTCGGCGCTCGCCGCCAGGCGCGCACGGATTTCGGGTGGTTCGCCGTATGCGTAGCGTGCCACCTCCTGCAGGGGGCGCCCCAGGGTCGACCACACTTCGCTGGCCACCGCGATCACGCCGGCACGGATCTCCTCGCCCCGGGCGCCGGTGGGGAACCGCGCCATGCCGATGCGCCAACCGCCGAGCGCGAGGCTCTTGGACAGTCCGGTGGTGACGATGGTGCGGTGGGGCACGATCTCGGCAGGGCTGAGCATCTCGGTCGCGGGGTCGTGGACCACGTCGCGGTAGATCTCATCCGCGACCACGAGCAGGTCCTCGTCCTCGGCAATCGCGCACAGCTCGCCAACGAGTGCGGCGGGGGCAAGGGTGCCGGTGGGGTTGTCGGGCAGCGTGCACACGACCATGCGCGGATCCAGACCGCGGGCGCGGGCGGCGCGGAGCGCGGCGTGCAGTGCGGCGGGGTCGGGAATACCTCCGCATTCGGCAGGGATGGGCACGCCCAGAGGGGTCTTTCCTGCCAGGCGCACCTGGGGTGCGTAGGTGTTCCAGCATGGGCGGGGCAGGAGTACGTCGCCCGGGACCACGTGCTGGATCGCCATCAGGACCGCTTTGCTGCCGGGTGCGACGATGACCTGTTCGGGATCGGTGGGCAGGCGTCGGCGGGTGAAGTAGCCGGCGACAACCTCGCGGACCGCGAACGCGCCGGCGACCGGGCCGTACGCGGTGGCGTCGGCCCCTGCGGCCAGGTGTTCGGCCAGCGGGGCGAAGACGGGGAGGCGGGACTCGCCGAAGCCCAGGTGAATGACGCGCGCGCCGCCGGCGCGGCGGCGGGCGACAAGTTCGTCAAGGGCCAGGTTGGGGGAGGTGCGCCACGTGGTCATGGGCAGGGCGTCTCCCTCTCGGGGCACGGACGGCGGATGTGGGTGGCGAGCGCGGCGGCGATGTCCGCCGGGGTGTCCGGGGCCGGGACGAGTTCGTCGAGCCAGGTGGCGCGGGGGTCGTAGCACGCCCGGAACGGGCGTCCGACCAGTGACGGGTCGCGGGCCTGGAGCATCCGCAGTTGGAAGAACCGACCCTCGGCGCTCTCCTGGACGCCGTCGACGACGATCTTGCCGGGGGTGGTGGACATGACCGGCCCTCGGACCGAGCGGGCGAGTCCGGGCAGCGTGCGGTACGCCGAGCGGAAGATCTCGGCGGCCTTGGCGAGAGGAACCGCGAAGTAGGAGTGGGGGCCGGTGTCGCGTTCGACGAACATGTAGTACGGGACCGCGCCGGCGGCGAGTTCGCCCCGCCACAGCTGGGCCCACACCTGGGCGTCGTCGTTGACGTGTCCGATCAGCGGAGCCTGGCAGTACACGAGGGCGCCGGTGGCGCGGATGCGGGCCAACGCCCGGCGGGCGAGGTCGGTGCCGAGTTCCCGGGGATGGCTGAAGTGCGCCATGACGGCGAGGTTGCGTCCCGACGCGACGACACGTTCGAACAGGCGCAGTACCTCGTCCGCGTCATGGTCGGTGACGAAACGCTGCGGCCAGTACGCCACGGACTTGGTGCCTATGCGGATGGTGCGTACGCTCCGCACGCCCAGTATGGGGTCGAGGTGGCCACGCAGACGTTCCGTCGACATCACCATCGGGTCGCCGCCGGTGACCAGGACGTCCTCCACCTCCGGGTGCGCGGCGAGGTAGGCCACGAGACCGCTGGGGTCGGGTGCGGCGAAGCGCAGGTCGGCGTCGCCGATGAACTGGGCCCACCGGAAGCAGTAGGTGCAGTAGGCGTGGCAGGTCTGGCCCTGGCCCGGAAAGTAGAGCACTGTCTCGCGATACTTGTGTTGCAGCCCGGGGATCTCGGCGTCGCCCAGTCGTGGCACGTTGAACTGCTGCTGGCCGGAGGGGTGCGGGTTGAGTCCGTCGCGGACGCGCTTGACGATCGCGTCGAGTTCGGCTCTGCCGTGGGGGGCGGCCATCAGACGGGCCACCAGGTGGTGGTCGCGGGGGTCGAGCATGCCGCGTTGAGGGAAGACCAGGCGGAAGATCGGGTCGTCGGGGATGTTGTCCCAGTCGATGAGGCGGGACAACACGTACTCGTTGACCCAGAAGGGCAGCACCCGGGAGACGACGCGGATGGTGTCGCGCAGGTCGTCGGAGAGACCGTAGCGGTCCGCGATGTCGTCGAGCTGATGTGGTCCCTGGGCCCGGAAGCGCGCGGTTTCCATCACCGCGGTGAGCGTCTTGGGCATGACGAACTCCTCTATGGGCTACGGGCCGTGAGGCGGTACGGGGCATGGCAGCACGGCGCGATTCGGTACGGAGCGGGTCGGTACGGAGCCGCCGAGGCGTTGCGGGAGCAGCTGTGCCGTCGGCGAGGGAGGACGGGTCAGACGTCCTGGCGCTCGGTGGCGTCCGCGAGGTGCCGCACCACGTCGGTGAAGCGGTGCCGACGCTCGTAGGCGCGGCGTTGGCGGTGTGCGCCGGAGCCGTCGCGGCGCAACGCCGCGACGGTTTCCAGGGCGTGGCGGAGGTCGCCGGCGGCTCGCAGGTCGACGTGCAGGTGGTCGAGCAGGGCGTCGACCAGGGAGTGCGCGGGCACAAGATCGGCGGTGTACGGGTGGACGGCCTGGCCTTCGAGTCCGTCGTGGGCGGCCCGCCAGCGGGCCAGGGAAAGAACCTCGTCGCGCACGTCGGGGGCGGGGCGGTCCTCGCGGACGGCGCGCAGTCCACCGGCGACGAGGGCGCGGACCAGAACGGCTTGGAGAACGGCCTCGTCGACGCTCGTGGACACGTCGGGCGCCCGGACCTCAAGGGTGGGCCATCGCGAGGACGGGCGGACGTCCCAGTAGAGCATCTTGGCATCCATGATCGTGCCCGAGGAGATCAGGGACTCCAGGACGCGCTGGTAGCGCGCGGGCGACTCCAGGTGGGGCGGGACGCCGGCGGCGGGCCACATCGTGCCGCTGACGGCGCGCCAGCTGGCGTGGCCGGTGTCGCGTCCCCCGCAGAAGGGGGAGTTCGCGCACAGGGCGATAAGGGTGGGCACCCATGGGCGCACATGGTCGGCGACCCTGACAGCGCTGTCGAGGTCGAGCGCGCCGACGTGGACGTGGCAGCCGCAGTGGACGAAGGTCTCGGTGAGCGCACCGTAGCGGGTTCGTTGTTCCCGGCGGCGCGGGGCATCGATGAGCGATGGCCCTCCGGCTGGCATGAGAACCGGGGTGCCGCTGGCCACCAGGCGACAACCGTGTGCGGCGGCTGCGTCGGTGTAGAGGCGGCGCAGCGCCAGGAGGTGGGCCCGCAGCTCGGGCCCGGTACGGGCCACGGGGGAGGCCGATTCCACCTGGTGCTGGGTGGCTTCGATGTGTGTGTTCTCGCCTTCCCCGCCCGCCTTGACCATGACGGCTTCGGCGACGGAGGCGAGTTGATGGGAGTGGGCGTCCACGAGGAGGAACTCCTCCTCGACGCCCACGGTCAAGGGCAGGGGGGCGTCCTCGACGTGGGAACTGCCGGTGGGGGTGGCGCGGAGACCTGACATGGCGATCCTTTGGCCTGCTCGGTACGTCCGGCGTGTTCGCCGCGCAGCGTGGGTCCGCTGTGCTCCGGATTCCCTGTCGGAGCGGCGTGCGGGGCGTAAGACCTGCTCAGCGGTTCGGGTCGGACCGGGCCTGATCGGAGCGGAGGTGGTCGCGGCCACTCTGCCTCCCACCATCCCGGACGGCATGACTCCTCGCCACTCGGCGACCTCGGGCAACGGCTGAACAGGGGGCACGGGCCTCGTGGCCCTCGCCGGAGGGCAGTCGGCGACGGTAGCCATCCCCACCCTCCGCTCGCAGAAAATGGGGCGTCTCTCCTGAGCTTCAGCCGTAGATCGTCATGTGACGGTTGCGCTTGTCCGCCGGCGATACGCGGGGTTGCCCACCACGTCCTGGACGTAACAGACGCGCTCGTCGTCAGAGATGGTCCGTGCCAGGCCGAGGTCCGTGTCCGAACCGTCGCGTGCGGTGCCGCCGGCGGCCGTCGCCATGATCGCGGGCGCGGCCGTCACCGCAGCCGGCGCGTCCGGTGGATCTCCCGGACGACCCGGTGAACCGCTGTCCAGCCGCGCTCCGCGCGTTCCTGGCGGTCAGCGTCGGCCCGAAGTCCTCCAGCCGCAGCCGCAGCCGCAGCCGCGCGGCCGGCAGCCACACGCACGGAGCGGAAGGGCGCCGGCGACCAGAAGCACGTCGCCCGTCTCCACAGGCCAGGCGGCCACGGCGCGGGAGAACGTCTCGATGTGCCGGTCCGTCGCCGACGACGCCCGCGCCGAGAAGCCGCCGCGCGAGCGGATCGCGCGGCTCCACCCGGAGCTCGTGCGCCGGCATCGCCGCACGGGAGGCGGGGCTGACGGAGGGACACGACCGACCGGGCCGGGACGACAGTCGGCCTCCCGCGCGTCTGCCCCGGCACGGGGCCCGCCCTGTCGCCCGCCGTCCGTCAGGCCCAGGCGCTCGCGGCACCGGTCAGGTCGACCAGACCACCCCGCCGTTGTGCACGATGACGACCTTGGCGTCGGGCCTCAGGATCATCCGGGCGCCGCCGAAGTCATGGGTCTTGGAGGCCCAGATGGCTCGGTCGTCGCCGTTGTGGACGACCAGGTTGCCATCGGGCTGGAAGATCGCCCGGTGGTTCTCGCCGAAGGTCATGGCGGCCCAGATCGGTTTGTTCTGCTCGTTGTAGACGACGAGGTTGCCGTCCTGCTGCATCGTCATGCGGATGCGGTTGGTGGCCCAGGACTGGCCGACCCCGATGGAGCTGGTCGCGGAGACCGTCTGGCTGCCCCAGTCCGGCTTCGGGGCCGCCTTGGGCTTCGGTTTCGGTGAGGTCTTCGGCTTCTCGGCGGGAGCGCTCGTGCTGGTCCGGGGCGTGGGCGCGGCCGCGGCCGCGGTCGCCACGGGTGCGGGTACGGCCTTCGCCGGGGCGGTCTTCTTCGGTTTCGTCGGGGACGGCGAGGGCTTCACCGCAACGTAGTCGTCCAGGGCCGCCGGGGCCGATTCGGGGTTGAGGACCGTGTCGGTGCTCCCCGCGACCGGGGTTGTGGCGGGGTTACGGGGCTCCTCGTCGTTCGCGCTGCCCATCAGCAGCACGGGTATCGCGACCAGGGCGGCCCCGACGAACGCGGCACCCGCCAGGATCGGTGTGCGGGGGCGTCCCTTGTCGACCGCCGTGACGGTCCGGGTCGCCGGAGTCGTGCCGATGGCCGCTGCCACTTTGTGGCGCTCCGCGCGGGCTTCGGGGGCCTCCGGCGTCTCGGCCGGCTTCTCCGTGGCTGAGGGCTCGGGCGGGGCGGCGGACGTCTCGCCGGCCGGCGTCGTGGCGGACTCCGCCTCGGTGGTGGGGGCAGGGGGCTGGGCCTGTGCCGCCGGTGTGGTGGACGGCGGGGGCGGTGAGCCGGGCTCCTCCGCGCTGGCGGTCGCTGCCGCGGTGGTGGCGCCGGGGGTGGGGTGCTCGGGGGACATGCGGTGATTCCTCCTCGGTGGCGCGCCCAACGTAGCCCGTCGTGGGGGCGACGGCGGTGTCTCGCCCCGAACTCCCCCGGCGCTTTGTCCTCCCACGCCTCACTGGTCCCGGAAAGTTCTCTGCTCGGGCAGTGAACGGGCACGTGGGAGGCCGAAACGGACCCGGGGCCGCGTCCCGTGGGTGGCGCTCGTATGACATCCTGATGGCTCCCCGATCTGATCATTTTCGGCGGCGGGCGTTTGCCGTTCGGTGCTCAAGAATGTGTACGGAGCCAAGAGTTCAGGTGGAGATGCGGCCCGGAGAGCGGCAAGTGGGTGGACAGGTTGTTCCGTTCGGCGTTTCCGGAGCGTCCGAGGGGTCCGAGGTGTCCGGCTCGGGGAGCACCGAGGTGGTCGACGCCTCCCTGGTGCCCGGTGCCGTGAGGGACGCCGCCCGGCGGGCTCCGGGGCACTGGGTCGGGATCGTCGACCCGGAGTGGGCCGAGGAGCGGACGCCGCCGGAGTGGGCTGTGCTGGGGGAGTGGCGGTCGGACCAGGACGGGAGCGTCGGGGAGTACCGCGCCAACCCGGCCTACCGGCCCTCGGCGCGGGTTCTCGGGTGGCCGGAGCCCACCGATCCGGTGGACGCGGCGGCCCAGCGGGCCGCCACCGGGTACGGATCGGTGGAAGCCGCGCTGGAGGCCCTCGCGGAGGCGGAGATCACCGTCGTGCGCGGGGTGGACGGCGGGCCGCTCACGGCCGCCGGGCGGGACGGGTCGCCGGTGATGCTGTTGTTCACCTCGCCCACCCATGAATTCATGTCCTCGGCACTTCACCATGACAGCCTTCCCGCCAGGGAGTTGGCCAGTTCGCTGAGGACCGCCGACGTCCTGTTGCTGGTCAACGCCGGAGCCGCGGCCCCGCTGCTCGTCCCGGCCGACAGCCTTCTCGGAGCCGCGAGCGGGAAGGGCGACCACAGCTCAACCGAGCCCTGGCACCACACCATAGGGAGGACCCCATGACGCGTTCGTCCCAGCAGACCCCCGCCTCCCCGGAGGCTCGCGCCGAGAGCGCCGAGAGCGCCGAGAGCGCCGAGAGCGCCGAGAGCGCCGAGAGCAAGGGGACGGCCGCGAGCGCCGCCTCCGTCGGGCCCGCGGCGCCTACTGCTCCCGCTGAGCCCGGTACGGCCGCGGTACCTGCCCCGGGTGCCCCGGGTGCTCCGGAGAGCGAGAAGTCCGCAGAGCGGAAGGACCCCGGGGCCGAGGCCGCAACCGCCCGCCCCGCCGCCGACCCGGAGTCCTCGGTCCCCGGAACCCGGCCGGAATCCACCGAGGCCCGGCCCGGAGCTCCCGAGGCCGAATCCGCCCCCGACCCCGGCGCCTCCGCCGCCGCGCAGAGCCGGCTCCCCGCCCTCGTACGGACCATGACCGCCACCGCCATCGACCGGCCGCAGCCGCAGGCCGGGCCCGTCGGGCGACCGGGCAGGGCCGTGCTCGCCGGGGCCGCGGTCGCGGGCGCGCTGCTCGTGTCCGTGCCCTTCCTCGTCCTGTCCGGGAACGACGACAAGGGGCCCGAGCAGCCGTCGACGGCGGCGGCCGGGACCGTGCTCGACGGCAGTGGACAGGAGGCGCCGGGCGAGTTCGCCGTCACCGCGCCCGAGACCAGCCCCTCGGGCGCCGGCAAGGGCGACGAGAAGAAGCCGGAGAAGTCCGCCGAGAGCGTCCGGGAGGCCCCCGCAGCGGGCACGGACAAGGACGCGTCGAAGGCGGACGACGCCCCCAAGAACCCGCCCGAGAAGACCGACAGCCCCAAGGCCCGGCCGAAGAAGGCCGACGGTGCGAAGAACCAGCCCGCCGAGGTCGCCCCCGTGACCCTCAGCGGGCCCGTCTCCTTCCGCAGCCACCTCTCCGGCCGCTGCATCGACGTTCCCGGCCACAACTTCAACGACGGCCAGCCGCTGTTCATGTGGGACTGCAACGGCGCCGACGCCCAGAAGTGGCGCTTCGCCTCCGACGGCACGATTCGGGTCAAGGACAAGTGCCTGGACGTCGCCGACGCGAACCTCGACAACGGCTCGCGTATCCAGATCGCCCGGTGCGACGGGGCCGCCGCTCAGAAGTTCGCCCTGAACGGTGCCCGCGACCTGGTCAACACCACCGTCGGCAAGTGCGTCGACATTCCGAACCACAGCCGTGACAGGGGCCCGGAGACCTATCTGATCCTGTGGACCTGCACGGGCCTCGACAACCAGAAGTGGAGCGTCTGACCTGAACGCACAGGTGCCGGGAGCCCTGCTCCCGCGCGCCTGGTGCGCCCGGGCGAGGCATGATGGCACCGCCGGATCGCCGACCCGCGTCCCGGCGAAGTGGGGCGTCCGTCGAGGACGCCGCCGTAGCAAGGAGGTTGGTGCGTGTCGCGCCAGGTACTGTCGGTCGGCCCCGAGGACCGCTTTTCCACGATCGGTGAGGCGCTCGCCGCCGCCCGCACCGGTGCGCTCATCAGCGTACGGCCCGGAACGTACGCGGAGAACCTGGTGATCCACACCCGGGTCACCCTCACCGCGGCCGAGGGGCGGGGCACGGTGGAGATCCGGCCGCGTTCGGGAAGCGTCATCGCGCTGCGCGCCGACGCCGTCATGCTCAGCGAACTCACCCTGCGCGGCGGCGACACCGAGCTGCCCGCCGTGGACGTACGGCGCGGGCAGGCCGCGTTGGACGGGTGTGAGATCGTCGGCGCCGCCTGGACCGCGATGCTGGCCGGCGGGACCGGCTCCCTCGCGCTGCGCGACTGCCGGGTGAGCAACCCGCAAGGCGCGGGCATCGTGGTCACCTCCACCACACCCACCACCGTCGAGTCCTGCACGCTCGAACACCTCGGCACCAGCGGCATCGTCCTCGCCGAACAGGGCGAGGCACGCGTCCGCGACTGCACCATAAGGGGCGCCCGCGGCAACGGTCTGCTCGCCAACGGCGAGACCCGTGGCACCGTGGAGGACTGCGACATCTCCTCCACCGACAAGCCCTCCATCGCCCTGGAGGAGAACTCCGCCGTCTCGGTCGTCCGGACCGTCGTGCACGACACCAGCACCGGTGTGCACCTGAGCAGCGCGGGCCGCACCACCCTGGAGGACGTCCGCGTCACCGGCGCCTCCGGAAACGGGATCGCCCTGGCCCAAGGCACCGACCCCGTACTGCGCCGCTGCCGCGTCTCACGCGTACGGGGCCACGGTGTGGTCGTCACCGACCGGGCGCGCGGCACCTTCGAGGACTGCTGGGTGGACGGCGCACAGGCGGCGGCGCTGCGCGTCGCCGGGGCCTCCTCCCCGGCGCTGACCGGCCTGACCGTCCGCGACTGCGAGGGCGTCGGGCTGCTCCTGGAGGAGGACTCGGCGCCCGAGCTGGACCGCCTGGAGGTGATCGGCTCCTCGCCCGCCGTCGCCGTGCTCGGCGGCGCCAACCCGCTGTTGCGCCGGGCCCGGCTGGTGGAGCCCGCCGGTGACGGCATCGCGGCCACCCGGGACGCCCGGGGCCGGGTCGAGGACTGCGAGATCGTCCGGCCGAAGGGCGCGGGTGTACGGGTGGCGTCCGGATCCACCCTCTACCTGGCCGGCGGCGGGGCCTTCGACACGGCCACCAGCGGTCTGGTCGTCGAGGACGGCGGCAACGTCACCGTCCGCGACTTCCGCGTCGAGAAGAGTGGCGAGGAAGGCGTGGTGGTCGCCGCCGGCGGCGAGCTGACCGCCAACCGCACCTCGGTGCACGCCCCCCAGGGCCACGGCTTCCTGCTCCATGAGGGTGCGCTCGCCTCGCTCAGCGGCTGCGAGGCGAACGGCGGCGCCCAGGACGGCTTCCGGGTGGAGTCCACCGCCCCCGTCTCGCTCGTCAACTGCACCGCCCGGGAGAACGAGGGCGGCGGCCTGGTGCAGACCGCGCCCGGCGACCGGCTCGCGGTGGAGGGCCTGAACAGCGTCGGCAACGGCAAGCGGGACGCCTGGGGCAGCGGCAGTGCCGAGAACACCGACCCGGCGGGCTCCGGCGCCGCCGACGCGCCTCCACCGGACCGCGCGGACGGCCCGCTCGGCGCCCTCAACGCGCTGATCGGCCTGGAGAACGTCAAGCAGCAGGTGGGCACCCTGGTCAACCTCACCCAGCTTGCCCAGCGCCGCGAACAACTCGGCATGTCGGCACCGCCGATGAGCAGACACCTGGTCTTCGCCGGCCCGCCCGGCACCGGCAAGACCACCGTCGCCCGCCTCTACGGGGCGATCCTGGCCGAGCTGGGTTCGCTGCGCAGCGGGCACCTGGTGGAGGTCTCCCGCGCCGACCTGGTTGCCCAGGTCGTCGGCGGCACCGCGATCAAGACCTCCGAGACCTTCCAACGAGCCCTGGGCGGCGTGCTGTTCATCGACGAGGCGTACACCCTCACCTCGGACAGCGGCAACGGGGGCGCCGACTTCGGCCGTGAGGCCGTGGACACCCTGCTGAAGCTGATGGAGGACCACCGCGCCGACGTGGTGGTGGTCGCGGCCGGCTACTCCCGCGAGATGGACTCCTTCCTCGGCTCCAACCCCGGGCTGGCGTCCCGCTTCTCACGGACCGTCGAGTTCGAGAACTACTCGGTGCCCGAGCTGGTCGCGATCATGGAAAGCATGTGCGCCCAGCACCAGTACGAACTGGGCGAGGGCACCGCCCAGGCCCTGGCCGCGCACTTCGGCGCGATGCCCCGGGACGCCGGATTCGGCAACGGTCGTGCCGCACGCGGGGTGTTCGAGGAGATGGTGGACCGGCAGGCGGTCCGGCTCTCCGCACAGCCGCAGGTCGGCGAGCGCGATCTGCGGCTCCTGCTGCCGGACGACGTCTCCGCCACCGCCACCGCCGCCGCGTCGGCGGCGGAGACCGCCGCACCGGCCGACGACCCGCTCACCCGCCTCGGCGACATGATCGGTCTGGCCGGGGTGAAGCGCGAGGTCGCCGACCTGGTCAACCTCATCACCACCGCCCGCCACCGTGCCGCCGCCGGGCTGCCCGTGCCCTCACTCAGCAACCATCTGGTCTTCACCGGCCCGCCCGGCACCGGCAAGACCACCGTCGCCCGCCTCTACGGCGAGGTGCTGACCCAGCTCGGCGTCCTGGAACGCGGCCAGTTGATCGAGGCTGCCCGCGCCGACCTCGTCGGCCGCTACATAGGCCACACCGCCCAGCTGACCCGCGAGGTCTTCGAACGGGCCCGCGGCGGTGTGCTGTTCATCGACGAGGCGTACACCCTCACCCCGCGCGGCGGCGGCGCCGACTTCGGCCAGGAGGCGGTGGACACCCTGCTGAAACTGATGGAGGACCACCGCGACGAGGTCGTCGTCATCGTCGCCGGCTACACCGACGAGATGGAGCGCTTCCTCGCCTCCAACCCGGGGCTCTCCTCCCGTTTCCCGCGCCGCGTCTCCTTCGCCGACTACTCCTCCGAGGAACTGGTCACCATCGTGCGGGCCCAGGCCGCGAACATGGGGTACGAGTGCGGGCCCGGCACCGGCCCCCTCCTCAAGGAGTACTTCGACGCGGTGCCCCGCGACCGCTCCTTCGGCAACGCCCGGCTGGCCCGCCAGGTCGTCGAGTCGATGGTCACCCGCCAGGCGGGCAGGCTCAGTTCGCTGGCCGCACCCACCCTGGACGACCTGCGCGTCCTCATCCCGGCGGACGTCACGGCCGCGGCACCCGAGGCGGCCCCCCGATGAGGCTCCCCGCCCGCCTGCTGTCCGGCGCCGGGCTCACGGCCGCCCTGATGCTGCCCGTGGCCGTACCCGCGCAGGCCGCACCCCCCTCGTACCTTCCCGCGGCCGACGGGAAGAAGGGCCAGGAGCTGCCCGGCATGCCCTCCGCGCTCGACCCGCGTGCCCAGGAGGTGGTCTGCACCCCCGCCTCCGAGGAGAAGGCGAAGAAGCAGGACTGGTCGCGTCAGCGCCTCGACCTGGACCGACTGCGCCAGCACTCCACCGGGGCGGGTGTCACCGTCGCGCTGATCGGCACCGGGGTCGACCCCGACGCCACCGGGCTGGATGGCCGGATCGCCGCCCGGGGGACCGCCGCCGACGACTGCGTCGGACACGGTACGTTCCTGGCCGGGCTGATCGCCGGGACCGGGGGGAGCACCCCGAGGCTGGCCGGAGTCGCCCCGGGCGCGAAGATCCTGGCCCTGCGCGGCACCGACCGGCGCGGGCAGCCGGACCCGGCCCTGGTCGCGGCGGCGATGCGCGAGGCGACCGGGGCCCGGGCCGGCGTGATCGCGGTCGCGGTCGCCCTGCCGCGCCGGGACGAGGAGCTGACCCGGGCTGTCGCCGAGGCCCGCCGGGCGGGAGCCGTGGTCGTCGCCGCGGCCACCCCGGAGCCGCCGTCGCGGGGCTCCGCCGACAAGCCCCCCTCCCGTACCTACTGGCCCGCCGGCGAACCGGGCGTCCTCTCGGTCGCCGACATGCTGCCCGCCGGTGCCCGCCCGGACAACGCTTTTCCGACCGGCACCGTCGACCTGGCCGCTCCCGGCGCCGGGGTGGTCTCCGGCGGGCCGCGCGGCGAGGGTCACTACCTCGGCGGCGGCGTCGCGGTGGCCACCGCGTACACCGCCGGCGCCGCCGCGGTGGTCCGCGCCACCCACCCCGACGACACGGCCGACGAGGTGACCCGTCGGCTGACGGCGACCGCTTACCCGGCCGACATTCCCCAGCTGGACGCCTACGCGGCCGTCACCACGGTCCTCGGCGACGCGGCCGCACCGGCCACCGGTGGCGAGCGCGCCGCGGAACCCGTGGCCGTACGCGACACCTCCGCAACCGACCGGGCCACCGGCCGGGCCACGCTCTTCGTGCTGCTCGGCGCGGCCGGTGTCCTCGCGGTCCTCTGGGCCGGCTTCGCCCTCTCGCGGGCGCGCGCCCGGGGCTGGCGTCCGGCGGGAGCGGGCGCACCGGGCAAGGGATGAACGCGAGAGGCGCCCTCCCGCGGGAGGGCGCCTCTCGTCCGTACGCTCAGCCCTCCTCCACCAGCGCCGTCTGCATCAGCCGCGGCTTGCGGCGCGCGATGTGCAGGGCCCGGCCCGGCGGGAGGTTGAGCGGCTTCGCGTTGCCGAAGAGGCGGCCCTCCGTGGGCGGGCAGGAGAGCAGGACCGCTGGGTTGTTGGCCTCGTCGAGACGGCGGATGAGCCCGTCGCTGAGACCGCGGCCCGCGCCCATGGCACTGCGGGCGACGACCAGGTGCAGACCCATCTCGTAGCCGAGCGTCAGACTCTCGAAGAGCGGCTCGAAGGGGCTCTGGAAGGAGTTTCCGGAGACCATGTCGTAGTCGTCGACCAGGATGAACAGACGCGGGCCCGTCCACCAGTCGCACCGGCGCATCCGGGCCGGAGCGATGTCCGCCCCCGGGACGCGGGTCTTCATCGCGCGGGCCGCGCCCTCGATGGTCTCGTTGAGGTTGTCGAGGGAGATCACATGCCCGATGCGGTACTCCTCGGGGATGGCGTCCACCAGGGTGCGGCGGTAGTCCACCGCGATGATCTTCGCCTCCTGGGGGGTGTAGCGGGCGGTGATGCCCCGGGTGATCAGGCGCAGCAGGTTGGTCTTGCCGCTCTCGGTGTCGCCGACCGCGATCAGGTGCGGGGTCCGGCTGAAGTCGTGCCAGACCGGTTCCAGGGCGTCCTGGTCGAGCCCGAGCGCGAGGCGCATGCCGCCGCCCTCCGTGGCCTCGGGGGCGGGCAGTTCGGCGAGCGGGAGGCGGTGCGGCAGCATCCGTACCTGGGGGGCGGACGGACCCTGCCAGTGCCGCGAGATCTCCGCGACCAGATGGGCGACGCCGTCACCGAGGTCCTCCAGGGAGCCGCTGCCGTCCAGGCGGGGCAGGCCCGCGAGGAAGTGCATCTTGCTGTCGGCGGTAATGCCCCGGCCACCGGTGCGCGGCACCGAACGGGCCTTGCGGGTGTCGATCTCGGAGTCCATCGGATCACCCATCCGCAGCTCCAGACGGGTCCCCGCCTGATCGCGGACCTGGGCGGACAGCTCCACCCAGCGGGTGGTGGTGATGATCAGGTGAATACCGTAGTTGAGACCGCGGGCGGCGAGTTCGTTGAACTTCGGGATCAGGTCGTCGTAGTCCTGACGGACGGTGGACCAGCCGTCGACCACCATGAACACATCACCGAACGGCTCGTCGGGGAACTCCCCGGCGGCCCGGCGACGACGGTAGGACTGCATGGAGTCGAGGGTGTGGTCCACGAAGAACTGCTCGCGACGGGCCAGCAGCGTCATCACCTCGGCCACCGCCCGGTGCACCCGCTCCGGGTTGAGCCGCGCCGCGACCCCGCCCACGTGCGGGAGCGCGGCGAGCTGGGAGAGCCCGCCGCCGCCGAAGTCCAGGCAGTAGAACTGGACCTCGGCCGGGGTGTGGGTCAGCGCGAGGGCGGAGATGAGCGTGCGGGCGAGCGTGGACTTGCCGCTCTGCGAACCGCCCGCCACGGCGACATGGCCGCCCGCACCGGAGAGGTCCACGATCAGCGGATCGCGGCGCTGCTCGAAGGGCTTGTCGACGAGACCGACCGGGACCCGCAGCCGGCCGGCGCCGGGCCAGCCGGCGGCGATCAGACCGCGCGCCTCGTCCGGCACGATGCCGGGCAGCAGGGCGTCCAGCGGAGACGGCTCGTCCAACGGCGCCAGCCACACCTGGTGGGCGGCCGGTCCGGAGCCGCGCAGCCGGTCGAGCGCCACGTCCAGCAGGGCCTCGTCGTCCCCCGCCTCCTCCGTCTCCGGCTCCGGCTCCGGCGGGGTCTCCAAGGTGCGGGGCACCACCCAGCCGCTGGTCCACGGCACCACCTGGCTGGCCACCCGGGCCTGCACCACCGCACCCGTCCGACGCCGGTACGTCCCCGAGGAGTACGCGGCGCGGAACCGGGTCAGGGCCTCCACGCCCGACTTCAGATAGCCGCTGCCGGGCGCGGCGGGGAGCTCGTAGGCGTCCGGGACGCCGAGCACACCGCGGCTCTCCATCGCGGAGAAGGTGCGCAGCCCGATGCGGTACGAGAGGTGGCTCTCCAACTGGTGCATGCGCCCCTCGTCCAGCCGCTGCGAGGCGAGCAGCAGATGCACGCCCAGTGAGCGGCCGAGGCGGCCGATCATCACGAACAGCTCCATGAACTCCCGGTGTGTGGAGAGAAGTTCGCTGAACTCGTCGACCACCACGAACAGGCTGGGCAGTGGGGCCAGGTCCGCCCCGGCGGCCCGGGCCCGCTCGTACTCCAGGGCCGAGGTGTAGTTGCCCGCCGAGCGCAGCAGCTCCTGCCGGCGGATCAGTTCACCGTGCAGGGCGTCCTGCATGCGTTCCACCAGCGCGACCTCGTCGGCGAGGTTGGTGATGACGGCGGAGGTGTGCGGCAGTTCCTCCAGGCCGAGGAAGGTGGCACCGCCCTTGAAGTCGACCAGCACGAAGTTGAGCGTCTCGGAGGAGTTGGTCAGGGCGAGGCCGAGGACGAGGGTGCGCAGGAGCTCGCTCTTGCCGGAGCCGGTGGCGCCGATGAGCATGCCGTGCGGACCCATGCCGCCCTGCGCGGACTCCTTGATGTCGAGCTCGACCGGGCGGCCGTCCACGCCGACCGCGACCGGCACCCGCAGCCTGCCGGAGCCGGAGTGCCGGTCGAACAGGGTCTGCGGGTCATGCCGGTGCAGGTCGGGGATGCCGAGCAGGGTGGTCAGTTCGACGTCGGAGTCCAGCGGCTGCGCGATGTCGGTGCCGAGACTCATCCGGCGCGGCGTGAGAAGCCTGGCCAGCGACTCCGCGCCGAGCGGGCCGAGCCGGTCGGGAACGCCCAGCGGCACCGAGCGCTCCTTGCGGCTGCGGTCGGTGCGCACCAGGCTCACCCGGTCCGGGCCGACGGTCAACCGCAGCGTGTTGCGGCCGGGCCGCCAGCGCAGTGCCCCGGACACGTCGAGGATCAGGGCGTTGCGGTAGCCGTGTCCTTCCCAGCGGTGGCCCTCCGGGACAGTGACGCCGTCCAGCACGAGGACCGTGTACGGCTCGTCACGGCCGGGGCGGGCGTCCGGGTCGAAGCCGGGGCGCTCGGCGAACTCGGCGCCCAGCAGGTCGTCCAGCTCGGTGAGGTCGGCGGTGATCCGGCGGGCCTGCCCCGCGCCGTCCTCCTCGTGCGGGTCCAGCACGTGCGGCAGCCACTTGGCCCACTCCCAGTCGGGCCGCCGCTCGTCGCTGACACAGAGGGCGATCCACAGCTCCTCGGGCGCGTGGAACACCGCGAGCTGTCCCAGCACGGCCCGTACCAGGGCACGTACGGCGTCGGGGTCCTTCGACTCCTCGCCGCTCACCCCGGGAGCCTCCGCGGCCCCCTCGTCCGGCGCCTCCTCCGGGCGCAGCAGGATCCGGGCCGAGGAGCGCAGGTAGAGCCCCAGCGGCTGCTCCGGGATGGTGGAGTAGGCGCGGATGAAGCGGCGCAGGGCGTGCGCGCAGAGGGGTTCGAGGTCCTCCACCGGTCGGGTGGAGACGGGGTTCAGGGTGAGGGCCAGCTGCTGTTCACCGACCGCGAGACGGACCTCGCCGAAGTCCTCGTCGGCCGGGCGGCGCTCCCACAGTCGGGAGGTGCGGGCCAGCGAGCGGAGCGAGGCCGGCTCCGGATGACGCCAGGCGAGCGCCCGCTGCTGCTCCGCGATGGTGCTCCGCACCCGCTTGCGGGTCTGGGCCAGATAGCGCAGGTAGTCGCGGCGTTCGCCCCTCAGCTGCTGCTTGCGCTCGCTGGAGCGGCGCATCAACTGCCCCAGCAGCATGGCGCCGGCGGAGAGCGCCATGACGCCCATCGCCAGATACATGAAGACGCCGTTCCCGCCGCCGGGGCGCAGGAACATCAGCATCATCGACACCGACATCAGCGCCATCGGCAGGTACGTCCACACCGCCGAGGTGTCGGGCACCGTCTCGGAGAGGACGGGCGGCTCCTGGAGGGTCAACTGCCCATCGGGCATCTCCGGCCCGCGCCTGCGGGCCGGGCGGCGAAACAGCACGACACTCAAGGAACAGAACCTCCGGTTCACTGACTTTCCGGCCCGCAGAATACCGGCGTACCCGGCAGGGGAAAGGCCGCACCAGGCTGATTCTCCGGGCGGAACGCGCCCCGGTGAACGCCGGGTGAATGTTTCGAGCGGGGGAGCGCGGAACGGCCAACTTCCATGATGACCAACCGCATACCGGATTCGAGGCCCGGCCCGCAGCGCGACCGGTGGCCGCAGGCAGTAGTCTGCATTCACGGAACGCGACCTGTCCACGCGGGAGGGGCGGTCGCCCGGTGTGCGGGCACAATTTCCCTGCGCGGCCCCCCGGTTCACGGCCGCGCCGACTTATCCGTACTGTTCGCACATTCCCTCCCCCGGAAGTCCTCTGTCAAAGCCCGCACGGAAGCCGAGAGTTCTGCTGATGACCGACAGTGCGGTGGCCGAATCGTGCCGCCTGACCGTACGTGCGCCGAGCGTCACCATCGATCTGGCCGTGCCCGCCGACGTACCGGTCGCCGATCTGCTCCCCACCCTCCTGCGGTACGTCGGCGAGGAGGCCGAGGAGGCCGGGCTCGACCACGCCGGCTGGGTGCTCCAGCGGCTCGGTGACGCCCCGCTCGACGAGGAGACCACCCTGGCCCGCGCCGGGCTCGCCGACGGAGCCGTGCTCCATCTGCGCCCGCACACCGAAGCGCTCCCCGAGGCGCGGCTCGACGACCTGGTCGACGGGATAGCCGAGACCGTGGGCCGCCGGCTGCACACCTGGAGCGCCGACGCGGCCCGCGGCCTGCTGGCAGGCACCGCCGTGGCGACCGTGGTGTCCGCCCTCCTGCTGGTGTTCTGGCCCGGAGTGACCGATTCCGCCGCCACCCGGGCGGCCCTCGCGGCCGTGGCCGGACTACTGCTCCTCGCCGGCGCCGGCTCCGCCAGCCGGGCGGTCGGCGACCGGCTCTCCGCCACCGCGCTCGCCCTGCTGGTCGCCCCGTGCTTCGCGCTGGTCGGCTGGGTGCTGCCCGGCGGCGACCTCTCCGGCCCCGACGCGGCACAGGTCGTGGGCGCGCGGCTGCTCGCGGCGGGCGCGGCGGCCGCGGGCGGCGCGGTCCTCGCGCTCGCCGCCACCGCGGTCGGCGCCCCCGCCCTCCTGGCCACCGCCGTGGTCGCCGTGGCCACGGCGGTCTCCGGGGCCCTGATGGGCTACACGGGCCTGGACGCGGCGGCCGCGGTGTCACTGGTGGCGACGGTCGTCGCGCTGGCCGCCGGGGCCGTGGCCCCCTTCGCCTTCAAGCTGGCCGGCATGCGGATGCCCGCCCTGCCGTCCTCCGCCGGACAGCTCCAGGAAGGCATCGACCCGTACGCGGGCGACGAGGTCGCCGAGCGCACCGAGCTCGCCGGACGCTGGGTCACCGCGCTCTTCGCCGCCACCGGCGCCATCGCCGCCGCCGCCCTCGCCGTTCTCGCCCACCACCCGGACCTGCCCGGGACGCTCACCGCCCTGGCACTGGCCCTGCTGTTGCTCCTGCACTCCCGGGGCCTGGTCCACATCGGCCAGCGCCTCACCCTGGCAGTGCCCGGGATCATCGGGCTGCTGCTGCTCGCCCGCGCCTGGGCGGTGGACAGCGACGCCGACGGGCGCGTGGTGGTCTTCGGGGTGCTGCTCGCCGCGGCGGCCGTCCTGGTGACCGCCTCCTGGACGGTGCCCGGCCGGCGGGTCCTGCCGTACTGGGGCCGGGCGGCGGAACTGGCGCACACCGGGCTGGCCGTCGCGCTGCTGCCGCTCACGCTGTGGGGGGCGGGCCTCTTCGGCTGGCTGCGCGGCCTGTTCGGCTGAGCACCCCGTACGCCGGTCCACCAGAAACGAGTTGAGGAGAGGCTGTGCAGTCCAAGCGCGACCAGGTCCAGGCCCACGGCTTCATGATGGGCAGGCTCAGCTCGGGCCTGCTGACCGCCGAACCGGACGCCGCGGAGAGCCCACTGGGCCGCACCACCCGGGGCGTCGTCTTCGGCCTGCTGGTGACCGTCCTGATCGGTGCGGGGGCCACCGTCTACGGGCTGCTGCGCCCCGGCGGGAACGACACCTGGCGCAAGGGCGAGCACTTGGTCGTCAACCGTGACACCGGTGCCCGCTACCTGTGGACCGGCACCGACGGCGTACTGCACCCGGTGCGCAACTACGCCTCGGCGCGGCTGATCGGCGGGTCCGACCTCAAGGCCGTGGACGTCTCCACCGCCTCGCTGCGGGACGTCCCCGTCGGGTCCCCGGCCGGTATCCCCGGCGCCCCGGACAGTCTGCCCGGCAAGGGCGGGCTCGACGCCGGCGCCTGGCACATGTGCGTCACCGGACCGGACGGTGCCCTGCCCAGCACCTCCGGCGCCGTCGCGGACGCCGGCGTGGACCGGCCGGGGGCCACCACCGTGGTCGCCGGGGCGCCGCTGGACTCCCGGGGCGTCGACGCCGAACGCGCGGTGCTCGTGCGGGGCCCGGACCGCACCGAGTACCTGGTGTGGCGGGGCAGCCGGCTCCCGCTGGACCCGGACTCCGACGCCCGCAACGCCCTCGGTTACGGCTCCGAGCGGACGATGCCGGTCTCGGCGGCCTTCCTCGACGCACTCGCCCCCGGCCCGGCCCTGAAGCCGCAGGAGGTGCCGGGGCGCGGAGGCAGGGGACCGGTGCTCGGCGGTGAACGGAGCAGGATCGGCCAGCTCTTCGAGGTCAGCGTGCCCGGCGGCGGCAGTACGTACCACCTGCTGCGGAAGGACGGCCTGGTACCGGTGTCCCGGCTGGAGGCCGCCCTGGTACTGGGCGACCCGGCCACCCAGAAGGACGCCTACCAGGGGCGCTCACCCGAGGCCCGGGCGGTCGGCGCGGACGCGCTGCGTACGCACCGGGCCAAGGAGACGGCCCCCGCCGGCCCCGGAGCCGCGGAGCTGCCCCGTACGCCGCCCGTCCCGCAGTCCACGCCGCGCGGCACCGCGCTCTGCGCGCAGGTGGACGGTGGCAACGGCGGCGCCCGGATCGGATCGGTGCTGGTCCCGCTGACCGGGCTCGCCCCCGTCACGATGTCGCAGGGAACCGACCGGCCGCTGCTCGCGGCCTGCGCCCGGACCGACGCCACGGTGGTACGCCCCGGGCGCGGCGCCCTGGTCCGCGCCCTGCACGCGAGCGGCGCCGCACACGCCGGAACCACCTACCTGGTCGCGGACAACGGTGTGAAGTACCGGGTCCCGGCCAAGGAATCGCTGGAGGCGCTCGGGTACGGGGAGGGCGACATCGGCTCGGTCCCCGCCCCGCTGCTCGCCGCTCTGCCGACCGGTGCGGACCTCGATCCGGCAGCCGCCTCCGGCACCGCGGAGCCCAGGGTCACCGCCCCGAAGTGCGCCGCCGCCGGGAAGACCGGGACAGTCGACTCCCGGCCATGATCCAGGCAAAAACCCCATACGGTGGCGAAGAAAGGGAAATGGGTGGGTAGGTGGAACTTCGCGCCTGACTCGGCGTCACCCGGCGTGCCATTCGATGTGTGCCGCGCGCTCGGGAAACCTCAGAAAAAGCTCAGATATGTGGCTACCGCCTCTCTGGGAGAACCTGTGAAAAGGGGCGTACGGTGTCGGAAACGGACCGCCTCGATGACCGTTCGGATTCCCTGGCTGCCCGTTTTCCGTCCGCATCGGCCGGTCCCGGGAGCCGACGGGGCGGGTCGCGTTCATTTCCTGGAAACCTTCGGACAACTCCGGTGGCGGGTAAGGATTCCGACGCGCGGAACTATGCTCAAATCTTCCTGCACGCGTTGCGCCGGACGGTGGCTTCTCTTTAGCCTCAGCGGGCAACGGTGCGATGCGAAGTCACTCAACGAAGGGAGCGCGACATGGCGGACAGTGGCCAGAGGCGGGCGGACCATGCCAAGGGCTTGGGAGGTGTCTCCTCTCTGGAGTCGGCCCGGGCCGCGGTCGAGAAGATCCAGAACAACGTCGCCGAGATCGCCGCGCGTTCGGGCGTCGGCGGTGACGAGGGTCAGTCCCTGCTGAAGCTGTTCCGCAGCTGGAACGGCGAGGCGCAGAAGGTCGTCGTGCAGATCAGCAAGATGGTCGACGCGCTCCAGGAGAACGTGACGTCGGCCGACCGGCTGGCGAAGGAGAACCAGGACCTGACCGAGGTGCTCAACAGCAAGACCAGCCAGGGCGTCTTCGAGGCGCTGCGCTGAGCCGTCCCCGGCGGCACCGGCCCCTCCCACGGCGGCCGGAACCTGTGAGCATCCCCGGGCCCAGGGGCCCGGCCACCCGAGAGGAGATGTCATGGCCGACGGCATCATCGATGTGCAGTACTCCACGGTCCGCAACGCGATCGAGGAGCTGAAGCAGCAGACCCAGCAGATCATCACCACCCTCAACAACCTGGAGGACGAGCTCAAGCCGCTCGTGACCTCGTGGGAGGGTGACGACCAGCAGATGTACCGCGGTGTCCAGGCCGAGTGGGACCAGGCGACCAAGAACATGGCCCTGCTCCTCGGCGACAGCGGTGATCTGGTCCAGAGCATCCATGACAACCACTCCCGCGACGAGCGCAGGAGCGCCGACAACTGGGGCGGTGTGCGCGCCCGGTAGTCCCCGCCGGGGTTCACCTCCGCCCGTACGGTGCGGAGGGCGAACCCCGGCATGCGCGTGTGCTCCCCGCCCCGTTTCCCGTAACCCTGTCCCGCTCCGACCGCAGGAGGACGCCTCATGGCCGGTGAGAAGGCCGACGTCAAGCACTTTGACCTCAAGCAGATGGAGAACTTCCGGGACAACGAGGTGCACCCGGTGTACACCAAGGCGAAGCGGCACCGGGAGGACGGCAGCGGCGAGGAGGGCGATGCCCACATCCGGCCCCTGGGTCAGCTCATCAAGGGCTACACGACGGCGGACAACCTGAACCAGGCCCAGCAGATGCTGCGTCTGGGGTTCATGAACACCGACAAGCTGGTCTCGGGACCGACGCTGATCGAGAGCGTCGCCACGGCCGCGAAGGCCCTCGACAAACTGCTCGGTGACCAGATGGAGCTCTTCAAGGAGCTCAAGGAGGCCCTCACCGACACCATCGACGAGGCCGAGAAGACCAAGAACAAGAACCTGGACGCGATCGACGCCCAGACGCTGCTCCAGACCTTCGACGAGGTCGACGCGCTCACCAGCGGGTCCACGGGCACGGAAAAGAAGTAGCGCGACCCGCGCGCAGCGGGGGCGAGGACGACACATGACCAGAAGGGCGCCCGGTGGCCGACCAGTACGACGATGAATCCAAGGGCAACGTCGACAAGTACCGGAAGACGGATGCGGCGTCCTCCGACAACTGGGCCGAACTCGTCACCCACATCACCGGCTACCCGGTGCCCAGCCGCTCCACCATCTTCGACACGCTCCGCTCCGACCACGGCGGCAAGCTCTTCCGGATGGACATCAAGGAGCGCAGTCTCGGTCTCCTCGTCAAGGACTCCGGCTTCCTGCAGAACAAGGGCCAGGACTACGACATCTGGTTCTTCGACAGCGGAAAGAAGAGCTCCATCAAGCAGGCCCGGATCGTCTTCGAGGGGCGTGTGAAGTCGGGTGACGAGATCATCTTCGCCGGTACCGACTCCACCGACGTCTCGAAGGTGAGCGTCCGTGAGGGCGGCGAGTTCACGGACTACAACAAGGACAAGATGAGCACCATCCCGCTGGCCCGGTACATGAACGGGCCGCGGGCGGCACTCCTCGCCCTGCTGCAGGGAAACAGCGGGGACGGCCGCTTCAGCGGGGAAGGAGCCAGCGACAAGGGCATCGTCGACCTGAGCACCTTCAACTCCACCGGTGAGTCCTTCGACTACGCGGCCAAGTTCTTCAAGGACCAGGCGCCGCTGCTCAAGGAGTGGGAGGACCGCTTCGGCCGCGACGACGCGAGCTGGAAGGGCGAGGCGGCCGAGGTCTTCATCAGCCTCATCAGGAAGGTCCGCGAGAACTACGACAACTACGTGGAGACGTTCGACAACACGGCCGGCACCGGCGACCAGAACGGCACCGGCAAGACCGTGTACTCCCGCGCGCTCTCCCTGGGCCGCGCCCACCTGGAGGAAGCGGCCAGGACCCTGCTGGAGAAGTGGCTGGCCTGGGCCCAGTCCGACTACTACGACCCGCACCGGGTACTGCGCTACGTGCTCGACGACCTGGCCCAGTGGGTGGACACCAACAATGTGGCGAAGACGGACATCACGTCGTACAGCTCCCGGTACACCACGACGGTCACCCACAAACCGCAGGCCGGATTCACCCAGGTGCACCCGGACTACGGAGACCTCAACGACATCGCGAACTGGGCGAAGGTCGGTGACAAGGCGGTCGACATCTGGAGCAGGGCCGTCGACGAGCTGCTCGTCGTCCCCGCGCGCGCAGTGCAGTCCAAGCTCAACAACCAGTTCCTCTCGCTCTCCGACGACTTCACCGAGAACGTGCCCAAACCCAAGTCGACCAGTACGGCGGGCGAGGAGTACGAGAAGAAGAAGCTGGAGGAGGAGAGGAACAGGATCAACAAGGAGAACGAGGAGAACCGCCGGTACCAGGAGAAACTGCGCGAGGAGCAGCGCCTCCAGCGCGAGGAGGACAAGAAGCTCCAGGACGAACTGCGCGAGGAGCAGCGCCGCCAACGGGAGGAGGACAAGAAGCTCCAGGAGGAGATGCGTGAGGAGCAGCGCCTCCAGCGCGAGGAGGACAAGAAGCTCCAGGACGAGATGCGCGAGGAGCAGAACAACCAGCGCGACGAGGACCGCCGGTACGCGGACGAGCTTCGTGAGGAGCAGCGGCGCGAGAAGGAGGAGGCCAAGCGGGAGGCCGAGGAGCAGGCCAAGCAGATGGAGGAGAGCCTCGGCAACATCAACGGGCCGGGCGGCGGGAGCGGGAACCCCGGCGACCTCGACGACCTGCTGAACCTCAAGCAGGACGTCCCGGTGACCGAGAGCCTCGGCGACCTCGGCGGCCTCAACACCCCTGGTCCCGGCGGCGGGAACAGCCCGAGCCTCGACGACGTGAACCACGTGGTCTCCGAGAACCTCGGCGGCCTCAAAGACGTGAACAACCCGGGCGGCGAGAACCAGCGGGCACCGGGCGGCGGACCTCTCCCGATCGGACAGAACCTCGGCAACCTCAACGGCCCGGGGAACACCAGGAACCCCGCCGACGCGGCCAACGACGCGATCACCCGGAACCTGGGCGACCTCGGCGACCTGAACGGTGCGGGTGGCTCCCTCGACACTCCGACAGGCGGCTCCACCCAGCTCGACGGCTCCGGCCTCACCACCGACTTCCCGGACGGCAGCAGCACCTCCTTCGATCAGGACAGCGGGCTGCTCACCACCACCCACCCGGACGGCAGCACCACCACGCAGGATCTGGGCGACGGCGTCCGGGTGACCAACCCGGACGGCTCGGTCACCTCGCTCGGCGACGACGGCAAGCTGACCACGACCTTCCCGGACGGGACGACGCAGGTCATCGACCCGAGGTCCGGGCAGGCCACCTCGACCGCGCCCGACGGCACCGTCACCACCGAGAACCTCGGAGGCCTCGGGGGCCTGAACGACCGGAACGGGACGGGAGACCTCGGTGACCTCGGTGACATCAACGCCGACCTGCCCACCGAGTCCCTCGGCGACCGGGAGACCGTCAACGACCTCGGTGACCTCGGGAACCTCAACACCGACGGCGCGGGCCTCCCCTCCTCCACGGGCAGCCTGACCGGCCTGGAGAACGGCGACTTCGCCACGTCCTTCCCGGACGGTGGGAAAGCCGTCTTCGACCCGGACACGGGACAGCTCACCAGCATCGCTCCGGACGGTTCCAGCCTCACCACCGACCTCACCCACGGGGCCGACGTGACCAACCCGGACGGTTCCGTCTCCTCGCTGGACAACGGCCGGTTCGTCAACTCCTTCCCGGACGGCTCCCGTCACTCCATCGACCCGGACACCGGCATCGCCACCGTCACCGACCCGCAGGGCAGGACGGAGACGGTCACCCTCGACGAGCTCGACTCGCGCGGGAGCGACGGAAGGCCCGACTACCTCGACGACCTTCGGGACCTCGGCCGGAACCGTGATCTCGGCGACCTCGGAGACCTCAACGGGAACCGGGACCCCAACGGCAGCCGGGACCTCGATCTCGACGCGCTGAAGGGAGTCGGCGGCGAAGGCGGCGACGGAGGTGGCGACGGGACCAGCACCCGGGACGTCTCGCTCTCGGAGCTGGGGCTGAGTGCCCAGAGTGGAGCGGGCGGCTCCGGCGGCGGCCTCCCCGGTGCGAACCTCCCCTCCTCGGAGATCCCCGGCCAGGTGCCCCCGCTCTCCGACAGCGCCACGAACAACGCGACGACCCCCGGCGCCGGAGGCAGCGGCCCCGGAGCCCCCGGCGCCCCGGGCATGCCGGGCAGCCCCGGTATGCCGATGGGCGGCGGCATGGGAGGCATGGGCGCGGGTGGCGAGAAGGGCAACGGCGAGCGCGTGCGCGCCGTCCTGGTCGACGCGGCGGAGGAGAGCGAACGCCGCAACCGCCGCAGGCGCAGCCCGTGGAACCGGCAGGAGGACAGCGACACCTTCCTGGCCCCAGCCTCCCGGGTGACGACCACCGGCGGCGGCAACACCCCCGAGGAGGAGCCGGATCAGGAGCGCAGGCCCGCCACCTACACCGACTACCTGGAGGAGGACGCGGACGTGTGGGGCACGGAGGAGGGCGGCACCCCGGCCGTCATCGGCAGGTGACGGCCGCTCAGGCCCCCACGGCGGGGCCGGACGCGAGGGCCGGACACGGTGACCGTACGGTCATACGTGGAGACGGGAAGAACGAGGCAGGAGGGGATCGGACGTGACGGAACCGCTGGAGAAGCGCCTGGAGAAGGCCATGGCCGAACTGCACGCGGCCCAGGAGGCGGTCGCGCGCACCGAGCGCGAGCTGCGGACGGCCTCGTTTGCCGTGCTCTCCTCCGACCGCGTGGTCCGGGCCACCTCGGGCCCGCAGGGCGAACTGACCGGGATCGAGTTCCTGGACAACAAGTACCGTGACATGTCCCCGCAGGAGCTGGCCGCCAGCGTCCTGGAGGCGGCGAGCGCGGCACGCCTGAAGATGAACCGGCATGTGATGCGGGCGATGGCCCCCTTCGCCGAGCCCAGCAGCGATGTGCCGGAGCTGAAGGGCTTCGAGCTGGACTGGGAGCGCATCTTCGGCCCCGAGGTGCTGCGCGAGGACGACGAGGATCCGGCACGGGGCGGCCCGGCCACCCCCGCCTGGCGGGACGCGCTCGGCGACGAGGGAGAGGACTGACGGATGGGACAGCGCTACTACGTCGACCCGCACCGTATCGAGGCCCTGGCACGGCAGTTGGAGGAGATCGGCACGCTCACCAGGAGCATGACCGAGGAGTTCCTCGACGAGCTGGCCCCCACGGTCTCGTGGCCCGGAACCAACAGCGAGTTCTCGGAGAAGGCCAAGCCGCAGGAGCAGGAGGAGCGGCAGACCACCAAGGACACCATGCTGTCCATCCGCGACGCGCTGGTGGGCATCACCGACGCCACGGTCAGCAACGTCCGGATGATGAAGGACACCCGCGACCGCAACATCGACGAGATCGAGTACGGCAACAGCCGCCTCGACACCGATGGATTCGACGGCCCGGGCGGGTATGGCCGCCGCTGACCCGCGCAGCGCAGGCCGCTCCCGTACGCGATCGGGAGCGGCCGCTCCGTCCTGCCCGGGCGCCGCACGAGGCGGCCGGCTGTGAGCATCCAGGTATCGCCCGAGATCAACGCCATGATCTTCGTCCTCACCGGGGAGAAGCTCATGGACGCCGACGAGGATCTCGCCTTCGACAGCCGTCGGCCCTACTCCGGCCTCGGGCGCAAACTGGAGCGGTTGTCCTCGCTGATCGACAAGTCGATCCACGACATCGGCGAGTCCATGCCGGACGACCTCGCCACGTCGTACGGCCGGGCGATGGGCATGCTCGTCGACGACGGCGGCAAGAACTACCTGCGCGACTTCGCCGCGCAGCTCGACAAGATCGCCGAAGGCCGGCGCAAGACCTCCATGGACATCATGGAGTCCAAGTGGCAGGTCATCGCCGAGATCATCCGGCTGCTCATCGAGATCGCCATCTACCTGGCGATGTCCTTCTTCACCGGCGGCGCCTCGGCCAGTCAGATCATGATGGCCAAGCTCCGCAGCCGCTTCTTCATCCTCACCACCCTCAGCCACCTGCTCCAGCGGCTGCACCTGACGCCCTCCCTGACCGAGGCGTTCGCCGAGGCGTTCACCACCTTCGCCGTGCGGCTGGCGATGATGAACTTCGCCCCGGACGGCCGCCGACCGGACGGCATCGACTGGAGCGATATCGGCAAGGCCGCCGCGTTCGGTGCGGCGGCGGGCCTCTTCTCGAGCATCTTCGACAAGTTCGCGAAGGACATCGTCCGTAGTTTCGACGGCAACTTCCTGAAGGGCGGGCCGGACTTCAAGAACAACCCCAACCTGCGGGACACCCCGGACATCGACCTGAAGAACAACGGCCCGACCCCCCACCCCGGGCCGGGTCCGGGCGGCGGCAACCTTCCGAAGGACCGCCCCGACCCGACCCCGACCCCGAACGGGCCGATCCCCCCGCCCAGGCCGCCGGTCACCTTCCGGGACGGCCCGCTCGCCTTCCGGAACAACCCCGATCTGTGGCGGAACAACCAGATCCTGCGCTACAACTCCGACCGGCCGGGCGCGCTGGCCGGGCACTACGGGCTGAAGGGAACGGCCGACTTCCTCGCCGCCGGGTCCGGCGAGGCGCTCGCGGAGATCCTGATCAAGGGGGCCTTCGACGGTGACTGGTCCACCAGTTGGTCCACCTTCGTCGGCGCGGGCATCAGCAGCCAGGTGGAATCGTCGCTCACCAGCACGGCCCTGAACAGTGGCGCCGAACTGCGCCACGCCATCGACAAGTTGCGCAACCAGCCGCCGCCCACCGTCTCCGGTGGCGCAGACTCCGGTACGCGCGGCTCCGGGGACTCCTCCCGCACCGTCGACGGCCCGGATCGCACCGACGGCCCTTCGCGTACGGACACCACGGGCGGCGACGGATCCGCACGCGGCGGGCCTGTGCCGGTCGTCCAGCAGACCACCGGCGAGGGCGGTCTCACCGGCGGCCAGGCGCCGCCGCCCTATGTCGCGCAGGATCCGCCGCCGTACGTCCCGGTGGACCCGCCCCCGTACTCCCCGGGCCCGATGCCCGTGACCGCCTTCGAGAACGGGCTGTGGCAACAGGTCCACCAGGGCTCCGCCGAGCTGCGCGAGCAGGCGCTGCGCGACCTCGCCGCGCTACGGGGCGGCCAGGGGCCCGGCAGCACCGAGGTCGGTGTACGGGACAGCCTGAACGCCGGTCTGTCGCAGGTGCCCGAAGTCCGCGTGGTGCCCGCCGGGAACAGCCCCGCGGCCCAGGTGGACGCCGAGGAGATCCGCAGGGCCCTCGGGGGCTTCGGTACGCCGGTGACGGTGGCCCCGCCGATCGGGGTGGGCGGCTCCCTGCCCGGGGGAGCCGAGGCGCCGTCGGCCGTCGGCTCGGAGGTGCCGGGTCCGGGCGAGGCGGGCGGTGGTTCGGGTGTGCGTGATCCGGGGCAGGCCGACGACGGTTCGGACGTGCGTGAGGTGCGTGAGGTGTGGGGCGAGGCTCCGCCCGTCGCGGGTCCCGTGGCCGGCGCCGAGGCACCTGCGCCGACGGTCGTCGTCTCGGAGGCGCCGCCACCGGCCGCGGGGTCCCCGGAGGCCGCCGAGCTGCTGGACGGCGCCGGGGTGGATCGGGCCGTGGTGCTCGGCCCGCCGGTCGCGCCGGTCCCGTCGGACGTGACGGGGGAGGCCGGGGAGCCGGTACGCACCGCCGTGGAGCTGACCCGCCACGGCCCCGGCGATCCGGTCCAGGTCCGTCCGCTCACCGGTCCGGAAGGCACGGTGGCACCGGACGGCACCGCGTTCCCCGCTGCCGACGTGCTGCTGCCGCTCTCGGTCGCCCTCGGCCAGCCGTCGATCGCGTCGGCCACTTCGCCGCCCGTCGTCTCGACCACCCCGCCACCCGTCACGTCTGCCGGGCCGGCGCCGGCCACGCCCGGCACGCCCGGCACGTCGACCGCTCCCGCGCCGGTGACTTCCGTGGCCGCCGCCTCGGCCACTCCGCCACCCGGGGAGAAGCCCGCCGGCAAACCGGCCGGTGGTGTGTCCACACCGAGCGACCCGGAACCGAGCGACCCGGACCCGCTGCCCGTGAAGGTGCTTTCTGGCGAGTCGACTCCCGTGACCAGCACCGAGGGCGGCACGGACGTCGAGCCGCTGGTCGTCACCACGACCGACAGCTCGCCCGACCCGGACCTCGAGCCGACGCCGACCACGGCCCCCGACAGCCTCCGCACCGCCCCCGGCATCCCCGCCGCGGCCAAGCCGGACACTCTGTCCAGCCCCTGGACCGAGACGGCGGCCGACCTGCTCCTGGAGTCGGGGCGCGGCGACGGAACCACCCCCGAGCCCGGCACCGGCTCCGGCACGGGAACCGATACGGGCACGGGCGACGGGACCGGCGGGTCTTCCACGGGCCAGGTGCGGCCGGGGCGGCCCGAGACGTTGCGGGACGTCCTGCCGGAGAGCGAGTGGTGGCGGTTCTACATCGACCCCAAGAACCACGACGCCGCGCTGGCCGCCTTCCCCGACGATCCCGGCTCCTACTACGACCACGACCGGTCCCCGGGCTTCCAGGCGGGCATGGTCGCTGCGTACGCCCGGTTCCTGGGTGACCCCGACACCGTCACCACCCCCATGGACTCCTCCGCGTACCAGGCCATGCACGGTCTGGCGACCGGTCATCTCGGCCGTACGATCGGCTGGTCCGGCGGCGGTGCCACCCAGTTCCCGCTGCGCGGTGACACGCTCGCTCCCGATATCTTCGACGAGCGCATCGGGGGCCAGGCCCTGGTCTACGACATGAGCACGCACAACTGGGCCAACCCGCTGCCCTCGCCCCGGCCGGTCACGATCCTCACCCGCTTCATGCACAGCAACCCGTCGCTGGCGACCAACTACAGGAAGGGCGCCGCCCCCGACCTCGTGGAGACGCTGTTCCAGCAGCACTACGCGCGCGTCGGCCGGCCCGACGCCGACGACGGAGCCAAGCTCGCCTCCATCGCCCGCACCATCCGGGCGCTGCACGTGGTCCACCCCTTCCAGGACGGAAACCTCCGCTCCAACGTCCAGATCCTGCTGCCCAAACTCCTCCTGGAACAGGGCCTCCGGCCCGTCGTACCCGACGACATGTACAGCCTGTTCCAGGGCGGCCGTTCGGTACCGCAGATGGTCGAGTCCCTGGTCCGCAACGGCGCCCTGGGCACCGGCCGGCCACGCCCGAATCCGGAACGGACCGCCACGGAACCGCACCTGGAGTCGGGCCATGGCGGCATCGACACCACCGGGGGAGAGGGCCCCACACCCTCCGACGGGCAGCCGGTCATCACCACCCTGAGCGGCCACGCGGTGCCCTTCGCACAGCTGAGGCGCTGGGTACCGGAAGGGCCCGACCAGCCCCGACCGGGCCGCGCGGTGCGGACGTTGACCATCTCGCAGAGCCCCGCCGAAGACGGCACGGCGCGGAGCGCGGGCCGCCGGGCGCTGCTCGGCCAGGACACCTTCCGCGGCGTGCGCACCACCTCCTCCGGGACCCCGGCACCGGCCCTGGGGTCCACCGAGGCTCCGCCCGCCCCCCGTACGATGTTCACGGGACCGCCGACCGCTCTCCCCGGCTCCGGTACAGAGCGGGGGGCCGACTATTTCGCGGGCCACGGCACCCCCCGTACCGTCACGCTCGGCACCGACGACGCCGCGCGTCCCACCGTGCGGGTCAGCGGGGTGCAGCTCGGCGAGCTCCTCAAGTACTGGGCCGAGGACGGCGATCGGGACCGCCCACTGGTGCTGTTCTCCTGCGAGACCGGGCGGCAGCCGCGGATCGCGGGACTGCCGGTGGCCCAGCACGTCGCGAACCGGACCGGGCGCCCGGTGTACGCGCCGACCACCGAGGCGGGCACGGCCAGGGACGGGGACGGCGACGTTCGCGCGGTGCTCACCGAGGGCCCGGACGGGCCGGGCCGGTGGCGCCTCTTCACCCCGGAGCCCGGCGGAGCCGAACTGGACGCGCTGGCACGCGAAGCGGGCCTTCACATGGGCCCGGACCCGGCCGATGTCTTCGCCCGGGCCCGTACCCTCCAGCAGATCCGTACACTGCGCGGGGTACTCGGCACGGACGCCGAGCAGCACCTCGACAGCCGGGGGTTGATCGCCGGACTCGCGTACGTGGACGGCCTGCGCTGGCTCCATCAGGACACGGCGGCCCGCTACGGCGATGGCCGGATGACCCCGGACCTCCTGCGCCGGATGGTCATCGACCGGCGCGGCGCGACGGGTACGACGGCGACCGCCGGCCCGGAGGTAGGCCCGGTAGGCGCCGCGACCACCACCGGAGACCCGTCGGCCGACCCCACACCCGAGGAGTACCGGGAGTTCCTCCGCGCCGCAGCCGAGTTGAGGGCCACCGCAGGGCCCGGCACGACGCTCGACGCCCTGCTGCCCCCGCCGCCCCCCGAGCTCCCGCCGACCGCCCTGGTCTCGCCGGAAGACGTGACCGGGCTCACCTACGCGCCCGCCGCGCGGATCACCTGGTCACTCTCCACCGCGCCGCTGCCCCTCTCCGATCTGGCCCTGAGCCCCGAGGACACCGCCGAACTCGCCCGCCGGCGACCCGATCTGGCGCCCACGCGAAGCCGCCCGGAGAGCCTCGCCGAAGATCTGACCCTGCTCAGCAAGGCCCCGGTGACGCCCGGTCCCGCGGACGCCGTGCGCGTGGAGGGGCTGGCTCTGCGCCGTCTGCACACCCCGGGCGGCGGAGACTGCCTCTTCCGGGCGCTGCTCGACAGTGCGCGCAGCCGGTCCGTCCCCCCGGCGTGGGCCGCGCGGGACGTCACCCGGCTGCGCGAGCTGCTGCGCGACCGGCTCACCGGGTCCGAACTTCTCACCGCGGCGGCCGCGGCGAACCCCGATCCGGTGCTCGCCGTCGTCGACGACCTGCGGATGACCGCCCTCGCCGGAGTACGGGACCCGGACGCACAGGGCAGGATCGCCCAGCGCTGGGACCGGATCGCGCAGGCGGTCGTCACCGACGGAGACGGCCGACGGTGGCGGCGGATCCTCCGGGACAGCGGCTACCCGCACCTCGCCGAGGTGGCGACGACCCCCGCCGACGCGCGGCGGCTGGGCGCCGACGGGCTGATCCTGGCGGCGGCGGAGCTCCCCGCGCTGTGGGCGTCGCCGTTCGCCGACATACTCCCGCAGGCGCTGGCGCACACCCTCGACCTCGACCTGCGGCTCGTCCAGCCCGACCCGCAGGCGCCGGGGAGCACCTTCGTCACCCCCCTCAACCCGGGCGGTCGGGGCGAGGCCCTGCACCTGTCCTACAACGGCACCGACCACTTCGACGCCCTGGTCCCCGCCACGGCCCCCCTCCCCCTCGCCCCGGCACCCGCCCTCACTCCCGCACCCGCCCTCACTCCCGCTCCGGCCGGCACTCCTGCTCCGGCCACCCAGGACCCGGCCGGCTCAGACGTCTTCGGGGAGCGCCTGCGGAACACGGGCGGGATCGTCGAAGCGGGCGCCCCGGATACCCCGGTCCCGGATCCGGGTGATCCCGTGCCACTGGAGACACAGCTCGAACGGCACCGCCCCGCCCGCCTGTTGACGGGCGAGGACGCCCGGCCGCCAGGCCCCGCACCGCGTACCGTCACCTTCGAGGACGGGGGCCGGCTGCCCACCGTCCTGATCAGCCCGGACGCCGGGCCGGACGACGGGGGGACGGGCTCCCGCCCCGCCGTCGCCCCCCGGACGGGGCTCCTGAACGGGGTCGGCGTCCTCATCCTCCGCTCGCCCGAACAGGTGGCCCAGGAGATCCTCGGCAAGCTGCCCGAGAAGCTGCGCGCCCAGTTCGACGAGGCGGAGGTGCTGCGTCTGCTGACCGATCAGCCCGGCGCGTTCACCGCCCCGCGCGGCGCCCGCTTCGTGGGCCGGGAGAAGTCCGGCGTCGGCCATGAGATGACCGTCGAGGCCGTGCCGTACCACCGCTGGGAACGCTTCTCCGACATCAATGGCTCCACGGTCCGGGTGGACACCATGCGGCGCGGCCAGGCCGGTACGGGCGGCGGACGCGGCGTCGGCGTCGGGCGTCGGGTGGCCGCCGCGGTGGGCATGGGGCCGCCGTTCAACTGGATGCTGAAGATCGGCGTCTCGCTGGGCTGGAGCCGCCGGACCGACTACACGCTGGGGACCCAGGCGTACCACCAGTCCGAGTACCGGGCGGTGGACGGCTCGCATCTGCACCTGGACGACGTCCACTACCGGGTGCGGGTGGAGCGCGTCACCGAGGCGCCGAAGGCCACCGGGCCGGACGCCACCCGGCCCGCCCCCGCTCCTCCGTGGCAGCGCACCCCCGTGCACGGCGCGACGTTCGCCATGCGGGACGGGCTGAGCTGGCGACTGCCGGACGATCTCACCGTGCCGTTCACGGGGCCGAAGCGGGCTCCGGAGACGCTCACCTTCCCGGACGGCGTCGAGCCGCGGATCAGCGACACCACCGCACTGCACCTGACGGACCCGCCGGAGGACGTGGCGATCGCCATATCCGGTGCACGGCCCGGAAGTTCGGCGCACCGAACACTGGTCTCCTATGTCCGGCCGGGACGGCTGCACGGTCTGTTCGGGCGGTTGTCCGGACCGGTCAGCGGGCCCGAGCTGACCCGTGGCAGCGGTCAGCACCCGCTCGGGCACCTGGTCGTCGAGCGGTCGATCCCGCACCGGGCCACCCTGGTCACGGAGTCGGTCAAGGCGGAGGTGCGCGACCTCGCCCAGACCACGTACCAGAACCAACGTGCCCACGTCCGTGACACCCGTTTCGGCGTGCAGGTCACCGCCGGTCCCCACCACGCCCTCATCGGCCCGGAGACGGACGTACGCCTCCAGGGCGGCCCGCTGGTCCGCGCGGATCTCAGCACCGGCCGGGGCCACTACCTCGGCAACGACGCGGCCCGCAAGGTCACCGGCCGGGTCCGCAGTCACCCGCTCGCGCTCTACCGGGTGGAACGCACCCTGATGGTGCGGGGGGCCGGTGAACCGGCGTCCGCGGCCCGGCCGGTGCGGGTGGTCAGCCTGGACTGGATCTCCACCCAGGACGCGCGCCGGCTCGCGGGCTGGGACAGCCGTACGCCCGGCGCGACGGGCCCGAACCCGGACGCCGAGCCGCCGGTGCCGTGGTACCTCACCCGCGAGGATCCGGTGCATCTGGGCGGGCAGGTCCGTGCCGAGGGCTTCCGGCCGGACCAGCGACCTCCCGCCGGGCCCGACCCGAGCGGTCAGCCACCCGCCCAGCAGGATCAGCAGAACCAGCAGCGTCAGCAGGACCGGAACGGGCAGCCGCTCCCGTCTCCCACGCCTGACCCGTCTCCCCAGGACCCCCTGCGGGCCTTCGCCGACACGGTGCTGGACACACTCCACCACTCCTACCCGTCCCTCTTCGTCCCGCCGCTGATGCTGCGGCACCCGCGGCTGGCCAAGCTCTGGTACGGGGACGGGCGCATCCGGACCGCGCTGCACAACGACCGTCAGGTGCGCGAGGCGCTCAACCGGCCCAGTCTGGCGCAGAGTCTGGACGACCTGACGACCACCGGAGTACCGGTCACCCTCACCGAGGACGGCAAGGTGCGGCGCGGCCACCACACCCTGATCCTGCGGGCGCGCCTCACCGACCGGCGGTTCGAGACCACCATGAGTGAACGCTCGCTGCGCAACGCGGTGATCGGCACCGAGGTCTCCGGCCAGGGGCAGCAGGCGTCCACCACGCTGTCCGCCGGTGTCGAACTGGGCGTCTCGCCGCGCGACCACGACAAGGCGCCCGAGGCCGGGCTGCCGCGCCGGACGGGCAACGTGTCCCTCGGCGGCAGGTACGCGAGGACCGACGCGAAGGCCACTCGGAGCACTGTCGCGGTCGCCCACGACCAGCTGACGTTCCAGAACGGTGCCGACCTCTACAGCTACCGGGTGGAGCTGGGTGCCACCTTCGAGGGCCACCGCCGCCCGCGCGGCTGGGCCCGGCTCGTCTCGGTCGGTCTGCTGGGCGCGGGCGTCTTCGTCAGCAAGGCGGAGGAGCGTCCGCTGTTCAGCCGGGGGAGTGAGGCCGTGGGGCGGGTGGAGCTGGCCGTGCCCGCGGCGCACGGTTCCGACCGCTATGCCCCCACCGACCCTCCGGCCACCGGCCCCGCAACACGGGCACGGGCAGGAGCTGGAACGACAACGGAGACGGCGACAGCAACGGCGATGCCGGCGGCGCCCGCGCCGACCCCCGCGCCGCGCCCCCTCTCCTCCACCGAGGCGGACCAACTCCTGGACGGAACACGTCCATTGCCACGCGGCGAGTCGTCCGACCGGCGGCTCGTCCAGAGGCTTCTGAGCGCCCCGCACGTGGTCCTCAGCACCGAGGGGGGCTGGCAGCGCCAACGGCTCGTCCAGGACACCGCCGACCGCGCCTCCGGCACGTCCTGGCACGTCAGCGCCCCCGGCGCCCCGATACGCACCGCCCTGCGCCGGGCGATGGCGAACCTCAGCATCGCCGGACAACTCGGCCAGTATCTAGGCCCGTTCGGCTCCCGCATCACCGGGCTCAACGGCGCCGGCCCCCTCTCCACCCACTACCTGAAGGCCGCGGTCCGCGGCGAACTCGCCAACGTACGGGTCGCGAGCGACCCGAAGCCCGGCAGCCTCGAAGCCACGATCGGCAACGAGCACCGCGTCGCCGGCAGCTCCAGCACCGTGTCCCGCACCACCCTCGGTCTCCAGGGCGCCATCATGCCGTTGCAGCAGGCACCCGGCGAGCAGGCGGTGGTCGGCTCGTACACGACGGCTCTCCAGTACGCCTGGGGCAAGGGCCGCAGCGCCTCGGGGACCCTCACCCGGGGCCGTAACACCACCCTCGCCTACGCCGGGCGGATGTACCTGGTGGTCGCCGACGCCGCCGAGACCGTCGCCGTACGGGACCGCTGGACCGCCGCGATGGGGGCGGTCGGCACCCGCGCCGGGGCCGGGATCAGCGCCGCCGCCGGGCGGATCTCCGAACGGCTCGGGCGAGGGCTCGCGCCGCGCCGGGCCGCCGCCGCGCTCCAGCACATCCGCGACGCGGTGATGTTCCACCTGCCGTTGCAGGACGCCATCGAGGCCGGGCTCGCACCGGACGGCCTCGGCACCACCACGCCGGCCAACCTCGGCGGCGGCTACCGGCTGCCACCCTTCCTGAGCCGCCGCCGCTTCCCCTCCCACCCCAGCGGACAGCTCGACGCGGGCCGGGCGGCGAGGCAGTTGATGGCGCAACTGGAGAAGATCGGCGTGCCCTCGCACGACCGTGAGCAGGTGCTCCAGCACCTCTCGCCCGACTTCCTCCGCTCCCACCTGCACGAGCTGACGACCGACGGGATGTTGCTGCCGGTCCGCTACCGCGCGTGGACCCGCCCGCACCACCTGCCGGTCGGCGGCAGCCCGGGGCAACTCCGGTTCACGCTGACGCCGGTCACCACCACCGTGGAACGGCTGCGCACCGGTTACGAACTGGAGGACTACCGCACCACGGCCCGGGACGAGGCCAAGGACACGTCCCAGGACCGCGGCGCCGATGCGACGCTCAGCGCGAGCCAACGCGCGGCCGGCAGCGGTGTGCTGGTCGCCAACCCGGCGCTCCAGGGCACCGCGGCCAAGCAGCGGTCGAGCGCCCGGACCGAGACCACCGGCAGTACCGCGATGCCGAACATCGCCACCACCCAGACGCACGCCGAGATCGTCACCTCGTACACCCTGACCGTCACCATGACGGACGCGTCCGGGGAGCCGCTCGGCCCCACCGCCACCGCCCCGGTCGGCAGCCTCAACGAGATCCTCCCCACGAGCCTGCTCACCCCGGACGGCGACGGCGCCGACGGCGCGCTCACCGAGCAGGACATCCCGGAACCGGAGCGCGCGGTAAGGCTGCTGACAGCAGAACAGGCGCGGCCGGAGGCCATCGCGAAGTGGCGTGGTAACCCGGTCGGGGACACCGGCGCCTCCGACCCGGACATCCTGCCCTTCGACGACCGGATCGGCTCCGGCATCCTCGCTGTGGACATGCTCGGTGCGACCCAGGTGCGGGACGCCCTGACCCTCGCCACCGCGCGCGCCGACGGCTTCCCCGGCGACAGCGACCTCGGCCTGCGGCACACCGGAACGGTGCTCGCCGAGCGTGTCCGGATGGCCCGTCACACCCCACTCACCGGCCTCGGCACCGCCCCCGCCCACGCCCAACAGGAGGCCACCACCCAGGTCGGCCTGACCGCCGGATTCCGCGAGGCGCTCGGCGCGGACGGTTCGCCGCTGCCCACCCGGGCCTCCGCCCACCTCATCGGCCAGTCCCACACCGCCGAATCCCGCCTCTACGCGAAGATGCACCGCCGGGGCGCCCGCCTGCTCGCTGTGGAGAACAAGCCGCGGATGGAGGCGATGCAGCGACGCAAGACCTCCGACGCGCTGGAGGCGGGCATCGTCGACAACGTCGAGGGCGCGGTGAGCTCGTCGCCGATGGCGGGCAACAGCAACGCGGGTGTGACCAACCCCGGCGCCACGGTCCCGATCGGCGGGGCGAACGACGGCACCACGCTCAAGGCCGTCACGGACACCACCCTGGGCACCCACGTCAAGGTCGTCACCGACCGCAGCATGCTCTTCGCGGTACCGGTGACCTGGCTGACGGTCGCCGAGGTCGACCACCGGTTCACCGACAGCCGCCCGATGCGGGCGCTCGGCCACCCGAGGCGCGGCCCGCGCGCCGCCGAGGCCGAGACCACCGCCCTGGTCTGGCTGCGCGAGGACATCGCCCGTGACTACGGACTCCTGGACGACACCACGTTCCCCGACGAGGCCGCCGTGGCCTGGGACGACCAGGCCACGGCGGCGGCCGACCTCGCCGCCGCCGAGAAGAACTACTACGACGCCCGTGCGCAGGCCCGGGAGGCCTGGCTCGACCTGAGCGCCGACGAGCGGGCCGCGCTCGGCGACGGGCATCCCGACCGGGCGACCGTCCTTCCCCGGTCCGTGGCACAGTCCCCGGCCGTCGCCGCCTGGCAGACGGCCCGAGAAGAGGTACGCCGGTGGGAGCTGAGCACCGACGCCGCCGCCGCGGACCACCACCGCCTGCACCTCGCCGCGACTCGCCTGACCGCCCATCACCAGGGTTCGGCCTCCGCCGCGGTGAAGGACCCGCCGCAGGCGTACACCGCCCCCGCCTGGCGCTCCGAAGCGCCGGAACCGTACACGATCACCGACGCCACCGACTCCGCTCCCCGGACCCTCACCTCACCTGACGGCGCCACGGTGCGTGAGATACACGCCGTGCCGCACGACGGCGCCTCGTTCTTCCACGCGCTGCTCGCCGTGGCCCAGGACCGCGGACGTCTCCCCTTCCTCCTCGGGACCGACCTCGCCGACCGGTTCGCGGCCGGCCCCGGGGATCCGGCGGTCACGGCCGAGGCCGTCGCCGCCGCACGCGACCGCCTCGCCTGGGCATGGGCCGACGACGGCAATGAGGACCTGCTCGACGCCCTGGCCCTGGATGTCGCGGACACGTTCACACCGGACGAACTCGACAGCGCCGGGGTGCGGTTGACCGCCGCCCAGCAGGCGGAGTTCGACGCGCTCGGCCGTCTCCCGCAGACGTTCTGGCCGACGCCCGAACAGCGGGTCGCGCTGGCCGTCGCGGCCCTGTTCCGACCGTTCGCGGCCGAGCCGTCGGCAGCGGACACGACGGACCGGGACACCGGAGAGCCGGCCCCGCCCGAGCGCCGCGCGGGCGACCACGGCGGCGCCGACCTGCTGCCCGCGCTCGCGGCCAGGGTCCTGGGCATCCCGCTGACGGTGGTGACGGGGGAGGGCCGACCGCAGCTCTTCCTCCCGCACGGCGCGGATCCGGCGGCCGTCGACGCGGCGACCGATCCCGTCCTCCTCGCCGAGGGGGGCTTCTTCCACGCCACGCTCCCGGCCGGTACCGCGCCACCGGTCACGACGCCGCTCCCGGCGCCCGCGGCGACGAGCACCGCCACGGGCACGGAGACGGGCACGACAGCGGAGCCCCTGACGACCACGTCCACGGCGCAGACCCCGGCGAAGCGCCCGACGCACCGTAGTCACGCCACCGCCCCCTGGCTGCCGCCCGCCGACGCCACCGGCCCGCGCTACCGCCTGGGCCGGGACGGCGTACTCACCGCTCCCGACGGCGCGACCTACACCCAAGGCGCCCCCGCGGGCCGGGGCAACGGGTTCTTCGGCGCGCTCTCCTCGGCCCTGCACCAGGCGGCCGGGCAGCAGGGAGTGGACCGCCGGGAGGCCGCACGGCTGCGCAACCGCGCCGGAGCCTCGCCCGCCCAGCTGATGCGACTGAACGGCCTGCCCGGCGACCCGGCGGAGCGCGACGCGCTCTTCACGCCCCCGCCCTTCCGTTCCCGCCCGGGCGCACCCGCGCCGAGCCGGGAAGCCCGCGAGGGCCACCTGCGCCGCCACCTGGCCGAGGCCCCGTGGGGCCCGGACGCCGACCGCGCGCCGGCCGAGTGGGCCGCCGCCGCGACCGGCACCACCGTCATGCTGATCGAGGAGAACGGCACCGCCCACACCTACGCGGGCCCGTCCGCTGACTCCCCGGTCCTCCGGCTCCGCCGGCGCGGCGGGGACTTCGTCACCCTGATCCCGCGCACCCAGGCTCCCGTGACGCCCAGGACCGGGAACCCGGTGCAGAAGATGTCCGACGGCAAGAACACCTCGGCCCCGGCGGTCACCGACGCCGAGGTCACCGCCCCGACGGTCACCACCGACACCGGGATCATCGCCCCCGCGGACACCGAAACCGAGGTCACCGCCCCGCCCGCCGCCACCGGCACCTCCGTACCCGGTCCGGCGGGAGTGGAAGAGGCGTACGAACTCAGCACGCTCTCCGGTGCACAGCCCCAGCCGGACGACGGAACGGACTCCGGGGACGACGGCACGGACTCCGAGGACGAGGGCACGGACTCCGAGGACGAGGACGGGCCTGCGGACTGGGCCGACCCCCGGTGGCTGAGCACGGTGTTCGGCCCGCAGTGGAGCAGGGCCCCGCGCCCCCGGCTCCAGGAGACCTCCGAGGCGCTGTACGCGCTGGTCGAGGAGGCGGCGGGCGGCCGTCCGCCGCGCGCCGGGCTGGCCGACCTCACCCGCGAGGTCCTGCACCTGCCGGGCCGGGCCGGGGTGAGCTCCCAGGACGTGCTGGATCTCGGGGCGCTGGCGCTGGAGGCGTCCTCGGACGATCTGGAGAGCGCCGAGGGCCTCGCCGCGTATTTCATCGACCGTCAGATCGAGATCCGGCGGGACTCCCTGGCCGAGGAGACCCTGCTGCGCAACGAGGACCGGAGCCCGACCGGGCGTGACTTCACCGGGACGGGCCGCCGCCTGCCGGAGCTGGACTCCTACCTCGCCGAGCGCTCCGGCGGTGTCGCCCGGGAGCCCGCGCCGTGGCGCAGTCCGTATGTGATCGTGGCCGAGGAGGCCGACGGCGGGGGCATCGAGATCGTCACGCCGTGGCGGACCTTCGTGGTCCGCGACGCCGTGGAGCTGGCCCGGATCATTTCCTACGACTCCCGGCGCCCGCGCGGCGCGGACATCGTCCTGGTACTTCCCGCGACGTTCGCCGCAGAGGTCGCGAACCTGGTCTCCGGCACGACGGCCCGCCCCGTCTGGTACCCGTCGGGCCCGGCCGAGGTGGCCACCCACCCCACCACCGGAGAGCGCCGCATGGTCGTACACCGGAGCCCGGGGGATTCCGGGCCGGACTGGGCCACGCCGCCACCACCGCGCGACCGCGGCCTGATCGGCGCCCGCGACCTCAGCAGTGACAGCGACCCGGACAGCGACGGCGAGAGCGGCAGCGGCTCCACCAGCGACGGGGACGCGGAGTTCGACCGGCTCGCCGACCGGGCCCAGTGGGAACACCGGATCGACGCCCTGCGCCCCCGGCCCCTGATCACCCGCGACTACCGGGTCGTCGACGAGAGCGCCACCGGGGTGCTGTTCACCGAGCCGCGCCCCCGGGCGGTCGGCGAGGTCCGGGCCGAGGGCGGCTCCGACGCGCCCGTCCTGGTCCTGCCGCACCAGGACCAGGGCGCCGTCCACGCCGCCGACCGGCCGCCGCTGCACATCTCCGCGGACCGGACGCTGGCCCTGCTCTCGGCCGGAGACGACACCACCGGCCGGAGCAGGCAGGTGTACGCGACCCGGGCGGCGATCGAGCGTTCCTCCGCGCGGCTGGCCGCCACCGGTGCCGGGGTGAGACTGGTGGCCGACACCTCGGTGAGCGTGCTCCTGACCCGGGAGGACGGCTCGACGGGCGAGCCGCTGTTCCGGGTGGAGCCACGGTTTTTGACCTCGTCCGGCACCTCCGAGCACTCCTTCACCCGGGACTTCGCCCGGATGGTCGCCGGAGCCGAGGCCGCGCCGCTCTCCCACATCGCTCTCCGCGGCCCGGACGGCACCGTCGCCACGGCCCCGGTCAACGGACTGCACGGCCGGGAGGTCACCGGCACCCACCACCTGGCCCAGGCACTGACGGAGGTCGCCCGCGGCGACCTCCCCGCCACTGGCGTCACCCCCGGCTGGGCGGCCCGCCGGGCGGGCTCGGACCCGCGCTTCACCGGAGGCGTGGTGGGCGCCCCCACCCCGGGCGAGACGTACGGCCGGGCCCTGAGCCACACGCCGGACAACCCGCCGCACGAGCCGCTGAACGCGGCCGCGGCCCGCACCGGCGTCAACCAGTTCGCCTGGGCGGAGGTCGGCGAGGGCTATCTGATCCAGTCGGTCAGCACCACGAACGACGGCGGCGCCCAACTGTTCACCCACAACCACGCCAAGCCCGGCGACCGCGTCGGTCCGCACGCCCCCTACCACTTCGCGCAGGTGGTGCTGGCCGGCGAGGACGGTACCCACCAGATCACCCTGGAGAACGAGACCCACTCCCACCCCGGGATCCCGGAGGACCGGCTCGACGACATCGTCGACGACAACCTCGACCGCTACGACGCGGACGAACTCGGCCGGCTGGCCCAGGAGACCGACCGGCGTGCCGAGGCGGCGCGGCGCGATGGCTCGGACGCGGCGCACATCGACCGGCTGGAGGGCTTCGCGCGCACCGCCCGGGCCCTGGCCGGCGTCCACGAGGCGGAGCAGGTCCGCTGGTACTTCGCCGAGGACCGCCCCGAGCACGCCCTGGCACAGCGCGAGGTGGACCGGGCCCGCGCCCGCGCCCGGGCCGAGGTCCGGGCCGCGGCACCGGTCACGGACGACAAGGACCTGTGGTTCTTCCGGGCCTACAGCAAGCGCCCCGGCGAGTCGGCACACGCGGTCAACGCGGCGCTGCTGTCGGAGGGTTCACCCGCCGTCTCCAACCCGCTGACCACGGTGGTCCTGCACGGGCACACACCCCGCCCGCACCAGCGAACCCTATGGTTCGCGGAGCAGCAGCACACCCCGTCCGCCGAGATGGACGAGAACCTGAATGCCCTGGCGCTGTCGCTGGCCCGCACGGGCCTGTGGAACAGGGCCAACGGGCTGCCCCTGCCGACCGTCACCGTCACCGGGCACGGCAACCGTTCGCGGACCAGCGGCCGCAAGCGGGCCGAGGCGGTCGCGGACGCGCTCGGCGACCGGCTCGGCCGACTGCTCAGGACGTTCCAGCAAGACGCCCCCGGACCGCACGTCACCCTCTCCGACTTCCGGCTCACCCAGGACGCGAAGCGGGTCCGCGGCGCCACGGACCCGGACCGGGGACGGGTGGTGACGGTCGACATCGACGACCGCCGCCACACCCCGGCACCTGGCCCGGACCGCCCCGGGCCCCTCGGAGAACCGCCCCGGCCCGAGACGCCCGCGCTGCCCCGCCCCGCCTCCGTCTCCGCTCCGGCCACCGGGCCCCGGCCCAAGGGACCGGGGAGCGCCGAGTCCGCCACCTCTCCCGGCCGGGAGAGGTCCCGGACATCTCGCCGGTCCGTGGCGACGAGCCCCGACCGTGGCGTCGAGGTGCCCGCGTGGGTCCGGGCCCGCATCCGCTACGCCGAGGAGTCCGTCTCCTTCGAGCGCCGCCTGGCCGTGCATCTCGCCGAGAACGAGGCGGTGACCGAGGAGTTCCGGAAGATGGCGCGCGCCGCGTGGGAGCGGGCGCGCCGGCAGTTCCCCGGGTACCTGGCCACGTTCGGCAGTGAGAACCCGAGTCTGGCGGGCTCCGTCGGAACCGGCAGGCCCGCACTCCAGCAGGTGCTGCGGAGCGGGAATCTGCGGGAACTCGTGACCTTCCTGTTCCAGGGCATCTCCAGCGAGCTGGTGCCGGAGATGCTCGGCGGACGCGAGGACCAGCACCCGGAGGTCGAGGCGGAGCGGTCCAGCCGTCGGCAGGCGGAGGCCCGAGCCGAGCTGGAGCGGCTCGTCGAGCAGCTCAGGCTGGACGACAGCCTCTCCCCGCGGGAGAAGCGGGCAGCGCTGGCCCGGGCCACGCGTGCCCACGTGGTCCAGACCGACCCGGACGATGTGCGGCCGTCGTTGAGCCGGGCGGAGCGCCTGCTGGCGGTCGACGACCGGGGACTCACCTGGATGCCGGCGACCTCGGTGTACGACCTCGCGATGAGCTCCGGCTTCCAGGGACTGTCCGAGGACTCGGGCGGACTCGTCGCGACCGGCACCGCGGGATCGACCTACCGCTTCCTGGTGCACGCCGCCCGGATGCGGGACCAGTGGGGGATCGACCTGGACCTCGGCCTGATCCGGGCCGGCATGATCGCCACCTCGCTGTCGGCGGGCCACCACTCCTTCCACGAGGTGATGCGCGGTGCCCAGCTGGCGCTCGACGGCATGCCCGGTCACGACCGGACACTGGACTACCGGGACAACTGGGGCCGGTACTGGAACGTCCACCCGCTCACCGAGCGGGAACTGCGCGACCACGTCGCCCGGGACGGGCTCTTCCCGGACGAACACGCCGGGGCCCTGCTCGACACCCCTGCCCCGGTCCACCCCCCGCTCCCGGCGATCAACTCCGCGCCGCCCGTCACCGGCACGCCGCCCGTCACCGGCACGCCGCCCGTCACCGGTCCGGCGGCCGGGACGCCGGCCCCTGGACGGCCGGCGCTGCAGTCACAGCCCGACGGGAACCTGCCCGATGTCGACCTTCCGGATCTCGACCTTCCGGATCTCGATCCGACCGCCCTCGACCTGCCCGACGCCTTCCCGTCGGCCCTGGACAGCCTCGACCCGGACGCCTTCGGATCCCTCCCGGACTTCGACCTCACCTTCGGTCCGACCGGGGCGGTCCTCCCCGGACTCGCCCCGGAGGACCAGGACATGCCGGACGCGGAAACGGACGCGGTCACGGCGGCCCCCGTCGCCCTCGACACGGGCGGCGGGCAGCCGGTGTACGCCGTGCCCGTCGCCCCGCCCGCCCGGTCCCTCACCACGCTGCCGCCACTCAGCCTCGTACCGTTCGCCCCGCAGGGTGTCCGCCCGGCCGACGACGCCGGAGATGGTGTCGAACGGCTGGCACACCGGGTGGCGGAGGCCGCTCTGCGCAACCGGCGCAACCGGGTGCCGCTGCCCAGGGTCGACATCGCCGGATACGGCGCGGACGCGCGCGGCGCGGGCAGCGCACGCGACCGGGACCGGGCCGCCCAGGCACAGGGCGACCTGCGGGCGCGGGCCGCGCGCGACCTGTTCGTCCGTGCCCTCGGCCACGCCCTGCGCACCCTCCAGGCCCGCCTTCCGGCCGGGCGGACGCCGCTGGGCGTGCGGGACTTCACGATCACCGCACACGGCAGGAGCCGGGTCCCGAACCGGGGCGTCACGGTATCTCCGGCCGAGCGGATCGGTCCGGCCGACCTGGGCCGCCGGGCCACCATCGCCGTCACGTCCCCGCGCCACGCCGCCGCCGTGGACGCCCTGGACGCGCTGCGCCGCACCGATCAGGCGCTGCGTTCCGGGCGACTGGACGTGGACGCCGTCGCCCGCCGGATCTGGCATCTGGCTCCGTCCGTGCTCGTCGACCCGGACATGCGCCGCGACCTGTACACGATGACCGGCCGGGCCCTTTCCGCCGGGCGGGCCACGAGCCTGGCCGCGCTCACCGCCTTCCACCTGGAGGAGCAGGGCCTGCTCGCGTCCGACCGGGCCCGGTACGTCTCCGCGGGGGGTAGCCGGGTGCCGGGCCTGAACTGGACCGGTACCGGCACCGCCGACATCGACGGCCTGTTCGTGGACCGGCTCACGGCCGGTCCGGCGGGCGCCACCACCACCGGGTCCCCGGACTTCGCGCCGTGGCCGTGGGACGTGACTCCCTACGCGGTCCTGGCGGAAGGCGGCCCTGACGGGGTGGTGGCGCCGCTGCCGGACGGGACCGTACAGGAGCTGGACGCCGACGAGTTCGCCGAGCTGGTCGCGGCCGACCTGGCGCGCCACCCGCTGCCCGCACACGCCCCGATCGTGCTGGCCGTGCCGTCCGCCGGAGACCGCTACCTGGAGCTGCCGCGCAAGCTCGCCGACCGGACCGGCCGCACCGTCTGGGTGCACAGCGGCCTGGCGCGGCGCCACCCCGACCCGGCCTCCCCCAACACGATCGCCGTACTCCACCGGGACGGCCTGCCGGACGGCTCGTGGCTCCCGGTCCGGCCCGGCCTGGCGCCCGACCCGGACGACGACGCCCCGGCCTGGCACCGCGACGTACTGAGCCAGCCCATCGTCAGCTCGCGGACCGGCCGGCAGATCGGGCGCAGCTTCCATGAGCCCGCCGAACTCGTCGGGGAGCGGGAGAGCTACCGCGAACTCGACCACATGTCCTTCTACGTGCACTGGGACGCCGCTACGAACACGTACTCCGGCACGTTGCCGATGCCGGACCCCGGGGCGCCCGAGAAGGCCTACCGCCTGGCTGGTCACGGGCTGCCGGGCGCGCTGTCGCTGCCGTTGGCGGGCGGCGGCAGCCGTGCGGCCGGCCGGGACGAGGCGACCGGGTGGCTGCGGCGGCGCAAGAGTCTGGTGAACCTGCCGAAGGACCACTGGCTGGACATGGTGATCTGTCACTCCGGGGCCCCCGAGGAGGGATCCGCGCAGGACGTCTCACAGTTCGACGGCACCTCCCCGGTGCCGTTCGCCGCCGATCCGCTCGGTGACGACGCCCTCTCGCTCGGACAGCACCTGGCGAACCGGTTGCGGCGCACGACACGGCTCTCCTACTCCTCGCAGGGAGTGGTCCGGTTCGGCGGCGGCCCGGTCCGGGTGCTGGCCACCGACGCCCAGGGGCGCCGCTGGTGGTGGGAGACCAGCCGTCCCGAACCGGACGAGGCGGAACTCGACCGGCTGGCCGTGCAGGCCGGATTCGGGGGCGAGCCGTCGCCGCGCGTCCGCTCCGAACTGCTGCGGGTGGTGCGGGCCCTGAAGCTGGTGGCCGGCCCGGACGTGGTGGTGGCCGACGACTTCCCGGACCTGGTCGCCGGGGCCGCGGCGGTCGTCAATATGTGGTTCGCCGACCCGGACCTCCAGCGGACGGGACCGTTCTGGCCGCAGCTGCTGAGCCGGGTGATCGCGGCGCACCCCCTGGCCGCCGGCGCAGTGGACGGTCACGCGATCCGCCGGGTACTGGCTGAAGCCGCGCTGGAGTGGCGCGCCTCCGGTCCCGCCCTGCCGGTGAGCCGGTTCGTCCCCCTGCCGGAACTGCGCACGGCGGCGGCGTGGCTGCGGGACACGGCGGAGGTGGACCGGGCGGCCGTCGCCGCGCTGGGCCTGTCCGACCCCGCTGACGCGCCCACGCACCGGACACGGATGTTCTGGGCGCGGGTCCGGGCCGAGGAGACGCTGTCCGGCCCCGCGGCGGACACGCTCGCCGCCCGCGCCCTCCACCTCGACCCGGCTGTCGCGGTGGACGACCCGCTGCGCGAGCGGGCGCGTGCCCTGCTCACCCAGGGGTTCGCGGCGGGCCGGAACATGGCCGACCCGGACGTGGCCGGCGCTTACGCGGCCGAGGCGCACGGCGCCCTCGCGGCGCCCGCCCTGGTCACGTCCGTGGGAGCGGCGGTCGGGCTCGGCCGGGACTGGCATGACGGCTCGGCCCTCCTGCCCCGGCTGGACGGCTTCCGGGTGGCGGACACGACGGTGGTCGCGCCGTGGACCGGGCAGGACGCGGAAGGGAAGGACCGGCCGGTTCCCTACACCGTACGGGCGTCGGTGGACCTGGAGGACAGTGGCCACGTCCATGTGACGGTGGGTACGGCCTCCTACCGGATGCCGGCCGCGGAGTTCGCCGAGCTGCTGGCCGCCGACACCACGCTGCGTCACAGTGAACCGTCGACGCCGGTCCTGCTGGTGCTCGACGGGTTGAGCGGCCCGGACGCGGCGGTGGCCGAGACGGTCTCCCGCAGGCTGGGCCGGTCCGTGTGGTGGAGCAGGTCCCCGGTCGAGCTGACCGCCCCGGACGCGGTCGAGGGCGAACTGCCCGTACTGGTGCCCAACCTGTCCACCCTCACCGAACCAGCGGCCTCCGACTGGCAGTTGACCCGCCCCGCCGTCCCCGACCTGGGCGGGCCGGCGATGCCGGCGACCCCCGTGGTGCCGGCGGCCCCCGCGGCACCCGAGCCCGGCGCGCCGACCCCGGCCACCAACAGCGCTCCGGCCACCAACAGCGACCCGGCCGCACCGGCCTTCAGGTCTCCCGGCCCGGGTGTCCGGGACGTCCCGGAAGCCTCGGACGCCCTGGACGCCGGGGGCGCCCCGGCCCGGTCCTCCCTCGGAGACCCCATGGAGGGCCTGGAGCCCACCTCGGCACCGGTGACCGTCACCCCGGCCGCCCCCCTCACCGCCCGGGCGCTGCCGCCGTTGCCCTCCCGGACCCTCGTGGCGTACGGGCGGGACGCGACCGACCCGTCCACGTCCGGGGAGCGGGCCGTCGGACGGCTCGCCGCCCAGGTGGCCGCCGCCGGGCTGCGCAACTGGCGGGCGGGTGCCGCGCTGCCGCGCGTCGAGGTCACCGGCTACGGCGCCGACGCCCGACCCGGACGAACCGCCTCCGGGCCACCCGCGATGCGGCGTGCGGCCACCGCGCGCGCCGTGTTCTCCCGGCGGCTGGAGAGTGAACTGGAGCTGCTCCAGCGGGATCTGCCGCCCGCCGCGCCGCGTCTGACCGCGCGGGACTACACCATCGTGGTGCGGGCCATGAGCCGGGTACCGGCCGACTGGGCGGGCACCGGCGCCCTCACGGGCGTGAGCCGGGCCGAGCTGGGCCGCCAGGCGACGATCGGCCTGTTCCAGGCGCCGGACGCGGTGGCGGTGCAGAAGCTCGACACCCTGCGACGCCGCGACCGTACGCTGCGCGAGGGTCCGTTCGACGTGGACGCCATCGCCCGCCGCGTCCTGCACCTGGACCCCGCGGTCACCGTTGCCCAGGGCACCAGGGAGGCGCTGTTCGCGCTGGTGGGCCGGGCCACGGCGGCCGGACGGGCGACCGGCTCGGCGGCGCTGGCCGCGTTCCACCTGTCGGAGCTGGGGGTGACCGCGCCCGGCCGCGCATCCCACTTCACCGTGGACGGCCGCAGGGTGGCAGGACTGAACTGGAGCAAGAACGACGTCGTCCGGCTCGACACCACCCGGGGCGACCTGCTGGAGGAGGACCCCTCCGGCGGCTACGACGTCCTCAGCACCGCGCCGACCCCCTGGCCGCCCGGCGTGACTCCCTACGTGGTGGCCGCCGAAGGGCGGCACGACCGGGTGTGGGCGCGGCTGCCCGACGGCACGCGGCGCGAGCTGGACGCCGCCGAGTTCGTGGAGCTGGTCGCGGCGGACGCGGCCCGCGAGGCGCTGCCGCCGGGTACGCCGATCGTGCTCGCCGTCCCGTTCGCCGCGGACGGCTACCTCGACCTGCCCCGCAGGCTCGCCGACCGCACCGGCCTGACGGTGTGGGCACACACCGGCAGGGTCACGGTCGAGTCCGCCCCCGGCGAGGCGAGCACCATCGACGTGGTCCGCCGCCCCCGGACACCGCGGGGCGACTGGATCGCGAGCGGACCCGGATGGGGGCCCGACGCGGACGAGGACGTGCCGGACTGGCACCACGAGGTGGTGAGCCGGGCCATCGTCAGCGCGCTGAGCGGCCGGCAGATCGGCCGCGCCTCGCACCACCCGGCCGAGTTCGCGCGGGACTTCGAGGACCACGACCGCCACCTGGACCGGATGCCGACGTTCGTGCACGAGCACCCGGCCACCGGCCGGATATCCGGCGAGTGGGACCTGCCGCGTCCGGGCCCCGAGGACGAGGCATACCGGTTGGACATGCACGGTTCACCCGGCTCCCTGGTGTTCGCCCTGCGCGACGGCACCACGCGCAGCGTCGACGAGCGGGAAGCGGGGCCCTGGCTGCGCCGCCGCAAGAGCCTGGCGACCCTGCCGAAGCACCACTGGGTCGACCTCGTCGTCTGCTGGAGCGGAGCGCCCGGGGACAGCGCCGTGCCCGCACCGGGCACCGCCAGTGACGCCTTCCCCGGCCCGTTCGTACCCGATCCGCTCCGCAGCCTCTCCATGGGCCAGCACGTGGCCAACGCCACGGGACGCGCGGTGCGTCTGGCCTACGGACCGCAGAGCACCCAGGAGAGCAACGGCCGCTACCGGCGGACCCTGTTCGCCGACGCACAGGGGCGCCGGCGGGCCTGGGCCCTGGCCCGGCCCGAGCCCGGGGGCGCCGAGCTCGACCGGCTCGCGGAGGCCGCCGGGGTGAGCCCCGGCGACGGCGAGGTGTCGGACGAGACGCGTACGGGGACGCTGCGCCTGGTACGGGCGCTGCGGCTGACCTTCGGCCACGACGTCGACGACGCGCCCGACTTCGACGACCTGTTGCGCGGGGTGGCGGCGCTGGACCACATGTGGCGCGGCGACTCCGACTTCGAGGAGGCCGGCCCGTTCACGCTCGACCTGCTCCGGCGCGTCGTCGCGGCGCACCCCGAGGCCGCGTCCGGGGCGGACCGGCCGGCCGGCCGGCGGGTGCTGGCCGCCGCCGCACAGCACTGGGCCCGGTACCCCGGCGACCGGCTCATCGGCTTCGTCCACCTGCCCGCTGTCGAGGCAGCCGCCGAGTGGCTCTGGGAGGGCGGTGTCGAGGACGAGGCCGCCGCGGTCCTGCGTGTCCCCACCGATACGGTGGGCGAGGCCGAGATGTCGAGGATGTTCTGGGCGCGGGTCAAGGCCGAGGAGACGCTGCCGGTGCCCGGCCCGGACACGGAGGAGTTCATCGCCCGACTGCTCCACCTGCCGCCGGACCCGCGGTCCGCCCACGCCCGCCGCACCGAGGCACTGGACGTGCTCACCCGGGCCTTCGCCGTCGGCCGGGAGGCGTCCGACCCCGACATCGCGGCGGCGTACGCCCTGGTGGAGGCGGGCGCGTACCCCAGTACGTTCATGAGAACGGTCCAGGACACATCGGACGGCGCAGGCCGCGACTACACCGGCGGACCGGCGCCGGACGTCGACCTGGCCCGCTTCGGCACCCCGTCCGCGATGGCGGACGCGCCCTGGGCGAGCGGCGCTCCCGGGCCGGACCGGGCCGTTCCCCATCTGGTGCTGGTCCGGCCCGACGAGGACGACCCGGACCGGGTGGAGGTGGAGTGGGAGGGCGAGACGTACGGGATCACCGTCGGCGAGTTCGCCGAACTCCTGGCAACCGACCCGGATCTGATGCGTACGGAGCTGAGCACGCCGGTCGTCCTCGCGTTCCCCGGCCCGGCCGCCGACGCCGCCGGCCTGGCCGACCGGGTCGCGAGGCGGCTGGGACGGAGCGTGTGGTGGACCGGCTTCCCGGTGGACCTCTCCGGCACCGGCGACACCGGCGAGCAGGTGCTGACCCTGCACGCGTCGGCCGACGGCACCGTCCCGGGGGCCGCGCCCTGGCAGCGGGCGCGCCCGGCGCAACCCGCCTCCGCGCAGGACGCGCCGCGCCCCGTCCCGGCACCGCTGCCCCGGTCCACCGGGCGGAACGGCGGAACCGGACCGACCGGCCCCGCAGGCACCCGAAGTGAACGAGGACATGATGAGTGAGACCGGCGCCGAGCCCCCTGCCACCCCTCTTGACCCCCCGCCTCCCGAGGAGTTCGTCCAGGCGGCCAGGCTGGCGCCCGACCACTGGTTCTACCTGCCGGATCCCGCCTGGCGGGGGGAGGGCCCGCCGCCGGAATGGGCCGTGGTCGGCCAGTGGCGTTCGGACTCCGAGGGCGTGATCGTCGGGTGGGAGGACAACGAGGACTACCGGCCGTCGCCGGAGGCGATGGGGTGGCCCGAGCCCGCCGACGAGGTGGACCGCGCCGTCCAACTCGCCACCACCGGATACGGTCCCACGAAGGATGTCACCGCGGCGCTGGCCCGGGCCGAGGTCGCGGTGCCGGTCACCGCGGCCGGCGAGCCGGTGAGCGCGTCGGCGCCCGACGGCACGGCGGTGGTCCCCGTCTACACCTCTCCGCGCTACCTCCAAGGCATCGGCAGGCTGGGGTACGTACGGTTGTCGGTCACGGAGCTGCTCAACCGCATTCCCCCGGGGCACAGCCTGTGCCTCAACAGCTCGGCCCCGGTCAGCATGGTGCTGGCCGTGGAAGGGCTCGCGGACGTGCTGGCGGAAACAGCGGAGGAAACCGCCGGCCCCGACCGGTGGACGGCTGGAGCCCCGGCCTCCCTCCGGGCAGGCGGCCCGGAGGGAGGCCGCACCGTCAGGGGGTGAGCCGGTTCGGTCCGCGGACGAGGAAGGTCGCCTCACGGATGGATTCCAGCCCGGGCGGCACCATCAGCACCCGTCCCCGTCCCGGGCCGGGTCCTTCTTGACGCCCTCGGGGTACCGACCGCCAAGAGCCCGCTCCTTGTCCGAGGTTTGTGTGGGCTTGGACCGCGGCCCTGCACCATGGTGAGGAATCCGGCGGCCGGGGCGCCGTAGGCGCGACGCGTGCATCAGCCGGAAGCCGGGGCCGTACGCGGGTACGCGGGTACGCGGGTGTCGACTTGGGGGAGTAATGCAGTTCCGAATGCTGGGTCCGATGCAGCTCGTCGACAACGACCGAGCGGTGGGGCTGGGGGGCATGAAACAGCGGGCCACCCTCGGCTTCCTGCTGCTCCAGGCGAACAAGGTCGTGGCCACCAGCCAGCTGCTGAACGCGCTGTGGGCGGTGGACGGCCCGCCCACCACGGCGCGCAAGATCTTGCAGAACGCGGTCCATGGGCTGCGCGGCGTCCTGTCCTCCACCGGGACCGCCCACGGCCCCCGGCCGGGGGTTCCGGCCGCGCTGCTCACCCAGCCGCCCGGCTACATGATGCGGGTGGACCCCGAGCAGGTGGACCTGTATCTGTTCCACCAGTGGGCGGGCCGGGGGCGGGAGCAGTTGGCCCGGGGCGCCGCGGACGCCGCGTCCGTGCTGTTGGGCGACGCGCTGGCACTGTGGCGCGGGCCCGTCCTGGCCGACCTGGTGGAGGCGGGCATCCGATGGCCGGAGCTGGCCGCGGTCCAGAGCGCCCGGCTGGACGTCATGGAGGACTACTTCGACGCGCAGCTCGCCTGTGGGCGCCACCACGCGGTCCTGCCCGAGCTGGAGGAGATGGTGCGCGCCGATCCGCTCAGGGAACGATGCTGCGGCCAGTTGGTGCTCGCCCTGTACCGGTGCGGACGGCAGGCGGACGCACTCAACGCGTACAGCGGCGTACGTGCCGCCCTGGTCGAGAACCTGGGCCTGGAGCCCGGCCGCGGTCTGCAACGACTCCAGCAGGCGATCCTCGTCCAGGACCCCGCGCTGTCCCTCGCCGAGCCGGAGACGTACGCACTGCTCACCGCGCCCGTGCATCCCGCGCCCGTGCATCCCGCGCCCGTGCTCGTAGAGTCGGCCGAGGGCACCCCGTCCGACCCGCCTTGCTCGGCCGCCACGGCCACCGGGCCGGAGCCGCGGGCCGTGTCCGACCGCCGCCGGGTGGGTGTCGTCTCCGTACGTACCCGACTCGTGCACTCGCTCACCGGCGGCCCGGGCCAGGAGTTCGACGGTAGGCCGGACAACACCGCCCATCCGGTCAGGGAGCAGGTCGAGCGGTTCGGCGGGACGGTGACCGGCGCCGTGCTCGACGAGTCCCGGACCCTGCTCGCCGATGTGCCGGCGGGCGAGATACGGGTCAGCGACGCCGCCCGACGGGCGAGCGAGGACGTCCTGCGGTACCGGTGCCCCGACGGGCGGTCCGCGACCCGCCAGGCCCTGGGCGTCCGCGAGGCGGGAGGGTCCGCCGAGGACACGGAAAGCGGTGTGTACGAACTCGACATCCTGCGCGGCCTTGTGAAGCGGACCCGGCACCGGGGCGTGCCTCATCTGGTGACGGTTCTCGGGCAGGGCGGCACCGGGAAGAGCAGGCTGCTGCGCGACTTCGGGCACTGGGCCGGCGGGCCTCCCGGCGGGCAACGCGTACTCGGCGGGCGGGTCTCCCCGGCCGGAGCCGGCACCCCGCTGGCCGCCCCGACGCAGATCCTCGCCGCCTACTGCGGCATCGGGCCGGGGGAGGACGAGGCGGCGGTGCGGGCCATGCTCGCCCGGGCCGTCCAGAAGCTGTTCCCCTCGGAGCGGACGCCGGAGCCGCTGCTGTCCCGGTTGTGCCGGCTACTCGTCGCCGACACCGTCGGCTCCCGCCACGCCGGGGAGCCGCACCTTGCCCGGGTACTGGGCGCCTGGACGCGGTTCTTCCAGGAGGCGGCCAAGCACGAGCTGCTGGTGATGTGCGTCGACGACCTGCACCGGGCCGAGGACCTCGTGCTGGACACCTTCGAGGAGATCGCCGGGGCCTCGGCGCCGGGGGCGTTGTTCGTGGTCGTCTCGGCGGGGCCCGAACTGCTGCTGCGCCGACCGGCCTGGGCCGGCGGGAAGAGCCATGTCACCACGGTATCCCTGGACCGGCCGGGGCGCGTCACCCGCGAACAGCTCGTGGAACCGGGCAGGCCGCAGGACGCCCGTACCCCGGCGTACGAGGAGTCCGCGAGTGCCGCGCACACACCGTGCGGTGACCAGCCGGTGAGAGGCCGCCCCTAGCCTTGCAGTGCCTGTGCAAGCGCCTGTGCAAGCGGTGGTCCGGGCGCCCGCCGTCCGGTACCGAGGAGAAGGAATGCAGCACATGGCCCGAGAGTCCAACGCCCACTACCGCCACCTGATGGAGAACGGCGCGACGGACCTGTCGGTGGCCTTCGACCTGCCTACGCGGACGGGGCACGACTCGGACTCGGTACCGGCGCGGGGCCAGGTGGGCAGGGCGGGCGTGGCCATCGACTCCATCGACGACATGCGCGTGCTGTTCGACGCGATCCCGCTGGACCGGGTGTCGGCGACGTTGGAGGCCGACGCCCCCGCGGCGCCGTTGCTGCTGTTGTACCAACTGGTGGGCGAGGAACAGGGGATCGAGCCCCGGCGGCTCACCGGCACCGTCCACAACGATGTGCTCACCGAGTACATCGTCCGAGGCGGCAGCATCTTCCCGCCCGGGCCCGCACTGCGCCTGACCGCGGACATCTTCCGGTACACGGAGACCGAGCTCCCCCGGTGGAACACCGTGTCCGTCTCGGGCGGACGTCTGGCCGACGCGGGAGCGTCACCGGCGCAGGAGATCGCCTTCACCCTGGCCAACGGCATCGAGTACGTCCGTACGGCGGTGGCCGCGGGCATGGACGCCGATGGGCTCGTGGCGCGCCTGACGTTCTCCTACGCGGCGCCCGGCACGGGCCGGGCCGCGCACCGTATCTGGGCGAAAGTGTTGAGCAAGCAGTTCGGCGTACGGATTCCAGAGCCGGACGCGGACGGTGTCACGGCTACGGAGCCAGCCGGTGAGATCACGGATGCGGTCCTCCAACTCATGTATATGAGCGCGGAGTTGGGTGGTGCGGCTCGTGCGGTCGAGCAGGGCTTCCAACGCGGCGAGATCGTTCCGCACGAGCCCCCGCACGAGCCCCCGCCCGGTGCTCCGGATGGGGCTCCGCATGGGATCGCGCGCCACGACCCCGACCTCGCGGCCCGACGCCAGGCCGAACGCCTCGCCAAGCTCCGCGCCTGGCGCTGCCACGAGCGGGTGGGAACGGCCCTGACCAGGATGCGCGAGGCCGCCGAGGGCACGGACAACGTCCTCCACCCGATGAAGGACGCCCTCGCGGCCGGGGCCACCGTAGGCGAAGTATGTGGTGTGCTGCGCGAGGTGTGGGTGCCCGGTTACCCAGGGATGAGAGTGCGGGAGATCGCCCGATCTATGTTCTCCGTATGAGTCTGAGGAAGGGTTCGGCATGAGGTCTGTGTCCGCTGAGAACACCGCTTACCGGATTCCGATGGAACCGTCGTCCCTGCGGGATTCCATGTCGCGCTTCGCTACCGGTGTCATCGTGTTGAGTGTGGGCGGTGAGAACATTCACGGAATGACCGCCAACGCGTTCACATCCGTTTCGCTGGATCCACCACAGGTGCTGTGCTGCGTGTCCCGTAGCGCCGTCATGCATAAGGCGCTCATGGCGGAGAAGTACTTCGCCGTATCGGTTCTGGGATACGAACAGGAACAGCTGGCACGTTACTTCGCCGACAAGAAGAGGCCGCTGGGACCCGAACAGTACGACGACCTCGCGTGGGAACCGGGTCCCAGGACCCGGGCCCCGTTGCTGCACGGGGCGTTGGCATGGCTGGAGTGCGAGCTGGCGGATTTCCACGACTCCGGGGACCACTCCATCTTCATCGGGAACGTGATCGAGGCGAGCAACAGCGTCGCGGGACCGGCCCTGGTCTTCTTCGACGGAGGGTTCCAGCGGACCGGCACAGCCGGCAAGTGACGGATGCGTGGGGGTGGACGCGCGATGCCGAGTGACATCGGAAGCGACACGGACAGTGGCGACATCAATATGACCGCCATCGCGCGGAACTTCGTGCAGGCGCTGAACGAGGGCCTGTCACGAACGGTGGCATCGCGCGCTCAGGCACGGCCGGGACGCGTCCCCCGCACTTCTGAGCTGTCCGACCCCTACGCGGCCGCCGTGCTCCGGCGCTTCACGGTGTCGCTGACAGCCGCGGTCGCCCCCGCGGAACAGCACGACGCGACCGTGCGGTCCGCGCTGGTGTGCCGCGCCATGCACCTGTTGGCCGACGCCTTCGGCCTGCTCTCTTCGCCGAACCCGCCCGGGTGTCCGGCGCTGCCCGCCCAGCAGGAAGCGCTGGTCGCCACCCTGCTCCTGGAGTGTGCCGCCACGGTGGGCCTGGCCGACGGGCCCTGCCCGGGCTCCCGCCGCACACCGGCCGAACTGGTCCGGATACTGGGCCGGTCGGTACGGGAACCTTCCGTGCGCGTCGAGTAGCCCCGGCCGGCAGCCGAAGAGGCCCCTCGTCCGGTTTTTCCCCCACCCCCCCGGCCGGGCCTGCCGGCATGCCGGGACAGCGGCGCGAGACAGCCGGTTCACCATCCGAGGCCCCACCGTGAACCCGCTCCGCGTGCGGTTTGTGCGCGGTTTGTGCGGGGCTGGACGGCCGCCCCCCACCATGGGCTGTGAACAGGAGACCGGAGCGCGCACAGAGCCGTGCGCACACCACCCTCCGGTGAGATCGAGACAGGCTGCCCCGGCGGGCGCGGAACCCGCCGGCGGCCATGTGGTAAAGAGTCCGCACGCCGCTCTGGGGGGAGTATGGCGATGTTCAGCAGTGAAACTCCACCGCACTTCGAAACATCTGTGCCGGGTTTCCGGACCGTAGACGGAAACCCTGACTTCAGTATGCGGAATGTTGAAGACACTTCGTGGAAAGGGGGCGACGGCCATGTTCCGGGTCTTGGGGCATCTGGATGTGTCCGAGGAGGAAGGCGCGTCAGGTGTACGTGGACTGCGGCAAAGGGCCGTGCTCGGTTACATCCTGCTCCACCACGGCTCCCCGGTCACCGTGGCCAGGCTGGAGCAGGCGCTGTGGCCCTCCGATGCTCCGCCCACCGGCAGGCAGGTGGTGTACAACGCCGTGCACGCGCTGCGCAGGGCGGGGCTGCCGCTGGAGAAGCGGGCCGGGGGGTATCAGCTCACCGTCGACCCCGAGCGGCTCGACGTGGTGCGCTTCCAGCTGATGCTGGCCCGGGGAAGGACGGAGCTGGCGAACGGCCGCTGGGAAACCGCCTCGCGCGTTCTGCGCGAGGCGTTGTCGCTGTGGCGCGGCCAGGCACTCGCTGACCTCGCCGAACAGGGCTTGTACTGGAGGGAGATGGCCGCGCTCGACGATTCCAGGCTGACCGCGCTGGAGTACCGTGTGGAGGCGGAGTTCCGGATGGGCCGCCACCGCGATGTACTCGGTGAGCTGGAGGCCGTGGTCGAGGCGGAACCGCTGCGGGAACGCCTGTGCGGCCAGCTGATGGAGGCCCTGTACCACTCGGGCAGGCAGGCGGACGCGCTCAGGCTGTACCGCCGTACGCGTACCGGCCTCAATGAGCAGCTCGGCCTGGAGCCCAGCCCCGCGCTGCGTGAGCTGGAGCGTGCGATCCTCAACCACGAACTGCGGCCCGAGCCGGCTGACCGGACCGTTCCCGCTCCCCGGACGCCCGTGGGGAGGCTCGCGGGGAGGCCTGACCTCATCTCCGGCTCCGTCATCGGGAAATCCGTCAGGACGGGGCGTCACGCCGAGTCCGAGCGGCTCGTGCGTGAACACGCGGGCATAGACCCGGACGACTGCGACGAGATCGTGGCGGCGAAGATCCGCTGGGTCGTGCGCCGCGCACTCGACTCCGGCGACCTGGCCTCCGCCGTACGCTGCGGGGTGATCGATCTGCTGGCGGGCGTTCGCAACGACGAGACGCTGCGGGCCGGTTCGCTGCTGCTGCACAGGATCACCCAGCTGCACCAGGCCGAAGCCGTCTCCCGCTGACCCCTCTCCACTCCTTCGCCTCACCCGGTCCCAGGGGCCACCGGAACACCGGTGGCCCCTCGGTGCGTCACCTCACGGGGAGGGCAGGTACGCGACGTCGGTGAAGAAGTCGAGGTAGGTCCTCAGCAGTTCGCTCCGCACCTGCGGGCAGGTGATCGAGGCGCCCGTCAGCGCGGCGTCGGCCTTGGAGCAGTCGATGCTCGGGTAGGTGCCGCCCGGCAGCCCCACGAGCTCCACGAACTGGTCGAGCAGCGGCTGCATCGCGTTGGACCTGTCCGAACGGACCTTTCGGGTCCACGACATGAGGTCCATCTCGTCGATGCGGTGGCCCCTGGCCCGCAACGCGTCGATGATCTCGCCGAACGTCAGCCGCGCCGGGTTCGACAGGTTGTAGGTGTCACCGGTGCCGGTGAGCTGCCACGCCAGCTGGAGCATCGCGCCGCTGACGTAGTCGGCGGGCGTCGGATGGAAGTGGCTCTCCAGGCTGTCCGGCACGGCCTGCGCCTCCACGATGCCGCGGATGCTCAGCCAGACGAAATCCTGTGTCTGGCAGGCACCGTTGACCTGGTCGCCCGTCACCACGTCCACGCGGTACGACGATACCGGGAGGCCCCGTTCGCGGGCGATGCCGATGATCTCCTCGCACACCCACTTCGACTGCCGGTAGCCGCTGAAGAGCTGTTCCGGCGGGCCGATCGGCGCGTCCTCGGTGAGGCGTGTGCCCTCCTCCGGCAGGTTCGCGTAGACACCGGTGGACGAGATGTAGTGCACCGCAACCGTGCGGTGCTTCGCCGCGATCCGCAGGATCTCCTCCGTCGCGGTGACGTTGGCCGCCTTCAGCTTCGCGTACGGATAGAGCCAGTTGACATGGGCGCCGATGTGGAACACCACGTCGGCCTCGCGGGCGAGCCGGTCCGCCGTCTCCGCGTCGAGCCCGAGCCCCGGCGCACCGAGGTCGCCCAGGACCACGCGCACCCGGTCCAGCTCGATGCCCGTCCTGTAGTACTCGGACGCGGAACGGATCTTGGCGTACGCCGCCTCCTCGTCCGCGGCCCGCACCAGGCAGTGCACGGTGGCTCCGGTGGTACGCAGCAGGTCGCGCAACACGAACGAGCCGATGAAGCCCGTGGCGCCGGTCAGCAGCACCTGCCGGGGATCGTCCGTACGGTGCACGGTGTCCGCGGCCCGGATGTCCTCGGCCAGCCGCACCTCGGCCGTGAAGTCCACGACCCGGCCGCCGCCCGGCGCACCCATCAGTTCGGAGAGCAGCCGGTCGGTGAGGTCATCGGGCGTGGGGTGGTCGAAGACGAGTGACACGGGCAGTTGCACACCGGTCGCGGCGAGCAGGCCGCCGCGCAGGTCGACGGCCGTCAGCGAGTCGAACCCGAGGTCGCCGAAATTCTGGGTGGCGGTGACCGAACCGGTGGCGGCGTGGCCGAGCACCGTCGACGTCGTGTCGAGGACGACACCCAGCACCACGTCGCGCTGCTCGTCGGCGGGCAGGCCGGCCAGCCGGCCCAGGAGCGCGCCGCCCGAGGACTGCCGGGCCGCGGCCGTACGGCGGTTCTGTGTGCGCAGCACCTTGCGCATCAGCGCCGGGACGTTCGCGTGAGCGGCGTGCTCACGGGCCAGTGCCGCGTCGAAGGGCTGGCCGATCACCAGCGACCGGTCCTGCGACAGCGCCGTGTCCAGGATCGCCGTACCGAGCGGGGTGGGGATCTGCCGCATGCCCTCGCGGGCCATGCGGCTCAGTATCACCGGGGTGAGGTGCGCGGACACAGCACTGGCCTCCTCCCACAGGCCCCATTCGATCGAGACCGCGGGCAGCCCGAGCCCGGCCCGGTGCTGTGCGAGGCCGTCGAGGAAGCAGTTCGCCGCGGCGTAGTTGCCCTGACCGGGACCGCCGACCGTGGCCGCCATCGACGAGAACAGCACGAACGCGTCGAGGTCGAGGTCCTTGGTCAGCTCGTGCAGATGCCACGCCGCGTCGACCTTCGGCCGCAGTACCGCGTGGAGCTGGTCGGCGGTCATGGTGGCGATCATGCCGTCCTCGGTGATGCCCGCGGTGTGCACGACGGCCCTCAGCGGGTGCTCCAGACCGCCCAGCAGCGCTTCCATCGCCTCGCGGTCGGTGGTGTCGCACGCCTCGACGCGCACATCGGCGCCGAGCGCGGACAACTCCGCGGCCAACTCGGGCGCCTGCCCGCGCCTGCTCACCAACAGCAGGTGCTTCACACCCTGCGTGGTCACCAGGTGCCGGGCGACGACCCTGCCCAGGGAGCCGGTGCCACCAGTGATCAGCACGGTGCCTTCGCCGCCCAGACGCGGGGTGCGGGTCGTCGCGGCAGGGGTCCGCACCAGCCTCGGCACGAACGCCCGGCCGTCCCTGACCGCTATCTGCGGTTCGCTGGCACTGGCCGCGGCGGCGAGCACCGCCGGCAGGCTGTCACGCGCCGGGGCATCGGTGTCCACCAGCACGATGCGGCCGGGGTATTCGTTCTGAGCGGACCGCACCAGGCCCCACACCGCCGTCGCCACCGGATCCACGGCACCGGAGTGCACGGCGTCGCGCGTGAGGACGACCAGCCTGACGTCCTCCCCCAACAGCAGCCAGCGCTGTAGCAGGTCAAGCGTCCGACCTGCCGCGTCGTGCGTCGCGGCGACCGGATCGCCGCCCGGCCGCACCGGCTCGAACAGCAGCGTCTCCGCGTCGTAGGGGATCTCGTCCTCGACGAACGCCCACCGCCCCTCGACGGGCGACGGCAGGGTGACCGGCGCCCACTCGACACCCAGCAGCGCCTCGCGGACCTCGGTGTCCTCCGCCTGGAGGGAGAACGGCCGGGTGCGCACCGAGTCGACGGTGAGCACCGGCTGTCCCGCGGCGTCGGTGGCGAGGAGGGACACGCCCTCGTCACCGTCCGGGACCAGCCGGACGTTCAGCCCTGTCGCGCCGACCGCGTGCAGCTGCACGCCGGACCACTCGGACGGCAGGCCCGAGGTGGCGGCCACGTACGGGCGCAGTGCGGAGACGAGCAGCGCGGGGTGGATGCCGAAGCCGTCGCCCGGCACCGATTCCGGCAGCCGTACCGTCGTGTACAGCGCGTCGCCGTCGCGCCACAGCTCGTCGACGCCCTGGAACGCGGGCCCGTAGCCGAGGCCGAGTCCGTCCAGCGCGGACGCGATCTCCCCGGGTGCCACGGCGACGGCACCCGCCGGCGGCCACTCGGCGTCGGCGGGCGGTGGGGCGGCGACCGCGGTGCTGGTGAGCACGCCGGTGGCGTGCAGCGTCCACGCCCCCTCGGAACCGTCCGGGCGGGACCGGATCACGACCGTGCGGCTGCTGTCGTCCTCCGCGGCCCCGGCGGACACCTGGAGCTGCACCGGGGCGTGCTCGGGGAGGACGACCTGGTTGTGCACGCGCAGCCGCCGCAGCTGGTTGCAGTCGACCTCGTCACCCGTGTGGATCGCGAGCTCCACCAGCGCGGAGCTCGGCAGAACGGTCCTGCCCGCCACCGTGAGATCAGCGAGCCACGGCTGGGTCGTGCGGGTCAGACGCGCGGTGAACATCACCGAGTCGTCCTCGGTGTGGACGGTGGCGCCGAGCAGCGGGTGCTCCGCGGCGTGCACCCCCGCACCGGCGACGTCGGTCGTCGCGCTGCCGGGGTCGAGCCAGAACCGCTTGCGCTGGAACGCGTACGTCGGCAGGTCGACCGACCGGGTGCCGCCGCCGAAGACCGCGGCCCAGTCGGTGGAGTGGCCGTTGACGTGCGCCGTGGCGAGCGCGGTGAGCACCGTGGTGACCTCGCCGTTGCCCGGGCGCAGCGCGGGCGCGAACGCGTGCCCGGCCAGCGACTGCCGCGCCTGCGCGGTCAGCACAGCGTCCGGGCCCAGTTCGATGAACGTCGTCACGCCCAGCTCGTCCAGGTGCGTCACCGCGTGGTGGAACCGGACCGCCCGGCGCACCTGCTGGACCCAGTACTCAGGCGTGGAGACCGTCTCGGCGTCGGCGAGCTTTCCGGTGAGCGTGGAGACGATCGGGATCGACGGCGGCTGGTAGCCCAGCGTGCGGGCCACGGTGTGGAAATCCTCCAGCATCGCGTCCATACGGTGCGAATGGAACGCGTGGCTCACCACCAGCGCCTTGGTGCGGCGGCCCCGCGCGGCGATCCTCGACGCGAGCTCCGTGGTCCCGTCGTGGTCACCGGACACCACCACGGAGGTGGGGCCGTTGACCGCGGCGATGCTCACACTCCCGTCGGCAGGCAGCAGGGCCGCGACCTCGTCCTCGTCCGCCTCGACCGCGATCATCGTGCCGCCGCGCGGCAGCGCGTTCATCAGCCTCGCACGGGCAGCGACGAGCCGGGCGGCGTCACCGAGCCCGAACACGCCGGCGACGTGTGCGGCGGCCAGCTCACCGATCGAGTGCCCGACCAGGTAGTCGGGTGTGACACCCCAGTGCTCGAACAGCCGGAACAGCGCGGTTTCCAGGCAGAACAACGACGTCTGGGTGTACAACGTCCGGTCGAGCAGCCCCGCCTCGGGCGTGCCCTCCCGGGCGAAGAAGACCGTGCGCAGCGACTCCCGCACCTGCTCGCCGAGCGCGCTGTCGACGGCCTCGATCGCGGCGTCGAGCGCCTCGGTGAACACGGGATGGGTCTCGTACAGCTCACGGCCCATGCCCACGCGCTGCGCACCCTGCCCGGTGAACATCAGAGCGAGCCCGCCCACCCCCGCGACGCCCCTGGCCGCCACGGTGTCACCCAGCAGCACGGCTCGGTGCGGAAACTGCGTACGGGTCGTCGTCAGGGAGAAACCGACGTCCGCCGGGCGCAGATCCGGGCGCCGCCCGAGGTGCTCGACGAGTCGGGCCGCCTGCTCCTCCAGCGCCTCGGCGCTCTTGGCGCTGACGGGCAGCGGCACGACCTGGCCACCTGCGGAACTCCCCTCCGGCGCACCGGACGCGGGGGACTCCGGGGAGAGGCCGGCGGGCGCCTGCTCCAGCACCAGGTGTGCGTTGGTGCCGCTGAGGCCGAACGCGGAGACGGCGGCCCGACGCGGCCGGTCCACCTCGGGCCATGGCTGGGCCGCGGTGAGCAGCCGGGCGTTGCCCGCCGCCCAGTCGACGTGCGGGGTGGGCTCCTCGACATGGAGGGTCCTCGGCATCACACCGTGCCGCAGCGCCATCACCATCTTGATGATGCCGCCGACGCCCGCTGCGGCCTGCGTATGGCCGATGTTGGACTTCAGCGACCCCAACCAGATCGGCCGGTCGGCCGGCCGGTTCTGCCCGTACGTCGCCAGCAGCGCCCGCGCCTCGATCGGGTCGCCCAGCGTCGTGGCCGTGCCGTGCGCCTCCACGACGTCCACGTCGGACGTCGTCAGCCGCGCGTCGGCGAGAGCCTGCTGGATCACCCGCTCCTGGGCCGGGCCGTTGGGCGCTGTGAGACCGTTGGACGCGCCGTCGGAGTTCACCGCACTGCCCCGGATGACCGCGTGGATCGTGTGCCCCTTGCGGCGCGCGTCGGAGAGCCGCTCCAGCACGACCATGCCGACGCCTTCGCTCCAGCTCGTGCCCTCGGCACCGGCGTCGAACGTGCGGCACCTGCCGTCGGCCGAGAGGTTGCCCTGGCGGCTGAACTCCACCCAGCTCTCGATCGAACCGATCACGGTCGAGCCCCCCGCCAGCGCGAGCTCGCACTCGTTGTTGCGCAGCGACTGCACGGCGGTGTGCGTGGCGACCAGCGACGAGGAGCAGGCCGTGTCGATGGTGACGGCAGGGCCCTCGAGCCCGAGCGAGTAGGCGATCCGGCCGGAGGCGATGCTGCCGACCATGCCGGTGATGACGTACCCGGCGAGCTCCTCGCTGGTGAAGTGAGCGCGGTGGAGGTACGACTGGCCCGCGAGACCGGCGAACACGCCTACCTGACGGCCCTTGAGGGACGCCGGGTCGATCCGGGCGTTCTCGACCGCCTCGTACGCGACCTCCAGCAGCAGCCGCTGCTGCGGGTCCATCGCGAGTGCCTCGCGCTGGTTGATCCGGAAGAACTCGGCGTCGAACCGTGGTGCGGAGCCGATGAACCCGCCGTGCTTGGTGTAGGTCTTCCCGGGCCTGCCCGGGTCCGGGTCATACGTGCCCGCCACGTCCCAGCCGCGGTCGGAGGGGAACTCGGTGATCGCGTCCCGCCCGTTCGCGACGAGGTCCCACAGCTCGTCCGCGCTGGTGACGCCCCCGGGGAACCGCGCGGCCAGGCCGACGATCGCGATGGGCTCGTGCTTCGCGGACTCCAACTCCTCGACGCGCTGCCTGCTCTTCTTCAGATCGGCCGTCACCCACTTCAGGTACTCCACGGCCTTCTTCTCATCGGACACGGTGATCACGTTCCCTTCGTGCGGCGCGACAGGCGTCAGTTGGTGGCGCGTCCGAGCTGGTTGTCGATGAAGTCGAAGATGTCCTCGGTCGACGCGGACTCGAAGTTCTCGTCCTCGCCGTCGGTGTTCTCGTCCGGGGACTCGGTCCATTTCGCGAGCATCGCCCGCAAGCGGTTGGTGACCGCGACGGCGTGCGGCGACGTAGTGGCCGAGGCGGCGGCGAGGCTGGCCTCCAGCCGGTCCAGATCGGACTGGACCACCTGGTGCGCCTGGTCCTTCGGGCCGAGCCGTTCGCGGAGGACCTCGGCGAGCGCGGCCGGGGTCGGGTGGTCGAACACGAGGGTCGTGGAGAGATCGATGCCGGTGGCGGTGGACAGCCGGTTGCGCAGCTCGACCGCCGTCATCGACGTGAACCCGAGGTCGGAGAAGGGGTACTCCGCCTCGATCTCGTTCGGGTCGTCGTGCCCGAGAACCTCGGCCATCGCCTCGCGCAGCACCTCCAGTACCACGGTGCCCTGCGCCGCGTCGTCCAGTCCGACGAGCCGGGAGGCAAGTGTGCGGCTGGGCTGCGGCAGCGGTTTCACCAGTCCGCGCAGCACGGCGGGCACCGGGCCGGCCGCCCGGATCCCGGAGGGGTCGAACGCGTTCGCCACCACCGTCGGCCGCCCGGCCGCGGCGGCGGCGTCGAACAGTTCCGGGCTCTGCTCCGCCCCCCACGCGATGGCGAGCGCGGGCAGACCGGTGGCGTTGCGGTGCCGGGCCAAGGCCTCCAGGTACGCGGCGGTCGCGGCGTCGGCGCCGCGACCGGTGCGCCCGATGGTGCCGACGATCGAGGAACTGAGCACGAACGCCACCAACTCCCGCTCCTCGGTGAGTCGGTGCAGGTGCCAGGCCATGTCGGCGGCGCCGCGCACCGCCTCGACCAGCTGCTCCGGCGTGAGGTGCGAGACCAGCGCCTCGACGCCGGGCTTCGGCGCGTGCACGACGGCCGTGATGTCGTGGGCGTCGAACAGCTGCCTCAGCTCGTCCGGGTTGCCGCCGGCCCAGGTGACGACGTCCGTGACGGGCAGGTGGTCGATGAAGGGCGCGTCCCCGGTCGTGAGAACCGTGCCGTGCCAGCGGGGCGCGGGAGCGGACGCGGTGATACGGGCCAGCCGGGCCACCAGGGTCTCGTGGCCGCGCACGACGAGCTGCGGCTCGTCGTCGGGCAGGGTGTCAGGCACCGTTTCACCGTCGACCAGGACGAAACGACCGGGCTCCTCGTGCTGTGCGGTGCGGACCAGACCCCACACGGCCGCCGCGACGGGATCGGGGTCCCTGGTGTGGACGGCGTTGTGCGTGTGGACCACGAGCGGCTCGGAGCGCTCGGACCGCAGGGCGTGCAGCACCGTGGTGAGCACCTCCTCCAGATCGCCGAGCCGCGGTACCTCCAGTACGTCGAACCCGGTGACACCGGATTTCGCTGACGGCACCCAGGTGACGTCGAGCAGGGCGTGCTGCGCGGCGCTGACCGGCGCCGTGGTGACCTGTTCGGCGGTGAGTACCGGCACGCCGTCCTCGTCCGTCGCGAGGAGGCCGCCGTCGAACCGGACGCGCAGGGTCGTCGCCCTGGCACGGTGCAGCCGGACGTTGCGCCAGTGCAGCGGCTGCACCGGCACCCCGCCCTGCTGGAGGACGGCGGTGAGCAGCCCCGGGTCGATGCCGTGCTCCGTCGAGTCGATGGTGGCCTCGGCGTAGGAAGTGCCGCCGTCGCGCCACGCCTGCGTGACGCCGTCCGCCTGGGGGCCGACCTCAGCAGCGTTCGGCGGCCAGGGGAGGCCCGAGATGCCGGGGTTCACGGTGGCGAGCGTGCCGGTGGCGTTGCGCTGCCACGGCTCGCCGTCGGCGCGGGAGTGGATCGTGAGCCTCGTGCCGTTGACCGCGACCTGGAGCAGCAGGGCCTCGTCGGCCGGCAGTGGCCATTCGACGGCCAGCTCCTCCAAGCCCTCGTCCGCCGCGTGCAGGGCGAGGTCGAGCAGCGTCGCGGCGCCGTGTCCGACGTTGGTGACACGGCCGGTGAACAGGACGGTGTCGCTGTCCGCCTGCTGTATCTCACCGCCGAGCAGCGGGTGCCCGCCCGGCAGGAGCCCGAGCCCGGCGGCGTCGACGGGGCCGATATCGGACAGCCAGTAACTCTGCTGCTGGAAAGCGTAGTTCGGCAGTTCCACGGTGCTGCCCGCAGGGACCGAAGGAGAGCTGCCGTGCACATAGGCCGTGCCGAGTGCCGTGAGCACGCCGGTGACCTCGGACTGGGCGGTACGGAGCGTCCCGGAGAACGTGCCCTGCGCGAACTGCTGCGCGGCTGCGCTGAGCACGGGGTCGGGGCCGAGTTCGATGAAGACGGTGGCCTCCGGGAGCGCCGTCACGGCGTCGTGGAAGCGGACTGTCGAGCGGATCTGGGTGACCCAGTACTCGGGGTCGGTCATGGGGATATCGGTGGCGACGGTCGGGATGATCGGGATCTGTGGTGCGGAGTAGGTGAGGGTGTGGGCCACGGTGCGGAAGTCGTCGAGCATCGCGTCCATGTGGTGGGAGTGGAAGGCGTGGCTGACGGTGAGTTGTTTGGTGCGGCGTCCTTGTTCGCGGAACT
>NZ_JBVJMW010000012.1:0-247820 GCF_055583985.1 Streptomyces sp. NPDC104313
CCTCCGGGCGCTTCCCTTCGTTACTACTTTGTCTTGCTGTCCTGCGTTTCCGACTCTATCAGACTCTTTCGTGTCCGATTCCCGGTCGAAGCGGGCCCCGCATTTCGCTTCCAGGTCCTTCGCTTTCGCGTTTTCCCTTTCCGGCGAGTCCGACTCTACCAGATCCTTTCGGGCCTGATTCCCGGTCAGCGGGATTCGTCTTCCCGGCTGTTGGGCCGTTCCGACGAGTGAGACTTTAGCGGAATCATGCGCCCCGACGCTAATCGGGGTGCGTCCTCTCGAACGCGGATTCCTCATTTCGCGCAGGCACACGAAAAGGCATGCGGCACGAGGTCGCGCGTCCTGTCGTGATTACTGCGGAATGGCTGTCCGGGGACCGACCGGGGTCGGCGCTCACGTCGGACAACTCGGAGCACACTACGGAGGTGTCCGGGGTGTGTCAACCCCCGGCCGGTGGGGCCGGGGGCCGGGACGGACGGTGGCTCCGAGCCGGGCGTCAGCCGTTGCCGGAGGCCAGTTCGCGGCTGCGGTCGCGGGCCGCCTCCAGGGCCGCGATGAGGGCCGCGCGCACTCCGTGGTTCTCCAGCTCGCGGATGGCGCTGATGGTCGTGCCGGCCGGGCTGGTGACGGCTTCGCGGAGCTTGACCGGGTGTTCGCCACTGTCCCGGAGCATGACGGCGGCGCCGATCGCGGCCTGGACGATGAGGTCGTGGGCCTGGGCGCGGGGCAGGCCGAGCAGGATGCCCGCGTCGGTCATGGCCTCGACCAGGAAGTAGAAGTAGGCGGGGCCCGAGCCGGAGAGGGCGGTCGCCGCGTCCTGCTGGGACTCCGGGACGCGCAGGGTCTTGCCGACGCCGCCGAAGATCTCCTCGGCGGTGGCGAGGTGCGCGCCGGTGGCATGGCTGCCGGCCGAGATGACGGACATGCCCTCGTCGACGAGGACCGGGGTGTTGGGCATGACCCGGACGACCGGGGTGTCCGGGGCGAGCCGGTCCTCGATGAACGCGGTGGTGATGCCGGCCGCGGCGCTGATGACCAGGCGGTCGGAGGTGACGTGCGGGGCGAGTTCGTCCAGGAGTTTGCCCATGTCCTGCGGCTTGACCGCGAGGATGAGGATGTCGGCGTGGCCGGCCGCCTCCGCGTTGGTGACGGACTCGACCCCGTACCGCGTGCGGAGTTCCTGGGCCCGGTCGCCGCGGCGGGTGGTCACCAGGAGGTGGGCCGGTCGCCAGCCCGCCCGGATCATCCCGCTGAGCAGGGCCTCGCCGATCTTGCCGGTGCCGAGGACTGCGACTGTCTGGGTCATGCGTTCACTCTCCGGGCGGTGCTGGTCTGTGCTCTGGGCTGTGCTCTGTCGTCTGGTTCGGGCCGTCTTCGACCCTCGACTGCCCCCCGCCCGCCCTCAGCCGCGCTTCGGGCGCTTGCGGCCGGAGGTCCTGCGGGCCGCCGGGTTGCCGGTACGGGTCGAGCGGCGCTTCTCGAACCGGCCGCGGGCCGTCTCGTACTCGGTGCGTCGCAGCTTCTCGCCCGGGGCCTCGGTGAGCGAGCGGACGAAGTAGGCGAGGAGCGAGCCGATGAAGCCGATCGACTTCAGTCCGCGCAGGGAGTCCTCGCGGGCCGGGTCCTTCGGGCGGGCGGCGAAGCCCTCCCAGGTCTTGCGGAACGCGATGGCGCTGCAGATGGAGAACATCGCGATCACCAGCATCCCGACGAGGCCCCCGACCTCCGCGATCTCCAGTCCCTCGTAGGCGAAGCGCAGGAGGAAGCAGGCGGCCACGGCGGCGGCCAGCGAGCCGACGGCGACGCCGACGCGCCGGAGGCCGTAACCGCCGTCGTGGTCGACCCATGTCGTGCCGAAGAAGCGGATGGGCTCGGGCTGCGGGCCCGGGGCCGTGGCGGGCGGGGGGCCGGGGGCTGCGCTGTTCTCGCTCACGGGGTCGATTATCCCCGTTGCCCCCGGCCGGCCGGGCGGAGCCGTCAGTCGCAGCGCGGTGCGATGTAGCCGTCACGCCCCGTGTAGACGTAGGCGTCCGCGACGAACTGGCCGTTGGCGATGTTGTCCCAGAGATTCGATGTGCCGTACGGGCCGGTGACCCGCTCCCCCGGCTTCTGGCAGTAGATCGGGATCTTCTGGTCGTACGGGAGGGTCCTGACGATGCGGTAACCGGTGCCCGGTCCGGTGCGGACGTTGACCCGGTGGCCCGGGGCGATCGGATAGCGGGTGCCGGTCGCGGCGGCCTCCGCCGCGGCAGTCGCCCCTGCCACCTCTTCCACCTCGTCCCGGGTGGGCTCCGCGGTGTGCTCTTCAACGCCCATGTGGGCCTCCCCCGTTGAGAAACGCGTACGCGGGAACACGTACGACGCGCAGGCTAGCAAGCCCCGTGCCTCTCCTACGCACCATCGACTAGGCTCCGTGCGTCGCATGCGCACGAACACACGGGGGTGGGCGATGCCGCCGCTGCGAGAGCCCGGAGCGCATCCGGAAGCGGAGTTTCCGCAGTACGCCGGCGCCTACCGTCTTGAGGCCCGTCTCGGCTCGGGCGGCATGGGGGTCGTGCATCTGGCGCGCTCGGCCTCGGGGATGCAGCTCGCGGTGAAGGTCGTGCACGCGCCGTACTCGGCGGATCCCGAGTTCAGGGCGCGGTTCCGGCAGGAGGTGGCCGCCGCGCGGCGGGTGAGCGGGGCGTTCACGGCGCCCGTCGTCGACGCCGATCCGGAGGCCGGGCGGCCCTGGATGGCCACCCTCTACGTTCCCGGTCCCACGCTCTCCGAACAGGTCAAGCGGAACGGCCCGATGACCCCCGCCGAGCTGCGCAGACTGACCGCCGGGCTTGCCGAGGCGCTGCGGGACATCCATCGGGCGGGCGTGATCCACCGCGATCTGAAGCCGAGCAACGTGCTGCTGACCGACGGGGGCCCCAAGGTCATCGACTTCGGGATCTCCCGGCCGTACGACAGTGATCTGCGCACCGAGACGGGCAAGCTGATCGGCTCGCCGCCCTATATGGCTCCCGAACAGTTCCAGCGACCGCGCGAGGTCGGGCCGCCGGTGGACGTGTTCGCGCTGGGGGCCGTGATCGTCCACGCGGCGACGGGCCGGGGTCCGTTCGACTCGGACAGCCCGTACATCGTGGCGTACCAGGTGGTGCACGACCAGCCGGACCTCGGCGGGGTGCCGGAGGACCTCGCGCCGCTGGTCGCCCGGTGCCTGGCGAAGGACCCGGCCGAGCGGCCCACGCCGGGCGAGGTGATGGAGGCGCTGCTGCCCCCGTCGTACGAGGCCGACGCGTTCATACCGTCGCAGCGGCGCCGGGCGGTGGTCGCGGCGGCGGTGCCGCCGGCCCGGGAGCGCGACGGTTCGGAGGAGGACACGCATGTGCGCGCCGCGCCTCCGGTAAGGCGCCGGGGTCTGCCGCGCGTCCGGCTGATCGTGGCGGCGGCGCTGCTCCTGCTGGTGGCGGGGGCGGGCGCCGGGGCGTACGCCGTGTGGGGCGGCGGTACGGACGCGAGCCGCCCGGGGCCGGAACGCGCGGGCGCCGGGGGCGGGGAGGGCGACGACGCCGTCACGCCGTGGCGTACCGGGCTGCGGACCTCCGGCACCGCCACTCCCGTCTGTTCCACCGCCGGGGCGGGGGGTGCGCTGTACTGCTCGGCGGCCGGGGCCGGCACCGCCAGGATCGATCCGGCGGACGGGCGCGTGCTGTGGTCGGCCCGGTCCTCCCCGTCCCGGGCGACCGCCCACGCTCCGATCGTCTCGGGCGGGGTCGTGCTGTCCGCCGGCCCGGACGGGAAGCTCCGCGCGTTCGACCCGGTGGAGGGCACCGCGGTCCGGGACACCACGCTGTCCGCGAGTCCCGGCGGCGCGTTCCCGGCGGGCGACATTCTGCTGGCCGTCGCGGACGACGGCACGGTGACGGCGCTGGACGGGGCGAGCGGGGCGGCCCGCTGGAAGGGACCGCTGGCGAAGCACACCCGGCCCGGCTTCGCCCTGTACGACGGGGCGTCCGGGCTCGCCTACGCCTTCGAGCACGCGGCCTCCGGTGCGTCGACCCTGGTCACGGCGGTGGACGCGGTGAGCGGCCGGGCGGCCTGGCAGCGGCGGCTGGACGGGGTGCTCACCCCGGTCGGCACGGCCGGGGCCGGGGAGCTGGTGATGACGGCGATGGACGGGAACTCGGACACCTCCGAGCTGGTCCGGTACGCGCCCGGGACCGGGAGGTCCACCCGGGTGCCGCTGCCCTTCACGTTGGACGGGCCGCAGGTGGTCATGGCGGGGGACGTCGCGTATCTGCTGGCACGGGGCGGGTCGCTGCTGGCCGTCGACACCGCGGCGGGCGGTGCGAAGGCCGAGCTGTGGCGGCTGGAGACGGGGGTCGGGCGGGCTTCCGCCCCGGTGCTCGGGGAGGGCGGCCACCTGTACTTCTCCGCCGCGGACGGGCGGCTGCTGGCCGTCGACACGGACCGGGGTGCGCTGGTGGGGCAGACCCGGGCGCGGCTGAGCGGCGGAAAGCTCGCCTATGCCTCGGACCTGCCCGCGCCGGTGACGGCGGGACGGCTGGTGGTGGGGACGGCGCCGGACGGGTCGGTCTTCGCGGTGGACGGGGCGGACCCGGGCGCCTGGTGAGGCCCCGGGTCCGGCTCCGCGAGTGCTGGAGGGGCTGGAGGGGCTGGAAAGCCGAAGGGTCAGCCGAGCTTGGTGACGTCGCGGACCGCGCCGCGGTCCGCGCTCGTCGTCATCGCCGCGTAGGCGCGCAGCGCGGCCGAGACCTTGCGGTCGCGGTTCTTCGGCGCGTACACGCCGTTCAGCGCCGCGCGGCGGGTGGCCAGTTGCGCGTCGTCGACGAGCAGCTCGATGGAGCGGTTCGGGATGTCGATGCGGATCCGGTCGCCGTCCTCGACGAGCGCGATGGTGCCGCCGGAGGCCGCCTCGGGCGAGGCGTGGCCGATGGAGAGGCCGGACGTGCCGCCGGAGAAGCGGCCGTCGGTGACCAGCGCGCAGACCTTGCCCAGGCCCCGGCCCTTGAGGAAGGAGGTGGGGTAGAGCATCTCCTGCATGCCGGGGCCGCCGCGCGGGCCCTCGTAACGGATGACGACGACGTCGCCCGGCTCGATCTCCTTGCGGAGGATCTTGTCGACGGCCTCGTCCTGCGACTCGCAGACGACGGCCGGGCCCTCGAAGGTCCAGATCGACTCGTCGACACCGGCCGTCTTCACGACGCAGCCGTCGACGGCGAGGTTGCCCTTGAGGACCGCGAGCCCGCCGTCCTTGGAGTAGGCGTGCTCGACGTCGCGGATGCAGCCGCCCGCCGCGTCCAGGTCGAGGGTGTCCCACCGCTCGGACTGCGAGAAGGCGGTCGCGGAGCGGACGCAGCCGGGGGCGGCGTGCCACAGCTCGGTGGCCTCGGGGGACGGGGAGCCGCCGCGCACGTCCCAGTTCTTCAGCCACTCGGCGAGGGTGTCGGAGTGCACCGAGTGCACCTCCTCGTTCAGCAGACCGCCGCGGTGGAGCTCGCCGAGGAGGGCGGGGATGCCGCCGGCCCGGTGGACGTCCTCCATGTAGTACGTACCGCCGGGGGCGACGTTGGGAGCGACTTTGGAGAGGCACGGGACCCGGCGCGAGACCTCGTTGATGTCGTCGAGGTCGTAGGCCAGCTCCGCTTCCTCGGCGGCGGCCAGCAGGTGCAGGATCGTGTTGGTCGAGCCGCCCATGGCGATGTCCAGCGCCATCGCGTTGTCGAACGCGGCGCGGGTGCCGATGGCGCGCGGCAGGACCGTCTCGTCGTCCTGCTCGTAGTAGCGCTTGGTGATCTCGACGACCGTGCGGCCGGCGTCCTCGTAGAGGGCCCTGCGGGCGGTGTGCGTGGCGAGGACGGAGCCGTTGCCGGGGAGGGAGAGGCCGAGGACCTCGGTCAGGCAGTTCATCGAGTTGGCGGTGAACATGCCGGAACAGCTGCCGCAGGTGGGGCAGGCGTTCTCCTCGATGCGGAGGATGTCCTCGTCGGAGATGGACTCGTCGACCGCGTCGCTGATCGCGTTGACCAGGTCGAGTTTGCGGACCGTGCCGTCGACGAGGGTGGCCTTTCCGGCCTCCATCGGGCCGCCGGAGACGAAGACGGTCGGGATGTTGAGGCGCATGGCGGCCATCAGCATGCCCGGGGTGATCTTGTCGCAGTTGGAGATGCAGATCAGCGCGTCCGCGCAGTGCGCCTCGACCATGTACTCCACGGAGTCGGCGATCAGGTCGCGGGAGGGCAGGCTGTAGAGCATGCCGCCGTGGCCCATCGCGATGCCGTCGTCCACGGCGATGGTGTTGAACTCGCGCGGGACCGCGCCCGCCGCCAGGATCGCCTCGGAGACGATCCGGCCGACCGGGGCGAGGTGGGTGTGGCCGGGGACGAACTCGGTGAACGAGTTGGCGACCGCGATGATCGGCTTGCCGATGTCCGCGCTCGCTACGCCCGACGCGCGCATAAGGGCGCGCGCGCCCGCCATGTTGCGCCCGTGGGTGACCGTGCGGGACCTCAGCTGCGGCATCGTCGCTCGCTCCTTCGGCAGAGAAGTCGGCAGAGAAGACTGCCTTCCGGATTCGGGCAGGAAAGACTGTGTTCGAGCCTACGCCCCGAATCCAGGATCTGGACAGCCTGTCCGGAATGCGGGACGTGAAGGTCGGTGGGTGGGCGGCCGTACGGGGACGGTCAGCCCTCGCCCAAGTATCGCTGGAGCGTGGGCGCCACCATCGCGACGATCTCCTCCGGGTCGGCGGAGGCGAGCGGCTCGGCACGGATCACGTACCGCAGCATCGCGATGCCGAGCATGTGCGAGGCGGCCAGTTCGGCGCGGAGGGCGGGGTCCGGCACGTCCAGCTCGGCCGCGATCCGCTCCAGCAGCTGCCGCAGCACGAAGTCGCGCAGGACGTTCGCGGCCGCCTCGTGGGTGACCGCGGAACGCAGGATCGCCAGCAGGGGCGTACGGGTGCCGGGGTCCTCCCACACGGAGAGGAAGAAGCGCGCGAGGCGCTCCCCGATGCCGTCCGGCGGCCCGCCCAGCACGGCCGGGAGGACCAGGGCGGGTTCGAAGGTGACCGCGATGGCGGCGGCGAAGACCTCGTCCTTCGTGCCGAAGTAGTGGTGGACGAGGGCCGCGTCGACCCCGGCGGCCTTGGCGATGCCCCGGATCGACGTCCTGTCGTAGCCGCGCTGGGCGAACTCCGTACGGGCCGCCGCCAGGATGCGGGTACGGGCGTCGGGACCCTCGGACGCGGCCCTGCGGGAGGGGCGCCCCCGGCGGCGCGGGGCGGGAGCGTCCCCGCTCACGGGCGGCGGATCTCGGCGGCCGGGCCGGCGGGGGCGGAGGTGGCCAGGTGGAGGCGGGTGAAGGCCAGCGCCTCCGCGAGGTCGGCCTCGCGTTCGGCGGAGGACATCGCGCGGCGGGTGTTGACCTCGATGACCACATGGCCGTCGAAGCCGGTGCGGGCCAGGCGCTCCAGCAGCTCCGCGCACGGCTGGTCGCCCCGGCCGGGGACCAGGTGCTCGTCCTTGGCCGAGCCCTTGCCGTCGGCGAGGTGGACGTGGGCGAGCCGGTCGCCCATCCGGTCCACCATGGCGAGCGCCTCGGTGCGGGCGGTCGCGGTGTGCGAGAGGTCGACCGTGAAGTGCCGGTAGTCGTCGTTGGTGACGTCCCAGTCGGGGGCGTACGCGAGCATCTCGCGGTCCCGGTAGCGCCAGGGGTACATGTTCTCGACGGCGAAGCGGACGTCGGTCTCCTCGGCCATCCGCCAGATCCCGGTCACGAAGTCACGGGCGTAGTTGCGCTGCCACCGGAACGGCGGGTGCACCACGACGGTGGAGGCCCCGAGCCTCTCGGCGGCGGCCCTGGCCCGTTGGAGCTTGATCCACGGGTCGGTGGACCAGACGCGCTGGGTGATCAGGAGGCAGGGGGCGTGCACCGCGAGAATCGGGACCCGGTGGTAGTCGGAGAGTCGGCGCAGGGCCTCGATGTCCTGGCTGACGGGGTCGGTCCAGACCATGACCTCGACGCCGTCGTACCCCAGGCGCGCGGCGATCTCGAAGGCCGTCGCGGTGGACTCGGGGTAGACCGAGGCTGTTGACAGGGCGACCTTCGCATCGGGGACGCGCACCACTGGTTCTGCCACCTGGACAGCGTACGGGCACCGGTGCGCCGCGCCGAGGGCTCCTGGCGGAAAGTGATCAGGACCATGGGGTCGTCACCGTACGTCACCGGGCCGGTGCGGCTCGTTCCGTCGTCCGGGCGCCCGCGAGCGGTGCGGCCCGGGGCCATCGCCCGCCACCCCGGCGGTGCCGCCCGGAGTCCGTCGCCGCACGTCGGGTCAGCCCGGCAGTGCGGCGTGTTCCACGGGGAGGTGGTCCAGGCGGCGCAGGATGACGCCCTCGCGCAGGGCCCAGGGGCAGATCTCCAGCTCCTCGACGCCGAACAGGTCCATCGCCCCCTCGGCCACCAGGGCCCCGGCGAGCAGCTGGGCGGCCCGGCCCTCGGAGACTCCGGGGAGCCGGCCGCGCTCCTCGACCGTCATCGCCGCCAGCTTGGGCACCCAGTCCTCCAGCGCCTTGCGGCTCAGCGAGCGCTGGACGTACAGGCCCTCGGTGGAGCGGGCGGCGCCGGCGATCCGGGCGAGCTGCTTGAAGGTCTTGGAGGTGGCGACGACATGATCGGGGCGGCCGGCCCGGCTGAACTCGCCCACCGTCCGCGCGATGCCGGCCCGGACATGCCGGCGCAACGCCCTGACCTGCTCGGGGTCGGCCGGGTCGTCCGGCAGCCAGGCGCCGGTGAGGCGGCCCGCGCCGAGCGGCAGGGAGACGGCGATGTCCGGCTCCTCGTCGATGCCGAAGGCGATCTCCAGGGAGCCGCCGCCGATGTCGAGGACGAGCAGCCTCCCCGCCGACCAGCCGAACCAGCGGCGGGCGGCCAGGAAGGTCAGCCGGGCCTCCTCCTCGCCGCTGAGCACCGCGAGGTCGACGCCGGTCTCCAGCCGTACGCGCTCCAGGACCAGGTCGGCGTTGGTCGCCTCGCGCACCGCGGAGGTGGCGAAGGCGAGCACGTCCTCGCACCCCTTGTCCTCGGCGGCCTGGACCGCCCCGGCGATCGTCGCCACGAGCCGGTCCACGCCCAGGGGGCCGATCGCGCCGTCCTCGTCGAGGAGTTCGGCGAGCCGGAGCTCCTCCTTGTGCGAGTGCGCGGGCAGCGGGCGGGCGCCGGGGTGGGCGTCGACCACCAGCAGATGAACCGTGTTCGATCCCACGTCGAGGACTCCGAGTCTCATACGGGAACGCTACTGCGCTGTTGGACCTACGCTGGGCGCGTGCCAAAGACGAAAAAGGCTAAGCAGGACAAAGCCACGAAGAAGCAGAAGTCGAACAAGCAGACAGCACAGCCGGAGGCGAGCGGACCGGACCCGTCCGACGAGAAGGGCATCGACTTCGCCCGGGCCTGGGTGGAGTTCCCCGACCCGGCCGACGACGAGCAGGTCTTCCGCTGCGATCTGACCTGGCTGACCTCCCGCTGGACCTGCGTCTTCGGCAGCGGCTGCCAGGGCATCCAGGCGGGCCGCGCGGACGACGGGTGCTGCACGCTGGGGGCGCACTTCTCCGACGAGGACGACGAGAAGCGGGTCGCCGGGCACGTGGCGCGGCTGACCCCGGAGCTGTGGCAGTTCCACGATGTCGGTGCGGAGACGGGCTGGGTCGGCGTCGACGAGGACGGCGAACGTCAGACGCGCCGCTGGGAGGGCTCCTGCATCTTCCAGAACCGGCCCGGCTTCCCCGCCGGGGCGGGCTGCTCGCTGCACATCCTGGCGCTGCGGGAGGGCAAGGAGCCCCTGGAGACCAAGCCGGACGTGTGCTGGCAGCTGCCGGTGCGGCGGACGTACGACTGGATCGACCGGCCCGACGACACGCGGGTGCTCCAGGTGACGATCGGTGAGTACGACCGCCGGGGCTGGGGTCCGGGCGGTCACGACCTGCACTGGTGGTGCACCTCGGCCACCTCGGCGCACGGGGCCGGTGACCCGGTGTACGTGTCCTACCGCCCGGAGCTGATCGAGCTGATGGGCAAGGAGGGGTACGACCGGCTGGTCGAGCTGTGCGAGGAGCGGCTGTCGTCGCTGCTGCCGATGGCCCCGCACCCGGCGGACCCGCTCCCCGCGCCGAAGAAGCGCTGAGGCGCACCGGGGATCCCTGGGCCGGCGCGGTCGGCGGCCCCTGAGCCCGTCGGCCCCTCAGCCCGTCGGGTCCGGGGCGGTGGGGCTCGGGTCGGTGGGGTCCGGTGTCGGTTCGGGCGGGCCCGTGGGGGCGGTCGGGTCCGGCGGATCGGTCGGGCCCGGGTCGGTGGGACCCGGATCGGTCGGACCGGGGTCCGTCGGACCCGGATCGGTCGGTCCGGGGTCGGTGGGACCCGGATCGGTCGGACCGGGGTCCGTCGGACCCGGATCGGTCGGTCCGGGGTCGGTGGGACCCGGATCGGTCGGACCCTGGTCCGTCGGACGGGGGGAGTCCGTTCCGGGGCGCGTGGGGTGCGGGCCGCCCGTCGTCGGGGACGTGCGCCCGTGGCCGTCGATGAGCACGGCGGATCCCGAGGGCGTCAGCGAGATCCGGGCCCGCCACGGGCCGTCCGGCTGCGCGTCCCGGATCACCGGGACCACGATCGTGGTGCTCTGCCCGGCCCCGAGCGTGCCCGACGTACGGCTGAGGCGCAGCCACGGGGCATCCGTCGCCGCCGACCAGGTGACCGGCCCCCGACCGGAGGCGGTCAGCGTGATCGTCGTGACGGCCCCGGAGGTCCGGGCCGTCACCGCCAGCCGGGCGTCGCCGTGCCGCGCGCCGCCGGTGCTGACGACCTCGGCGATGACGTCCGGGTCGCGGGCGCCGAAGCGATCGCCGGGGCGGCCGTCGCCGGTGCTGTCGGAGCCGTCGGAGGGGGCGCCGCTCATACCGCCGGCGCCGTCGGCCTCGGTGGCGGTGACCGAGGTCCCGTCGTGGCCCTCGCCGGTCTGGGGCGCCCCCCGGTACGCGGCCCACAGGGCGATCACGGGGGCGGCGACCACCGTCGCGACGACCGTGGTCGTCACGACCCGGGCGCGCAGCCGGTCCCGGCGGGCGGCCTGGTCCTTGGGGTCGAGCGGAAACCCGGCCCGGTCCAGGCGCGGGCCCGCGTCGCGGGAGCGCTGGGCCTGGGCCATCGCGACGTACACCGAGGGACGGGGGGCCTCGACGACGGGCAGGGCGGTGACCGGGGCCAGGGCCGCTCCGGGCCAGGGCCCCGCGGCATCGGCCCGCTCGGCCGCGCGGCGGCAGCGGGGGCAGTCGTCGACGTGCCGGACGAGCTCGCGGCGCAGGGTGGCGGAGAGCAGCACCTGGTGGTCGCCGGTGAGCCGGGCGACGGTGGGGCAGTCGCCGGCCTCGACGACGCCGAGGGCCGCGCGGGTGCGCTCCACCTCGCAGGCCGCGCCGGCCAGCAGCTCCCGGGCGGTGGCCGGCTCCAGACCGAGCACGGCGGCGACGGCGCGGGGGGCGAGCCGGTGACGTACGGCCAGTTCGAGGGCTTCGCGCTGCTCCGGGGTGGTGCCCGCGGCCTCGGGCCAGGCGAGCGTGGCGAGCTCCCGGCGGCGGGCTTCGGCGGCCGGCGACTCGGAAGGGGTGGGAGTGACGGCGTCCTCGGGGGTGGCCGGCGAGGTGTGCTCCGGCGTGCGCCGGGCGGTGTACGCCCCCTGGTGCCGGGACGGTGCGGGGTTCCTGGAGCCCTTGCGCGTATCGGGGGCCTTGGCCGTTCGGGGCGGCCCCACCGCCTCGGAGGGGCGGCGGTGGGCCTGGCGGCCGCGCCCGCGCTCGGTGAGGATGCGCAGGCAGGTCCAGCGGGCCAGCGCGTACAGCCAGGTTCTCCGTTCCTCCTCGGCCGTGGGGCCCCTGGCGTCCTGCCGGTCCGCGACCGACAGGACCGCGCCGAGCGCTTCGGCGGCCGCGTCGTGGTCGCAGAGCACGGAGAGGCAGTAGGTGAAGAGTCCGTCGAGATACGGCTCGTAACGTGCGGGCGGTCGCTGTGCCGGGGCGTGGGGCGCTCGACGGTGCGCCCAGTGTGCGCCGGTGGTGTGCGTCGGGGTCTCCAGCCTGCTGCTCGTCACCCGCCGACCGTAGGCAAGGGAGCGCATGCCCCAAGTACCCCTTGAGCACATTTAATCCTTACGGGTGAAGGTATCCCTCGAAAGAGTCGTAAAAGGGCACAGAGATCGCAGATTCCGCCCGTAGTGCTCCGGAGTGCATCCGTGCGCCCTGCGCGCGGATGCGCCCCGCGCGCCGCCGCCCGGGAGGCACTGTCGTACCCCACCTATACGGTGGCGTCATGGCTGCCCGTACGAAATCCGCGAAGGACCGGCCGTCCTACCGCTGCACCGAATGCGGCTGGACCACCGCCAAGTGGCTCGGCCGTTGCCCCGAGTGCCAGGCGTGGGGGACGGTCGAGGAGTTCGGCGGCGCCCCCGCCGTGCGCACCACCGCGGCCGGCCGGGTCTCCACGGCGGCCGTGCCGATCGGCCAGGTCGACAGCCGTACGGCCACCGCCCGTTCGACCGGCGTCGGTGAGCTGGACCGGGTGCTCGGCGGCGGGCTCGTGCCGGGCGCCGTCGTCCTGCTGGCGGGCGAGCCGGGCGTCGGCAAGTCGACGCTGCTGCTGGATGTGGCGGCCAAGGCGGCGAGCGGGGACCACCGCACGCTCTATGTGACCGCCGAGGAGTCCGCCAGCCAGGTCCGGCTGCGGGCCGACCGGATCCGGGCGATCAACGACCACCTCTACCTCGCGGCGGAGACCGATCTGTCCGCGGTGCTCGGCCACCTGGACGCGGTGAAGCCCTCGCTGCTCGTCCTGGACTCGGTGCAGACGGTCGCCTCGCCCGAGATCGACGGCGCGCCCGGCGGAATGGCCCAGGTCCGGGAGGTCGCCGGAGCGCTGATCCGGGCCTCCAAGGAGCGCGGGATGGCCACGCTGCTCGTCGGCCACGTCACGAAGGACGGCGCGATCGCCGGGCCCCGGCTGCTGGAGCACCTGGTGGACGTCGTGCTGTCCTTCGAGGGGGACCGCCACGCCCGGCTGCGGCTGGTGCGCGGGATCAAGAACCGCTACGGGGCGACCGACGAAGTCGGCTGCTTCGAGCTGCACGACGAGGGCATCACCGGACTCGCCGACCCCTCGGGCCTCTTCCTGACCCGCCGCGACGTGGCGGTGCCGGGCACCTGTCTGACGGTGACCCTGGAGGGCAAGCGGCCCCTGGTCGCCGAGGTACAGGCGCTCACCGTCGACTCGCAGATCCCCTCGCCCCGGCGCACCACCTCGGGTCTGGAGACCTCCCGGGTCTCGATGATGCTCGCCGTGCTGGAGCAGCGCGGCCGGATCAGCGCGCTCGGCAAGCGGGACATCTACAGCGCGACGGTGGGCGGCGTGAAGCTCACCGAGCCCGCCGCCGACCTGGCGATCGCGCTCGCGCTGGCCAGCGCGGCCAGCGACACCCCGCTCCCGAAGAACCTGGTCGCGATCGGCGAGGTGGGGCTCGCGGGCGAGGTCAGGCGGGTCACCGGGGTACAGCGGAGACTGGCCGAGGCACACCGTCTGGGCTTCACCCACGCGCTCGTTCCGACGGACCCGGGGAAGGTCCCGGCCGGTATGAAGGTCACCGAAGTCGCCGACATGGGCGATGCCCTGCGGGTCCTCCCGCGCCGGTCTCGGCAGGAGGCGCCGCAGCCTCGTCAGGAAGACAACGCGCGCCGGTAGACTTTGCCCTGGTCTCGCCCGCCCGTGGACACGGCATGGGGGACGCAAGGGCACCGCGACCTGTGACCGGAGGAGTGCAGTGGCAGCCAACGACCGGGCGACGACGCCCGGAAAGTCCGGCCAAGGCACCGGTAACGAGGCGCTGATGCGCGCCTCGTTGAGCGCGGTCGCGCCCGGAATGGCCCTGCGGGACGGCCTGGAGCGCATTCTCCGCGGCAATACCGGTGGGCTGATCGTGCTGGGCATGGACAAGACGGTCGAGTCGATGTGCACCGGCGGATTCGTGCTGGACGTGGAGTTCACGGCGACGCGCCTGCGCGAGCTGTGCAAGCTCGACGGGGCGCTGATCCTCGACAAGGACATGACCAAGATCCTGCGGGCCGGCGTGCAGCTGGTCCCGGACGCCTCGATCCACACGGAGGAGACGGGCACCCGTCACCGCACGGCGGACCGGGTCTCCAAGGCGTGCGGCTTCCCCGTCGTCTCGGTCTCCCAGTCGATGCGCCTGATCGCGCTGTACGTGGACGGGGAGCGGCGGGTCCTGGAGGAGTCCTCCGCCATCCTGTCCCGGGCCAATCAGGCGCTCGCCACGCTGGAGCGGTACAAACTGCGCCTCGACGAGGTGGCGGGCACCCTGTCCGCGCTGGAGATCGAGGACCTGGTCACCGTCCGGGACGTGACGGCGGTGGCGCAGCGGCTGGAGATGGTGCGGCGGATCGCCACGGAGATCGCGGAGTACGTGGTCGAGCTCGGCACCGACGGACGCCTGCTCTCGCTCCAGCTGGACGAGCTGATCGCCGGGGTGGAGCCGGAGCGCGAGCTGGTCGTCCGCGACTACGTGCCCGAGCCGACGGCGAAGCGGTCGCGCACGGTGGCCGAGGCGCTGACCGAGCTGGACGCGCTGAGCCACACGGAGCTGCTGGAGCTGGCGGTGGTGGCGCGGGCGCTGGGCTACAGCGGTTCGCCCGAGACGCTGGACTCGGCGGTCTCCCCGCGCGGCTTCCGGCTGCTGGCGAAGGTGCCACGGCTGCCGGGGGCGGTCATCGAGCGGCTGGTGGAGCACTTCGGCGGGCTCCAGAAGCTGCTGGCGGCGAGCGTGGACGACCTCCAGACGGTGGAGGGCGTCGGCGAGGCGCGGGCGCGCAGCGTGCGGGAGGGGCTGTCGCGGCTGGCGGAGTCGTCGATCCTGGAGCGGTACGTCTGAGGTCGGCCGCACCGGTCGAGTCGTCCGGCGGTCGAGGACGGACCCGGGCCGGGGCGGGCGGTGCTCATACGGGCTCGCCCGACCCCCCCATGGGTGCCTCGCCGGACCGCCATGGGCGCGTCGCCCGACCGCGTGGCTGGTCCGTCCTCAACCGCCGGACCGGCCGGGTTACCGCGCTTGCCCGGACCCTTGGGTGCGACGCCCGCCCACCTTGACGGTTCCGTCCTCGAACGCCGGACGGGCTCGAAGGGTCGCCGGACGAGCTGAACAGGGCCGGGCTCAGTCCTTCGCCAGCACGAAAGAGGCTCGCTGGACCGGTTCGCCGGGGGCCTTCGCCTCCAGGAGGTACGTTCCCGGGCCGGCCTTGCCGGCCGGAGGGGTCGCGCAGCCGGGGGCGGACAGCGCGCGGTTCCAGTCGACCGTGTGGATCACCGTCGCGCCCGCCGGGACCTTCAGGAACAGCGGGCCGGCCGCGGCCGGGCAGTCCTTCGAGGACCAGATCGGATCGTCGTCCTCGCCGCCTGCCTCGGTGACCGTGAGGACCGCGCTCTTCGGCCCGAGGTCGGCCTTGCAGGTGGCCGACGAGGTGTTCTTCGCGATCAGTTCGAACTTCGGCTTGTCGTCGGGGCCGTAACTGACCTTTGTCCGCAGGGTCACCCGCACCGCGGCGGGCTTGCACTCGGAGAGCGGGGAGCCGGCCGGGACCTGTTGGCCCGCCGTGCCACCGCCACCCGAACCGGCCGTGTCCGCACCGCCCGTTGACGCCCCGTCGGACGAGGCCCCGTCGCCGGAGGACGCGCCCGCGCCACCGTCGGAGCCGCCCGACCCGCCCGAGCCCCCGGATCCGCCGTTCTCGCCCGACTCGTCGCGGCCGCCCGGCTGTTGGCTGATCGCCGGGCCCGATCCCGACGGCCCGGGAGTGATCGACTCGACCGGGTCGAAGCCGCCCGACTTGCCGTCGTTCCGGCTCCCCCCACCGCCTCCGGACGTCACGCCCCAGGCGATCAACACGGCGAGCAACGCAGCCAGAAGTCCCGCTACCGCCCTTCGTCGCCAGTAGATGCTGGAGGGAAGCGGACCGACCGGATTGCGCATAGATCCCACGGCCCGAACTCTACGAGAGATCCGGGCCGGCTCAGGCCCCACCCGCCGCTCCGGTCGCAAGTTTTGCCGATCATCATCACGGGAACGGGGCGCGACCCGGTCACAGGGGACAGAACGGGTGGCGTTGTCGCCCCCTGGGCCGCCGCGTGGGCCGACACCCCCGTGCCCGTGACCGCCGCTCCCTCTTCCGTGCCAGGATCGTCCGTGCGATGACTGCCATGACTTCGACACAGACGCCCCCCGCCGCCTCCCTCCACACCCCCGTCATCGGGTGGTTCGAGCAGCATGCCCGCGATCTGCCCTGGCGCCGCCCCGAGGCGGGCGCCTGGGGCGTGATGGTGAGCGAGTTCATGTTGCAGCAGACCCCGGTGAGCCGGGTCCTCCCGGTGTACGAACAGTGGCTCGCCCGCTGGCCCCGCCCCGCCGACCTGGCCGCCGAGGCGCCCGGGGAGGCGGTCCGCGCCTGGGGCCGGCTCGGCTACCCACGCCGTGCGCTGCGCCTGCACGGGGCCGCGCAGGCGATAACGGAACGGCACGGCGGCGATGTGCCGAGCGAGCACGCCCAGCTGCTGGCGCTGCCCGGGATCGGCGAGTACACGGCGGCGGCCGTGGCCTCGTTCGCGTACGGGCAGCGGCACGCGGTGCTCGACACGAACGTCCGCCGGGTGTTCGCCCGCGCCGCGTCCGGGGTCCAGTACCCGCCGAACGCGACCACCGCCGCCGAGCGCAAGCTCGCGCGGGCGCTGCTGCCCGAGGAGGACGAGCGGGCGGCACGCTGGGCGGCGGCGACGATGGAGCTGGGCGCCCTCGTGTGCACCGCGCGCAACGAGGACTGCGACCGGTGCCCGATCGCCTCGCGGTGTGCCTGGCGGCTGGCCGGGAAGCCCGCGCACCAGGGCCCGCCGCGCAAGGGGCAGACGTACGCCGGCACCGACCGCCAGGTCCGCGGGCGGCTGTTGGCGGTGTTGCGGGACTCGGTGAGCCCCGTGGCCCAGGCCGCGCTGGACACGGTGTGGGAGGAGCCGGTGCAGCGGGCCCGCGCACTGGACGGACTGGTGGCCGACGGACTGGTCGAACCGCTGGCCGACGGCCGGTACCGGCTGCCGCTGGCCTGATCCCCGGTCCCGGGCCCCGGTCCCGGGCCGGGGCCCTGGCCAGGTTCGGGTGAGCGTCTTCTCCCGCGCTGTTACACAACCGATGGGCAGCCGTGCACCGGCCTACGGCTGCTCCGCACATCGCCGTGACAACGCCTCCGTAGCGTCTCCGACAGCAGGACAGCCGGACCGCGGAACACCCGCGGCCCGGCGGTGACACGGGGATGTTCGGGGACGGAGGCGGTTGTCATGGCGCAGGGCGAGGTACTCGCGTTCGAGGACTACGTACGCACACGGCAGGAGGCGCTGCTGCGCAGCGCGCGCCGTCTGGTTCCCGATCCCGTGGATGCTCAGGACCTGCTGCAGACCGCCCTGGTGCGGACCTACGGCCGCTGGGACGGCATCGCCGACAAGTCCCTGGCCGACGCCTATCTGCGCCGCGTCATGATCAACACCCGTACGGAGTGGTGGCGGGCGCGCAAGCTCGAAGAGGTCCCGACCGAGCAGCTGCCCGACGCGAGTGTCGAGGACGGCAGCGAGCAGCGCGCCGACCGCGCCCTGCTGATGGACATCCTGGGCATTCTGGCTCCCAAGCAGCGCAGCGTCGTCGTACTGCGACACTGGGAGCAGATGAGCACGGAGGAGACGGCCGCGGCACTCGGCATGTCGGCCGGTACGGTCAAGAGCACGCTGCACCGGGCCCTGGCACGACTGCGTCAGGAGCTGGAGAGCCGTGAGCTGGACAGTCGTGAGGCGGTCGCCAGGGAGCACGGCGGTCACCGGGGCGCGGCGTCGGCCACCTCCGTCCGTGTTCCCGCCCAGCGGTCGCCGCTCACGACGGTGCCGGGGGCGAGGACACACACACCGGCGCAGCGGAACGGGCGTCACGACGAGCGGGGGATGGAGCGGTGCGCGGCCTGAGTGGCAGCAGCGGCGGCGGGGGCGGCTTCGGGGGTGATTCCCCGTGCGGCGATCCGGGGATGGCCGCTGCCTCGAGCGATTCCTCCTTGAGTGGTTCCGGGGGCTCGGACGACGGCGACGATCCGGGGAGATCGAGCCGGAGCCGGGGATTCCGGAGCAGTATGGCGGCGAGTGGCACGGCCTTGGCCGGACTCGTCGCCTTCGGGCTGTTCGGCGTCGGCTGCTCCACGGGCGGCACCGGTACCCGGGACGAGGGCCCCGCCGGCAGTCAGCCGGTCGCCCAGATCACCCCCCAGGCCAGCCCTTCCGGCACGGCCCCGCCCGTCAGGCGGGTCGACGCCGTGCGGCTCCTCAAGGACGATCCCCAGGTGGGCGAGCAGGTCAGGGACGGGCTCAGGCCCTGCGCGGGCAAGGCCTATCCGGTCGACACCTCCTACGGGTCGATGACGGGCGGCCGGGCCGCCGACGTGGTGGTCAACGTGATGAGCTGCGCCGACTCGGTGGGCGTCGGAACGTATGTGTACCGGGCGGACGGCGACGGCTCGTACAAGAACGTCTTCGCGGCCGAGGTCCCCGCCGTCTACGGAACGATCGACCGGGGCGACCTGGTGGTGACGACCCAGGTCTACGGGTCGAAGGATCCGCTGGCGTACCCGTCCGGCTCGGAGGTGGTCACCTACCGTTGGGCGAGCGACCGCTTCGCCGAGCACGACCGGGTGCACAACGACTTCAGCCGTGCCGTCGAGGGCACGGACGGCGAACTGCCGGTGCAGTCGGAGCCGGTGGAACCGGTTCCGTCGGAGGCGCCGGTGCAGCGGGGCAGGAATTGAGACCGGTCAGGCACGGAGCCGTGCCGGTGGAACCGGGCGGGAACGGAAAGCGAGAAGCAGCCCCATGGCCGAGACCCACGTCCTCTTCGTCGAGGACGACGACGTCATCCGCGAGGCCACCCAGCTGGCCCTGGAGCGGGTCGGCTTCACGGTCACCGCGATGCCCGACGGGCTCTCCGGTCTGGAGGCGTTCCGCGCCGACCGGCCGGACATCGCCCTGCTCGACGTGATGGTGCCGGGCCTGGACGGGGTGAGCCTGTGCCGTCGTATCCGGGACGAGTCGACCGTCCCGGTGATCATGCTCTCCGCGCGGGCCGACTCGATCGATGTGGTGCTGGGCCTGGAGGCCGGGGCCGACGACTACGTCACCAAGCCCTTCGACGGCGCGGTCCTGGTCGCCCGCATCCGGGCGGTGCTGCGTCGCTTCGGCCACGCGGCCGGGCCGGACGGTCCGGGCCAAGGCGGTGTGGAGGGGGCTGCCGGGGCGTTCGGCGGGGTGCTGGTCTTCGGCGATCTGGAGGTCGACACGGACGGCATGGAGGTGCGGCGCGCCGGTGAGCAGGTGGCGCTGACACCCACCGAGATGCGGCTGCTGCTGGAGTTCTCGTCCGCGCCGGGCACCGTCCTGTCCCGCGACAAGCTCCTGGAGCGGGTCTGGGACTACGGCTGGGGCGGTGACACCCGGGTCGTGGACGTCCACGTCCAGCGGCTGCGCACCAAGATCGGCCAGGACCGGATCGATACGGTCCGCGGCTTCGGCTACAAGCTGCGCGGATGAAGCGACCGGCCCTGCGGACCGGAGTCCGCTGGAAGATCAGCATCGCCATCGCGGCGGTCGGCGCGCTCGTCGCGGTGGCGCTGAGCCTCGTGGTGCACAACGCGGCCCGCGTCTCGATGATCGAGAACGCCCGCGAGGTGCAGATGGAGCGGCTGCTGGGCGCCCAGCGCTTCTACGAGGCGACGAGCATGCAGAAGGGCGGGCCGAAGTTCGGGGCGAAGCTCAACGACCCGACGATCCCGCCGAGCCTGCGCGACGAGGTCCGCAAGAACCGCCGGGCCACCCATGTGACGCAGGGCTCCGACGGGGTCCCCGAGGTCTGGGCGGCGGTTCCGCTGGCGGGCGGGGACGTGCTCTCGCTGCACTCCCGGTTCGCGGACCGCTCCGCCACGATCATGGACGACCTGGACCGGGCCCTGATCATCGGCTCGGTCTCGGTGGTCTTCGGCGGCTGCGCGCTCGGGGTCCTCATCGGTGGCCAGCTCTCGCGCAGGCTGCGCAAGGCGGCGGCCGCGGCGGGCCGGGTCGCCCAGGGGCAGACGGACGTACGGGTCAGGGAGGCCGTCGGCGGGGTCGTCGGCGACGAGACCGACGAGCTGGCGCGGGCGGTCGACGCGCTGACCGACGCGCTGAACGAGCGGATCGAGGCGGAGCGCCGGGTCACCGCGGATATCGCCCATGAGCTGCGTACCCCGGTGACCGGGCTGCTCACGGCGGCCGAGCTGCTGCCGCCGGGCCGCCCCACCGAGCTGGTACGGGACCGGGCGCAGGCGATGCGCACGCTGGTCGAGGACGTACTGGAGGTGGCCCGCCTGGACAGCGCCTCGGAACGGGCGGAGCTTCAGGAACTGCCGCTCGGTGAGTTCGTCAGCCGCCGGATCGGGCTGCTGAACCCCGAGGTGACCGTGCGGGTGGTGCACGAGTCGTGGGTCTCCACCGATCCGCGCCGGCTGGAGCGCATCCTCGGCAATCTGTTGGGGAACGCCGCCAAGCACGGCTCGACCCCGGTGGAGGTCACGGTCGAGGGCCGGGTGGTGCGGGTCCGCGACCACGGTCCGGGATTCCCGGAGGAGCTGCTGCGGGACGGACCGAGCCGGTTCCGTACCGGAAGCATGGACCGGGCCGGGCACGGACACGGGCTCGGGCTGACGATCGCGGCAGGCCAGGCGAGGGTGCTGGGGGCCCGGCTGACCTTCCGCAACGCGGCGCCCTCGGGCGCGGCGGAGGGCACGGGCGGGGCGATCGCGGTGCTGTGGCTGCCGGAGCACGCGCCGACGGTCACCGGGAGCTTCCCGGTGTTGCGGATGGCGGACCAGCTTCAGGCGTCGGACTGAGCCGTACGGCCGTCGAGCGCTTCTCGGGCCGGAAACGCCGACGGCGACCCCGAGGAGTGAGCCGTGAGGCTCTCCTCGACGTCGCCGTCGGTCGGGTGGCCCGGGCGCACGCCCCGGGTACCGGGGTGCAGCGGGTCCACTGACTCTGTTCGGTTGTGCCGCGCGCCCGCCGGGGTTCCGGCGGGGCCGCGCGGTAGGGGGTGTCCGCCGGGCACCCCCTGCGCCGGGCGGATCAGATGGAGACGTGCACCGAGCGGAGGAACGCGGCCGGGTTCAGCGCCGAGCCGTAGTTCGGGGTGGTGCGGATCTCGAAGTGCAGGTGCGGGCCGCTGGAGTTTCCGGTGTTGCCGGACAGGGCGATCTTCTCGCCCGTCTTCACGGTCTGGCCGATCTTCACGTTGACCTTCGACAGGTGCGCGTACTGCGAGTACTTGCCGTTGGAGTGCTTGATCACGACGGCGTTGCCGTACGCGGGGCCGTCGCCGCCGCCGTTCGGGCCGGCCTTCACGACGGTGCCCTTGTTGGCGGCCACGACGGTGGTGCCGACCGGCACGGCGAAGTCCTGGCCCGAGTGCTTGGCGGCCCAGCGGGCGCCGCCGGTGCCGTAGCCGGCGGTCAGCGTGTACTTCTTGACCGGGGACTTCCAGGAGGTGGCCTTCTTCTTCGCGTCGGAGGCCTTGTTCTTGGCGGCCTCGGCTGCCTTGCCCTGCGCGGTCGCCTGCTGGGCGAGCGAGTCGGCGGCCGTGGCGGCGGCGAGCGGAGCCACAGCGGCTTCACTGCCGCTGGACGCGAACGCCGATCCGGCACCCAGCACCACGGACGCTCCCAGGCCGGCGGCCAGGACGGCGCCACGGACGCGGAAGGCGGACGGGCGGATGGTGTGCTGGTTCGTTGCGCGCTTCATACGAGGAAGTCCTCCGAAGGTGAGTGGACCCGGCGTGCTGTCCGGGCTTGCTCCACCTTGGTAACCCGCACCCCCGCCGGTACTCAACCACCCCATCTACGAAGAAAAGCCGTAGAAGGGTCCGGGGGAATTCATCGCACTTGTCCCCCTGCGAGGAGTCTGCGCGGGCTGCGAGATCGTTCGCGCGGAAGGCGTTCAACACCAGCCCAATAGGCCCTTTTCCGGACATGGCGCCACGAAAGGTCCGTACCTCCCAGAACCTCGAAAGGGCCCGTCGACGGCGGGCCGAAGGTCCCGCGGCCGATCACCACCCTTTCTCCTAGTCCGGGTAGTAGGCCTGTTTCGGGCTGTGCGCCTTGTCACCGCCGGTGGGACCCAGGTCCTTCCGATTCGGGACCTTCGGCGTGCCGCCTCACTACGCCGGCGGGAGAGCGGCACCGCGCCCCTGGGTGGCCCCAGGACGGCCGAGCACACCCACGCCCTGGACGGCATCGAGCTCGCCGATGCCGTCGCGTCCATCCGCAACCAGCTCATCGACGCGGCGACCCGGGCCACGGACCACCCGGTCTCCTTCGCGGTCGGCGACATCCAGCTGGGGTTCACCCTCGAACCGCGCCGGGAGGCCAAGGCGGGCGGCAAGGTGAGGGCGTGGGTGGTCGAGGCGGGTGCGGACGCCGCCCGCACTACGGGCCGCACGCACGAGGTGGCCTTCACCCTGACCCCGCGCGACACCGCGAAGGGGCGAGGCCCGGGAGATCGGGACCAGGGACGACGGGTCGGCGGCGGTGTTCGGTGACGGAGCGGCGAGGCCACCCGGGTGCGAGATCACCGGCTTCCCGCGCGTCCAGCGCCACGGCCGCGACCAGCGCCTGGAGGCCGCCCCTGCACGGCGGCGGTGCTGCCCCTGGCAGGCCGGGTCCGCGACCTGCCGGTCCTCGCCCCGGACGGCCCGCCCTCCGCCCGCCCGGACGACGAGCCGGCCGCCTCACCTACCGACCCGGTCGGCAACAGGAAAGGGGCTGCCCCGGACCGGTAGGAAAACCGGTTCCGGGGCAGCCCCTTCACACGCTCGGACTCACGCCGCGCCGCGCGTCACGCTTCCTTCGTGAGGTTCGGGCCGGCGCCGCCTGCCGCCTGCTCGATCGGCGGGACGTCGGGCAGAGCCGACTTCTCCTCGCCGCGGAAGGTGAACGTCTTGTCGTCACCCTCGCCCTCGGTGCCCACGACCACGATGTGACCGGGACGCAGCTCACCGAAGAGGATCTTCTCGGAGAGGATGTCCTCGATCTGCCGCTGGATCGTCCGGCGCAGCGGCCGGGCGCCCATCACGGGGTCGTAGCCCTTCTTCGCGAGCAGCATCTTGGCCTCGCCGCTGAGCTCGATGCCCATGTCGCGGTCCTTGAGGCGCTCGTCGACCTTGGCGAGCATGAGGTCGACGATCTGGATGATGTCTTCCTCGGTCAGCTGGTGGAAGACGACCGTGTCGTCGACACGGTTGAGGAATTCCGGCCGGAAGTGCTGCTTGAGCTCTTCGTTGACCTTGGTCTTCATCCGCTCGTAGTTCGTCTTGACGTCGCCCTGGGCGGCGAAGCCCAGGTTGAAGCCCTTCGAGATGTCCCGGGTCCCGAGGTTGGTCGTCATGATGATGACCGTGTTCTTGAAGTCCACGACCCGACCCTGGGAGTCGGTCAGGCGACCGTCCTCCAGAATCTGGAGCAGGGAATTGAAGATATCGGGGTGGGCCTTCTCGACCTCGTCGAAGAGGACGACGGAGAACGGCTTCCGGCGCACCTTCTCGGTGAGCTGGCCGCCCTCCTCGTAGCCCACGTAGCCGGGGGGCGAACCGAAGAGACGGGAAACCGTGTGCTTCTCGCTGAACTCCGACATGTCGAGGGAGATCAGCGCGTCCTCGTCACCGAAGAGGAATTCGGCCAGCGTCTTGGAGAGCTCGGTCTTACCGACACCGGACGGACCGGCGAAGATGAACGAGCCACCGGGGCGCTTCGGGTCCTTCAGACCGGCTCGCGTACGGCGGATCGCCTGCGAAAGGGCCTTGATGGCGTCCTTCTGCCCGATGACGCGCTTGTGGAGCTCGTCCTCCATGCGCAGCAGACGGGAGGACTCCTCCTCCGTCAGCTTGAAGACCGGGATTCCGGTGGCCGTGGCCAGGACTTCGGCGATGAGCTCGCCGTCGACCTCGGCGACGACGTCCATGTCGCCGGCCTTCCACTCCTTCTCGCGCTTGGCCTTCCCCGCCAGCAGCTGCTTCTCCTTGTCGCGGAGGGAAGCCGCCTTCTCGAAGTCCTGGGAGTCGATGGCCGACTCCTTGTCACGGCGGACGCCCGCGATCTTCTCGTCGAACTCGCGGAGGTCCGGCGGCGCGGTCATCCGGCGGATGCGCATCCGGGATCCGGCCTCGTCGATCAGGTCGATCGCCTTGTCCGGCAGGAAGCGGTCCGAGATGTACCGGTCGGCCAGGGTCGCGGCCTGGACCAGTGCCTCGTCCGTGATGGAGACCCGGTGGTGGGCCTCGTAGCGGTCGCGCAGACCCTTGAGGATCTCGATGGTGTGCGGCAGCGACGGCTCCGCGACCTGGATGGGCTGGAAGCGGCGCTCGAGAGCGGCGTCCTTCTCCAGGTGCTTGCGGTACTCGTCGAGCGTGGTGGCGCCGATGGTCTGGAGCTCACCGCGCGCCAGCATGGGCTTCAGGATCGAAGCCGCGTCGATGGCGCCTTCCGCGGCACCCGCACCGACCAGCGTGTGGAGCTCGTCGATGAACAGGATGATGTCGCCGCGGGTGCGGATCTCCTTGAGGACCTTCTTCAGGCGCTCCTCGAAGTCACCCCGGTACCGGGAGCCGGCGACCAGGGCGCCGAGGTCCAGGGTGTAGAGGTGCTTGTCCTTGAGGGTCTCGGGCACCTCGCCCTTGACGATCGCCTGGGCCAGGCCCTCGACGACCGCCGTCTTGCCGACACCGGGCTCGCCGATGAGGACCGGGTTGTTCTTGGTCCGGCGGGACAGCACCTGCATGACCCGCTCGATCTCCTTCTCGCGCCCGATGACCGGGTCGAGCTTGGACTCACGAGCGGCCTGGGTGAGATTCCGGCCGAACTGGTCGAGCACCAGGGACGTGGAGGGCGTGCCCTCGGCGGGACCGCCTGCGGTGGCCGCCTCCTTGCCGCCCGAATACCCGGAAAGCAGCTGGATGACCTGCTGCCGGACCCGGTTCAGGTCGGCGCCCAGCTTCACGAGGACCTGGGCGGCGACGCCCTCGCCCTCGCGGATCAGGCCGAGCAGGATGTGCTCGGTGCCGATGTAGTTGTGGCCCAGCTGAAGCGCCTCGCGGAGCGACAGCTCCAGGACCTTCTTGGCTCGCGGAGTGAAGGGGATGTGCCCGGAAGGAGCCTGCTGCCCCTGCCCGATGATCTCCTCCACCTGCTGGCGGACCGCCTCGAGCGAAATCCCGAGGCTCTCCAGGGCCTTAGCGGCGACACCCTCACCCTCATGGATCAGGCCCAGGAGGATGTGCTCGGTGCCGATGTAGTTGTGGTTGAGCATCCGGGCTTCTTCCTGAGCCAGGACGACAACCCGCCGCGCGCGGTCGGTGAACCTCTCGAACATCGTTAATCGCTCCTCAGAGCGGTCGGTCAGTGAGGGGTCGGTCCCCTCCCAGTCCTTCCGCATGCTAGTCCCGCAGGACGGGACAGCTCATTCCAACTGCCGACATCCGTCCGGATCACCCCCGCACCGGCGGGGATTCTTACTGCCGAACAGCGGACAACTGCTCCAACCCGATGGTGCGAGACGATGTTCCCGCAGGCCAGGCAGATACCCCTTTCGCCAGTACGCCGATGGCGAACGTGAGACGTCTCGGCCAGCGTGTCGCCCCTTCCCACTAGGAAAGTCTTACCCGCAATCACTGACAGTCCATGCGGCGCACCCCGGTTCCCTCCGCTACGGGCGAACATCCTTGCGCTGCTGAATGCTCTCGCGCGCCCCCACGGCCAGGACTGAACGTGACACGTCGGGGACCCTGCGTAACCATGGGGGCGGTTCGACGGTTCATCGGACATGCCACCCACCATCCCTCAGCCCCGATCGTCACCCGATTCCGCTCCGGGTTCAGCCGACGCCGCACTCGCCCGGCGCTACGCGAGGGAGCTGGGCTGGGCCACCGCGGGGCGGACTCCGCTGCGACTGCTCACCGGGGCGCTCTTCGATGTGCTGGAGCTGCCCGCCGAGGCCGGTCACGCCGTGCTGCGGCGCGGCGTGCGCACCGGCCCCGTGCTGCTGTCCGGTACGCGGATGGGGCTGCTGGTCGCCGCGGGCGGCGCCGATGAGCTGCCGGGGCTGCTCGACTGGCTGGAGTGGGGCCCTCTCGCGCGGGACCTGACCGCCGTGGGCGCGGGGGGCCGCGTCACGGCCCCGCCTCTCCCGGGCGCCCCGGGGGACTCGCCGGGGGCCGCTGTCTGGCTGCGGCCCCCAGAGCCGAGGCGTGCACCCGAGCCGGGGCTGCCGGCCCTCGCGGGTTTCGGGAGCAGGGGTGGGGGTGCCCCCGATCTCGTACGCCTGGTGGACGCCGCGGCTACCGAATGCCATCGGGTCCGGCTGTCACGCGCCCGTTCCGGGGCGCCGACAAGGGGTGGAGCGGATCAGCCGTTGGCCTTCTCGTAAGCCTCACGGATCTCGGCGGGAACGCGGCCTCGGTCATTCACGTTGTGGCCGTTCTCCCGCGCCCACCGGCGGATTTCCGCGGTGTCCTTGTTACCGCCGGCCACGGCACGGCCCTTGCCGCGGCCCGTGGCGGCACGGCCACCGGTACGACGTCCACCCTTGGTGTAGGGCTCGAGAAGGCCGCGAAGCTTGTCCGCGTTGGCCGTGGTGAGGTCGATCTCGTACGTCTTGCCGTCAAGGGCGAACGTGACGGTCTCATCGGCCTCGACACCATCGAGGTCATCGACAAGAAGGACCTGAACCTTCTGTGCCACGGGATTTCCTTTCATCGAAAATGGAGTACGCGGAAAGGAAACCGCTTTTCTCTCGAAAACACAAACCCCCTGCAGAGGTTCAGCAGCCCGAGAAGACGGGAAACGTGCGCGATTCGGACATAGGGTTGCAGGTTCTTCTGCAGATCACAGGTTCAGAAGCATCCGACTGTTGCCCAAGGTGTTCGGCTTCACTCGTTCGAGACCGAGGAACTCCGCGACGCCCTCGTCGTAGGAACGCAGCAGCTCACTGTAGACATCGGTGTCGACGGGCGTCTCTCCGATCTCGACGAAGCCGTGCTTCGCGAAGAAATCCACTTCGAAGGTGAGACAGAAGACCCTGCGGACACCGAGCCATCGCGCGGTCTGCAAGAGCTTGTCCAGCACGTGATGCCCGACTCCCGCGCCCTTGATGCGGGGGTCGACGGCAAGGGTCCGCACTTCCGCCAGGTCTTCCCACATGACATGAAGCGCGCCGCAGCCGATGACCGTCGCGTCCTCGTCGCGTTCCGCGACCCAGAACTCCTGGATGTCCTCGTAAAGGGTGACGGTCGCTTTGTCGAGCAGGATGCCTCCGGACGCGTACCCGTCGAGGAGTCGCCGCACGGACACGACATCACTGGTCCTGGCCCGTCGGACGGTGATGGCGGGCTTATTTACCGACGGGTCGGTATGGAGTTCGGTATCCGGATCGCTTCGCGGCTGCTCTGAGGACATACCCCGACGCTATCGCCCGCTCTCCGGCGGCACGTCATCGGCCGGGGCGTCATCCCTGGTGGCGCCGGGTGTCGGTTCCTCGGGGCCGCCGGGGGTTTCGGCAGGGCCGGGGGAAACCATGCGAACAGCGTCCTGGAGTGCTTCGCGCTGTTCGGCGGACATCATGCCGAAGAACGCGACAAGTGCGGCGGCGGGGTTGTCGCTGTGTGACCAGGCTTCGTTCATCAGTGCGGCCGAGTAGGCGGCCCTGGTGGAGACGGCCGTATATCGATAGGCCCGGCCGTCGACTTCCCTGCGTACCCAGCCCTTCTGATGGAGATTGTCCATTACCGTCATCACGGTCGTGTAGGCGATGGACCGTTCCTGCTGAAGGTCCTCAAGGACTTCCCGCACCGTGACCGGTCGGTTCCATTGCCAGACGCGTGTCATCACGGCGTCTTCCAGGTCTCCCAATTGACGGGGCACGGGATCACTTTAGTGCTAGATGTCCCGAATGTTCTGGTATTTACACAGAGAAAGAGCGCACGACTCCGATGAGTCGTGCGCTCCGGGGACACGCTTCGGGAAGATTACGGGGCGGACGGGCCGCTCACCCGGTCAGACCTTCTCCGGACGAGCGGTCTGCTTTACGGATTCCGCGCGGGCGAGCGCCGCGTCCACCACGGCGTCCTCCTTGGTCTTGTTCGGACCGCCCTGGCTCTTGACGATGATCACGATCAGGGCGATGAAGAAGACGGCCATCACCACGGGGGGCACGAGCGCGGATACGTAGTCCATGCCGTCCAGAGTAGCGAGCCCGGAACGGCCCGACGCGGCGACCTCCCGGTGGGGGCCGCCGCGTCGGACGCCGCTCGGGGTCAGCCGGCCGCCCGCTCCTCGGACGGGGGCGGCGCGGGACGCCGACGCGGCGGGAAGACCTCGGAGGGCTTGGGCATCGGGCGGTCGCCGGGCTTCTGCGGGCGGTCCGGGGCGGCCGGGGTCCTGGGCCGGTCCGGTTCCCGGTCGGCGGCGCGGCCACCAGGAAGGGCCAGCAGCCGGCTGCGGGGCCCGGGAGCCGTGAGCCCGACGGAGCGGCCGGCCAGCCGGGCCCGCACGGAACGCTCGGCGAGCACCTGGCAGCGCTCCAGGAGAGCCGCCGCGAGCCGCCCCCCGCGCAGGGCCCGCAGAGCGGCCAGATCGTCCGGGCGGGGGTCGTAGCCGGCGGCCAGGGCATCCTGGAGCAGCTCCAGGTAGCCGGCGGCGGAGCCGGGGAGGGCGTTGCGGTAGCGGGCGAGGTCGGCGAGCAGGAAGGCTCGCAGCCGACCCGCCTCGCCGGCCGCCTCGTCCACGGAGCCGGCGAGCCGCAGGCAGTCCTGGACGTCCTCGTCGGACAGGGGCATGGGGTGGAGGGCGATGGCAAGGGCACGTCGGAGCACCCGCAGCTCGTCCGCGCTGAACGCCATGCCGCCTCGTGAACCGTAGGGCGTGGGCATGACGCGACAATACGTGCTAAATGGACAAAATCCGTTTAACTGGTCGTCGGTGGCGCGGCGGGCCCGGCCCGGCGTCCCGGCCACGCCTCCGGCCGTTCCCGCAGGTACACGGGGTTCCGGCGGAACGGCTCCCTACGACCGGGAGACGTTCCGCTCGTACACCAGGCGCAGCCCGATGAGCGTCAGCCACGGCTCGTGCTCGTCGATGACCGAGGACTCCCCCAACACCATCGGAGCAAGGCCGCCCGTCGCGATGACGGTGACATCGTCCGGGTCCGCGGCCAGCTCCTTCTTCATCCGGGCCACCACCCCGTCGACCTGGCCCGCGAAGCCGTAGACGATGCCGGACTGCATGGCCTCGACGGTGTTCTTGCCGATCACACTGCGCGGCCGGGCCAGCTCGATCTTGCGGAGCTGGGCGCCCTTGACGCCGAGGGCCTCGACCGAGATCTCGATGCCGGGGGCGATCACCCCGCCCGTGTACTCGCCGCGCGGGGAGACCGCGTCGAAGGTGGTGGCGGTGCCGAAGTCGACGACGATCGCCGGGCCCCCGTACAGCTCGACGGCGGCGACCGCGTTGATGATGCGGTCCGCGCCGACCTCCTTGGGGTTGTCCATCAGGATCGGCACGCCCGTCTTGACGCCGGGCTCCACCAGGACGGCGGGGACGTCGCCGTAGTAGCGGCGGGTGACCTCGCGCAGTTCGTGCAGGACCGAGGGGACGGTGGCGCAGATCGCGATGCCCTCGATGCCGTCGCCCAGCTCCATGCCGAGCAGCGGGTGCATGCCCATCAGGCCCTGGAGCAGGACGGCCAGCTCGTCGGCGGTGCGACGGGCGTCCGTGGAGATCCGCCAGTGCTCGACGATCTCCTCGCCGTCGAAGAGGCCGAGGACCGTGTGCGTGTTGCCGACGTCGATGGTGAGCAGCATCAGGCGTCGGCCCCGTCGGTGGAGTCGGCGTCGCGGAAGTCCAGGCCGATGTCGAGGATCGGCGAGGAGTGGGTGAGCGCCCCGACCGCGAGATAGTCGACACCCGCGTCGGCGTAGGCGCGGGCCGAGTCGAGGGTGAGCCGGCCGGAGGACTCCAGGACCGCGCGACCGGCGACCAGGGCGACCGCCTCGGCGGTCTCGGCGGGGGTGAAGTTGTCCAGCAGGATCAGGTCGGCGCCCGCGTCCAGCACCTCGCGGACCTGGTCCAGCGTGTCGACCTCGACCTCGATGGGCAGCTCGGGGAACTCGGCGCGGACCCGCAAGAACGCCTCGGCGACGCCGCCGGCGGCGATCACGTGGTTGTCCTTGACCAGGGCCGCGTCGGAGAGCGACATCCGGTGGTTGACGCCGCCGCCGCAGCGCACCGCGTACTTCTCCAGCGCGCGCAGGCCGGCCGTGGTCTTGCGCGTGTCGCGGACCCTGGCCCTGCTGCCCTCCAGGACGTCCGCCCAGGCGCGGGTGGCGGTCGCGATGCCCGAGAGGCGGCAGAGCAGGTTCAGCGCGCTGCGCTCGCCGGTCAGCAGGTCGCGGGTGCGGGTGGTGACGGTCAGCAGCTTCTCGCCGGGGGCGATCCGGTCGCCGTCCTCGACGTGCCGCTCGACCTCGAACTCCTCGGTGCAGACGATCGACAGGACCGCCTCGGCGACCCGGAGCCCGGCGACCACGCCCGCCTCGCGGGCGGTGAAGTCACCGGTGATCACGGCACCCTCGGGGACGGTCGCCACGGTCGTGACGTCCACCCCGCCGTCGAGGTCCTCCTCGATCGCCACATGGGCGACGTCCTCGACCTGGACGGGGTCGAGCCCCGCCCTGGCCAGCAGCAGGGCGAGCGCGGGGTCCAGGCCGCACTCCAGGGCTTCGGGGTCGAAGTCGTCACCGCCGCAGCCGCAGCCGTCGCCGCAGCCGCCTCCCGCCGGCGTCGACGATGCGGGCGCGCCGACGCTGATCAGCGGTACGTCCACGGGTGTGGGGCGCGGATTCTCTTCGGGCGTGCTCACGGTGACGGCTCCTCGGGGGCGTGGCGGGTGGTGCGGGTACGGCTGGTGCTTCTCGTGCCGCTGGTGCCGCCCCGCGGTGTCCGGCGGTGCGGCTGCTTCCCAGCAGTCTGCTCAATCCGACGGGCGTACGGGCGGGAATGCGGCGGTCTCCGTGCGGTGGACGACCGGGGTGCGGTCCGGCGCGATGCGCACGACCAGGTGGCGGCGGCCGTGGGTGTCGTCACGGTCGGGCCGGTCCTCGCGCCAGTGGCAGCCACGGGTCTCCTCGCGTTCCCGGGCGGCGGCGACCAGGACCCGGGAGACCAGGAGGAGGTTGGTGACCTCCCAGGCGTCGACCCCGGGGACGACCGCCTTGGACCCGTCCGCGTCGGCGGCGGCCTCGCGGTGCAGGGCTTCCAGCTCCTCGGCCGCGGCGGCCAGGCCGTCGGCGGAACGCAGGACTCCGGCGCCCCGGGTCATGGTGCGCTGGATCGCCGTACGGGCCTCGGGGGCCAGCAGCGGGACGGGATCGCCGGCGTCCGGGCTCCCGGCCGCTTCGGTGCGGGGCGGGCGGGCCCCGGCGATGTCGGCGGCGATGCGCTCGGCGAAGACCAGGCCCTCCAGGAGGGAGTTGGACGCGAGGCGGTTGGCCCCGTGCACACCGGTGCAGGCGACCTCGCCGCAGGCGTACAGGCCGGGGACCGTGGTGCGGCCCCGCAGGTCGGTGCGGATGCCGCCGGAGGCGTAGTGCGCGGCCGGGGCGACGGGGATCGGCCCGGTGACCGGGTCGATGCCGTGGGCCCGGCAGGCGGCCAGGATGGTGGGGAAGCGCCGCTCCCACATCCGCGCCCCGAAGTGCCGGGCGTCCAGATACATGTGCTCGGCGCCGTGCTCGTGCATCCGGCGGGTGATGGCCTTGGCGACGATGTCGCGGGGGGCCAGCTCGGCCAGCTCGTGCCGGCCGAGCATGAAGCGGACGCCGTCGCCGTCGACGAGGTGCGCCCCCTCGCCCCGTACGGCTTCGGAGACCAGCGGCTGCTGGCCCTCGGAGTCCGCGCCGAGGAACAGGACGGTCGGGTGGAACTGGACGAACTCCAGGTCGGAGACCTCCGCCCCGGCCCGCAGCGCGAGCGCGACGCCGTCCCCGGTGGAGACGGAGGGGTTGGTGGTGGCGGAGAAGGCCTGGCCCATGCCGCCGGTGGCGAGGACCACCGAGGGGGCCCGGACCGCGCCTACGCCGTCGTGCTGGCCCTCGCCCATGACATGCAGCGAGACGCCCGCCGTACGGCCTTCGGCGTCCGTGAGCAGGTCCAGGACCAGGGCGTTCTCGATCGTGTGCAGGGCGGCCTCGCGCACCGCCCCGACCAGGGCGCGGGAGATCTCCGCGCCGGTCGCGTCGCCGCCCGCGTGGGCGATGCGGCGGCGGTGGTGGCCGCCCTCGCGGGTCAGCGCGATATCGCCGCTGTCCGTGGTGTCGAAGTGGGCGCCGGTGCCGATGAGCCGGCGTACGGCGTCGGGGCCCTCGGTGACCAGGGTGCGCACGGCCTCCTCGTCGCAGAGGCCCGCGCCCGCGACGAGGGTGTCGTCGAGGTGTTGCTCGGGGGTGTCGCCCTCGCCGAGTGCGGCGGCGATGCCGCCCTGGGCCCAGCGGGTCGAGCCGTCGTCGAGGCGGGCCTTGGTGACGACGACGGTGTCCAGGCCGGCGGCGGCGCAGCGCAGCGCCGTGGTGAGCCCGGCGACGCCGGAGCCGACCACCACGACGTCCGCGTCGATGGCCCAGCCGGGGGCGGGGGCGGTCAGCCGTATTCCGGTCACGTCAGGGCTCCGAAGGTGAGGGGGATGTTGTCGATGAGGCGGGTGTCCCCGACCCGGGCCGCGACGGCGAGGACCGCCTCCCCGTTCTCGCGGTCGTCCGGGATCTCGGTGAAGTCCGCCGGGTCCACCAGGGCCAGGTAGTCCAGGGCGAGCGGCGCCCGGCCCCGGGCGGCGGCCTCGTCCAGCACGGTCCGCGCGGCGGCCCGGACGGCGGCGGGCGCCCCGCCCGGCCGGACCAGTGCCACGGCCTGGGCGTCGGCGGCGGCGCGGGCCTCGCCGAGCCTGTTGAGTCCGGCGGCCCGGTCGCCGCCGGGCGCGGTGGCCCGGGCCCGCTCGTGCAGGGCCTGCTGGGCGGCGAGCCGGTCGCGGGCCGCGAACAGGGCACGGGGCAGGGCGAGCGCGGTGTGCCGCTCCTCGGGGGTCAGGAAGCGGTTGCGGCTGGAGAGCGCGAGGCCGTCCGGGTCGCGGACGGTGGGCACGGCGGTGATCCGGACGCCGAAGTTCAGGTCGCGGACCATGCGGCGGATCAGGGCGAGCTGCTGGACGTCCTTCTGCCCGAAGAACGCCCCGTCGGGCCGGGTGAGGTGGAGGAGCTTGGCGACGACGGTGAGCATCCCGTCGAAGTGCCCGGGGCGGGCCGCGCCTTCGAGGCGTTCGCCCATGGGTCCCGCGGCGATCCGGACCTGTGGCTCTCCGCCGGGGTAGACCTCGTCCACGCCGGGGGCGAAGACGGCGTCGGCCCCCGCCGCCGCGGCGATCTCCAGGTCGGCGTCCAGGGTGCGCGGATAGCGGTCCAGGTCGGCGGCCTCGCCGAACTGGAGCGGGTTCACGAAGACGGTGACCACCACCTGGCCCTCCACCCCGGCCGCCGTGCGGGCGGCCCGGATCAGGGCGGCGTGGCCGTCGTGGAGCGCGCCCATCGTCATGACGACGGCCCGCTCGGCACCGGCGGGGCGCGGCAGTGCGTCCAGCTCGGCGGCGGTGCGCAGGAGGGCGGGCCGGACCGTGCGCGTCATCGGGTCTCCCCCGGTCCGGCACAGCCGGTGATCGTCTTCGGGGCTCTCCCGGATCCCGTACAGCCGATGATCGTCATCGGGCAGCCCCCGGATCCCGTACAGCCGGTCATCGTCATCGGGCAGCCCCCGGCCCGGGGCCGCCGGGGCGGCGCTCCTGGTCGGCCAGGACGACGAGGAGGTCCTCGGCCAGCTCGGCCTTGAGCAGGCCGTGGGCGAGCGCCCGGTCGGCCGTGGCGCGGGCCATCGCGATGTATCCGGCCACCGCCTGCGGGGCGTGCTCGCGCAGTTCGCCGATGTGGGCGGCGACCGTGCCCGCGTCACCCCGGGCGACCGGGCCGGTCAGCGCGGCGTCGCCGGAGCGCAGGGCGTTGTCCAGGGCCGCGCCGAGCAGCGGGCCGAGCATCCGGTCGGGGGCGGTGACTCCGGCCTCGGCCAGCAGCTCCATCGACTGGGCGACCAGGGTGACCAGGTGGTTGGCGCCGAGGGCGAGGGCCGCGTGGTAGAGCGGGCGGGACTCCTCGGCGATCCACTCGGGCTCGCCACCCATCTCGATGACCAGGGCCTCCGCGGCGAGCCGCAGCTCCTCGGGGGCGGTGACGCCGAAGGAGCAGCCCGCGAGCCGCTGGACGTCGACGGCCGTGCCGGTGAACGTCATCGCGGGATGCAGCGCGAGCGGCAGGGCCCCGGCCCGCAGCGCGGGGTCCAGCACCCGCGCCCCGTACCGCCCGGAAGTGTGGACGAGCAGTTGGCCGGGGCGTACGGCGCCGGTCTCCGCGAGGCCTTCGACCAGCGTGGGCAGCACATCGTCGGGGACGGTCAGGAGCACCAGCTCGGCACGGGCCAGCACCTCGGCGGGCTCCACCAGGGGCACGTCGGGGAGCAGCGCCGCGGCGCGGCGGCGGGAGGCGTCGGAGACTCCGGACACGGCGACCGGGCGGTGCCCGGCGAGCTGGAGCGACGCGGCGAGGGCGGGCCCGACCCGGCCCGCGCCGACGACACCGACCGTGAGCCGGGCGGGGCGGTCCCTCGCGTCGAGGGGTTCCTTCGAAACTGGTGCGTTCACGGGGCGATGGCCTTCCGTTCCAGTCCGCAGCGGGTACCGGACGATTTCTCTGCATGCTACGCCAGCGTTTCGGCGGAGCTCATCCGCCGCCCACAGCCTGTGGATAACCTTCCGCACCGGACGCCGGCCGTGCGGATATCAACGGGCGCGCCGCCCGGCCTCCGGGCGATGATCGTCCCATGGTGAGCACGGATGAGCAGGAGCGGCGGCGGCGCAGGCTGACCGCGTGGCGGGCGTCGCGGCGGACGCTGGCCCGGGTGAGCGCGGACGGCACGCTGGGCGAGCGGCTGGCGGCGCCGGCCGCCGACGCCCCTTCCGTGCACGATCCGCGGGACTGGACCGATGTGTACGGGGGCGGGGTCGTCGCCGATCTGGAGCGGCGGGTGGCCGGGCTGCTGGGCATGGAGGCGGCGGCCTTCTTCCCCACCGGGATGGCCCAGCAGATCGCGCTGCGGTGTTGGGCGGGGAGTACGGGGACCGCGACGGTGGCGCTGCACCCCCTGTCCCACCCGGAGCTGCACGAGGGCGGGGCGCTGGGGTCGGTGAGCGGGCTGCGCACGGTGCGTCCGGCGTCGGCGGCCTTGTCGCGCGGCCGGGCCCCCGGTGTCAGGGTTCCGTCCTCAGACGCCGGACGGGCCGGTGTCGCCGGACCGGCGCTTCGACGGGTTCGTCAGCCGGTGCCGGTACAGGTCGCGCAGGACGGAGCGGTCGTGCCGGCCCGGCGGCGGGGGCGCGGGTTCCGACAGCCGGGCCGCGCGGTAGGTGTCGAGCAGGTGCTGCTGGATGGCGTCCATACGGACAGCCTGCGCAGGTCACGGCGGTGCCGTCGCGTTGATTGACGGCCCCCGTCAAACGGGACGACGGCCCGCCCGCGTACCCGCACTATGGAGGGGTGAGCGTGCACATAGACATCGCGGGCCTGCCCGCCGACCGCATCGTATTCGCGACCTCTCCCCTGGCCGAGCTGGGCCTCGCCCTGCACGCGCTCTCCGAGCCCGGACACCATCCGGGGCTGCACGGCTGGGCCACCGCGACCTCGACGGCCCTGGAGCCCGATCTCGCGGACCGGCTGCTGGAGGCGGAGTTCCTCTGGCGGAACACCTTCTCCGACGTGTTCATGCCGTTCTCCGGGATCCGGGGCGGCGAGGGCACGACCGGGGCGACCCTTGCCGAGGACCTGGACCTGCTGGAGCGACTGGACGACGAGCGGTTCGTCGCCGCGGCCCTGGAGTTCACCTGCGCCAGTCACTACGGGGCCGGGTCGCCGTCACCCCTGGACGACGCCGGGATGCGGGGCCGCGCCCTGGACCTGGCGGCGGCGCGTGGCCCGCAGCAGATGGAGTTCACCCGGCGGCTGCTGGCCGACCCCGCCTCCGTACGCGGCTGGATCCGGCGGCTCTTCGAGGACTGCGACCAGGCGTTCTTCGCCGACACCTGGCGCCGGGTCTCGGTCCAGCTGGTCGCCGACGCCCGGCACAAGACGGAGCTGCTGCGGCGCAAGGGCCTGGCCGACGCGGTCGGGGCGGTGTCGGCCGCCGTGACACTGGAGGAGGACGCGGGCCGGATCAGCATCGACAAGCTGTCCGAGGGCCGGACCACCGCCGTCGACCCGGGCGTCGGCCGGGGCCTGACGCTCATCCCGACCAGCTTCGGCTGGCCGCATCTGATGGTGCTGCACGCCCCGGGCTGGCGGCCGGTGATCCACTACCCGGTCCACCTGCCCGACCTGCCGGCGCCCGCCTCCGTGGAACTGCTCCAGCTGCGTCTGGAGGCGCTGGCCCACCCGATGCGGATGCGGCTCTGCCGCAACCTGGCCCGCTCCCCCTACACCACCGGCGAGCTGGCCGACTCCAACGGCATCACCTCACCCGAGGTCTCCCGCCATCTGTCCATGCTCAAGAAGGCCGGTCTGGTCACGACGCGCCGCCGCGGCCGCTACGTCCTGCACCAGCTGGACCTGACGGTCGTCGCCCGGCTCGGCAGCGACTTCCTGGAGGGCGTCCTGCGCTGAGCCGGTGGCTGCGGCGGACCTGGACGGGTCCGGTACAGCCCGAAGCCGATGTGCCCGGGGTCGCGGACCATGCTGCCGGGGGCCGCCGGTGCGGCTCGTACGCCGTCCGCGTCCTGCCCGCCCCCGAACGGTCCGTCGGTCCACAGCAGCGTGCCCGCGGCCGGTCCCGTCCTCAGCCCGCGCCGCCGCCGGCCCGGACCAGGCCGGTCTCGTAGGCGAGGACGACGACCTGGACCCGGTCGCGGAGGTTCAGCTTGGTGAGGATGCGGCCGACGTGCGTCTTGACCGTGGCCTCGGAGAGCACGAGCCGGGCCGCGATCTCCCCGTTCGACAGTCCCTGGGCGACCAGGAGCATGACTTCCCGTTCCCGCCCGGTGAGCTTGCCGATGTGCTTGTTCTTCGGCTCCTTGTCACCGCTGGGCAGCATCGGCGAGAAGCGGTCGAGCAGCCGGCGGGTGGTGGACGGGGCGACGACCGCGTCTCCGCTGTGCACCGAACGGATCGCGGCGAGCAGCTCGGCGGGCGGCACGTCCTTGAGCATGAAGCCGCTGGCCCCCGCCTTCAGCCCGGAGAAGGCGTACTCGTCAAGGTCGAAGGTGGTCAGGATGAGGACCTTCGGCGGGTCCTGCTGCGCGCAGATGCGGCGGGTCGCCTCGACGCCGTCCAACCGGGGCATACGGACGTCCATCAGCACCACGTCGACAGCGGTGGACCGCAGGATCTCGATCGCCTCCGCCCCGTCCCCGGCCTCGGCCACGACCTCCATGTCGGGCTGGGCGGCGAGCACCATCCGGAAACCGGTCCGCAGCAGCACCTGGTCGTCGACGAGCATCACGCGGATGGCCGTGGTCATGGGGATCGTGTCCTGTCCTGGTTCGGTCGTGGAAGGGGGGCGGCGGCGGGGTCGAAGGGGCGTGGCCGCCGGGTCAGCCCGGGGGCTTGAGCGGCAGCAGGGCGCTGATCCGGAATCCGCCGCCGGGCCGGGGCCCCGCGTCCAGGGTGCCGCCGACCATGCCGACCCGCTCCCGCATCCCGATCATCCCGTGCCCGGCGCCGTCCGCGCCGCCGTCCGCGTACAGCTCGTGCGCCGCGCCCCGGCCGTCGTCCTCGATCAGCAGTCCGAGGCCGTCGTCGAAGTAGACCAGCCGGACGCTGGCCCCGGCGTCGGGTCCGCCGTGCTTGCGGGTGTTCGTCAGGGCCTCCTGGACGACGCGGTACGCGGTCAGCTCCACGCCGCTGGGCAGTGGGCGGGGCGTGCCCTCCACCTTGAAGTCGACCACCAGGCCGGTCTGCCGCACCTGCGCGACCAGGTCCTCGATCTGCTCCACATCGGGCTGGGGGACGTACTCCCCGCTCTCCGGGGCGTCACCGGTCCGCAGCACCCCGAGCAGCCGCCGCATCTCCGCGAGCGCCTGGCGGCCGGTGCTGGAGATGGTCTCCAGGGCCTGACGGGCCTGGTCGGGAGCGGCGTCCATGACATAGGCGGCGCCGTCGGCCTGGACGACCATCACGGACACGTTGTGCGCGACGACGTCGTGCAGCTCGCGGGCGATCCGGGCCCGCTCGGCGGCGACCGCGACCTTCGACTGCGCCTCGCGTTCCCGCTCCAGGCGGGCGGCACGCTCCTCCAGCTGGTCGAAGTAGGCCCGCCGGGTCCGCAGCGAGTCCCCGAGCACCCAGGCCAGCACGAACGGCACGGTCATGATGATCGTCACGAAAATCGCCTGAGGCCAGGACGAGCCGGGCTGGGCCTCCCACCGCAGCTGGGACAGGGTCGCCGCGCTCAGGCTGCAGACCAGGGCGAGCCGGGACGCCCAGCGCTCCCCGACCGTGGCGACGGTGTAGGTGATCACCAGCATCGCGAAGTTCCCGATGCCGGGCCGGACGTCGAACACCAGTTGCACGACGCCCACCAGGATGGCGAGCAGCAGCATCTTCTCCGGGGCTCTGCGGCGCAGCGCCACCACCGCGGAGAGCCCCAGCACCACCGGAACGGCGACGATCTCCTCGCGCCCCGCGTCGTACATGCCCGACGCCATCGACACGCCGGAGAGCCCGAGGAGGAAGACGGCCCAGAAGACGTCGACGCCCGTCGGGTGGCTGCGGATGAAAGCGTAAAGGCGTTGCACGTAGCCCAGCGTAAGGACAGCGGATCGGTGCCCGGGTCAACCGGAGGGCCGATCCGGGTCCTGGGACCGTACTCCCCAAGGTGGAGACTTGCCTACGTGATGGACGAGTGGCGCGGGTGGCGGGAGGCGGCTCAGGCCGCTCTGTACGGAGATGGGGGCTTTTATCGCAGCCCGCTGCGGAGCCCGGAGGGACCGGCGGGCCACTTCCGCACATCGGTCCACGCCTCGCCCCTCTTCGCGGCGGCGGTGGCCCGGCTGCTGACCGGAATCGCCCGGGAGCTGGACACCCGCACCGTCGCGCTGGTCGACGTCGGGGCGGGGCGGGGCGAACTGCTGACCGGGGTGCTGGCCGCGCTGGCCGCACTGCCGGAAGGACCGGACGTGACCCCGTACGCCGTCGAGATCGCGGACCGGCCCCCGGGCCTGGACCCCCGGATCGAGTGGTGCGCCGAACCTCCCGCGGGGGTCACCGGGCTGCTGTTCGCCAACGAGTGGCTGGACAACGTTCCGGCCGAGGTGGCGGAGGCGGACGCGGACGGCGTCCCCCGGTACGTCCAGGTGCGGACCTCGGACGGCGCGGAGCGCCTCGGCACTCCGGTGAGCGGGGCGGACGCGGCGTGGCTGGAGCGCTGGTGGCCGCTGACCGCGCCGGGCGAGCGGGCGGAGATCGGCCGTCCCCGGGACGCGGCCTGGGCACGAGCGGCCGGCTCCCTCGCCGCCGGTCTCGCGGTGGCGGTGGACTACGCCCATGTACGGGGCGCCCGGCCGCCCTTCGGGACGCTGACCGGCTTCCGGGGCGGGCGCGAGGTGCGTCCGGTGCCGGACGGCTCCTGCGACCTGACCGCCCACGTGGCGCTGGACGCCTGCGCGGCGGCGGCCGGGCACGCGAACGCCGAGCTGACCGACCAGCGGGCGGTGCTGCACCGGCTGGGCGTCGGCGGCGACCGGCCGCCGCTGAGCCTGGCCGCGACCGATCCCACAGGCTATGTACGGGCGCTGGCGGCCGCGGGCGAGGCGGCGGAGCTGACGGCCCGCGGCGGTCTCGGCGACTTCGGCTGGCTGCTGCACCGGGTGGGGCCGGTGCGGCCGGATCGCGGGTGACCCCTGCCGCGGGTCGGCGTCAGGGGGCGGCGTCAGGGAATACTGGCCCGCATGACGGAGACGACGATCGGCATCGGCGGAGCGGCGGAGAGCACCGACATGGTGCTGAACATCGGTCCCCAGCACCCCTCGACGCACGGGGTCCTCCGGCTGCGGATCGTGCTGGACGGCGAGCGCGTGCGGCACGCCGAGCCGGTCATCGGCTATATGCACCGGGGCGCGGAGAAGCTCTTCGAGGCACGCGACTACCGGCAGATCATCATGCTCGCCAACCGCCATGACTGGCTCTCCGCGTTCTCGAACGAGCTGGGCGTGGTGATGGCCGTCGAGCGGATGCTCGGTATGGAGGTCCCCGAGCGCGCGGTGTGGACGCGGACGCTGCTCGCCGAGCTGAACCGGGTCCTCAACCACCTGATGTTCCTCGGCTCCTACCCCCTCGAACTCGGCGGCATCACCCCGGTCTTCCACGCCTTCCGGGAGCGCGAGGAGCTCCAGGCGGTGATGGAGGAGGTCTCCGGCGGGCGGATGCACTACATGTTCAACCGGGTCGGCGGGCTCAAGGAGGACGTCCCGGCGGGCTGGGCAGGCCGGGTCCGTGACGCCGTCGCCTCCGTCCGCTCCCGCATGGACGTGTACGAGAACCTCGTCCTCGGCAACGAGATCTTCCGGGGCCGTACGCGCGACGTGGGCGTGCTGTCCGCCGCCGCGGTGCACGCGTACGGGGTGTCGGGGCCGATCGCGCGCGCCTCGGGCGTCGACTTCGACCTGCGGCGCGACGAGCCGTATCTCGCGTACGGGGAGCTCCAGGACGCCCTGAGGGTCGTCACCCGGGCCGAGGGCGACTGTCTGGCCCGCTTCGAGTGCCTGCTGGAGCAGACACTCAACTCCCTGGACCTGGCGGACGCCTGCCTGGACCGGATGGCCCACCTGGCGCCGGGGCCGATCAACCAGCGGCTGCCCAAGGTGCTCAAGGCGCCCGAGGGCCACACCTACGCCTGGACGGAGAACCCACTCGGCGTCAACGGCTACTACCTGGTGTCCAAGGGCGAGAAGACGCCCTACCGGCTGAAGCTTCGCTCCGCCTCGTTCAACAACATCCAGGCGCTCACCGAGCTGCTGCCGGGCACCCTGGTCGCCGACATGGTGGCGATCCTGGGCTCGCTGTTCTTCGTCGTCGGCGACATCGACAAGTAGACCGACAGGCAAGGGGCCTGGGGCTTTCTCGCAGGAGACCGCGCCCCCTCAGGAGACCGCGCCCCCTCAGGAAGCCGCGCCCCCTCAGGAAGCCGCGCCGCGCAGCTCCGCCACCTCGATCTGCTCCGTCTCGTCGTGCGCGGTGAGGTCGATGACCTTGCCGACGGCCCGGTTGTCGACGGCTCCCGTGCGGTGGGCGGCGAGCGCCTCCTCGCCGACGACGTCCGCGAGGTCCTCGTTCTGCACGGACTCGATCACGGCGTTCGCCTTCTCGGCGTTCTCAGCATTCTGAGCGTTTTCGGCGTTCTGAGCCTTCTCGGCGTTCTCGGCACCGAAGAAGTCGAAGTTGCCCTGGGGGGCCAGGTGGCGGCGCGCGGCGTGCGGGACGACGGCCGAGGCGGCCGGAATCGCGCGCGGCACGGGCACCGGCGTCATGGCGGCCGGGGCCTTCACGCTCGGGAGCGCGGGGGCGGGCAGGGGGGTGGCGGGGCGGCGGTGCTGGTGGTCCCGGTGCTCGCCCATCCCGAGGGCCGCCGCGTGCTTCCCCCGCGGGCTCTCCGCCTCGGTGTCCCGGTGCCGGTCGTCGACGGCCGCCTGCCGCCGCCGGACCGCCTCCACCGTCCGACGGGTCTCCTGGAGCGCCGCGTTGCGCGTGAGGTTCATCAGGGCCTCGTCCGCGCGCCGGTACGACTCGGGGGTCGGCGTGGACCGCGCGGGCAGCAGCTCCTTGGGGGCCGCGGCCTCGATGGCGAGCTGCCTGCGGCCCTCCAGCGCGCTGGCCCGCTCGGTCTCGGCGTTGGCGTAGCGGCGCAGCAGTCCGGCGTGCTCCCCGCGCAGTCCCGCGAGCTCGACACGTTTGCGGCGGAGCTTGGTCTCCAGACGGGTGCGCAGCTCGCGCGACTCCTCCAGATCCTGCTCCAGCTCGGCTATCCGCTCCTCGGCCCGCCATGCGTCACTGGCGCGGGCCCGGGTCAGCTCGGCGACCCGCAGCCCCGCAGCCCGGTCCCAGCTGCGCATCAGATACGCGCCGGTGACGGCGGCGGCGGCCACGGCGGCCACCAGGCCCCGCAGGACCAGGGGTTCGGCCAGGAGCCAGGCGCCGGCGGCACCGACGACCGAGACTCCCGCCACCACGGAGGGGGGCAGGATTCTGTGGAGGGGCGGCGAATGGCGGTGGCGTCCACGTGGCATGGCCTGAAATTTACCGTGTGCACGGACCGCTTGGGGGGCCGCCCGGCAATCTGTTCCCCGCCGGTTACCTCGCGGCCCCCCAAAGGCGCTCCACCCGGCTCTTTTCTCCGTGATCGAGCGCTGCTGCTCCGTGATCGAGCGCTACTTCTTGATCAGGTCCTTCGACTCCAGATACCGCTTGGCCACATCGGCCGGCTTGGCGCGCTCGGCGTCGACCTTCCGGTTCAACTCGGCGAGATCTTCCGTGGTGAGCGTGGAAGTGAGCTTGCCGAGGGCGTCGGCGATCTCCGGCGCGCCCGCGTCCGCGGCATTCAGAACGGGAAGGACGTTGTCCGCGTTCTGAAGCTTCTTGTCGTCCTCCAGGAACACCAGGCCGTCCAGCACCGCGTCCGTAGTGGTCGTCAGGACCAGCTGGACCTTGCCGTCGCGGACGGCCTGCTTGGACTGCGGGGTGCCGACGCCCTTGGGGTCGATACCGGTGACGTCGATGCCGTACGTCTTCTTCAGACCGGGTGCGCAGAACGGCCGCACCTCGCACTCGTCGCCCGCCGCGATCTTGACCTTGATCTTCGACTTCCCCAGATCGGAAAGCGTCGTGAGGTTGTTCTTCTCGGCGAATTCCTTCGAGACCGCGAAGGCGTTCTGGTCGACGGCCTTCCCCGCCGGGAGGACCTTGAGGCCCAGCGGCTCGGCGAGCTTCTCCAGAGCGGCCACCGTGGCGGCGGCGTCCCCGGAGGCCACAGGCTCGGCCTGGGCCTCCTTCGCTCCGTTGACCTTGGCGTTGAGGAATTCGGCGATGGTGGCGGCGTACTCCGGTACGACGTCGATCTCGCCCTTCTCCAGCGAGGGCTCGTAAAGCTCACGGTTCTTCACCGTGGTGATCGAGGTGCTGTATCCGGCGTCGCCCAGGATCTGCGCGTACAGCTCGGCGAGCACCTTGGACTCGGTGAACGAGGCCGAGCCGACGACCAGGGAGCCCTTCTCCCCATCGCCGGCCGAGGCACCCGGGCCGGCCTTCTCCTTCTCCAGGCTGTCGCCGCCGCAGGCTGCGAGCGACCCGGCCAGCGCCACCATGCCGACGACCGCTCCAGCTATCCGCGAGGTCCTGCTCATATGCGTTGTTCTCCGTCCGAACAGAAGAAAAGTGACCAGATGAAAGTGATCCGGAGGAAGTGATCCGGAAGACGGTGATGCGGAAGAAGAAGGTGATGCGGACGTAGGTGATGCGGAAGAAGGGCCTGCGCTCACGCGGGTCGACGGCGGCGCAGGGGTGACAACAACCGGTCCAAGCCCACCAGCACCCCTTCCACCAGCAGGGCGAGGCCGGCTACCAGGACAGCGCCCGCGAAGACCTGGGCGGTGTCGTAGGTGTTGAACCCGGCGGTGATGATCCGGCCGAGACCACCGAGGCCCACCATCGCGGCGATCGACGCGGTGGCCACGACCTGGACGGCGGCGGACCGCAGCCCGGTCATGATCATCGGATAGGCGAGCGGCAGCTCGACCCGGACGAAGAGCTGCCCGCCCGACATCCCCATGCCGCGCGCCGCCTCCACCACGGCCCGGTCCACCTCTCGCATGCCGACGTAGGCGTTGGTGAGCAGCGGCGGCACCGCGAACAGCACCAGCGCGATGATCGTGGGCCAATACCCCGCATTACGCAGGGGCGTGACCATGAACAGGGCGAGCACCGCGAAGACCGGGACGGCCCGCCCCACGTTGGAGATGTTCACCGCGAGCGCACCACCCCTGCGGATGTGCCCCAGATACAGGGCGAGCGGCAGGGCTGTCGCGCAGGCCACCGCGAGCGCGACCCCGCTCACGTACAGATGCTCGCCGAGCCGGTGCGCGGCCCCGCCGTCGCCCGACCAGTTGGCCCCGGTCGTCAGCCAGGTCCAGGCATCGCCGATGACTCCCACGGTCAGCCCGCCTCCGCCTTCGCCGGGGCGGGCAGGCCCGCCGGTCCGCCCGGATCGGTGCGCCTGTCCCCGGCCGTCCCTGGCGTCCCGGCCGTACGGGACGCCCCGGGTATCCGGGTCCAGGGCGTCAGCAGCCGCTGGAGGCCGAGCAGCAGCAGGTCCGCCGCCACCGCGAGCAGCACGCACAGGACCGAGGCGGCGAGCACCTGGGCCTTGAAGAAGCTGGGCAGCGCGTCCTCGATGAGATTGCCGAGGCCCCCCTTGCCGACGAGCGAGCCGACCGTGGTCAGCGCGACCGTCGACACGGTGGCTATCCGCAGCCCCGCCATCACCGCGGGCAGCGCCAGCGGTAGCTCCACCTCCCACAGCAGCCGCGCCGGCCCGTATCCCATACCGCGGGCGGCGTCCCGGGCCTCCTCGGGCACCGCTTCGAGCCCGGCCAGGATGTTGCGTACGAGGATGGTCAGCGAATAGAGCACCAGGCCCGTGACGACGAGCGCGGCCGACAGCCCGAACAGGGGCAGCAGCAGCGAGAACATGGCCAGCGAGGGCACGGTGTAGAGCACGGTCGTCAGCCCGAGCACCGGCCCGGCGAAACGCCGGCCCCGGCGGGCGAGCAGCGCAAGCGGAAAGGCGACCGCGAGCCCGATCAGCACCGAGACCACCGTGATACCGATGTGCTGCACGGTCGCGTCGGTCAACTCCTGGCTGCGGGAGCGCAGATACTCCCCGCAGACCCAGTCGTTCGTCACCAGGCAGTTCTGCTCGGCCATCCGCTCCCCACCTCCTGCTTTCCCTCGTCGTCCCGGATCCCGTCGCCCCGGATCCCGTCGCCCCGGATCCCCTCGCCCCGCGTCTCCGCCGGATCGAACCGGGGCGTGTTTCGGAGCACGACCTGGTGATGGGCGAGCCTATCCTCGACCACTGACAATCGCGGAGGCTGTCGCATTCCGGCAACATGCCCTTCACGGAACGCCCTCCACAATGGGGAACCATGATCCGTTTCGAGCACGTCACCAAGCGGTACGCCGACGGCACCACCGCCGTCGACGACCTTTCCTTCGAGGTCGCCGAGGGTGAACTGGTCACGCTCGTCGGACCTTCCGGTTGCGGCAAGACGACCACCATGAAGATGGTGAACCGGCTGATCGAACCGACCGAGGGCGGGATATTCCTCGACGGGGACGACATATCCACCATCGATCCCGTCCGGCTGCGCCGCCGAATCGGCTATGTGATCCAGCAGGTGGGACTCTTCCCGCACAGGACGGTGCTGGAGAACACCGCGACCGTTCCCCATCTGCTGGGCTGGAAGCGCGGAAAGGGACGCGAGCGCGCCGCCGAACTCCTCGACCTCGTCGGGCTCGACCCCTCCGTTTATGGCGGCCGCTATCCGGAACAGCTTTCCGGCGGCCAGCGCCAACGCGTGGGCGTGGCACGCGCACTGGCCGCCGATCCACCCGTTCTCCTGATGGACGAGCCTTTCGGGGCGGTCGATCCGGTCGTCCGCGAACACCTCCAGAACGAATTCCTGAAACTCCAGGCCCAGGTGCGCAAGACCGTGCTGTTCGTCACGCACGACATCGAGGAGGCCGTCCGGCTCGGCGACCGGATCGCCGTCTACGGTCAGGGCCGCATCGAGCAGTTCGACTCCCCCGCCACCGTGCTCGGAGCCCCCGCGACCCCGTATGTGGCCGACTTCGTCGGGGCGGACCGCGGGCTCAAGCGGCTCTCGGTGACGCCCATCGAGGAGAGCGACCTCGACCAGCCGCCGGTCGTCCACCTCGACGACCCGCTGGCCACGGCCACCGAACGGCTCAGGTCCCAGGGCTCGCGCTGGGCGGTCGTCCTGGACGGCCGGGACAACCTCCACGGCTGGATCCCCACCGACGCGACGGCCGGCACGGCGACCGGCGGCGCATCGGCCACCGCCAAGGGCACCGTCCGCGAACACGCCCGCCGGATGGAGGCCTGGCTTCCGCTCGGCGCGCCCCTCAAGCAGGCCTTCGCCACCATGCTCCAGCACGACGCGGGCTGGATCGCCGTCATCGACAAGGAGAGTGAGGGCCGCTTCCTCGGCGTGCTGACCCCCGCCCGGCTGCACGAGGCGCTGCGCCGCTCCATCGACGCGGACGCCCAGGACGTGCCGCGCACCGAGGTCGCCGTGGAGTCGGTCGCGACGATCACCCGGGCCACCTGACCGGGGGCGGTGTCCGCGCGCCGACCGAGGCACCCGGCCGACCGCCGGAACGACTGCCCTGATGAGACCCCATGAGCGTGCTCCCTCCGTACGTCCTTACGGGGGCCTGATGCGGGAAATTTCCGGAATATGGGTGAACCCGCGCCCCACAACCCACGTCCTAGAGGGCGCACATCGTCCGTGGGCTCCAGCCGGCGGACTCCGGGAGTCTCTCGCGAAGCCACGGGAAGCGATGTCTGTCACGCCAGATGGGGATGGTTCGGTGTCGGTTCCGCAGCGCGTCCGCCGGTTGCTCCACGGGCCGCGCCCCGAATCCGTACCGGCGCTCGTCGGCAGCGCCTGCACCGTCGTCGGGCTGATCGACGTCGCCGCCGGGGTCTTCCCCCGCTTCCGGCACAGCCGGACGCACACCCTCGCCGAGGTGCTCCCCGGGACGCTCGACCCGTTCGCCGCCGCGCTCTCGCTCAGCGCGGGCATGCTGCTGCTCCTGCTCGCGCACGGGCTGAAGCGGCACAAGCGGCGGGCCTGGCGCGCTGCGGTGATCCTGCTGCCCGCGGGGGCCGTGGCCCAGTTCGCGTACCGCCACTCGGTCGTCGGGGTGCTCGTCCCCCTGGCCCTCTGCTGGCTGCTGGTGCGCCACCGGGACCAGTTCCGGGCGCTGCCCGACCCCCGCAGCCGCTGGCGCGCACTCGCCAACTTCGTCCTGCTCGGGGCCGGTTCGCTGGGGCTCGGGCTGATCATCGTGAGCGTCCACCCCGGCCGGGTCGTCGGCGACCCGGCCATCGCCGACCGCCTCCAGCACGTGCTGTACGGCCTGTTCGGCGTCGGAGGGCCCGTCGACTACGCCGGGCGCACCGACTGGACCGTGGCCTACTCGCTGGGAGCGCTCGGCCTGCTCACCGCCCTCACCACCCTCTACCTCGCCTGCCGCCCCGGACACCCGGCCGCCCGCCTCACCGAGGAGGACGAGAGCCGGCTGCGGGCCCTGCTGGAGCGGCACGGCGGCCGGGACTCGCCCGGCCACTTCGCGCTCCGCCGCGACAAGGGCGTCGTCTTCTCCCCCAGCGGCAAGGCCGCCGTCCGCTACCGGGTCGTCTCCGGGGTGATGGTGGCCGACGGCGACCCCATCGGCGATGTGGAGGCCTGGCCGGGCGCGATCGAACGCTTCATGGACGAGGCGCAGGCGCGCTCCTGGACCCCCGCGGTGACGGGCTGCAGCGAGAGCGGCGGCCAGGTCTGGACCCGCGAGACCGGACTCACCGCCCTGGAGCCGGGCGACGGGGCGGTGGTGGACGTCGCGGATTTCTCCCTCGCCGGACGGGCCATGCGGAACGTGCGTCAGATGGTCGAGCGCATCGAACGCAACGGCTACGGGACCCGGGTCCGGCGGGCACATGACATCGGCGACACCGAACTGGACCCCATCCGCCGCGCTGTCTCCGACCGGATGCGGGCGGAAGGCTTCGTGGACCTCTCGCCGCCCCGCCCGTTCCGCCCCCGCCGCCCACGCCCGTGCGGCCACACGCGACCCAAGCGCCCAGGAGCACGAGGTACGCGCGGCGTGGCAGGCGACGGGACGGGCCAAGGGCTGCCCCGTCATCCCCGGCGGGCGCACGACGACAGCTACGGCACCCCGCCGCGTTGCCGGAACGCCCGAATACATCCAGGGTGCGCACGCCCCTCCGTCTCGCGATGCACCGCACCTGGCGCCGGGCTCTGATCCACCAGGGACTACGGGACAGCCCTTAGGCTGGCGGTATGAGTACGACACGCACGCGGGGCACGGTCACAGGGCTGCCGGAGTGGGACCGCTGCGCGGTCATGGGCGTCGTCAACGTGACGCCCGACTCCTTCTCCGACGGCGGCCGCTGGTTCGACACCACCGCCGCGGTCAAGCACGGTCTGCACCTGGTGTCCGAGGGCGCGGACCTGGTGGACGTGGGCGGTGAGTCGACCCGTCCCGGCGCCAGCCGGGTGGACGAGGCCGAGGAACTGCGCCGGGTCGTCCCGGTCGTGCGGGGACTGGCCTCCGAGGGCGTCACCGTCTCCGTGGACACCATGCGCGCCCGCGTCGCCGAGCAGGCCGTCACCGCCGGGGCCGCCCTGGTCAACGACGTCAGCGGCGGCCTGGCCGACCCGGACATGATCCCGGCCGTCGCCGCCGCCGAGGTCCCGTTCGTCGTGATGCACTGGCGCGGCTCCAGCGAGTCGATGAACAGCCGGGCGGTGTACGAGGACGTGGTCGCCGAGGTCCTCGACGAGCTGCGGCAGCGGATGGACGCGGTGATCGCGGGCGGCGTCGCCCCCGAGCGCATCGTGATCGACCCCGGCCTCGGCTTCGCGAAGGACGCCGCCCACGACCTGTCGCTCGTCGCGCACCTGGCCGGCCTGCACACCCTGGGCCGTCCGCTGCTGGTGGCCGCCTCCCGCAAACGTTTCCTCGGGCACGTCCTGGCCGGGCCCGGCTCGGCCCCGCCGCCCGCCCGCGAACGCGACGCGGCGACCGCGGCCGTCTCCGCGCTGTCCGCGTCGGCCGGGGCCTGGGCGGTCCGGGTCCACGAGGTACGGGCCACCGCCGACGCCGTCCGCGTCGCCCGCGCGGTCGAGGGAGCCGCGTGAACGAGGAGCACGCACAGGCCGCCGCCGACATCGCGGGGGTCGAGGCGGCCAACACCGCCTTCTACGAGGCGCTGGAACGCGGCGACCACGACGAGCTCTCCGCCCGGTGGCTGCCGGGCGAGGACCTCACCGTCTCCTGTGTCCACCCCGGCTGGCCGGTGCTCACGGGCCGCGGCGAGGTGCTGCGGAGCTACGCCCTGATCATGGCGAACACCGAGTACATCCAGTTCTTCCTCACCGACGTCAACATCGCGATGACCGGCGACACCGCTCTGGTCACCTGCACCGAGAACATCCTCAGCGGCGGACCGGCCGAGGAGGGCAACGCGCTGGGCCCGCTCGTGGGCCAGCTGGTCGTCGCCACGAACGTCTTCCGGCGCACCGCCGACGGCTGGAAACTCTGGTCCCACCACGGGTCGCCCGTCCTGACCGAATCCGATGAGGACGACGACGAGGAAACACCCTCCTGAGTGGGTACGGGACCAGGAGGGATTGGAACCGATGACCCCGGGGTATGGGCGGCTACCAGCCCGGTGCGGCGCTGCCCTTGGCCCCCACGGGCGAGCACGGTCGGTGCTCGCAGGTAGATTCGAAGGAAGGCACCTCGCCGCCCGCACGCGGCCGGGTGCCTCTCGACCAACGACAGCAGGAGTGATTCGCGTGGATCGTGTCGCGCTGCGCGGCCTCAAGGCCCGTGGGCACCACGGGGTCTTCCCCCGGGAGCGGGAAGAGGGCCAGACCTTCATCGTCGACCTGGTGCTCGGCCTCGACACCCGCCCCGCGGCAGCCACCGACGACCTGGCCCGCACCGTGCACTACGGCGTGGTGGCCGAGGAGGTCGTCGATGTGGTGACCGGCGAACCGGTCGATCTGATCGAGACGCTCGCCGAGCGCATCGCCCAGCAGTGCCTGAAGCACGAAGGCGTCCAGGAGGTCGAGGTCGTGGTGCACAAGCCGGACGCACCGATCACCGTCCCCTTCGACGACGTGACCATCACCATCACCCGGAGCCGAGCATGACTGCGTTTTCCACCGAAGGGCAGAGCGACCCGACCGTACAACCGGTTCCGACCGCCGTCGTCCGGCAGGTGGACGCCGCCGACGTCACGCTCTCCAACCCCAAGATGGCCGTGATCTCCCTCGGCTCCAACCTGGGCAACCGGCTGGAGACCCTCCAGGGGGCCGTCGACGCCCTGGAGGACACCCCGGGCCTCCGGGTCAAGGCCGTCTCCCCGGTCTACGAGACGGAGCCCTGGGGCGTCGAGGCGGATTCCCAGCCCTCGTACTTCAACGCCGTCATCCTCGTGAAGACGACACTGCCCCCCGCCTCCCTGCTGGAGCGCGGCCAGGCCGTCGAGGAAGCCTTCGACCGGGTCCGCGAGGAGCGCTGGGGTCCCCGCACCATCGACGTCGACATCGTGGCGTACGCCGACGTCATCTCCGACGACCCGGTGCTCACGCTCCCCCACCCGCGCGCCCAGGAGCGGGCCTTCGTCCTCGCCCCCTGGCACGACATCGACCCCGAGGCCCAGCTGCCCGGTGCCGGCCCGGTGGCCCAGCTCCTCGGCGAGATCGGCCGCGACGGCGTCCTGCCCCGCGCCGACCTGGAACTGCGCCTGCCGGAGTAATCGTTAGGCTCGACGGACGGTGGTCCGGCGCACGGCCGGACCGGGCACAGGCGGCGCGAAGGGCGGCTCACTCGGTGAAGCAACTACGGCTCGGGGTACTGGCGGGCCTCTTCGCCGCCGCCGGTGTCCTCTCCTGGGGCGGGGCCCGCCTCTGGGACTCCCTCGGCACCCTGCCGGGCGTCCCGCTGGCCGCGTCGATCGTGCTCGCCGTGATCGCGGCGATCCTCCTCGCGACCGCCCTCTCCACCCGCACCCGCCTCCGCGCCCAGCGCGAGCGCCGCCCCGGCGCCAAGGGCGTCGAGCCCCTCTTCGCGGCCCGTGCGGTCGTTTTCGGCCAGGCGAGCGCCCTGGTCGCCGCCCTGATCGCCGGAATGTACGGCGGCATCGGCGTCTTCCTCCTGAGCTATCTCGACATCCCGCCCCGCCGCGACCAGGCCATCTACGCGGGCGCGGCGGTGGTGGCCGGCATCGCGGTCATCGCGGCCGCGCTCTTCCTGGAACGCGTCTGCCGCCTCCCGGAGGCCGGCAACGACCACGACGGCACGGGGGCGGCGGCCGCTTAGAGCGGCGGTCCGGGCCCGCCCTGCCCCGCCTCCCGCACCAGGCGCCCGTTGACAGGGAAGGTCGGGTGCGGCCCGAGCCGGTGACCGTACGGGGTGAACGGCTCGCCCGGCGCGGCACGGGCCGCACGGTCGCTTGTCCCACCCGGGACCTGAGCCGCTCGCGGCAGGGCCTGCGGTCGTGGTCCAGGCGACGGTCCGGCCTGCGGCGTCCTCGGCGCGGCAGGCCGCAACCGTCCGGGGTGATCAGCGGGAGGCGGGCGGCCACCATGAACGCCACGTGACCGGTGACGGCCGCCACGGCCGCGCGTTCCTCGGCCCGCTCACCATCCCGGGCCGAGGAACGTATCGGGCACCACTGGCAGAGCGGGCCGAGGGAGTGCAGGAGGTCCGGCGGATCAGGGCCGGACGCCCCTCAGCGGGCCAGTATCAGGCTCATCGCCTCGGCGCGGGTGGAGGCGTCGCGCAGCTGCCCCCGCACGGCCGAGGTGGTCGTCTTCGCACCCGGCTTGCGGATGCCCCGCACCGACATGCACATGTGCTCCGCCTCGATCACCACGATCGCGCCGCGCGCCTCCAGGATGCGCATGAGCGAGTCCGCCACCTGTGTGGTGAGGCGCTCCTGCACCTGGGGCCTGCGGGCGAAGACGTCCACCAGCCGGGCCAGCTTCGACAGGCCGGTGATCTTGCCGCTGTCGGCCGGGATGTAGCCGACGTGTGCGACACCGTGGAAGGGCAGGAGGTGGTGTTCGCAGAGAGACATGATCTCGATGTCCTTCACCAGGACCATCTCGTCATGCCCAAGGTCGAACGTGGTGGTCAGGACATCCTCGGGCTCCTGGCGGAGGCCCGCCAGTATCTCCTTGTACGCCCGCGCCACCCGCCCCGGGGTCTCTCGCAGGCCCTCGCGGTCCGGGTCCTCCCCGACGGCGATCAGCAGCTCGCGTACGGCCGCCTCGGCCCGCTTCTCGTCGAATTCGCCGATCGAACTCTGGCCGTCCAGCGTCACCGGGTCGGTCATCTGTGCCTCGTTCCTCTGTGCTGTCCCGTGCGCGGGTTCGCGCTCAGACCTCGCAGGCATACGGAAAGCCGCGCCCCCACAGGCTAAAACCTGGGGGGCGCGGCATCCATTCCGGGACCGGTTCGGCCCCCGTGACGGGGGTCTCACCGGCATCGGTCCGGGACTAGCTTTCGGGACGCTCCTCGGTGGACGGGGCGACGTCCTTCGTCAGGTCCGTCGGGGCGATCTCCGGCGGGGTGGCCGAACCGTTGGCGATGGATGCGCCATTGGTGAGGGCCAGCTCCTTGGGAGAGAGCACCGGGGGCCGCGTCGACGGGGTGCGTCGGGCGGATCCGGTCCATGCCGGTCGGGCGGGACGCCTGACGAGCGGGGCGAAGATCTCCGCGATCTCGTCCTTGCCCAGCGTCTCCTTCTCCAGCAGTTCGAGCACCAGGGCGTCGAGGATGTCGCGGTTCTCGACGAGGATCTCCCACGCGTCGTTGTGGGCGGTCTCGATGAGCTTCTTGACCTCCTCGTCGACCAGTGCCGCGACCTCTTCCGAATAGTCGCGCTGATGGCCCATCTCGCGGCCCAGGAAGGGCTCCGCGTTGTCGCTGCCGAACTTGATCGCGCCGAGGCGCTCCGTCATGCCGTACTGCGTGACCATCGCGCGGGCCGTCGCCGTGGCCTTCTCGATGTCGTTCGAAGCGCCGGTGGTCGGGTCGTGGAAGACCAGCTCCTCGGCCGCACGCCCGCCCAGCATGTACGCCAGCTGGTCGAGCATCTCGTTGCGGGTCGTGGAGTACTTGTCCTCCTCCGGGAGCACCATCGTGTAACCGAGGGCGCGACCGCGGGAGAGGATCGTGATCTTGTGGACCGGGTCCGACTGGGGGGAGGCCGCCGCGACCAGGGCGTGTCCGCCCTCGTGGTACGCGGTGATCTTCTTTTCCTTCTCGGACATGATCCGGGTCCGCTTCTGCGGGCCCGCCACGACGCGGTCGATGGCCTCGTCGAGGCTCTCGTTGTCGATGAGCTTCTTGTTGCTGCGCGCCGTCAGGAGCGCGGCCTCGTTGAGCACGTTCGACAGGTCGGCGCCGGTGAAGCCGGGCGTGCGTCGGGCGACGGCGCCGAGGTCGACGTCCTCCGCCACGGGCTTGCCCTTCTGGTGCACCTTGAGGATCTCCAGGCGTCCCTGCATGTCCGGGCGGTCGACCGCGATCTGCCGGTCGAAGCGTCCCGGACGCAGCAGCGCCGGGTCGAGGATGTCCGGGCGGTTCGTGGCGGCGATCAGGATGACGCCGCCCTTCACGTCGAACCCGTCCATCTCGACGAGCAGTTGGTTGAGCGTCTGCTCGCGCTCGTCGTGACCGCCGCCCATGCCGGCGCCGCGGTGGCGGCCGACGGCGTCGATCTCGTCGACGAAGACGATCGCCGGGGCGTTCGCCTTGGCCTGTTCGAAGAGGTCACGCACTCGGGAGGCGCCGACGCCGACGAACATCTCGACGAAGTCGGACCCGGAGATCGAGTAGAACGGCACGCCCGCTTCGCCGGCGACGGCGCGTGCGAGCAGCGTCTTGCCCGTACCGGGCGGCCCGTAGAGCAGGACGCCCTTGGGGATCTTGGCGCCGACGGCCTGGAACTTCGCCGGCTCCTGGAGGAACTCCTTGATCTCGTGGAGTTCTTCGACCGCCTCGTCGGATCCCGCCACATCGGAGAAGGTCGTCTTGGGGGTGTCCTTGGTGATCAGCTTGGCCTTGGACTTGCCGAACTGCATGACCTTGGAACCGCCGCCCTGCATCTGATTCATCAGAAACAGGAAGACGACCACGATGAGGACGAAGGGCAGCAGCGAGAGGAGGATCGAGACGAACGGGGACTGCTTCGACGGCGAGACGGTGTAACCCTTGTCGATGTCACCCGCCTCGAACTTCGACTGCAGCGTGTCGGCGAGCTCGACGCCCTGGTTGCCGATGTAGCTCGCCTGGAACTTGCTGCCGGACTCGCCTGCGAGCTTCTGGCCCTTCTTCAGCTCGATCTTGAGGATTTGTTCGTCACCGGTGGTCAGCTTGGCCTGCTCCACCTGGTCCTTGCTGATCGCCTGGATCACCTTGCCGGTGTCCACCGTCTTGTAGCCGCCGGACGAGCCGACGACCTGCATCAACACGACCACGGCGAGGACGGCCAGCACGATCCACATGACGGGCCCACGGAAGTATCGCTTCACGTCCATCCATACGGAGCGAAGACGCCCCGTCCCTCCTGCCCGTAGGTAAATGCTGCTGTGAGAGCTGCTATGAGAAAAGACTGTTCTTCGGACGGTACCCCAGCATCGTCACCCGCGACTGCCGGGTACGACGGAGAAACCTGCTTTCGCAGCTTCAACGGCCCGAGGGCGGTGAGGGTTCCCCGGCGGGTCGGCCGGGGTCAGCCGCCGTAGACGTGCGGGGCGAGTGTGCCGACGAAGGGCAGGTTGCGGTACTTCTCCGCGTAGTCCAGCCCGTAGCCGACGACGAACTCGTTGGGGATGTCGAAACCGATCCACTTCACATCGATCGCGACCTTCGCGGCATCCGGCTTGCGCAGCAGGGTGCAGACCTCCAGCGAGGCCGGTTCCCGGGAGCCCAGGTTGGACAGCAGCCAGGACAGCGTCAGACCGGAGTCGATGATGTCCTCGACGATCAGGACGTGCTTGCCCTTGATGTCGGTGTCGAGGTCCTTGAGGATCCGGACGACACCGGAGGACTGGGTGCCGGCCCCGTACGAGGAGACGGCCATCCAGTCCATCGTGACGGGGGTGGACAGCGCGCGCGCCAGGTCCGCCATGACCATCACCGCGCCCTTGAGGACGCCGACGATGAGCAGGTCCCTGCCCGCGTACTCCGCGTCGATCTTCGCGGCCAGCTCGACGAGCTTCGCGTCGATCTCTTCCTTGGTGAGGAGCACCGACTGAAGGTCGGTACCCATGTCCTTCTCGTTCACCCACGTCTCTTTCTCTGCCTGCCGGCCCGGGAAAGTGCCCCGGGCCGGGCCGGCTGTTCGCCTGCACTTCAGCCGCTTGCGCGTCAGCTCTGCCGAATGACCAGTCTGCCACTCTGCCGTACGGCCTCGACGCGGCCGGGCAGGTTGATGGCCCGCTGGCCGCGCCAGCCGGTGATCAGACGGTCGACTTCTTCGAGGTGCCGGGCGAAGAGGGAGCCGGCGGGCGCCCCGGCCTCGATCAGTGCGCGGCGCAGCACCCGGCGGCGTACCGCGGGCGGCAGGACGTAGAGCTTGGCGCACTCCAGACGGCCGGTCTCGTCGCGAACGGACAGCTCTGCCTCGGCGGCCCAGGTGTCCAGGGCGTCGGCGTCGTCGCGGGAGAGCTGGGCGGTACGGGCGAGGGCTTCGACGACGCCTTTGCCGAGCGCCTTCTCCAGGGCGGGCAGGCCTTCGTGGCGGAGCCGGGAGCGGGTGTAGGCGGGGTCGATGTTGTGCGGGTCGTCCCAGACGGGCAGCGACTGGACCATGCAGGCCTTGCGGACGGTCTGCCGGTCGAGCTGGAGGAAGGGGCGGCGGTAGCGTCCGGCCGGTCCGGAGGCCGCGGCCATACCGGAGAGCGAGCGGATGCCGGAGCCGCGGGCGAGGCCGAGGAGAACCGTCTCGGCCTGGTCGTCGCGGGTGTGGCCGAGCAGGACGGCGGCGGCGCCGTGGCGTTCGACGGCGGCGTCCAGCGCGGCGTAGCGGGCGTCGCGGGCGGCGGCCTCGGGGCCGCCCTCGCGTCCGACGTGCACGGCGAGGGCCTCGACGGGGTCGAGGTCCATGGCGGTGAGCCGGGTGACGACCTCGACGGCGCGGAGACCGGATCCCGGCTGAAGGTTGTGGTCGACGGTGATGCCGCCGGCCCGGACGGAGAGTTTGCGGGCCTCGAACGCGAGGGCTGAGGCGAGCGCCATGGAGTCGGCGCCGCCGGAGCAGGCGACGAGGACGAGCGGGGTGTCGGGCCGGTCGGGGAGTGCGGGCCGGTCGGGGAGAGCGGCCCTGCCCGCGGCGCCGGCCTCGGCGTAGCGGGAGCGGGCGGCGCGCGCGGGGCGCCTCGCCGCGTCGGCGGGCCGGTCGTGGTCGGCGTGCCGGTGGAATTCGGTCAGTACGTCGTGGAGTACGCGGCGGACCGCCAGGCGTATCGCCGCGACCGCAGGATGGGGACCCATGTCCGGTGCCCTTCGTGGAGTTCGGGAGGAGCGTCGAGCGCCGGAACGCGTGAGTCCCGTCACTCAGAGTGCGTCGATGGTGACAGAGGCAAGCTGTCCATCGAGCATTGCACGCCTTCCCATGCCTCCATGGTCCCTCGGATGGGTGATTGGAGGGCCAAATATGCGCCTGCGGCCGGGCTGATGGTCAGGATGCGGACTTACGGTGCACCCGTGCGACCCAGTCGGCGGGCTTGGCGATCTCGGCTTTGGTCGGGAGGGTGTTCGGTGAGGTCCAGACGCGGTTGAAGCCGTCCATGCCGACCTCTTCGACGACCGATCGTACGAACTTCTCGCCGTCCTTGTACTGCCGGAGCTTGGCGTCCAGGCCGAGGAGCTTGCGCAGGGCCTGGTCGAGGCGGCCGGCGCCCTGGGCCCGGCGCCGCTGGAACTTCTCCCGGATCTCGGAGACGGAGCCGACGACGTCGGGGCCCACGCCGTCCATCACGAAGTCCGCGTGTCCTTCGAGGAGGGACATGACGGCGGTGAGGCGGCCGAGCACTTCGCGCTGGGCGGGGGGCTGGACGATGTCGACGAGGCTCCGGCCGCCGTCCTCGCCCTGTTCGCCCTCGGGCCGTCCGGCGCCGGAGAGGGACTGGGCGGCTTCGCGGAGGCGTTCCAGGAAGGTCACCGGGTCGACGTCGGTCTCGTCGAGGAACGTCTGGATCTCGCCCCGGAGGTGGTCGCGGAGCCAGGGCACACCGGTGAACTGGGTGCGGTGGGTCTCCTCGTGGAGGGCGACCCAGAGCCGGAAGTCGTGCGGGTCGACGTCCAGCTCGCGTTCGACGTGGACGATGTTGGGGGCGACGAGGAGCAGCCGGCCTCCGCCGTTGGCGGAGGCCGGCAGGTCTCTGGTGGCCGGGGCGAACGTCTCGTACTGGCCGAGGACCCGGGAGGCGAGGAAGGAGAGCAGCATGCCGAGCTCCACGCCGGTGACCTTGCCGCCGACCGCGCCGAGGACGGCGCCGCCGGGTCCGCCGGAGCGGCGGCTCTCCATCTTGGCGAGCAGGGGGCGGAGCAGTTCGCGGAAGCCGGCGACGTTGGCCCTGATCCAGCCGGCCCGGTCGACGACGAGGACGGGGGTGTCCTCGGGTTCGGTCCCCTCGGGGATCATCCGGGTGAAGAGCCGGACGTGTTCCTCCGAGGCCTTGGCATGCCGCCGGAGCTCCGCGACGACGGCGCGGGCCTCCTCGCGGCTGATGTCGGGGCCGGGCCGGACCAGTCGGGTCGCGGTCGCCACCGCGAGATTCCAGTCGACCATCTGGGCACCACCGACGCTCGTCATGCGTCAACCGTACGTGAGCCCGTCGCCCGGTGGTGGGGTCTTGCACGGCTCTTCGGGTGGTGGAGGGCCGCTCAGCGGGCCGGGAGGGCGAGTGCGGTGGCCAGGGCGTCGAGGGCGGGTTCGGCCTCGGCCGCGGAGAGGCTGCCGGAGGCGAGGAAGGCGAAGGCGAGCAGGCGGCCCCGGGGGTCGACGACGGTTCCCGCGAGGGAGTTGACGCCGCTGAGGGTGCCGGTCTTGGCGCGGATCAGTCCGGTGCCTTCGGAGCCGTGCTCGTAGCGGCCGTCGAGGGTGCCGCTGAATCCGGCGATCGGGAGGCCGGTGAGGACCGGGCGCAGTCCGGGGCGGTCGGGGTCGGCGGCGCGGGCGAGGAGCGCGGTGAGGAGGGCGGGGGTGACCCGGTCCTCGCGGTCGAGGCCGCTGCCGTCGGCGAGGCGGGCCCCGGTCACCGGGACTCCCAGCTTCTTCAGTTCGTTGGTGACGGCGCGACGGGCTCCGGCGAAGTCGGCGCTCTCGCCCTTGGCGATGGCGGTCTGCCGGGCGAGGGCCTCGGCGATGTCGTTGTCGCTGTTGGTGAGGGTGCGCTCGACGAGGGCGGCGAGCGGGGCCGAGTGGTGGGTGGCGACGGTGCGGGCCTCGGCGGCCGGACGGGCCTCACCGGGTGTGCCGGTGACCTTGACCCCGGCCTTCTTCAGTTCCGCGGCGAAGGCGCGGGCCGCGTCACCGGCGGGGTCCTCGGTGCGCTCGGCGGGGCCGCGGTCCGTGTCGTCCAGGCGCCCCTCGTTGACCATCAGGGCGGTGACGGGGGCGATGTTGTCGTTGGGGCTGATCGGGTGGAGCACGGGGCCGGTGTAGCGGGAGGTGTCGTACGTGAGGCGTACGGAGGCCCCGCTCTCCTCGCGCAGGGCCTCGGCGGTCTCGGCGGCCATCGAGCGCAGGGCCGCCCTGCTGAGGGTGGGGTCGCCGCCGCCGACGAGGGTGAGGGTGCGGGAGTCGGGGGACAGCGCGGCGGTGGTGGCGATGCGGTGGTCGGGGCCCAGGACGGAGAGCGCGGCGGTGGTGGTGGCGATCTTGATGGTGGAGGCCGGGGTCATCGGGGCGGTGGCACCGGTTCCGTACAGCTGCTTGCCGGTGGCGGTGTCGATGACCGACGCGGCGACCTTGTCGCCGAGTTCGGGCACGCCGATGAGCGGGGCGAGGGTGTCGCGGAGCGCGGCGGCGTCCTGAAGGGCGTCGCGGGTGGTGGTGCCGAGGGCCGGGAGGACGGCCGGGGCGCTGGGGGCCGGGCGGGGGTCGTCGGGCGTCGGGCGGCCGTGATGTGCGCCACCTGTTCGCTCCGCGGTGACTGCCAGTGCCCGCTCGGCCTTACGCTGACCGTTGTCCCAGGGGCCGGCGGCGAGGACGGCGCCGGCAGCGACGACCAGGCCGAGCGTGGCGGAGCCTGCGATGACCTGCCAGGTGTACGACCCGTTGTGTCTGTTCTTCAGGACCTTCAGCCTGCCCCACGGGTCCGACGGGCGCATCGACGGTCTATCCACCGGCTCGGCCACCGTTGACCAGCCCCTTTCGCGAGCACTCTTCTGCGTGGGGGACACTTAATCACCAGTCGTATGTGTTGATCATGGAGGAGCCACCCGTGGAGTTCGACGTCACCATCGAGATCCCGAAGGGTTCGCGGAACAAGTACGAGGTGGACCACGAGACCGGTCGGATCCGCCTGGACCGTCGACTCTTCACCTCGACCAGCTACCCGGCCGACTACGGCTTCGTCGAGAACACCCTCGGCGAGGACGGCGACCCGCTGGACGCGCTGGTCATTCTGGATGAGCCGACCTTCCCCGGTTGCCTCATCAAGTGCCGCGCCATCGGTATGTTCCGGATGACCGACGAGGCGGGCGGCGACGACAAGCTGCTCTGCGTCCCGGCGTCCGACCCGCGGGTGGAGCACCTGCGCGACATCCACCACGTGTCGGAGTTCGACCGCCTGGAGATCCAGCACTTCTTCGAGGTCTACAAGGACCTGGAGCCGGGCAAGTCCGTCGAGGGCGCCGACTGGGTCGGCCGTACCGAGGCGGAGGCCGAGATCGAGGCCTCGTACAAGCGTCTTGAGGCCCAGGGCGGCGCGCACTGACGTCCCTCTTCCGGTTCCGTTTGTGAGCCGGACGGCCGTCCCGGAACGGGCGGTACACCTTCGCGGGTGTGCCGCCCGTTTCGCTGTCCGCACCTCCGCGCGTGCGGGCCCATGTCTTCCGCGCGTGCGGGACCCATGCCCGTGGCCATACTGGGCACACGTGCGGCGGGGTACTCCCCAGGGACATGCGGTCGAGGAGGAGCGAGGTCGAGTGGTGGCGGAATCGGGCGGTCCTGAGGACCAGAAGCCCCAGTCCGACGAGGCGCGGAACGCTTTCTCTCCCCCCGCGGGAACGATGCATCCGGTGTCGCCGCCCGAGGAGGACCATCCGACGTCGGAGTTCGCGCTGCCGACCGGTGTGCACCAGGATCAGGGCGGTCAGGCCGCTTCGGGCGGCGGCTCCGGGGGCGGTACGAACTCCGACACGCTGAGTTCCGCTTTCACCCCGCCGAGCACGTATCAGGCCCAGCAGTCACCGACCGCGTTCACCCCGGCGCAGGGCATTCCGATGGTCAGGCTGACCAAGGAGGCGCCCTGGCAGGACCGGATGCGCACGATGCTGCGGATGCCGGTGACCGAGCGCCCGGCAGCGGAGTCCATCCAGCGCACGGACGACGAAACGGGTCCCGCCGTACCGCGCGTGCTCGACCTGACGCTGCGTATCGGGGAGCTGCTGCTGGCGGGCGGCGAGGGCGCCGAGGACGTCGAGGCGGCGATGTTCGCGGTGACCCGGTCCTACGGTCTGGACCGCTGCGAGCCGACGGTCACGTTCACGCTGCTGTCCATCTCGCACCAGCCGTCGCTGGTCGACGACCCGGTGACGGCAAGCCGTACGGTACGCCGCCGGGGCACCGACTACACCCGTCTGGCGGCCGTGTTCCGGCTGGTCGACGACATCACCAGCACGGACACCGAGATCTCGCTGGAGGAGGCCTACCGGCGGCTCGCGGAGATCCGCCGTAATCGCCACCCGTATCCGGGCTGGGTGCTGACCTCGGCCGCCGGGCTGCTGGCCGGTTCGGCCTCCGTGCTGGTCGGCGGCGGCCTGCTGGTGTTCGTCGTGGCGGCGGCGGGCGCGATGCTCGGCGACCGGCTCGCGTGGCTGTGCGCCGGTCGCGGGCTGCCGGAGTTCTACCAGTTCACGGTGGCCGCGATGCCGCCCGCCGCGATGGGGGTGGCACTGACACTGACCCATTCGACGGACATCCGGCCGTCCGCGGTGATCACCGGTGGGCTGTTCGCGCTGTTGCCGGGGCGGGCCCTGGTGGCGGGGGTGCAGGACGGGCTGACCGGCTACTACATCACCGCCTCGGCCCGCCTCCTGGAGGTCATGTACTTCTTCATCGGGATCGTCGCGGGCGTGCTGATCGTCCTGTATCTGGGGCTCCAGCTGGGGGCCCAGCTCAATCCCGAGGCCCGGTTCGTGGCATACGACGAACCGGCGGTCCAGATCCTGGCGTCGATGGGGCTGAGCCTGGCCTTCGCGGTGCTGCTCCAGCAGGAGCGGTCGACCGTGCTCGCGGTCACCCTGAACGGCGGCGTGGCCTGGATCATCTTCGGGGCGATGGCCCGGACCGGGGGCATCTCGCCGGTCGCGGCGACGGCGGTGGCGGCCGGTCTGGTGGGGCTGTTCGGCCAGTTGTTCTCCCGCTACCGGTTCACCTCCTCGCTGCCGTACATCACGGCGGCGATCGGGCCGCTGCTGCCCGGTTCGGCGACGTACTTCGGTCTGCTGGGCGTGGCGCAGAACGAGCTGGACATGGGGCTCGCCTCGCTGTCGACGGCGGTCGCGACGGCGCTGGCCATCGCGATCGGGGTGAACCTGGGGAGTGAGATCTCGCGGCTGTTCATAGGGGCGCCGGGCGCGGTCGGCGGGGCGAGCCGCCGGGCGGCGAAGCGGACCAGGGGGTTCTGAGCGCGCGGACCCGGGGGCCCGTGCGAACCCCGCGCGGCCCCGTGCCCCGTACGGCGAAGGTGCCCCTCCCCCGGACCCGGGGAGGGGCACCTTCGGTGGGTACGTACGTGGTGTGCGGCGTGGGCTCAGCGCTTGGCGTGCCGGCCGCGCTGGCCGTTGGAAGGGCCGTTGCCGCCCGCCGGGGGGCGGCCGGAGCCGTCGCCCTCCAGTGCCTGGGCCGCGGCGGCCTTCTTGCCCTGGCTGCGGGCCCGCAGCACCTCGACCACGATCGGCACCACGGAGATGAGCACGATCAGGATGAGGATCATCTCGATGTGCTCGTGTACGAAGTCGATCTTGCCGAGCATCGCGCCGAGCACGGTGACGCCGACGCCCCAGAGGATCGCGCCGACGATGTTGTACGTGATGAAGGAGCGGTAGTTCATCCGGCTGACGCCCGCGATGATCGGCGTGAAGGTGCGCACGATGGGCACGAAGCGCGCCAGGACCAGGGACTTCGGGCCGTGCTTCTCGAAGAACTCGTGGGCCTTCTCCACGTTCTCCTGCTTGAAGAGACGGGAGTCGGGGCGCTTGAAGAGGGCCGGGCCGACCTTGCGGCCGAAGAGATAGCCCACCTGGTCGCCGACGATCGCGGCGACGGCGACCAGCGTGCAGACCAGCCAGAGCGGGTACTTCAGCTGCCCCGTGGTCACCAGCAGCCCCGTGGTGAACAGGAGCGAGTCGCCGGGCAGGAAGAAGCCGATCAGGAGGCCGGACTCGGCGAAGACGATGAGGAGGAGGCCGGGGAGTCCGAACGTGTTGAGCAGATAGTCCGGGTCCAGCCAGCTCGGTCCGAGCGCAAGCGTATTCAAGGGTCCGGGCTCCAGGAGGATGGGTACGGTGACGGCTCTGTGGCTGCCCAAGCTATCAACGCCCGGCCGATGCCCTGGGTTCCAGTGGCGCACAGCGGGAATGCGCATCCCATGGAGCGGCCCGAAGCTGATCACAGGAGGTGCCACAAACATGGGCATTGAGGAATTCGGCGGCGGCCAGGCGGCCCAGGCGGACGTGCTGGTCGTCACCACGAACGACGTACCCGGCTATCAGGTGACGCAGGTCATCGGCGAGGTCTTCGGGCTGACCGTACGGTCGCGTCACCTCGGCAGCCAGATCGGCGCCGGGCTGAAGTCGATGATCGGCGGCGAGCTGAAGGGGCTGACCAAGACGCTGGTCGAGACCCGCAACCAGGCGATGGAGCGGCTCGTGGAGCAGGCCAGGGCCCGGGGCGCCAACGCGGTCCTGATGATGCGCTTCGATGTCAGCGAGGCGGCGGACGTCGGCACGGAGGTCTGCGCGTACGGGACGGCCGCGGTGATCAGCAAGACGTGACGCGGGCGCGGGCCGGGCCCCGGACCAGGTGCGACACGGCATGAGCCAGGCCCCGGACCAGGTGCGACACGGCATGAGCCAGGCCCCGGACCAGGTGCGGCACGAACGGGCCGGGCCCCGGACCGGTGCGACGCGGTGCCACCCGGACCACCCTTGGGCGTTATATCCGCTTTGCCGCCCTAGGGTTGCCCGGTGGCCCCTGATTCCCCCGCGCCCCCGCCGGCTCACCCGCACCCTCCGGCCGCCCCGGCCCGGCGGCTGCTGCCGCTCGTGCTGCCCGCGATCGCCGTCGGCGTCGTCTGCGCGCTGATCCTGCTCGGGGTGAGCCTCCTGGCGGAGGAGCTCCAGGACGTGCTCTGGAAGGTCCTGCCCGACGCGCTCGGGGTGGGGCGGTACTCCTCGCTGTGGATGATCGTGATGCTCACCGCGACCGGCCTCGCGGTGGGGCTCGTGCTGCGGGCCGTGCCCGGTCACGGCGGGCCGGACCCGGCCACCACCGGGCTGGTGGACGCGCCGATGAGGCCCGGCATCGTGCCCGGGCTGCTCCTGGTGACCACCCTGGCGCTGGCGGGCGGGGTGAGCCTGGGACCGGAGAACCCGATCACCGCCGCCAACATCGCGCTGGCCTTCTGGCTCGGCCGGCGGTTCGCGCCCGGGGCGCCGGGCGAGCTGTGGGTGGCGCTCGCCGCGGCCGGAACGATCGGGGCCCTCTTCGGGACTCCGGTCGCCGCCGCGCTGGTCCTCTCCGAGACGCTGGCCTCACAGCCGGGCCCCGGGGCGTTCTGGGACCGGCTGTTCGCCCCGCTCGCGGCCGGCACGGCGGGCGCGCTGACCATGTCGCTGCTCGCGCACCCCAGCTTCGACCTGTCCCTCCCGGCGTACTCCGGACCGCACTGGGGCGATCTGCTCTCCGCCCTGGTGATCGCCTCGGCGGGCGCACTCCTCGGCCTGCTCGCGGTGTACGCCTTCCCGGTGGCCCACCGGGTCTTCACGGCGCTGCGGCGTCCGGTGCTCGCCCTGACGCTGGGCGGGCTGGTGCTGGGGCTGCTCGGCGCGCTGGGCGGCCACCTCACCCTCTTCAAGGGGCTCGACGAGGTGAAGGTGCTCGCCGGGGACCCGGACGGCTGGTCGGCCGGGGAGTTCGCGGGGATGGCGGTGGTGAAGACGGCTGCCCTCGTGATCGCCGCGGCCTGCGGCTTCCGGGGCGGGCGGATCTTCCCGGCGGTCTTCGCGGGGGTGTCCCTCGGGCTCTGCGCCCACGCGCTCGTCGACGCGGTCCCGCCGTCGCTCGCGGTCTCCTGCGCGGTGCTGGGCATCTTGCTGGCCGTCACCCGGCAGGGCTGGGTGAGCCTGTTCACCGCGGCGGTGATGGTCGGCGACGCGTCCGTGCTGCCTCTGCTGTGTGCGGCCACCCTGCCCGCCTGGCTGCTGGTCACCGGCCGGGCCCAGATGCAGTTGGACGGGGACGGGAAGTCGCTGCGCTGAGCGGGCGGAGGCCCCGCGCGAGGCGGCACAGGACGTCACGGAGAAGGCCCCGTCCGGCGCGCCGGACGCACGGAACCTCCGTATCGTCTACTGCGTGCGGTATGACCCGTTCCGTGCAATTTGCCCCTTTGTGCTCCCATGCTGCTTCGACGGAGGTCTCCCGTATGCCCGCTCCCGTCAACGTCGCCGTCATCTACTACTCCTCCACCGGCACCGTCGCGGCGATCGCGAAGGCCATCGCCGGGGACGCGGAGCGGGCCGGGGCGCGGGTGCGGCTGCGCCGGGCGGCGGAACTCGCCCCGCAGGCCGCCATCGACTCCAACCCGGCGTGGGCCGAGAACGTGACCGCGACCGCGGACGTCCCCGAGGTCTCGCAGGAGGACATGGCGTGGGCGGACGCGGTGATCTTCGGTTCGCCGACCCGGTACGGGAACATCACCGCCCAGCTGAAGCAGTTCATCGACACGCTCGGCGGAATGTGGCAGGCGGGGCAGCTCGCCGACAAGGTCTACAGCGGCTTCACCTCCAGCGCCACCACCCACGGCGGCCAGGAGTCCACGCTGCTCGCGCTCTACAACACGATCCACCACTTCGGCGGCATTCTCGTCACCCCCGGGTACACCGACCCCACGAAGTTCGTGGACGGCAACCCGTACGGCACCTCCCACGTCGCCGGGCAGGGCGACATCCCGGTCGGCGAGCAGACCCTGACCGCCGCCCGGGTGCAGGCCGAGCGGGTCGTGAAGTTCACCCGGGCGATCAAGGCGGGCCTGGCCGCCGAGAGCTGACCCGCACCCCGACCGCTTCGGCCGAGAGAAGGGCTTCCACCATGCCGCTCCACCGCGGTGCCCACCCGGAACAGGACGAACCCTCCGAGGAGCGGCGCAGGCTCGCCCTGAACCCGTTCTTCGGCGAGGCGGACCCGACGGCCGCGATGAACACCGCGCCGCCCCGGCACCGGCTGCCCGACGGGCCGCTGCCGCCGCTGACGGCGTACCGGCTGGTCCACGACGAGCTGATGCTCGACGGGAACTCGCGCCTCAACCTGGCCACGTTCGTGACCACCTGGATGGAGCCGCAGGCCGGCGTCCTGATGGGTGAGTGCCGGGACAAGAACATGATCGACAAGGACGAGTACCCGCGCACCGCCGAGCTGGAGCGGCGCTGTGTGGCGATGCTCGCCGACCTGTGGAACGCACCGGATCCGCGGTCGACCGTGGGGTGTTCGACCACCGGGTCGAGCGAGGCGTGCATGCTCGCGGGGCTCGCCCTGAAGCGGCGCTGGGCGAAGCGGAACGCGGACCGCTACCCCGCGACGGCCCGGCCCAATCTGGTGATGGGCGTCAATGTGCAGGTCTGCTGGGAGAAGTTCTGCGAGTTCTGGGAGGTGGAGGCCCGGCTCGTCCCCATGGAGGGCGAGCGGTTCCACCTCGACCCGGCGGCCGCCGCCGAGCTCTGCGACGAGAACACCATCGGGGTCGTGGGCATCCTCGGCTCCACCTTCGACGGGTCCTACGAACCGATCGCGGAGCTGTGCGCGGCTCTGGACGCCCTCCGGGAGCGGACCGGCCTCGACATCCCGGTCCATGTGGACGGGGCGTCCGGGGCGATGGTGGCACCCTTCCTCGACCCGGACCTGGTGTGGGACTTCCGGCTGCCGAGGGTGGCGTCGATCAACACCTCGGGCCACAAGTACGGCCTCGTCTACCCGGGGGTCGGCTGGGCGCTGTGGCGTACGGCGGACGCGCTGCCCGAGGAGCTGGTCTTCCGGGTGAACTACCTGGGTGGCGACATGCCGACGTTCGCGCTGAACTTCTCCCGGCCCGGGGCGCAGGTGGTCGCGCAGTACTACACGTTCCTGCGCCTCGGGCACGAGGGCTACCGGGCGGTCCAGCAGGCCTCCCGGGACGTGGCCCGCTCGCTGGCCCGCGCGGTGGAGGAGCTGGGCGACTTCCGGCTGCTGACCCGGGGCGACGAGCTGCCGGTGTTCGCCTTCACGACGAACAGCGACGTCCACGCGTACGACGTGTTCGACGTGTCCCGCCGACTGCGGGAGCACGGCTGGCTGGTGCCCGCGTACACCTTCCCCGCCAACCGGCAGGACCTGTCGGTGCTGCGGGTGGTGTGCCGCAACGGGTTCTCCTCGGACCTGGCCGAGCTGCTGGTCGAGGACCTGAAGCTGCTGCTTCCCGAACTCCGGGACCAGAAACACCCGTTGAGTCATGACCGGGCGGTCCCGACGGCCTTCCACCACTGACGCCCCTGATCTTCTACCGGCTGAGCCGCGCGAACCTGCCGACCGCCAGCGGGAAGAACACCGCGATGATGGCCACCGGCCACAGCACCGCGAGGAGTTGGGCGTGCTCGGCCGCCCAGGAACCGGTCGCGCCGCCCGGATTGCCGAACAGCTCCCGTACGGCGGTGGCCGTGGCGGACATCGGGTTCCACTCGACCACCGCGCCCAGCCGGCCCGGCATGGACTCGGGGGCGGCGAAGACGTTGGAGAGGAAGCCGACCGGCCAGACCAGGATCTGGACCGCCGAGACCATCTCCGGCCGCCCCGCCACCATGGCCAGCAGGATGCCGACCCAGAGCATCGCGAACCGCAGCAGGAGCAGCAGCCCGAACGCTCCTAGCGCGGCGGCGGCCCCGTGGTGCCAGCGCCAGCCGACCGCGTACCCGACCCCGGTCATCACCGCGAGCGCGGCCGTCGACTGGAGCATGTCCGCGGCGCTGCGGCCGACCAGGACGGCGCCGGGGACCATCGGCATCGAGCGGAAACGGTCGATGACGCCCTTGCCGAGGTCCTGGGTGACCGCGAGCATCGTGCTCTCCAGGCCGAAGGCCATGGTCAGCGCGAGCATCCCGGGGACCAGGAACTCGGTGGGGTCACCGTCCACGCCCCGGCCGCCGCCGACCAGATACGTGAACATCAGCAGCAGCATCACCGGGAAGACCAGGCCGACGAGCACCTCGACGGGTTGCCTGGCCCAGTGCGCCAGTTCGCGGCGGGTCATCGTCCAGGAGTCGGCCAGGGCCCAGCCGAGCCGGGAGGACGCCCCGCCCGGTCCGGGGCCGCCGCGCCCGGCGCCGACCGGTCCGGGGGCCGTCGTCGTCGCGCTCATGCCGCCACCTCCGTCTTCTCCGTACGCCGTTCGTCGACGGGCTGCCCGGTCAGCGACAGGAACACCTCGTCCAGGGTGGGGCGGCGCACCGCGATGTCCTCCGCCTCGATGCCCGCCTCCGCCAGCACCCGCACCGTCCGGGCCAGGGACGCCATCCGGTCCGGGGCGGGCGCGCCGATCCGTCGCCGGTCCGCGTCCAGCACCAGGTCCGCGCCCCCGAGCAGGGCGCCCGCTTCCACCAGCCGGGACGCGTCACGCAGGACGATGTCGATCCGGTCGCCGCCGACGAGGGCCTTCAGCTCGTCGGGGGTGCCCTCGGCGACCGTCCGGCCGCCGTCGATCAGGGAGATCCGGTCGGCCAGCTGGTCCGCCTCCTCCAGGTACTGCGTGGTCAGCAGCACCGTGGTGCCGCCGCCCACCAGGGACCGCACCGCGTCCCACACCTCGGTCCGGCCACGCGGGTCGAGGCCGATCGTCGGCTCGTCCAGGAACAGCACGTCCGGATCGGTGATCAGCGAAGCGGCCAGGTCGAGGCGCCTGCGCATGCCGCCGCTGTACCGCTTGACGGCCTTGCGCCCGGTGTCCGCGAGACCGAACCGTTCCAGCAGCTCGTCCGCCCGGCTGCCCGCCCGGCGTGCGCTCAGGTGGTACAGCCGCCCGAACATCTCCAGGTTCTGCCGTCCGCCGAGCTGCTCGTCCACCGCCGCGTGCTGGCCGAGCAGCCCGATCCTGCGCCGCACCTCCCCCGCCCGCTCGCGCACGTCGAGGCCGGCCACGGTCACCCGGCCCGCGTCGTAGCGCAGCAGCGTCGACATGATCCGTACGGCGGTGGTCTTGCCCGCCCCGTTGGGGCCGAGCACTCCGTGCACGGTGCCGCCGCCGACGGCCAGGTCCAGTCCGTCCAGGGCGCGCTTCTCCCCGTACCGCTTGTGCACGCCGTCCATGACGATCGCTTCGGTCACGATGCCCACGCCCTCTCGTAGTCAAACTTGACTAGCAGGCCAAAGGTAAGCCTCCGACCCTCATTCGTCAAACTTGATTAGTCGCGGTCCCCCGGATCGGGGACACCGGTGGCGTAGGGGTTCTCCTCGCCGTCGGCGAGCACTCCGACGAACGGGTCACCCTCGCCCGCGAAGGTGTACGCGCCGCCCTCGATGCGGGCGATCAGGCCCCGGGTCCACTCCGCGCCGGAGTCGGCCGAGTGCACCCACAGGTTCATGATCTCGCCGATGTGGCCGAGGGATTCGGGACCGTCCGCAGGCGTGTAGTACTCGGTGACCGAGTCCCGCCACCCCTTGATGGTCTCGATCCGCTCCTTGAGCAGCCCGACCGCCTCCTCGCGGGGCAGGTCGACGATGAACCCGACCGCCGCCGAGAGGACGTCGGTGTTCTGGTCGTAGGCGCGGATGGCGTCCCGCAGCAGGGTGCGGTACTCCGCCAGCCCCTCGTCCGTAACCTCGTACTCGGTGCGCGGCGGGCCCCCGACCGTGGAGGGGGCCGTCTCGTGCGCGAGGAGCAGTCCCTGCTTCGCCATCTGCTTCAGGGCGTGGTAGATCGACCCGGGCTTGGCGTTGGACCACTCGTGCGCGCCCCAGTACTCCAGGTCGTTGCGGACCTGATAGCCGTGTGCGCGGCCGTGCATGCGCACGGCGCCGAGGACCAGCAGTCGGATAGCGGACATGACACCCAGCACCCCTCTTCCTATTCAACTTTGACTAGGGTAGCCCGCCCGCTTGCGGACAGCCGGTCGGTGGGTCCTCCCGCGCAACCACGTCCACGCGGCGGCGCCGGGCGTCCCGCCGGGCGCCTACCGCACCACGTTCCGGGGGCCGGGGCCGGGGAATTGAGGAAGGCGGAGGGCGGAAGGCGGAGAGCCTCGTCAGAACGGGTAGACCGAGCGGCCGTGCTGGATCGACATCCACCGCTGGGTGGTGAACGCCTCGACGACGGCCTCGCCGTTCACCCGTCCCACCCCGGATGTCTTCTCGCCGCCGAACGCGACCAGCGGATCGTCCTGCACGGTGGAGTCGTTGACGTGGAACATCCCGCTGACGATCCGCTGCGCGAACTTCACCCCGCGCTCCGCGTCCCGGGTGTGCACCGCGCCGCTGAGGCCGTACGGGCCCTCGTTGACGAGCCGCACGGCCTCCTCCTCGCCGTCGAACGTCATCAGCAGGGCCACCGGGCCGAGGATCTCCTGGTGAAGCAGCGGGGAGTCCTCCGCGAGTCCGGTCAGGACGGTCGGGGAGACGACGTTGCCGACGGTCGGGCCACGCACGAGCGCCGTCGCGCCGTCCGCGACCGCCCGTTCCACCAGGGCGTCCAGCGCATCGGCCTGGAAGGCGTTGATGACCGGTCCGATCCGGGTCTCCGGGTCCCTCGGGTCCCCGGTCTTCAGGGCGGCCACCTCGGCGGTGAACCGCTCGGTGAACTCCGCCGCCACCGACCGGTCCACCAGGATCCGGTTGGCCGCCATGCTGAGCTGCCCCTGGTGCAGGAAGCGGCTGAAGACGGCCGCCCGGACCGCGTAGTCGACGTCGGCGTCCTCCAGCACCACCAAGGCGCTGTTCCCGCTCAGTTCGAGGATGGTCCGCTTGAAGGCACCCGCCGCGGTGGCGGCGATGTGCCGGCCGACCCGGTCCGATCCGGTGAACGAGATCACCTTGGGCACGGGGTGCTCGATGAACGCGTCACCGATCTCGGCGCTGTCGGTGATCACCACGTTGAGCAGCCCGGCGGGCAGCCCCGCGTCCTCGAAGATCTTCGCGATCAGACCGCCGCCCACGACGGGCGCGTTCTGGTGGGGTTTCACGACGACCGCGTTGCCGAGCGCCAGGGCGGGCGCGACGGACTTCATCGTCACCAGGAAAGGGAAGTTGAAGGCGCTGATGACGCCCACGACGCCGACGGGCAGCCGGTAGAGCCGGTTCTCCCGGCCGTCCCCCACGGCGGGCAGCAGCCGCCCGGTGGGCCGCAGTGCCTGGCGGACCGCCTCGCGCAGGAACTCCGTCGCGCCCCGGACCTCGTGCTGGGCCCGCAGCCGGGTGCCGCCCAGCTCGTCGATGATCGCCTCGACGATCTCCTCCGTGCGCTCACCGGTGACGCGGAGCGCGCGCTCGAGGACGGCGCGACGCTCATACGGATTGACGGCGGCCCATTCCCGCTGGGCCCGCTCGGCGGCCCGGTAGGCCCGGTCGACCTCCAGCGCGGTGGCCACGGTGACGGCGGCGAGTTTCTCACCGTTGTAGGGATTGAAATCGATGATGTCCCACGAGCCGCTGCCGGTCAGCCACTCGCCGTCGATGTACTGGTGGGCCAGTTCATGGAAGAAGGACATGCAATCCCTTACTGCAGGCGTTCGCAGACTCCTGATGCGACGTCATCGTACTGAGAAATTACGCCAGTTGGAGTAGACCACGCAGAAGATCCCGACTGTCTTCCGGTGTGGGGCTGTCCTGGGCGAGGCCCGCCATGGCCTTTTCGTACTGCGCGACTTCCTCGGGCTTGTCCAGATAGAGCGCGCTCGTCAGCTGCTCCAAATAGACAATGTCCGACAGATCGGATTCCGGGAAACGCAGCATCGTGAATGATCCGCTCTCGCCGGCATGACCGCCGTGACTGAAGGGCATGACCTGGAGCGTGATGTTCGGCTGCTCCGACATATCGATCAGATGCCGCAATTGGGCACGCATGACGTCCCGTTCGCCGTACGGGCGGCGCAGTGCCGCCTCGTCGAGAACGGCGTGGAACGCCGGGGCGCGCTCCGAGACGAGGGCCTTCTGGCGTTCCAGACGCAGGGCCACCCGGCGGTCGATCTCGGCGGGCGAGGCTCCGCGCATCCCGCGCGAGACGACGGCATGGGCGTATGCCTCGGTCTGCAACAGCCCGTGCACGAACTGCACTTCATAGATACGGATGATGGACGCGGCACCCTCCAGGCCGATGTACGTCTGGAACCAGCCGGGCAGCACGTCTCCGTAACTGTGCCACCAGCCCGCCACGTTGGCCTCACGGGCCAGGCCGAGGAGGGAGTCGCGCTCCGCCTCGTCCGCGACTCCGTAGAGCGTGAGCAGGTCCTCGACGTCCCTGGCCTTGAAGCTCACCCGTCCCAACTCCATGCGGCTGATCTTCGATTCGGAGGCCCGGATCGAGTAGCCGGCCGCCTCACGGGTGATTCCGCGCGACTCCCGCAGTCTCCTGAGCTGAGAGCCCAGGAGGATGCGTCGCACCACCGATCCACTCGACTCGCCTGCCGACACTGGTCCGACCCTCCCCATCACGGTCCCTGGCATCCGGAGCCCCCCAACCCCGAGAGCCGGATTCTGCCACCAAAACGCTTCAGCCCGTACTCATTCGATTACGGAAATGGGAAGACGTCCAGAAACCTCCGAAACTGACCCCGGGAAGAAATACCCCAGAACCACCACGCTATCGGGCAGGTCCGGCGCGTGCACGTGCATCTGCCCTTGCATCTGCCCTGCGCATTCGGAACCATGGTCCTCGCGCACCTGCGTGCTCGTGTTGTGCCGCTGTACCCCCCGCAGTACCGCTACAGGCAGTGCCGCTACAGCCGCGAATCCCGGGAGTGCCTCGCATGGGGACGAATGGATCGACGACGCTCGAGCCGTTACGGCAGGGGCTTCCCCCCACCGACCCCTCAGGGGTTGCCGGATCGGCGTCCTGCGCTCTGCCCGCACGCTACGAAGCGGTCGGCGGGGCGCGGAAGTTCACCCGGTCGACGCTGGAGCGATGGGAGCTGGGCGACCGTTTCGACGATGTCGCCCTGGTGGTGTCCGAACTCGTCACCAACGCCCTGCGCCACGCGTTGCCCGGCGATCCGCCCCGGGAGTTCCAGGACCCGCCGGTGCGACTGCACCTGATGCGCTGGACCTCGCGACTGGTGTGCGCGGTGCGCGACCCCAGCCGGGAGAGCCCCGTGGCGGGCGAGGCCGCGGATTCGGCCGAATCGGGCCGCGGGCTGTTCCTGGTGGAATGCGTCAGCGACAGCTGGGGCTGGCACCCCTCTCCCGTACCGCTCGGGGAGCTGCCCTCCGGCCCGCTGCACGGCAAGGTCGTCTGGGCCCTGTTCCGCCTCCAGGAGAACCCGAAGCCGGGCTCGTGAGTACCCCGGTCCGGCCCATGACGGGCCGGACCCGCGTCAGGCGCCGGCGGCGAGATGGTCGAACTCGCCGTCCTTGACGCCGAGCAGCAGCGCCTCTATCTCCGCGGGCGTATAGACGAGGGCGGGACCGTCGGGGTGACGGGAGTTCCGCATCGCCACATTCCCTCCGGGCAGCCGCGCGAACTCCACACAGGATCCCTGGGAGTTGCTGTGTCTGCTCTTCTGCCAGACGACTCCGCGAAGCTCTGTGGCCGCCATGCCGTTGTACACGTGGTGCACAGGACGCTCCCCGATTTGCAAGGTGCAAGTGTCAACTAGCTCGGATCATAGCTCTGTTCATATGCCAATGCATGAGCAGATGCACGTGCACGCGGGGTGTTCCTTTGATTACAGGCTTATCCGCCCCGGTCGCGCCCTCCGGGAAGAGAGACGAACGGCACGCCTATTTCGCTCCCGCTCACGGGAGTTGATCCGCGGGGGCCTTGGTAACGTGGCGCGGTCTTTCGACCGGAAAACAGCAAGGGGGAACTCCACGTGACCAGGTCTCTACGCACCGGCGCCATCACCGTCGCCGCTCTGGCCGCCTCACTGGCGCTGACCGCATGCGGCGGCGACGACGCGAGCAGGGATTCCGGCGCGGATTCCGCGGCGAGCGCGACTGCCGGGAGCGGCGGCGACAGCGGTTCCGGGGAGTCGGCCGGGAGCGGTGCCGTGGACGCCGCGGCGCTGGAGGGCACCTGGGTGGGGCTGACGGACGCGAAGAACGTCACCGTCTCCATCAGCTCCCGCAAGGTCGCCCTCGTCGCCGACCGGGCCGTGTGCCAGGGCGATGTGAAGGACATGGGCGGCGAACCGATGCTGGCGCTGAAGTGCACCGGCGGCTCCGCCGACCGCACGATGGGCGCGATCGAATCCGTGGACGGCACGAAGCTGGTCCTCTCGTGGGACGGCGGCGTCGAGGACACCCTCGCCAGGGCCGACCCGGGCAAACTGCCGAGCGCCATGCCCTCGCTCCCCGACCTCCCCGACCTGCCCGAGGTCCCCGCGCCGTGACGCCCGCCGGGGCCTGACGCCCGGCCGGGGGCCGTTCAGCTCTCGGCCAGCGTGCTGCTGACGCGGGTGGAGCCGCCCCGCTCGTCCAGGGCGCGGGTGAACTCCTCCAGCGCCTCCAGGAGCAGCGCCGCGCCCCGGCGCACGACCGGGTCGCCGACCGGCGTCGTGCCGTCGTCCGTCGGAGTGGGCATGTCCCAGTGGGCCACCGCGTCCACCACCGGCTGCCAGTCGGGCAGCCGGCGCTCCCGTACCGCCCTGGCGCCCTTCTCGGTGGCCCGGCGCAACGCCTCGGCCAGCTGCGCGGCGCCGGGCACCGGGTCGGCCGACCGGGTCGGCAGATGGGCCTCCAGGACCATCGCGGACCGGCCCAGCTGCGCCAGCGCGTGCTGGGCGTCGGTGGCGGCGGCCCGGGAGATGCCCCGGTGGCGTACGGGCTCGTGCTGGGCGGTCTCCAGCGCCTCCTGCCACGCCACACGTGCCTCCCGGGTGGCGATCAGGGCGTCCCGGACGTCCTCGGCGTCCCGGGAGGCGGGGTCCGCGTACCGGTCGACGACCGTGGCCGCGTACCGCCCGTCCGCCACCAGCCACTCGGCCAGCCGGTTGCGCAGCCGCGGGGTCTCCCAGGCCGGGTAGACGGCGTACGAGATCATCGCGAGGAGTCCGCCGACGAGCGTCAGCACGACGCGTTCGGTGATGGTCTGGGACCAGTCGTCGCCGGCCATGCCGAGCAGGAAGACGACGTACGCGGCGACGCAGACCTGGCCGACCGCGTAACCGGTGCGCATCAGCAGGTACATCAGCCCGGCGCAGATCACCGCGAGGAGCGCGGAGAGCCGGGCGTCGGGGTGGGCGGCCTGCACGATCGCGGTGGCCAGCCCGACGCCGACCAGGGTGCCTCCGAAGCGTCCCGCCGAGCGGGCGTACGTCTGCGAGAACTCGGGCCGCATCACCATGACGGCGGTCATCGGGGCCCAGTAGCCGTGGCCGAGCGGCACGGCCTGCCCGACGAAGTACCCGGCCACGGCGACCACCGCGACCCGGATGGCGTGGCGCATGATCGGCGAACCGTGGTGCAGCTCGCGGCGCATCGCGGCCAGCACCACCGGGACCAGTCTCAGCAGCGTGGGCCGGTGCCGGGTGTCCGGGGCGAGGTCGGAGGGGACCCCACTGTCGGTCCCGGTGCCCTCCGCGATCTCCAGGACGTCGTCGAGCAGGGCCGCGAGCCGGTCGGCTGCCCGGCGGGCGGGGCCGACGAGGATCACGTCGTTGTCCGGGGTCTTCAGGACGCCCAGGTCGGTGGCGGAGAGATGGACGGGTTCGCCGTGCCGGACGGCCCGCGCGGCGGCGTCCAGGACCGATCCGGCCGCGCCCAGCAGCTCGTTCACCCAGAGCCGCTCCAGCCCCTCGCCCGGCACCCCCATCGCCGGGTCCGCGAGCGAGGCCAGTACCGGGCGCAGCCGTTCGGCGACCCCCCGGGCCCCGTGCAGTTCGGCCGGGCGGCGGCGGGCCTCACGCGGGGTGACGGCGGCGGCGCTGCGGGCGGTCATCAGGGGCAGCGGGTCGAAGGGGGCGACCGGGTCGTGCCGCAGCCGCCGGGCGTAGTCGGCCTCGGCGGCCAGGGCGTCGGCGAGCGCGTCGCGCTGGGCGCCCCATCTGCGGACCGGGAAGAGGACGATCAGTGCCGCCTGCACGAAGCCGCCGACGGCGATCATCCCCGCGTGGGCGGCGGCGTCCTCGACCGAGGTGGGCAGGGTGATGGTCACCAGCATGATCGCGACGTTGGACGCGGCGATGATGCCGCCCGTGGGGCCCGCCGCCCAGGCGAGTCCGGCGAGGAAGGTCCAGGCGCCGAGCAGACAGAGGAAGAGCACGACGTGCGCGCCGCTGACGTAGCCGACGAACGTGGTGACGGCGAGGCTCACGCCGGAGACCAGGGCGAGGACGGGGCGCGGCCGCCAGCTGCGCTGGAAGGTGGCGACGGCCGCCTGGAACGCGCCGAACGCGGAGCTCGCCGCGATCTCCGGCCCGAACAGCACGAGGCTGACCCCGACGACGAGGGCGAGGCCGGCCGCACCGCGCAGGGCGATGAGGGGTTCCAGCCTCTGCCGCTCGATCTCCAGCCCCGAGCGGGCGGTCTCCTTCAGCGCCCGGAGCCAGCTCATGGGCCGAGCCTAACCCGAGCAATCTCGGACAAGCCCGCCTTACGGCACGATTTCGCCTTCGGGTCCCCGGGGCGTGCCGCCCATGCGGGCCCGGTCGGCGGCCTCGGTGCCGTGCGTCCAGCCGTCCAGGTCGCTGACGCCACGGACCCGGGTGGTCGTGGTCCTCGGGAACATCCGCCCGGCGGTGTCGGTGACCGCGACGTCCCGGGCGGCCAGCACCGGCAGCAGCTCGCCGGCCGGGCCCGCGCCGGCCTCGTCCGCCGCCGCCGTGGCCCGCTCGGCGCTGTCGGCGAGCCGACGGCCGAGCCGCTGGGCGTACCCCATCAGGAACGCCTGCCGGAAGGTCTTGGTCCGCTTGCGTCCCCCGGCGCGCTGCCCGGCCTCCGCCCGGGTCATCGCGGCCGTCCCCTGGACGAGCAGCGAGGTGAACAGCAGCTCGACGGCCTCCAGATCCGGCTCGAAGCCGACGACCGCGGTGAAGCCGAGATCGTCGTTCCACACGGCCCGGCAGCGGTTCGCGGAGGCGACGGCGTCGAGCAGGATCGCCTTGGCGCTCTCGTACGGGGGCTCCACCCCGATCCGGCAGGCCCCGGGCGTCTCACGGCTCCGCGTCCGGGCGGCGAGGAGAGCCTCGTCGACGCTGTGCCGGGCCATCAGCTCCTGCGCCTTGGTGGTCAGCGCCTCGGCCTCCTCCGGGAAGCCGGTCGCCTCCGCCTTCGCCAGCAGTGCCCGGATCCGGGTGAGCATGCGGGGCTCGTCGGCCGCGGGCGGCCGGTGCAGGTGGTCGGCGGCGGCGCCGGGCGGGGGTCCCACGGGCTCGATGGCGGGCAGCCGCAGCAGCAGCCGGTACAGCTCCAGCAGGTCACCCGCGTAACGGAACCGGTCGGGGTGGTTGCGCGGCACGGGGGCGGGCAGCCCGGCGAGCTGCTGGAGCCAGCGGGGCGGCAGCTCCGCGTACCGGGCGGTCTCCGAGGCGATCAGGGTCGCGGCCAGCGCCGCCCGCCGCTCGTCCAGCTCGTGGCGGACGTACCGGACCAGATCGGCCGGGTGCCAGCCCCGGTCCCACGCCCGGCGCACGAACTCCTCGCCGCGCCGGTGCGCCTCCGCGTCCGCCTCCGGGGCGGCGGCGAGCAGGGAGGCCCCGGTGTCCAGGGCGGCGTCGCCCTCCACATAGAGGGCCGCCGCGCACGCCCGGTCGATCACCGATTCCATCCGGCCAAGGGTAGGCGCACTGCCCGGGCACCCCTTACGGCAGCAGGACCAGCTTGCCCCGGACGTGGCCGCCCTCGCTCAGCGCGTGTGCGCTCGCGGCGTCGGCGAGCGGGAAGACCTGGGCGATCTCCACCCGCAGCTCACCGGCCTCCGCCAGCCGGGCGTTCTCCGCGAGGCGTTCTGCCGAGGGCCCGCCACCGCCGGAGGAGAAGGCGACACCCAGCTCGGCGGCGTCCCCGTCGGCGATGGTGACGATCCGGTCGGTCGTGCCGCCGCGCAGCTCGATGGAGGCGGGCAGCGCACCGCGCCCCGACGCGTCGAAGACCGCGTCCACCCCCTCCGGGGCCAGCTCCCGCACCCGCTCGACCAGCCCGTCCCCGTACGCCACCGGGACCGCGCCCAGCACCCGCAGATAGTCGTGGTTGGCCGGGGACGCGGTGCCGATGACGGTCGCGCCGCGGGCCACCGCGAGCTGTACGGCGACGGAGCCGACACCGCCGCCCGCCCCGTGCAGGAGCAGCGTCTCCCCCTCGGCCAAGGCCAGTTCGTCCAGGACCCGGGAGGCGGTGTCGGTCGCGACGGGCAGCGCCGCGGCCCGCTCCCAGGACAGCCCCTGCGGCTTGCGGGCGAGGGAGCCCGCGGCGGCCAGGGTCTCGGTGGCGTAGGAGCCGGTGGCGCTCCAGCCGAGGACCTCGTCACCGGGGGTGAACGCGGTGACGCCCTCCCCCGCCTCCTGGACCACCCCGGCGAACTCGGCACCGGGCGTGGCGGGCAGCGAGGTGGGGAAGGCGCCCTCCATCGAGCCGTTTCTGATCTTGTGGTCGATCGGGTTCACCCCGGCCGCCCGCACGGCGACCCGGACCTGTCCGGGGCCGGGGCGCGGCGGGTCGCGGCGCTCCAGGTGCAGCACGCCGGGGCCACCGAACTTCTCGTACACGATCGCTTCCATGGAGTGATCATCGCCGCCCCCGGAACGTCCGGCCACTCGGCGGAGCGAGTCGGCGGAGCGGGTCGCCGGGGCGGGTCGGGCCGCGGGTCCGGGGTGCTGTCAGTGGCGGGTGCCAGACTCGCACCCATGACCGAACGGTGGGCGGTGGCGGCTGTGGACGGGGGCGGGGCGCTGCTCGCGCCGCTGGCCCGCGACGGCATGCCCGCCGGGCCGGTCCTCGCCGAACCCGACCTCGTCGAGGCGGTCCGCTCCCGGCCCGATGTGGTGCGCTGGGTGTGGCGGTCGACCGCCGGGATCTACCCCCGGCTGCTGGCCGCCGGGGTCCGCGTCGAGCGGTGCTACGACATCGAGTGCGCCGAGCTGCTGCTGCTCGGGCACGCCGGCCGGCTCGGCGAGCCCCGGTCCGCCGCCGCCGCGCTGGCCCGGCTCGACAACGCGCCGGTGCCGCCGGACCCGCCCGCCCGGTCCGCCGAACCGGGCGCGCAGTCCTCCCTCTTCGAGCCGCCGTCGGGCCCCGGGGTGCCGTTCGAGGGGCTGCTCCGGGTCTACGCGGACCAGCTGCGCCGCCACGACGCGGCGGAGCACCCGGACCGGATGCGCCTGCTGACCGCGGCGGAGTCGGCGGGGATGCTCGTGGCCGCCGAGATGTACCGGGCCGGGCTGCCCTGGCGCGCCGATGTCCACCGGAAGGTGCTGAGCGGGCTGCTCGGCGAGCGGTACGCGGGCGGCGGCGAGCCCCGCAGACTCGCCGAGCTGGCGGACGAGGTGTCGGCGGCGTTCGGCCGAAGGGTCCGCCCCGACCTGCCCGCCGATGTGGTGAAGGCGTTCGCGCAGGCGGGGATCTCGGTGAAGTCGACCCGGCGGTGGGAGCTGGAGGAGCTGGACCATCCGGCGGTCGAGCCGCTGATCGCGTACAAGAAGCTGTACCGGATCTGGACGGCGCACGGCTGGTCCTGGCTCCAGGACTGGGTGCGCGATGGCCGTTTCCGCCCCGAGTACCAGCCGGGCGGCACGGTCAGCGGCCGGTGGACGACCAACGGCGGCGGGGCCCTCCAGATCCCCAAGGTGATACGGCAGGCCGTCGTCGCCGACGAGGGATGGTGCCTCGTCGTGGCGGACGCCGACCAGATGGAGCCCCGGGTGCTGGCGGCGATCTCCCGCGACCGGGGCCTGATGGAGGTGGCCGGTCATGACGGCGACCTCTACAAGGCCCTGTCCGACCGGGCGTTCTCCGGCGACCGCGACCACGCCAAGCTGGCGCTGCTCGGTGCGATCTACGGCCAGACGTCCGGGGACGGGCTGAAGAACCTGGCCGCCCTGCGCCGCCGCTTCCCGCTCGCCGTCGCCTATGTCGACGACGCGGCGCGGGCGGGCGAGGAGGGGCGGGTGGTGCGGACCTGGCTGGGCCGGACCAGCCCGCCGGTCGCGCCGGAGGGCCAGGACGAGGAGGCGGGCCTTCCGCAGGAGGGCCCCGAGGGTTCCGGGGCGGCCTCCGACGGCGGTCCGGCGCGGGCCCGGGGGCGCTTCACCCGTAACTTCGTGGTGCAGGGCAGTGCGGCCGACTGGGCGCTGCTGCTGCTGGCCGCGCTGCGCCGGGCGCTCTTCGAGCAGGGGCTGCGGGCGCAGTTGGTGTTCTTCCAGCACGACGAGGTGATCGTGCACTGCCCGGCCGGGGAGAGTGCCGCCGTCGCCGAGGCGATCCGCGCGGCGGGCGAGCTGGCCGGGCGGACCGCCTTCGGTCGGACGCCGGTGCGGTTCCCCTTCACGACGGCGGTGGTGGAGCGGTACGCCGACGCGAAGTGACGCCGCGGCCGCACCGGGAGGACGGCGGCGCTCTCCTCGGCCGTGCTTCGAAAGTCCCGCCTGCCCGGCGCCGCCCTCGTGCGACGTTCCCCGGCCGGGTCCGGACAGCGCGGAGGAACACGAGAAGCGCCCCGTCCACGCGCCGGACGGCGTGAACGGGGCGCGGGCGGTGGTGCGCTCGCTGTTCCTCATCTACCCGCGTTCCCACAACGCGGGGACGTTCGGCGGCTCCCAGCCCGACACGGCCCGGTGCGCCTGCAGACAGCGGTAGGCGACCCCGCCGTACGTCACGCGGTCACCCGCGCGGTAGGAGGTGCCGGTGGCCCAGGTGGTGGACCCCGGCTCGGTGGGCGGATCGGTCGGGTCGGGTGTCTGGGCGACATCCAGCACGAAGTCGAAGGTGCCCTGGCGCCCGTTCCCGACGTCGCGGACGTTCATCAGCAGCTCGGGGTCGAACAGCGCGTCGGTGTTGTTGCGCGGCTCGTTCGGGAAGTACAGCTGGGTGGTGAGGACGCGCCCGCCGGGCGCCTGCGCCTTCACGTGGAGGTGCCGCGTACGGCCCGGGTAGAGGCCCGGCACGATGGTGGTCAGGCCGAACGACCCGTCCGTGCCGGTGAACTGATGCCCGCGGAAGGCGAACCGGGCCATGTCGTACGACCCGTTGGTGTCGGCCTGCCAGAAGTCGAGCAGGGCCCCGGAGACGGGCCGGCAGGCCCGGCCGAAGACGTAGCCGCTGACGGTGAGCGGCACGCCGGGGGTGCTCGGGGTCACCAGGCTGGAGCGGCGCGGCGAGTCGGGCTTGAAGTACGGCCCCTCCATCTGTGGCGGCGTCGTGTCGTCGCCGTCGTCGCACTCCGGGGTGGGAGCCAGGGGCCCGTTCCCGGTGGAGGGGGCGTCCCGGGCGAGCGCGACGCCTCCTCCGGCGAGCAGGGGCGCGGCGCTCGCGACGAGCGCGGCCTTCAGGAGACCTTTGCGGCTGATCCGCCGCCGGTCCCCCGACGCCTCGTCGGACGCGTCGGGCTCATGGGGGGAGGTGCTGTCCATGGGTGGGGTCATGACTGTTTCCTCGGAGTCCTCGGGGAGCCTCGGCGCGGGGAGACGGGAGGCGGGAGGTTCAGGAGGTTCAGGAGGTTCAGGAGGTTCGGTGGCGCCGGACCGGTCCCGGGGGCGGTCGGACCTGGGACCGGTCGTGGGCGGTCAGACCCGCTGCCAGAGCGCCGGCACGGCCGCCGGGGTCCAGCCGGGCTGGGCGGTGTGTCCCTGGAGGCAGCGGTAGGTCGCTCCGCCGTACGTCACCGTGGCTCCGGCGGCGTACACGGTGCCGGCCGCCCAGGTGCCGCCCGGCGGGTCGGTCGGCGGGGTGGTGGGCGGGTCCGTCGGGGTACCGCCGCCGCTGGTGACCAGGGTCAGCCCGTACGCCTGGAGCAGCGGGTTGATGGGCTGGAAGTACGTCGTTCCGCCGGAGGAGCAGTTGCCCGAGCCCCCGGAGGTGACGCCCTGGGCCTGGTTGCCGGAGATGTACGAGCCGCCGGAGTCGCCCGGTTCGGCGCAGACGCTGGTGCGGGTCACCCCGGAGATGGTGCCTTCCGGGTAGGTGACGCTGGTGTTCAGCTGCTGGATGGTGCCGCAGTGCCAGCCCGTGGTGGAGCCGGAGCGGCAGACCGAGGCTCCGACGACGGACGCGCCGGAGCCGGCGACGGTGGCGTCGCCCCGCCCGTAGCCGTTGACCAGCGGACGCGGGGTCCAGTTGGCGTTGGTGGCGACCCAGGCGATGTCCCGGCCCGGGAAGGTCGAGCCCTGGAAGGTGCCCTGGGCCTGCTGGTTGACGCCGGTGGTGGTCGTGCCGACCCGTCCGCAGTGGCCCGCGGTGGCGAAGCCGTTCTGCGTGCCGCGCGTCACCGGGAAGCCGACGGAACACCGGCCGGAGCCGTTCATGAAGTACGCGTCGCCGCCGCGGATGTCGGCGAAAGTGCGGGGCCGCTCGGCGGACCGGGCGACCGTGACGAGGGCGCCGCCGACCCCGGCCGCCTTCAGGAACGCCTGTCCGGCGGCGGTGCTCGCGGCGTTCACGACGACCCGGTTGGTCTCGACGTCGACGTACCAGACGGGCACGTCCTTCGGGGCCTTGCGCAGCGCGGCCCGGTCGAGGGCGTTCTTGACGCCTTCGAGCCGGTCCAGGCTGTGGCCGACGACCTCGGCCTTCGCTCCGGCGTCGGTGATCCGGACGGCCTCGGAGGCATCGGTGGTGGCAACGGTCAGGGTCGCCTTCACACCGCTGACCCGGGCTCCGGCGAAGCTGGCGCCGAGGGAATCCTCCAGCCCGGCGGCGATGGCGGCGGCGCGGTACTCGTGGGCTATCCGGCTCCGGGCGTCGTCCGCGCCCAGGCCGAGGTCGCTCTCCAGGGCGGCCAGCAGTCCGGGGGACAGGCTGTCCTCGGAGACCGGCGGGACGGCGGGCGCGGGGTCGGCGGACGCCACGCCGGTCAGCCCGGCGAGGGCGAGCGCACCCACGGCCACCGCGGCGGTGCCGACGGCGAGGGCGCGTCTGCGGAGCGTGGCACTTTCCACGTGACTCTCCTTGGGCCAGGGGGTGTCCGGATCCAGTGGGGGTTGGTCCGGACCGGGGAATTGCCGAAACCGTAGCGGCGGCGGCACCCGGCGCAGGAGATCCCGTTCGCCCCCTCCCTCCGCGTTATGGGGCCGCGCGGCACCTGCGTCGGCCCACCGCGCAGGCGGGTACGGAGCCGATTTCGCGGCCCGGCCGGGCGAAGCGGGAGCGCGTCTCCCCTTCGGCGGGGCGCCCGGGTAGGTTCGGCCCCATGCACACAGGGCAACTTCTGGGCTCGGGACGCACCGCCGACGTGTACGCACTCGACGACTCCTGGGTCCTTCGCCGTTACCGGGACCGCACCGACACCACGGAGGAGCTGGCCGTGATGAGTTACGTCGGCGCCTTCGGCTTCCCGGTGCCGCGCATCGGTCCGCCCGCCGAGGGGGCCCGCCCCACGGACCTGGTGCTCCAGCGGCTGGCCGGCCCGACCCTGGCCGAGGCCCTGCCGGCGGGGCGGCTGGGGGCGGCCGAGGCGGGCGCGCTGCTCGCCCGGCTGCTGCGCGAGCTCCACGCGATACCGCCCCGGGTCTCGGCGAACCCGGAGGACTGCGTGCTCCATCTGGATCTGCGTCCGGAGAACGTGGTGCTGACGGAGGAGGGCGCGGTGGTGATCGACTGGTCCACCGCGGCGGAGGGGCCACCCGGTCTCGACCGGGCGATGTCGGCGCTGGCCCTGGCCCGGAGCGCGCTCGACCCGGAGTTCCCGGCCGCGGCGGACGTCCGCCACCTGCTGGCGGCGCTCCTCGCGGAACTCGCCGACGACGGCGGCGCGTCGCCTGCCGATCTGGCGCTCGCCCACGCCCGCCAGCGGGTGAACCCGTATCTGACCGACCGCGAACGGGGCCGCCTGGACCGGGCGGTGGACCTGGTACTGGGCTGCGCCCCGTAAGTTCGAGCGCCTCCGGGGGGAATCGAGCCCTCCGGCGATGGAGGAGCGGGGCGCGGCGGGGCGCTTGGGGCGCGTAACGGCGGCCCGGGGCGGAGCCCCCGATCGGCCCGCGCGCTCAGCGCCGCCCGCGCTTCGCGTCGCGCACACGCCGCAGCCGGTTCACCGTGACCGGATCCTCGCGCAGCGCCCGCTCGTCGTCGATCAGCGCGTTCAGCAGCTGGTAGTAGCGGACCGGCGAGATCCCGAGCTCCTCGCGGATCGCCCGCTCCTTCGCCCCGGGCCCCGCCCAGGACCGCCGCTCCAGGGCCAGCAGTGCCCGATCCCGTAGGGACAGCCCGTCGGCGTCGGGGGCGGGCTCGGCCCGGGGATCGTGGGGCTCGTGGTCGGGGGCGGTCATATCAGCCAACCTAATCCCCACCCCCGACACCGCGCCCGCGGCGACTACTCGGCGGCCTCCGCCCGGGATGCCTCGGCGGCTATCCCCCCAAGGATGCTCTCGGGGTTGCTGCCCGGTGCGACCGCGCTGCCGATGTTCTTCTTGATCGCGTCGCTCGCCGTGGCCCAGGACGTCTTGCCGTAGGGGATGAACGTCGAGTTCGGCAGTGCCGCCAGGAACGGACGCAGCTTCTTGTGCTTCTTGTCGGTCTCCATCGCGGCGGAGGCGCTGCCGGTCACCGGGAGCATGTCGTACTGGTCGGCGAACTCCAGCACGTTCTCGTCGGAGTAGGCGTAGTCGAAGAACTTGCCTATCTCCTGGCGGTGGCCCTTCTCCTTGAAGCCCATCATCCAGTCGGCGACGCCCATGGAGCCCTTGGTCGGGCCGTCGGGGCCGGGCAGCGGCACCATGCCGACCTTGATGCCCTTGGCCTCGGCCTTTTCCATCAGGGTGGGATGGCCGTTGAGCATGCCGACCTCGCCGTCGGCGAACGCCTCGAACGCCTTCGCCCGGTCCAGCTTGCCCGGCGCGACCGGGCCGGTGAGGCCCTCACCGACGAGGTTGTCGCGCAGCCAGCGGAACGTGGCGACGTTCTCCGCCGAGTCGATGTCGTACGCGCCGACGTCGTCCGTATAGCCACCGCCACCGCTGAGCAGCCACATGAGGGTCTCGGCCTGGGCCTCCTCCGGGCCGAGCGGCAGGGCGAAGGGGTAGTCGACGCCCTTCGCCTTGAGCGCGGCGGCGTCGCTCCGGATGTCGTCCCAGGTCTGGGGGGCGCCCAGGCCCGCCTGGTCGAAGAGCTTCTCGTTGTAGAAGAGCAGCCGGGTGCTGGTGACGAAGGGCAGGCCGTACAGCGTGCCGTTGATCTTGCCCGCGTCGGTGAGCCTCGGCAGGAAGTTCGCCGTGGTGCGGATCGCGAGCGTCTCGTCGGCGGTGTAGAGCTTGCCCGCCTTGGCGTAGTCCGCGTACGCGCCGATCTGGGCGATGTCCGGGGCGTCGCCGGCCTTGACCATCGCGGCGACCTCGCGGTCGACGTCCTTCCAGTGAAGGACGGAGACGTCGACCTTGATGCCGGGATGCTCCTGCTCGAAGCCCGCCGCGACTCCGCTCCAGTACTTCTCGGAGCTGTTCTCCGGGCCGGTGCCGTAGTCGGCCGCGACCAGCTTGAGCGTGACGTCGCCCGAATCGCCGTCACCGCCGCAGCCCGCCAACGTCGCCGTCATTCCCAGCGCGGCCACCACCGCGGTCAGACCCAAAAAGCGCCGCTGCACAGCCTCGCCCATCCTCGTTGATCGCCTGGCTCACGGACGGTGCGCACGGCACCGGCCTCCGATCGGCCGCGGCAGGACCGCCCTGTCCTGGACACCGTCCGGATGAACTGCGATTTTCCCCCATTGGCGACACGGAGGTCTACACCACCGGAGTATCGCTTCGGCAACGTCTACGGACCCCGGGGGCCACAACTGGCGTACGCGTACTGGCAGTCGGGGACCCCGACGCGTATATTGGTCCAGACCTTTAGCCCGATTCCCCCCGATCCGGCTTCCCCATTAGTGACTTTCCGGCAGAAAAAGACCAGCCTTCACTCGTTCATCATTTTGTATGGGTGCGCAACAAACCGCGCTAGTGGACTAGACCTTTTGGGGGTCGGCGGGCGAAACTGTCTCCCGTGAGACATGTCATCGCCCTCGATGTGGGCGGCACCGGAATGAAGGCCGCACTGGTCGGGACCGACGGCACCCTCCTCCACGAGGCGCGGCGAGCCACCGGCCGGGAGCGCGGCGCCGACGCGGTCGTCGAGACCATCCTCGCGTTCGCGGCGGATCTGCGGGCCCACGGCGAGGAGCACCTCGGTGAGAGCGCCGTCGCCGCCGGAGTCGCCGTGCCCGGCATCGTCGACTCCGAGAAGGGCATCGCGGTGTACGCCGCGAACCTGGGCTGGCGCGACGTACCGCTGCGCGCCCTGCTGGGGACCCGCCTCGGCGTCCCCGTCGCCCTCGGTCACGACGTCCGCACGGGCGGGCTCGCCGAGGGCCGGATCGGGGCCGGGCGGGGCGCGGACCGCTTCCTGTTCGTCCCGCTGGGCACCGGGATCGCCGGGGCCATCGGCATCGCGGGCGCCATCGAGGCGGGCGCCCACGGGGACGCGGGCGAGATCGGCCACATCGTGGTCCGCCCGGACGGCCCCGACTGCAGCTGCGGCCAGCGCGGCTGTCTGGAGACGCTGGCCTCGGCCGCCGCGGTGACCCGGGCCTGGGCCGCCGCCTCCGGGGACCCCGGGGCGGACGCCGCGGACTGTGCGAAGGCCGTCGAGTCGGGCGACCCGGCGGCGGTCCGGGTCTGGCAGGACGCGATCGACGCGCTCGCCGCCGGCCTCGTCACCGCGCTCACCCTCCTCGACCCGGGCACCCTCATCATCGGTGGCGGTCTCGCCGAAGCCGGGGAAACCTTGTTCACACCACTGCGTGCGGCCGTCGAGGAACGCGTCACGTTCCAGAAACTGCCCCACATCGTCCCGGCGGCCCTCGGGGACACCGCCGGATGCCTGGGCGCGGGGCTGCTCGCCTGGGATCTACTCTCCACGGAGGTTTCCGCCTGATGGCCGGACGCGCAGCAGACAGCACCGTTCTCGCCGGCGCCCGGGTGGTGCTCCCCACCGGCACCGTCGAGGACGGCCGGGTGGCCGTCGAGTCCACCCGGATCTCCGGTTCCGCACCGGAGGGCGCCCGGACCATCGACCTCGCCGGCCACTGGGTGGTCCCCGGCTTCGTGGACATGCACAACCACGGCGGCGGCGGGGCCTCCTTCACCTCCGGCACCGTCGACGAGGTCCTCACCGGCATCCATACGCACCGCGAGCACGGCACCACCACCATGGTCGCCTCCACGGTCACCGGCGAGATGGACTTCCTCGCCCGGCGCGCGGGCATCCTGTCCGAGCTGGTCGAGCAGGGCGACCTGGCCGGGATCCACTTCGAGGGCCCCTTCATCTCGCCGTGCCGCAAGGGCGCCCACAGCGAGGAGCTGCTCCGCGACCCGGCCCCGGCCGACGTCCGCAAGCTGCTGGACGCCGCGCGCGGCACCGCCCGGATGTTCACCCTCGCCACCGAACTGCCCGGCGGCATCGACTCCGTACGGCTGCTCGCCGAGCACGGGGTCATCGCCGCGATCGGCCACACGGACGCGACGTACGAGCAGACCGTCGAGGCCATCGACGCGGGCGCGACCGTCGCCACACACCTGTTCAACGCGATGCCGCCGCTCGCCCACCGCGCCCCCGGCCCGATCGCCGCCCTCCTGGAGGACGACCGGATCACCGTCGAGCTGATCAACGACGGCACACATCTGCACCCGGCCGTCCTGGAGCTGGCCTACCGCCACAAGGGCGCGGGCCGCGTCGCGCTGATCACCGACGCGATGGACGCCGCCGGCTTCGGCGACGGGGAGTACCAGCTCGGCCCGCTCGCGGTCGCGGTCACCGACGGGGTGGCCCGGCTGGTGGAGGGCGGCTCGATCGCCGGCTCCACGCTCACCCTGGACACCGCGTTCCGGCGGGCCGTCACCCTCGACGACATCCCCGTCGAGGACGTCGTCCGGTCCATCTCCGCCAACCCGGCCCGGCTCCTCGGCGTCTACGACCGGGTCGGCTCGCTCGACCCGGGCAAGGACGCCGACCTCGTCGTCCTCGACGAGAACTTCGTCCTCAAGGGCGTCATGCGCCGCGGCGAGTGGATCATCGAGCCGAAGACCGTCTAGGCGCGGCGGTGGAGACGTAACGAAGCGGTGGCGGTCGGCCCGCGGGACTGGGCCGACCGCCACCGCTTTGACATGATCATCGGATTGGCGTGCCGCGGACGGGTGCGCGTACCGCTGGGAACACGCACCGAGGAAGGGACCGGCAGAGGTGATCCTGACCGTCACTCCGAACACCGCGCTCGACGTGACCTACACCGTCGACGCGCTCGTCCCGCACCGCAGCCACCGGGTCGGCGAGGTCACCGAACGCCCCGGCGGCAAGGGCCTCAACGTCGCCCGGGTGCTCGGCGCACTGGGCCACGACTGCGTCGTCACCGGCTTCGTCGGCGGCGCGACCGGGGACGTTCTGCGCTCCCTGCTCGCCCCGCTCCCGCCACGCGACGCCCTCGTTCCCGTCGCCGGGAACACCCGCCGCACGCTCGCGATCACCGACCGCTCGACCGGCGACACCACCCAGCTCAACGAACCCGGACCGCAGGTGAGCCCCGCCGAATGGGCCGCCTTCCTGCGGACGTACGAGGAGTTGGTCGCCGGAGCCGACGCCGTCGCGCTCTGCGGCAGTCTGCCGCCCGGCATCCATGTCGGGGCCTACGCGGATCTGATCCGGATCGCCCGCGCCGCCGCCGTGCCCGTGCTGCTCGACACCAGCGGCGAACCGCTGCGCCGGGGCATCGCCGCCCGCCCCGACCTGGTCAAGCCGAACGCGGAGGAGCTGGCCCTGCTGACCGGCTCCCGCGAACCGCTGCGCGCCGCCCGCGACGCCCGCCGCCGCGGGGCCCGCTCCGTGATCGTGTCCCTGGGCCCGGAAGGCATGCTCGCGCTCACCCCGGATGGTGTCTGGCGGGCCGCCCCGCCCGCCCCCGTACGCGGCAACCCGACCGGCGCGGGCGACTCGGCGGTGGCCGGGCTGCTGTCCGCCCTGGCCGAGGGTCTCGACTGGCCGGAGCGCCTCGCCCGGGCGGTGGCCCTGTCGGCGGCGACCGTGCTGGCCCCGACGGCCGGCGAGTTCGACGCGGCGGCCTACGCGGAGCTGCTGCCCCGCGTCACGGTCCAGCCGCACACGCCGACGCCCTGACCACCTCGCGGGCGGTCAGGGCGTCGGATGCCCGGAGCGGATGTCCGGGGTGTGACTAGCTCTTGATGTGGCCGGACTTCATCTCCAGCTGGTCGAGATTGGCGTCGCACTCGTCGCCCGTCTCGCACGACAGCTTGAGGTTGTTGGAGCCCTTGTCGAGCTGGACGTACGCGTACGTGTTCGTCCAGCCCTTCTCCAGATCGCCCTCGGGGGCCCGCGCGAAGTTCTTCATGTTGATGGAGCGGGGCTCCTGCGCGTTGACCGTCAGGGTCGTCTTCGCGTCCTTGCCTGGCACGCCGTACGTCACGTACAGGGTGTACGCGCCGGCCTCGGGAACCTCGACCGTCCAGGTGGCCGACCGGCCGACCTCGTTCAGGTTGATGTAGTTGCCGTTCGCGCCCTTGGCGCCCTTGACCGTGGAGTCCAGGGCCGCTGTGCCGCCCAGCGTCAGCGTCGCCGCGTCCTGCTTCGGCAGCTCGACCGGCTTCGGGTTCTCCTTGGGCTTCTTCTCCGGCTTCTTCGACTCCTCGACCTCGCCGGCGGGACCCTGCGAGGAGGACGCCTCGTTCTTGTTGCCGTCCTGGTCACCGTCGTCGCCCGTGAGCAGGGCGGCGCCGATGCCGATGAGGACGACCGCGACCACGGCGACCGCCGCGATCAGGAGCGCCTTCGTGTTCGGACCGCCCCGGCCCGGACCGCCGCCACGGCCGCCCTGCGCCGGAGGCTGTCCGTTGGACCCGCCGCCCGGGTAGGTCTCGGGGGCCGCGTACTGCGACTGCGGCGCCTGCTGCTGGCCGTAGCTCTGCTGGGGCGGGTAGCCGTACCCGCCCTGCTGCTGCGGCGCCTGACCGTACTGGCGCTCGCCGACGGCACGCACCTGGTTGTAGGACGTTCTGGGCACGCCCGGCTGTGCGGCCGGCCCCGGGTAGCCGTAGCCGCTCTGGCCGGGCGGCTGGGCGCCTGCCGCCATTCCGTCCGCGTACAGATAGCCGAACGGATCGTCGTCCTCGGGCTTGCTCGCGCCGTTGTTTCCGGCCGTCATCCCTGGGTCACTCCTCACCATGTCGCCAGCCGTCGCCGACCGGCCGAGCCTACCTCGAACGGAGCAGGCCCCGAGTTGTTCTCAGTGACCCGGGCGGCCGTCGGGGAACGGGTACGGGGTAGGGGAGGAACGGGTCGTGAACGTCATCCGGCCCTGCGGTGAACCTTCGACCGGGACCGCTTTTCCACGTACATCCGCTGGTCGGCGGAGCGCAGGACCTCTTCGACGGTCATTCCGCACTCGGCCCAGCCGATGCCGAAGCTCGCCCCGACCCGGACCGCGCGACCGTCGACCCTTATGGGCGGAATGATGGCATTTCTCAGGCGAACGGCCAGGTCAGCGGCGTCCGCCGCCCCGAGGCCGTCGGCGAGAACGACGAATTCGTCACCCCCGAGCCGGGCGACGGTGTCGCCGTCCCGCACACAGATGCTCAGCCGCCGGGCGACCTCGATGAGCACGGCGTCGCCGGTGTGGTGCCCGAAACGGTCGTTGATGGACTTGAAGCCGTCGAGGTCACAGAAAAGGACCGCGAGGCCCTTCGTCCCGTCGTCGTGCTCCGGGTCCGGGGCCACCGCGTGCACATGGTGCTCGAAGGGACCGCCGCCCGGGACCGCCTCACCCTCGTAGCCGTCGGCCTGGTAGCCATGGGTCAGGGACGACTCGACGTCCCCGTAGGCCGCGTCCAACGCCTCGATCGCGGTCGCGGCCGGGGAGTGCGGCCGCTCGCAGATCCGGTCGCTGAGCCGCGACTTCAGCTCGGCACTGTTGGGCAGCCCGGTCAGCGCGTCGTGCGAGGCGCGGTGGGCGAGGTTCAGCTCGTGCCGCTTGCGCTCCTCTATGTCCTCGACATGGGTGAGCAGGAAGCGCGGCCCGTCCGCGGTGTCGGCGACGACCGAATTGCGCAACGAGACCCACAGATAGGTGCCGTCCCGGCGGCTCAGCCGCAGCTCGGCCCGGCCGCCCTCGGCGGAGGTGCGCAGCAGGGTGCCGATGTCCTCGGGGTGAACCAGGTCGGCGAAGGAGTAACGGCGCATGACGGAGGCCGGGCGGCCGATCAGCCGGCACAGGGCGTCGTTGGTGCGCAGCAGCCTGCCCTGCTGGTCGCCGCCCATCTCCGCGATGGCCATCCCGCTGGGCGCGTACTCGAAGGCCTGCCGGAAGGACTCCTCGCTGGCCCGCAGCGCCTGCTGCTCCCGCTCCAGGCGGACCAGGGCGCGCTGCATGTTGGCCCGCAGGCGGGCGTTGCTGATCGCGATGGCGGCCTGGGACGCGTACATCTGGAGCGCTTCGCGCCCCCAGGCTCCGGGGCGGCGCCCGTTGCGCGGCCGGTCGACGGATATGACCCCGAGGAGGTCCCGGCCGCCCGCGGAGGCGTACATCGGGGCGTAGAGCCGGTCCAACGGGTGCCACTCGTCCTCGAACCGGGGTTCGGGCCCCTCGGTGTGCCACTGGGGTACGTCGTCGTCGAGGAGGACCCAGCCCTCGGTGTGCGGGATGAAGCGGAGGTTCTCCCAGGCCTCACCCATGGAGAGCCGGCGCTCCCAGGAGGCGCGGGAGCCGACGCGACCGGTGATCAGGGCCTCGGCCGCGGCGTTGCCCGCGAAGGCGGCGATGACGAGGTCGCCGTCCGGCCGGACCAGATTCACGCAGCCCAGCTCGTAGCCGAGACCCTCGACGATCCCGTCGGCCACGGTCTGCAGCGTGTCCGCCAGGCTCCGCGCCGTATTGAGATCAGCGACGGCCTGATGCAGCTGCCGCATGGTCGCAAGGCGGACGTACGGTTCCGACTCGGCCTCCATCGCTCGCACTCCCCGAGACCTCGACAGCAACTCCAGGTTTCATATCGACGTACTTGTTGCAGTGTCACGGCCACTGAATCACAGTGAGCTGTGCACCCGGTACACAGGGTCAGCAGAAAATGGACTCTGTGACTCAAGTCACAACAGATGGTCCGGGGGGTGTCGGCGACTCAGGGTGACGGTCCCCGTTCGGTGCGGAGCGGGAAGGGCCGGTTCCCGTGGTGTGCGCCCGCGTTTCGCACGGCTCGTGTGCCCGCGCACGGCTCGTGTGACCGCGCACGCGGTCCCTGACGGAGTCCTAGGACCGGCCTGGTCCCCTGGCCCGATGCGACCGCCCGGCCCCCGCGGTTAGCGTCTGTGTGTGTTCCAGACGAAGCCGATCGCCCCCCACCCCGAGCCCACCCCCCATGCTGAGGGAGTGAGCAACGACGAGTTCCGTGCCGCACTCGCACGGCTGGCCGCCGGGGTGGTGCTGGTCACCGCCCAGGAGCCGCCCCTCGACGAGGACGGCCGGGGCGAGGACGTGGGCATGACGGCGACCGCCTTCATGTCCGTATCCCTGGAACCGCCCCTGGTGATGGTGAGCCTGCGCAACGGCTCCCGGATGGACGACCTGCTGGACGAGCAGCCGCTGTGGGCGGTCTCCGTCCTGGCCGCCGGCCAGCGGCACATCGCGGGGCGGTTCGCCATGAAGGGCCGGATCAGCGACCGGCTGCTGTTCGAGGACGTCCCGTACGTACGGGGCGAGGTCACGCACGCGCCGCTGATCGGCGGGGCGCTGGCGACGCTGGAGTGCCGTACCGAGCAGCGCGTGGTGGCCGGGGACCACACCCTGGTGATCGGGCGGGTGCTCACGGCGGAGCTGCCGAGCCCGGAGGGCGACCCGCTGGCGTACTTCAAGGGGCGGTATCGCCAGTTGGGCTGACGTTACGTTCCGGCGCCGGCCGCACGGGCGCGGCGCCGGTCACACGGGCGCGGCGTCTACCAGTCGCGGCCCGAGCGCCCGCGCTTGGTGTCGCCGCGCTGCTTCTTCTCCCGCAGTCTGCGCTCGTTGATCCCGCGCGGGATCTTCCGCTTGATCCGGGGCCTGGGCGGCGGCGCCGTGGCCTCGGCGAGGAGTGCGGCGAGCCGCACGGCGGCCGTCTCGCGGTTGCGCCACTGGGAGCGGTGTTCGGAGGCCCGTACGGAGATCACCCCGCCCACCAGCCTGCTCGCGAGCCGCTCCAGCGCCCGCGCCTTCCACACCTCGGGGAGCGCGTCGGTCGCCGCCAGGTCGAGGCGCAGCTCCACCTGGGAGTCGCTGGTGTTGACGTGCTGGCCGCCGGGCCCGGAGGACCGCGAGAAACGCCACATGAGCTCGGCCTCCGGGAGGGAGACCGAGCCGCGGATGACATAGGGCCCGGACATGACACCCATGGTCCCTTCCCGGCACCCCCTTCGTCACCTTCTTTAGCGCGTTCTTCAGCACGCGGGATCCGCGCGGGGTCCGCTGACCGGCTCCACTTCGGCACGAAGTCCGGCAAAGAAAGTAAAGCGACCAGGAACCTCGTGGTCTGCTGCTTGCGTTATGACGGGTGACGGTAGCTTTCGTGATGGCACGAAGCCCGCACACGACGAGGAAAGGGACTTCCCATGGCAGTAAGCCTGTCCAAGGGCGGCAACGTCTCGCTCACCAAGGAGGCACCGGGCCTTACCGCCGTCACGGTCGGCCTCGGCTGGGACGTCCGCACCACCACCGGCACCGACTTCGACCTCGACGCCTCGGCGATCGCGGTCAACCCGGCGGGGAAGGTCGTCTCGGACGGCCACTTCGTCTTCTTCAACAACAAGTCGACGCCGGACCAGACCATCGTGCACACCGGTGACAACGTCACGGGTGAGGGCGAGGGCGACGACGAGCAGATCAACGTCAACCTGGCGGGTCTGCCGGCCGACGTGGACAAGATCGTCTTCCCGGTCTCGATCTACGACGCCGAGAACCGCAACCAGAACTTCGGCCAGGTCCGCAACGCGTTCATCCGCATCCTCAACCAGGCCGGCGGCGCCGAGATCGCCCGCTACGACCTGAGCGAGGACGCCGCCACCGAGACCGCCATGGTCTTCGGCGAGCTCTACCGCAACGGCGCCGAGTGGAAGTTCCGCGCGGTCGGCCAGGGGTACGCCTCCGGCCTGCGCGGCATCGCCCAGGACTTCGGCGTCAACCTCTGACCCGAGCGCGCAACTGCTTCATCGCTTCACCGGAGCCCCCGGCCGCCTTCGCGGCCGGGGGCTCCGGCGTGTGTGAGGCGCCGTCACCCTGCCTGCCCGTACGGCGGAGAATCCGCTACTCCGCCGCACACCCACCACGGCGCGGCGAAGACCTGGACCGGGGTCGACGTCAAGGGACGCGGTACGTCAGCGAGTACGGGAGCCGGTCGGCCCTTCAAACGGGCGGGCGGCTCCTGCCGTACAGCCAGGCGTCCCACAGTGCCGTCAGGTCCCGCCCCGTCTCCTCCTCCACGTAGGCGGTGAAGTCGCCGGTCGAGGCGTTGGCGTGCCGGTGGGCCTTCGTCCACCCCTTGACCAGGGCGAAGAACGCCCGGTCGTCGTCCAGGGCGAGCCGGACGCGGTGCACGGCCATCGCCCCGCGCCCGTAGACCGGCGGCTCGGACAGCTCGGCGGCGGTCGGCGGATCCGCCGGCGGGAAGGCCCAGTTCGCGTCGTCCTCGTACGCCTCCTGGAAGCTCTCCTGAACCGGTACGTCCTCGTGGTCGGCGGCCCAGAGCCACTCCGCGTACGTGGCGAAGCCCTCGTTCAGCCACATGTCCCGCCAGGTCGCGGGGGTGACGGAGTTCCCGAACCACTGGTGGGCCAGTTCGTGGACGAGGAGCGCGGTGTCCGGCGGGCCGGGGTAGACGGGCCGGTTCTGGGTCTCCAGGGCGTAGGCCGAGTCGCCCGTCCGCTCGACGATCGCCCCGGCGGAGGAGAACGGATACGGTCCGAACTTCCCTGCCGACCACTTCAGCACGGCCGGAATCCGCGCCAGCACGTCCTCGCTCGCCGTCGCCGACTCCGGGTCCACGGCGGTGAACAGCCGGATGCCGTCGGGGGTCACCGACTCCTCGGTGGCGAACCGCCCCACGGCGACGGTCGCCAGATAGCTCGCCATCGGTTCGGCGGTCCGCCAGCGGTGGGTGGTGCGGCCGTTCGCCGTACGCCGGGACACCAGTTCCCCGTTGGAGATCCCCGCGAGTCCCTCGGGGACGGTGATCGCGATGTCGTACGCGGCCTTGTCGCTCGGGTGGTGGTTGCCGGGGAACCAGGCCAGGGATCCGGCCGGTTCGCCGAGGGCGACCGCGCCGTCCGCCGTCCACAGCCAGCCCTCCTTCGACCCGTCCGGGTCGGTGATCGTCTCCGGGGGGCCGGAGTAGCGCACGACGGCGGTGAACGTACGCCCTTCGCGCAGCCGGTCCTCGGCCTCGGCCGCCGGACGCAGCGTCAGCTCCCTGCCCGCCCGGTTCACGGCGGCCGGGCGGCCCTCGACCGTGGCGCCGTCCACGTCGAGCCCGGCGAGGTCGAGGTGGAAGGCGCTCAGGTCCTGGGTGGCGCGGGCGGTGATCGTGGCCGTGCCGCGCAGCCGGCCGGCGCCCGGGTCGACGTCGAGCTCCAGGCCGTAGTGGGTGACGTCGTAGCCGCCGTTGCCGAGCCCCGGGAAGTACGGGTCGCGCAGTCCGACCGCTCCCGGGGTCCCCTGCACCCCTCCCGTACAGCCGCCGCCGAGCAGCGCCAGGGCGAGGGCCAGCGGCAGCGGGGTGCGGGCGGTGCGCCGCCGGGCCGGGGCGGGGGCCGGGGTTCGGTGGTCCACGCCGTCGATCCTAGAGACGCGCGTCGGGGGCGAGATGCCCGACGCCCGGGAAGGAGCCGCCCGCCTCGGGGGGAGGAACGGGCGGCTCCAGCTCAGAGGACCGCGATTCCGAGCGGCCGGTTGCCTGCCTCCAGGCGGACCGGCTCGCTCTTCTCGTCGTCCAGGTCGACGGCCGTGATGCCGTTCCAGTAACCGTCGCGGGTGAAGCCACCGGTGACGTACGCCGTCCGGCCGTCCTTCGACACCGCCACGTCCTCGTGCGGCCCGCCCAGTGGGACGACCCGCTCCGTGCCGTCGGGGGACCGGACGGTGAGCGAGGGGTCCTCGTCGTCCGATCCGATCGGGCCGGTGCCCACCACGAGGAGGGTGCCGTCCGGGGCGAGGGCCGCGCCGTGCTGGTGGGTGTTGGCGGTCATCGGCTCGATGGCCACCTCTCCGGTGCGCGGGTCGAGGACCGCGAGCCGCTCCCCCTCGAACGGCAGCAGCAGCTTGCCGTCCTCGGGGCGCACGACGGCGTAGTGCGGCTTCAGCCAGGAGCCGAGCCCGCCCTCCGTGCCGTACGGGGCGACTTCCATGCGCCGGGTCTCCAGCGAGTCGGCGTCCACCGCCGTCACGTCGAAGGAGTCGTGATCGGTGGCGTACACCTCGCGGCCGTCCGGCGACACGTCCACGTCGAAGGGACGCATGCCGACCGGAGCGGCGCCGGTGACCTCGCGGGTCGCGGTGTCGATGACCTCGACCGTGCCGTCGCCGCCGGGCACGTTGACCCCGACGTAGACGTGTTTCCCGTCCGGGGCCAGGGCGATGCCCATGCCGCCGCCCCGGTACTCGCCGGTGGTGACCGGGCCGGACTCCGTCTCGTACGGGACGAGCGCCAGCCGGGTCCGCTCCCGCGTGTCGACGACCGCGACTCCCTCGGCGGTGGCGACCCAGGCCCGCCCGTCCTCGCCGACGACGAGGCCGTAGGGCGCGGTGCCGACCCGCACCGAGGCGACGGGGGCCCCGCCCTTCCCGGACCCGTTCCGGCCGGGGTCGACGAAGGTCACGGTGTCGCCGCCGAAGTCGGCGACGAGGAGGGTGCCTTCAGGAGTGCGGCCGGCGGGGGTACGGGAGGGGTCGGCGGTCGCCACGGTGCCGGACGCGGCGGACGAGCCCGGAATGTCCGGAGCGTCCGGGGCCGCCTCCGTCGGGCCGGCCGAGCACCCGGCGAGCAGGGCGGCGGCGGCGAGCCCGAGGGCGAGGGCGAGACGACGGGTGCGGGTGCCGCCCTCGATCGCGGTGCGCACACCTTCGGTGTCGCCGGTGCGCGCGGCGGTGAGCAGGCCGTGATCGAGGGCGTTCATGGGTACTCCGTTCCCGGCTGTTCCTGTGCGGATGGTGCGTGACTACCGGGCGAGGGCCGCGACGCCCGCCTGGGCGAACTTCTCGTCGAGGTCGCCGCTGGGCGCGCCGGCCACCCCGATGCCGGCTACCGGGGCGCCCTTGACCTGCACCGGGGCACCGCCCCCGAGGAACAGGGTGCCAGGGATGTCCTTCAGGTTCGGGGCCTGCTCCAGGCGCTTGACCAGCTCGGAGGTGGGGGCGTTCCAGGAGACGGCGGTGTACGCCTTCTTCACAGCGGACTCGGGGGACTGCGGGCCCGCGCCGTCGCCGCGCAGGGAGACGATGGTGTTGCCGTTGCGGTCGACGACCGCGACGGAGATCCGCTGGTTCTCCTTCTTCGCCGCGTCCAGTGTGGCCTGCGCGGCCTTGGTGGCGGCGGCCACGGTCAGCTGCGTCGTCTGCTGGAGGTTACGGTTGCCCGTGTCCGCCTTGGCCGCGGCGGCGGGGGCGGCGGCCGGGGAGGAGGCACTCGCGGACATCGCGCCGAACGTGCCGGCCCCGAGGGCGGTGACGACGACGGCGCCGGTGACGACACGGGTGCGCAGCGACAGCTTCTTCATGGTGGCTCCTTGGTGGTCCGGGGGCGGCCCGGTGGTCCGGGCGTTTCGCTCTGGTATCGATCCTCCCGGCGGATCCGGCCCCGTACGGTCGACGTACCGGCTGGAAGCGACGCGCGGGTCGGCCGACGCCCCCGTCAGCCGATCGGTTGATGCAAGGGTGGCCGGATCGGGTCACCATGGAAGATCCACGCAGGTCAGCAGGGGCGGGCGAGACAGAACACGAGGTACGAGGTGGACCACCGGAGCGATCCGCAGACCTCGGAGGGGGGCGGCTCCGCCGACGCCGGACCCGGCTCGGGGCGGGCCGCCGACCCCACTCCGGGTCCCGGCACCGCCCCCGGATCGGGTCTGGGCGCCGACAGTCCGGACCTCGGCTCGGACCCCGGCGCCGACCCAGGCGCCGACCCCGGCTCGGACCCCGACGCCCGCTGGCTCGCGCTCCTGATGCACGCCGCGTTCTTCCTGCTGCTCGGCGCCTCGCTGACCCGGTTCCTGATGCGGCACCCCGGGGAGGCCCGCACCCCGTGGATCATCGCCCTGTCGATCACCCTGGCGGTGCTGTACCTCCTGGGACCCGTCCTGGGTTCACGCCCCACCCCGCGCCGGCTCGCCTGGCTCGGCGTGCTCGTCCTCGTCTGGATGGTGCTGGTCGTCCTCGCGCCGAGCTTCGCGTGGTGCGCGGTGCCGTTGTTCTACACCGGGCTGCGCATCCTGCCGCCGCGCGCGGCCCTCGCCCTGGTCGCCCTGCTCACCGCGTTCGTCGTGGCCGCACAACTGCGCCTGGCCCAGGGGTTCGACCCGAACCTGGTCCTCGCCCCGCCCGCGGTCGCCGCCGTGGCGACCGCCGTCTTCGTCCATATGCGGCGCCAGGCGGTACGCCAGGGGGAACTGGCCGGACGCCAGCGCGAGCTGATCGACGACCTGCTGCGCACCCGGCGCGAACTGGCCGCCACCGAGCGGCGCGAAGGGACCCTCGCCGAGCGCCAGAGGCTCTCCATGGAGATCCACGACACCCTGGCCCAGGGCCTGTCCAGCCAGCAGATGCTGCTCCAGGCGGCCGACCGCACCTGGACGGCCGATCCGGACGCGGCCCGCCGCCATGTCCGTACGGCCACCGGCATCGCGGAACGCAACCTCGCCGAGGCCCGCCGCTTCGTCCACGACCTGGCCCCCGCCGACCTGGCGCAGGGCGGCGGCCTGGAGGCGGCCCTGCACACGCTGGCGGCCCGGGAGAGCGCCCAGGCGCAAGGCGCGCTCACCGTCCACTGCCATGTGGAGGGCGCCCCGCACGCCCCGCTGCCGGACCGGGCGCAGTCCGCCCTGCTGCGCATCGCCCAGGGGGCCCTGGCCAATGTGCGGGAGCATTCCGGGGCCACCGCCGCCGGGCTGACCCTGACCCACCTCGACGACCGGGTGGTCCTCGACATCGGCGACAACGGCCGCGGCTTCACCGTGGAACCCGCGGGCGGCCGCGGCCCCGACACCGTGCGCGGCCATGGGCTCCCAGCGATCCGGGCCCGCGTGCACCAGCTCGGCGGAACGCTCACCATCGAGTCGGCCCCGGGCGAGGGCACGGTGCTCTCGGCCACGGTCCCGCTCGCGCCCGCCCCCCTCACCGTCCCGGAGGACCCCGCATGACCGGCCGAGGCCCGCAGCCGCCCCCCGTACGCATCCTGCTCTGCGACGACCACGTGGTCGTCCGCGCCGGGCTGCTCGCCCTCCTCGGCAGCGAACCGGACATCGAGGTCGTCGGCGAGGCGGGCAGCGGCGAGGAGGCCGTGGTCCTCGCCGCCCGGCTCACCCCGGACGTCGTCCTCATGGACCTCCAGCTCGGCGAGGGCATCGACGGGGTGGAGGCGACCCGCCGCATCGCGGCCGACGGCACGGTCCACGTCCTGGTGCTGACCACGTACGACACCGATGCCGACATCACCCGGGCCATCGAGGCGGGGGCCACCGGCTATCTCCTGAAGGCGGAGCGCCCCGAGGAACTGTTCGCCGCGATCCGGGCCGCCGCGCAGGGCCGCACCACGCTCTCGGCCCCCGTCGCCAGCCGGGTCATGGCCCGGATGCGCAGCCCCCGCCCCAGCCTCACCGACCGTGAACGCGACATCCTGGCCCAGCTCTCCCAGGGCCTCGGCAACCGCGACATCGCCCGCGCCCTGTTCATCAGCGAGGCCACGGTCAAGACCCACCTGGGCCGGATCTACGACAAGCTCGGCGTCGACACCCGTGCGGGCGCGGTGTCGGTGGCGAAGGAGCAGCGCCTGCTGCCGTGAGCCGGGGCGCGGGCCTGGCCCTCACGACGGTCACCCCGCTCGCCGATGCCGCACCGTTCGCCGTGATCGAGGCCGTGGCCGACTGACCGACGCCGAGCGCCGCCGCCAGAAGTTGCCGACGTGCGCGCGAGGACAGGACCTCCGGGACGAACCGGCGATCAGATCTCCTTGAGCACCGCGTCGGCGGTCGTCGCCGTGACGGCCCGCTCGAACCACACATCGAGCACTGTGAGGTCCTTGCAGGCGGCGATCCGCTGCCGGGCTTCGTCCGGCACCGTGACACCGCGCACCATGAGAATCCGCAGGATGTCCTCGGCCCGGCCTTCGACCCGGCCCTCGGCCCGGCCTTCGTCGCGGCCCTCGTCGCGGAAGCTCTCGGCGACGAAGCCGCGGAAGTGACTGAGACCAGTGCCCATCAGGTTCCTCCAGATCTCACGGGCCGGGGTGGCTCCCAGACCCGCCTCGGTGAATTCGGCGAAAACCGCTGCGGCGTCGGCGTCCGTGGCCCGGAGCGCGTCGGCAAGGGCCTCCAGTATGGCAGCGATGCCGTGATCGTTACTATGGGTGATCGCCGAGAACACGGCCATCGGGATGTCTTCGGCCGCCCTGGCGGCGTCCGTGACCATGGGTACGTTGTGCGGCCCGAGCACCAGGGGAAGAACGGCCAGACTCGGGTGCTTCTCCAGGCCGATGCGGATCGGCTCGGCTGCCCACTCCGCCGTCCCCTTGTCCCGGCAGACGACCAGGAGTACGCACGGATAGCGGAACTTCGCATAGAGGTGGGCGAGGTAGTACGCCCAGCTACTGCGCTTGTCCGGGTCCTTCCTGCCCTGAGCCTCGATCGCCAGCAACAGGGAACCCCCGTCGGCCACATCGATGCGCAGCAACGTGTCCACGTGCCGTTCGAGCGGTCTGATCTCCGTGAGATCCGTGTCCATGAGCGACACCGCGACGGGCTCCGGAAAGGGGATGCCCAAGGTGCGGAAGGCACTGGCGAATAGACCCGGATGCTCCTGGAAGATCCGATGATGAGCCTCATGAGGCGAACTGACCATATGCCGGAGACTAAAGACCCTTCGGCATAGGCGTCCGGCATATGCCGACCGCTTCACCCGATCGTGTCGGTCCGCCTCCGGCGGACATGACACCATCGATCCGTGCTCGACATCGGCTACTCCCTCTCCCGCCGCTTCCCCGACCCCCCGCAGACCGACTACCGCCGCGCGGACGTCCGCGCGCTGCGGCACGATCTGTTCTCCGGCGACGTCTACCTCGCGGACACCAAGGCGGACCGCGAGGTGTCCACAGCCTGGGGATGGGTGCCGGTGCTGGACTTCGCGTGGGCGCTGTGCGACATCGTCGAGCAGATCGACCAGGACCCGCGCGGCAACCGCTCGCACCGGCAGCAGTACGCGGAGCTGGACTTCACCGAGTCCTCGGACCGGATGCTGTTCGAGCGGCGCTTCGGCTGGGTCGACGTCGAGGCGGACTGGATGCCGGGCGACGAGCCCCCGCTCACCTTCGGCCACTCCCTCCTGCGCCGGGAGGCCCGCGACTTCCTGCACGACCTGATCGCCGACCTGGCCGACATGCACGAGGGCCTCGCCGACAACCCCGTGATCTGGGACCTCCAGGCCCGCTTCCCCCGTTTGTGAGGTGCCCGGGAGCCGCTTCCCTCGCATGCGAGGGCCCGGGTCCCGCTCCCCGCCCGCGACAAGGCTCCGGGGGCCGCTTCCCCGTGCGTGCGGGCCCCCGGGGTTCGGTCACGCCTCCACCCGCACCCCGATCTGCGCCGCGAACGCCGGGGCCAGCTCCATCAGCTGCGACGGGCTGATCACCGCGCCCGCCAGCCGGTCCACACCCCGCGCGATGTCCAGCTCGGCCACCGCGCGCAGGTCCACCGACTCCATCCGGACCCCGCTGAGGTCCGCCCGCTTCAGCACGCAGTCCCGGAACTCGACGCGGACCAGGTGCGCGTTCCCGAAGTCCGGCTCGCAGAGCACACAACCCTCGAAGACGACGTCCTTCAGCCGGGCCTCGCGCAGATTCAGATAGTCGATCTTGCCGCCCCGCACCACCACCCGCTCCAGCACCGCACCGTGCAGCTGCACCCCGCCCAGGCGCGCGTCCACCACCTCCACGTCCCGCAGTGACGCCTCCGCGAGATCGGTGCCCACTCCCCGTACGCCCGTCAGCACCGCGTCGATGAAGCGGGCCCGCACCAGCTCCGCGCGGTCCAGGGCGCAGCCGTCCAGGGCGCAGTCCATGAACCGGGCCCCCCGGCCCGACGCGTCCGACAGATCCACCCCGTCGAACCGCACCCCGTCGTAGTCCCCGTCCGGCTCCAGGCCCTCGCCGTCGTAGGGAAGGAGCGGCGGCAGCCGCACCTCCGGACGCCGCGCCGCCGCGATGGTGTCCTTCTTGCCCTTGGTCGCTCCGGTCGTCCTGCCCGACCTGGTCGCCCCGGTCGTCCTGCCCGCGCTCGCTGCCATGCCCCCATCGTGACGTACCCCACTGACAACGCCCCGGCGACCGTGTCACGAGCAGCCGCCCCCGATCCGTCGCATCATCAAAGACGCGAAGGAGATCCAGCCATGGAACACATCCACGTCATCGGCGGCGGCCTCGCCGGTCTCACCGCCGCGATCACCGCGGCCGAGTCCGGTGCGCGCGTCACCCTGCACGAGGGCCACCGGACCCTCGGCGGCCGGGCCAGGACCGCGGACGGGCCGTACCGCGCCAACGAAGGCCCGCACGCCCTGTACCGGCGCGGGCCGCACTGGAACTGGCTGGCCCGGCGCGGTCTTCTCGGCGCCGTCGTCCCCGTACCGCCCCTCGAAGGCCTCCGCTTCCGCTTCCGCCGCGCGGGAGCCGCCCGCCGGACCCCGCCCGTGGCCCTGCTACGGCTCGCCCGCAGGGCCCCCCGCACCGCGCCGGTGGAGGACGCCTTCCTGGAGTGGGCCGCCGGACAGGTCGGCGAGGAGGGGGCCAGGGCCGCCGCGAACTTCGCCGCCACCGCGCTGTTCCACCACGACCCCGGGGCGCTCTCCGCCCGGTTCGTCCAGGAGCGCCTGCACCGCCTGGCCTCGTTCCCGCCCGAGGCCCACTACCCGGTCGGCGGCTGGGCGCCGCTCGTCGAGCGGATGGCCGGCCACGCCCGGGGCCTCGGGGTCGGCATCGAGACCGCCGCCCGCGTCGACACCCGGACGCTCGGCGAGCTGGCCCGTACCGGACCGGTCGTCGTCGCCACCTCCCTGGACTCCGCCCGCGTCCTCCTCGACGACACGTCCCTCACCTGGGAGAGCGGCCGCACCGTCCTGCTGGACCTGGCGGTGCGCACCCGCCGCGGCGACGCGTTCGTCGTCTCGGACCTGGACGCGCCCGGCTGGCTCGAGCGGTTCACCGCCCAGGATCCCGGCCTCGCCCCGGCCGGCGAACAACTGCTCCAGGGCCAGTTCCCGATCGGCCCCGACGCCCGCAGGGCGGAGGGGACCGCGCGGGCCGAGGAGCTCCTCGACCTCGGCTTCCCGGGCTGGCGGGAGCGCACCACCTGGCGCGTCGAGGCCCTCGCCGACGGCCGCACCGGAGCCGTCGACCGCCCCGGCACCACTTGGCGGGACCGGCCCTCCGTCGTCCGGGGCGATGGGATCTTCCTGGCGGGCGACCAGGTCGCCGCCCCCGGACTCCTCAGCGAGGTCTCCTTCACCAGCGGCCTCGAAGCCGCGCTGCTCGCCGTACGGGCCGCCGGGCAGCGCTCCCGGACGGGACCCCGGGACCGGGGTTGACCCCAAGCGGACTTGAGGTACGAGGGTGGGGGCACAGCCCGCCGCGGGCACGCCCGCGGCGCGACCCCAGGGAGCCCGTCATGCACGCCGTACGCCTTCACGTCTTCGGCCCCGCCGAAAACCTCGTGTACGAGAGGACCGAGGACCCCGTTCCCGGCCCTGGCCAGGTACGTATCACCGTGGCCGCGGCCGGGGTGCACCTTCTGGACACCGCTCTGCGGGAAGGGGAGCGCGGCCCCTACCCGGAGCCCGTCGGACTCCCCACCGTCCCCGGCCGCGAGGTCGCCGGAACCGTCGAGTCGGTGGGCGAGGGAGTCGACGCCGACTGGCTCGGCAAGCGCGTCGTCGCCCATATCGGCATGGCGCCGGGCGGATACGCCGAACTGACCGTCACCGAGGCCGACCGGCTCCACGAGATCCCCGAGGGGCTCGACGCCGCCGGGGCCGTCGCCATGATCGGCACCGGCCGCACCGCCCTCGGCATCCTCGGGTTCACCCCGCTCGGCCCGGATTCCGTGGTCGTCGTCACCGCGGCGGCGGGCGGGATCGGCACCCTCGTCGTCCAGTACGCGAAGAACGCGGGGGCCACCGTGATAGCGCTGGCCGGAGGCCCGGCGAAGGTGGCCCGGTCGGAGGCCGAAGGCGCCGACCTCGCCCTCGACTACACCCGCCCCGACTGGCCGCGCCTGGCCCGTGAACACCTCGACGCGGCGGGACTGCGGGCCACCGTCGTCTACGACTCCGTCGGCGGGACCATCGGCCGCGCCGCCGTGGACCTCCTCGGCCCCGGCGGGCAGCACGTGGTCTACGGCTGGTCGGGCGAGGGGATCCTCGGCGGAGGACCGCTCACCTTCACCGCCGGAGAGCTGGCCGAACGCGGCATCACGTCCGGGTCCGTCCTCGGTCCGGAGATGATCGAGAAGGGCGGCGGTCTGCGCGCCCTGGAGACCCGTGCCCTCGCCGAGGCGGCGGCCGGCCGGCTGCGGCCCGCCGTACAGCGCTTCCCGCTCGCCGAAGCCGCCGCCGCACACCGCGCGCTGGAGACCCGGGGCACGATGGGCAAGGTGGTCCTGGAGCCGTAGTCAGGCCCTGCGCCCGTCGGCCCCCAGGCGGGCCAGAGCCCCGTCCGTCAGCCGGTACACCGTCCACTCGTCCTGCGGTTCCGCGCCGCCACAGCCTGACTCGGTGATTTCGGTGGACGTGGCAGGCTCCCAGCGCGGAGCTTCGTCATCGGGCGTGTCCGGACTCGCGAAATGGAAGGGAACCGCGAGATGGGCGGCCAAGGCTCTTCCGGCCCTTTCGGCAGCCACTGCCTCCTGGCGACGTAGGCCGCATTCCTCACCCTCTCCGAGATGTCCTCTCGCCGTGCTCGCGTAGATGGTGGCCAGCACATGCTCTTCCACGGGGTCGGCAGTAGTGGCCAGCAGTCTCACAAACCAGTCGTGGACCGTGTCGCCGTCCCAGATCGCCTCGATCGCGACGATCCGACCGGTGACTCCACCGGCACGGTAGGCCAAGGGCTCCAGATCGAGAGGACTCTCCGGAGCGCGAGCGATCCTGTCACCATGGTGGGCATAACGGTCGCCGACGATGAGCTGAGCCGTACCGACTCCCACGTCATCACGGACAAGGCCGACGTCAACGACGACGCGGACCGCTGCGAGCATGGCGTCCTGGCGGTCTTCCTGCGCCGCAGTTGGACCGGTTACGAGATCTACGAAGCAGCATTCGTTCCCGCTGAGAGCGGAGGGTGGACGATCGCCGGCGCCATGGTCGAATCCGACCCGGAGCGCTATGGCGGTACCTCGGACATGCGGGCCGCTCTGACGCTGGAGCTTGTGCGCAGCGCGATCGTGCTGGGTGAGGACGCTACCGAGCTACGAACTCGGCTGGTGGAACTGGCCACCTCGTCCTCCAGCAGCGATGCAACTCCTGGAGTCGTACTGCACAGCATCCTCGGCCTGCACTCGGGAACCTGAACCGTTCAGATTCCCGGGGCCGCGCATCTGCTGGCCGTGCATCGCCGAATCGCGGCAGCTCTGGGTGATCCGGACCTGGGGGGAGCCCCCCAGGTCAAGCAGAGACGGATCGAAGAGTGATAGCAGCTCGGTCTCTGTACGGGTTCCAAGGTCTGCGCGACGACGCGGCGCACACCGGGTACACCTCTGGCCTGCGGATACGCGCTCCCAGAGGGGGCGTAGCACCTTTGCGAGTCAGCCTGACCCCTTGTTTCGGCGCTCTGCCCGTCGCCACCAACCTGACCTCTCGCCCCTCTCCATGCGCCCGGAAGCAGGGCCCTGTTTGCGTCCGACCCGAGAATCATCGCGAATCAAGCAAGACAGGGACACCGCGCCCACCCCATCCTGGTCGGGACTTGTCCGCTGGTGGGAGGGGAACGGCAATGGCACGGCGGCTCCGGTTCATCGGTACCAACTCCGGCAACGACGGATGCCCGACCTTGTACGAGGACCTGGACTCCGGGGAAGTGCTGGTCCAGGGCGACGTCGTGACCGACCCCCACGACGTGGCACAGCTCCGGAACGTCAAGGACGGGGAGGGGTTCGTGGTCGTCCCGCGCGTCCTCCTGGCCGACTTCGCTCCGAGGGATGTGGAGAGGACGCCCGTGCTGATCGGCTTCGAGGAGTTCGCCGGGATGTTCAGGACCTTCGCGCACACGGCCTGGCGTCTGGAGACCCGGCGCCGCTACCAGTCCGACGAGGGGACCGAAACGTACCAGCGGTTCGTCCGGGGCGAGGACGCCGGCTGGGGCCTGAACGACCCCTGGTGCATGTCCCGGCGTGAACAGTCAGCCCTGGGGAAGCGATTCGAGCGGGTGCGCGTCGCCGACAACCCGCCCACGCCCGGTCAGCGCTACCTCCTCGACAACGCCCGCCGCAACAGCGCGGTCGGCGAGGCATCCGCAAACCTGTGGCGCTCCGAGGCCGAAGCGCTCCAACTCCCCGACGAAGACTTCTGGCTCTTCGACTCCCGGGTCATCGCCCGCCTCCACTTCGATGCCGACGACGTGATGACCGGCGTCGAGCTGGTCACGGACCCCGTCGAGGTTGCCCGCGCGTGCCAGGTCCGGGACGCCGCGTGGCATCACGCCGTCCCGTACGACGCCTTCGCGCAGCAGGTGCCGTCCGCCGAGTGAGCACCGACTTCCAACAAGCACGGGTTGCCCTCGGTGCACGGCTGCGCGAGCTGCGCACCGATCGGCGGCTCACCGGGCGCCAGTTGGCGGTTCTGCTCGGCTGGACCCAGTCCAAGATCAGCAAGCTGGAGACCGGCCGCCAGACCGCCACGACGGACGACCTACTGGCATGGGCGCAAGCCACCGGCCATCCGGAGGCGGCGCAGGAGCTGATCACCCGGCTCCGGAGCCTCGAGTCCCGATCCCGCGCGTGGCGCAGACAGCTCGCCGCGGGCCACAAGCCGGTCCAGGACACCCTGACGGCCGAGTACGAACGTACGAGGACGTTCCACGTCTGGCAGGGCTCCACGGTCGTGGGCATGCTCCAGACCGCCGAGTACGCCCGCCACGTCTTCACCCGCTACGCCGACCTCCACCGGTCCGTCCGGGACACCGAGGAAGCCGTACGGGCTCGCGTGAAGCGCCAGGAGATGCTCTACGAGCCGGGGCGCACGTTCCACATCGTGATGTGGGAGGCCGCGCTCCACGCACTCGTGTGCCCTCCTTCCGTACTGGCCGCCCAGCTCGACCGCCTGGCGGGAGTCCTCGGACTGGACACCGTCTCGCTGGGCATCGTCCCGTTCGGCGCCTCCCTGAAGATCCCGCCGGCCAACGGCTTCTGGCTCTACGACGACCGCCTGGTGATCGCGGAGGACTGGCACGCGGAACTCTGGCTGGACGACGCGGACAGCGTGGGCGTGTACCGGAAGGTCTGGCACGCACTCTCCGACTCAGCGGTCTACGGGGCGGACGCCCACCGCGTGATCGCCCGCGCCCGGCGGGCTCTCGACACCGCCTGAGAATCCACCGGAAGATCACGGACCAGCCCGAGAATCCCGGCGAATCAGGCCCCACAGCCCCCAGCGACCGGCCCTAGCGTCCCTCTCATGGACAGCTCGCACGAACTGGAGACAGTGACCCCGAGCACGGTCGTGGAGTCGCTGCGCGAATCGCTGATGGCCGCTGGAATCGTTCTCCCCTCCCTCGGCATCGACCCGGCACCGCCCGGCCCGGGTCTGGTGAGACCGGGCAGTGTCCGCCCCGACGTCGCCATGAAGCTGGCGCACATCGTGAGGCGGGGGCACGCATGACCACTCGCGACGCCCACGAAGGGCGTACGGAGCCCGGCCGGGTGCAGTCCGAGGGCCCGGACCTGAGCCCCGGCAACGCCTTGAAGTGGCGTCCGTGCGAGTGCGGCCGGCCAGTCTGCCCCGACTACCGCGCAGCCACCAGCAGCGCTCAGCAGCTGAACATCAAGGTGACCGAAGCGAACCGGCGGAGCCAGGAGACGGCACGGTGAGCGCCCCGCCGGAGCCGCCCCCCGAGTCCTGGGACGACGTAGCGGCCCAACTCCACGACCTCCGGGAGTGCGGCGAATGGGCCGCACAGCTCTCCCGCCACCTGACTCCGGGAAGTCCCTTTCTGGAGTTCCTGGCAGAGGCCGGAGAAGGGCAGATGGAGGCCCGGCCTGAGCGCACCTCCAAGGCCCGCACCCCAGGGTCCGACTGACCCCACCCACAAACTCCGCCCCGGTGACCGATCCACAAATCACCCAGGGCGGCCCACAGCACCACTCATCCATCACGAGAAGGAGCACGCTCATGGGCGGACAGCACGGCGGAGGTACTGGCTCGGGTCAGGGCGGAAGCCAGCAGGACGACGGCCAGTCGGGCGCCGGTCACGGCGGAGGCGGCTCGGAGGGCCAGGACTCCGGTCACAGCGACACGAAGGGCAGCGGCACCAAGTGACCGAACGCGCCACGACGGAGGCCGGCCCCCAGGGGTTGGCCTCCCGGCTCATGGACACCGGGGCCCTGACGTCCGACTGGCTCCCCGCTTACCAAGCCGTACTCCGGGAGTGGTTCGCCCCGGACGTGATCTGGCCCGGAGTCGGCCCGGCCGACGGCGGACCAGTGGCGGCCATCGACCGCCGGACCGACCCGGAGGCGTGGTTCCGCGCGGTCTACTCGGACACCTCCCTGACCACACAGTGGGACGACGGCGACCACACGGGATCCGACCGGGGCTCCATCCCGACGTGCAGCAACTCCCAGCCCGCCATGGTGTTCTCCATGCTGGCGGCCCTGGACGTGCAACCTGGAGCCAAAGTCCTGGAAGTAGGCACGGGCACCGGCTGGAACGCGGCTCTGCTGTCCGAACGGGTCGGTTCGGAGAACGTGACCACCATCGAGTTCGACCCTGCGAACGCGTCCACGGCCCGAGCCCGCCTGGACGCCACCGGCTACCACCCGGTGGCCGTCGTCGGAGACGGCTCCCAGGGCTGGCCGGGGCGCGCCCCGTACGACCGTGTGCTGATCACGGCCTCCCTCCGGGAGGTCCCGGCGGACATCATCCGGCAGACCCGGCCGGGCGGGGTCATCGTCTGTCCGTACGCCACGGAGTACGGCGGGGAGGCCGTGGTCCGGCTGACCGTCCAGGAGGACGGGAGTGCGTCCGGTCCGTTCGTCGGCTCCTCCGCCTTCATGCGGCTCCGGCAGCACCGCGCCTACCGCACGCACGTGAAGACGTACCTGGGCGGGAAGCCGTGGCCGGCCGACGGCCGCCGTACGACGGCCTCCCTCTCCCCGGAGGACGTGGCCGACTGGCTCCCCATGTTCGCCATCGGACTCCAGACGCAGGGGATGTTCCCTTACCCGGAGAGACTCGACGCCGGGCGCTACACGCTCTGGCTCCGGGACACCCACGTCACGTCCTGGGCGTCGATCGACTTCGTACCCGGCGAGGAGGAGTTCGAGGTCTACCAATCCGGCCCGCGAGAGCTGTGGAGCGAACTCAGAGCGGCCCACGCCTGGTGGAACGACCAGGGCCGCCCCGGGTTCGAGCGGTTCGGCCTCATCGTGAGCCCTGACGGAACCTCCCGGGCCTGGCTGGACTCCCCGGAGCACCCGGTCCCGGCTGTCGGGTAGCTGGACAGCCACGCCGCCCGGGACCGTCTCCTCACGGTCCCGGGCGGGCGCCCGGCGGCTACTCCACCCCGCTGCCCAGCTTGCGCAGCGCATCGTCCGTCAAGCGGTTCACGGTCCACTCGTCCATTGACACCGCTCCGACCGATCGGTAGAAGTCGATGGCAGACAAATTCCAGTCGAGGACGGACCACTCCAGTCGCTGGTAGCCGCGCTCCACGCAGATCCGTGCCAGCTCCGACAACAGCGCCCTGCCGTGGCCGCCGCCGCGCCGGCCGGGGCGGACGTACAGGTCCTCCAGGTAGATGCCGTGCACTCCGCGCCAGGTGGAGAAGTTCAGGAACCACAGCGCGAAGCCGATCACCTCACCGCCGCCGTCGTCGGCCGTCGCCACGTGCGCGTAGGCGGCGGGCCGGTCGCCGAACAGCGCCTCGTTCAGCTGCTCCTCGGTGACGACGACCTCGTCGAGAGCCTTCTCGTACGCGGCGAGATCCCGCACCAGGCAGTGCAGGACAGGGACGTCTTCAGGTGTGGCGGTACGAATCATGGGCGCAGCGTAGGCAACCCTCGGCCGCCACCCCACCGCTTTCTCCCGGACCCGGCACACGGAAGGCGGCGTCCCTCACCGCCCCAGCAGCCGCCGCGCGATCTCCGCGTGGTCGGGGGAGATCCGGCCCTCCCCGCTCCCCGCCGCCCACAGCCCGTTCTGGAGCACCCGCCCCAGCGTCCAGGCCCGTGCCCGCTCCCGGTCCCGCTCCAGGCCCAGCGCCTCCGTCAACGCGTCGAACCGCCACAGCACCTCGTCGGCGTCGAAGAGGTTGTCCAGCGCCGGGAACAGTTCGAAGCCCGGGTCCCCCGCGAGCGGCTTCGGATCGAGCGCCACCCACTCCCCGGCCCGCCCCGCGTCCGCGCGCCCGGCCAGGATGTTGTCGTAGTGCAGGTCCCAGTGCAGCAGCCGGTCCCCCGGCTCCCCCGCGACCTCCCGCACCGCCGCCGCGCAGTCCGCGATCAGCCGCCGGTCCGCCGCGTCGCCCAGCAGGCCCACTCTCTCCGGCACCGCCGCGAGCATCCGCCGCGCCACATCGCCCAGCGTGCGCAGCCCCTCCGGCGCGGGCACCGCCACCAGCCGGGCCAGCACCGCACCGAGGACCGTCACCGCTCCCCGCACGTCGGCCTCGCCGGACAACGGCCGCCGCTCATCGAGCCGTTCCAGCAGCATCGCGCCGGTCTCCGGGTCATGGCCGAGCAGCTCCACCGCCCCGGCCCCCGCGACGGTCCACGCCCGCAGCGCGACCGGTTCGCCCGCCGTCTCCTCGTCCACCGACTGGAGCTTCAGCGCGGCGGACCGCCCGTCCGCCTCCCGCACCACCGGCAGGACCAGCGCGCACATCCCGTACATCGACGGGCCGTCCGGCCGCAGCCCCCACCGCTCCAGGCACCGCTCGGCGAGGTCGGGCAGGGCGGCGACGAAGGCCCGGCCGGCCGCTCCGTTGTAGTGGGACTGCGTCGCGGCCAGCTCCTCGGGGATATCGATCACGCCCTCCAGCTTAGGGAGGCGGCAGGCCGCAGGAGACGGAACGGCCCCGCGCGCAGTAACGTCCCGCCACACGTACGCTCGGCATCTCACCGGACCGGGCAGGGACACCAGGGGCATCATGAACACCGTCAGTACCGTTGTCGGCGGCATATCGTTCTGGTACGCGCAGGAGGGCACCCCCGCCCCGCGCGAACCCCTCCCCGGCGACACGAGCGTCGACGTCTGCATCGTCGGCGGCGGCTACACCGGGCTCTGGACGGCGTACTACCTGAAGAAGGCCGTCCCCTTCCTCAACATCACCGTCCTGGAGGCCAAGTTCTGCGGCTACGGGGCCTCCGGCCGCAACGGCGGCTGGCTGTACAACGGCATCGCGGGCCGTGACCGGTACGCCAAGCTGCACGGCCACGACGCCGCCGTACGGCTCCAGAAGGCGATGAACGACACCGTCGGCGAGGTCGTCAGGGCCGCCGCGGAGGAGAAGATCGACGCCGACATCCACCGGGGCGGCGTCCTGGAAGTGGCCCACACCCCCTCCCAGCTCGCCCGTCTCAAGGACTTCCACAGCGTCGAGATCGCCTTCGGGGAGAGTGACCGGGTCCTGCGCGGCGCCCGCGAGACCGCCGAGCGCGTCCATGTGACCGGGGCCGTCGGCTCGACCTGGACCCCGCACGGCGCCCGCCTGCACCCGGCCAAGCTGGTCAAGGGCCTCGCGGACGCGGTGGAGGCGCTCGGCGTGACCATCCACGAGTCGACGCCGGTCACCGAGATCAAGCCCAAGCACGCCGTGACGCCGTACGGCACGGTCCGCGCCCCGTACATCCTGCGCTGCACCGAGGGCTTCACCGCGAGCCTGAAGGGGCAGAAGCGCACCTGGCTCCCGATGAACTCCTCCATGATCGTCACCGAGCCGCTGCCCGCCCGGATCTGGGACACGATCGGGTGGGAGGGCCGCGAGACCCTCGGCGACATGGCCCACGCCTACTTCTACGCCCAGCGCACCGCGGACGACCGCATCGCGCTCGGCGGCCGGGGCCACCCGTACCGCTTCGGCTCGGCCACCGACCACGACGGGCGCACCCGGCCCGCCACCGTGGCCGCGCTGCGCGACCTGATGGTCCGGCTCTTCCCCACCACGGCGGGCGTCCACGTCGACCACGCCTGGTCCGGCGTCCTCGGCGTCCCGCGCGACTGGTGCGCCACGGTCACCCTGGACCGTTCGACGGGCCTGGGCTGGGCGGGCGGTTACGTCGGCTCCGGCGTCGCCACGGCCAACCTCGCCGCCCGCACCCTGCGCGACCTGATCCAGCAGGACTCCGGCCAGGCGGGCCCGACGGATCTCACCGCCCTGCCCTGGGTCAACCACAAGGTCCGCCGCTGGGAGCCGGAGCCCTTCCGCTGGCTCGGCGTCCACGGCATGTACGCGGCCTACCGCGCCGCCGACCGCCGCGAGAGCACCTCGCCCCGCCCCGGCACGGACCCCGTCGCCAGGGTGGCGGACCGCATCGCGGGCCGCCACTGAGCCACCGGGCCGCGCCCCTGTCCATGCTGTTCCGGGCCGTGCTGTTCCGGGCCGCACCTCTGGTCCGCACTGTTCCGGGCCGTGCTTCAGTCGCGGGGCCAGGGCCGTCCGTCGAGACGCTCGATGGAGAGGTTCAGGCGGCCGAGGGAGGCGGCGAGTTGCTCGGCCTCCTCGGGGGTCCAGTCCGCAAGGACCTTCGCGAGGCCCGCCAGATTCCTGCTCCGGTCGTTGTCGAGGCGGCGTTCGCCCTCGTCGGTGATGGCGAACTTGCGGGCGATGCCGCCGTCGGGGTCCGGGATGCGCTCGACGACCCCGGCCCGCAGCATCGCGGCGGTCTGCCGGTTGAGCGTGGAGGCGTCCAGGCCGAAGGCGTCGCTGAGCTGGCTGATCGCCATGGGGCCTTCCACCTGGATCCGGCTCAGCAGGATGTAGGCGCTGCGGTCGAGCCGCCATTCCACGCGCGGGCTGAGCAGATGCATGTACCGGCCGAGCAGCATGGTCTCGCGTTCGATCCGGTCGATGGGCTTGTCCACGCGCTCTTCCGCTCTCTTCTTCGTTGACCAGGCCTATCACGATAGATGTGCATTATGCACATGCTATGCATGATGCATATTCCATGTATCTTGCATAGTCGAACGCCGAGGACGCGTACACGAGCACGAGCACGCGCACGAACAATCCGCGAACACGAGCACGAGCACGTACGCGAGCAAGAGCGGCCGGAACGAACGACAGGCCCGCAAGGGCAAGAGGGAGAGCAGCACCCGTGGAGAGTTCACCCCCCACAGCCCGCCCGGGAGGCGTGGTCGGCATCCTGGCCTTCGCCGGCATCGTGGCGGCACTCACGCAGACCCTGGTGGTGCCGCTGATCGCGGAGCTGCCGAAGATGTTCGACACCTCCGCGTCGAACGCCTCCTGGGTGATCACCGCCACCCTGCTGGCCGCCGCCGTGGCCACGCCCGTCGCCGGCCGGCTCGGCGACATGTACGGCAAGCGCCGCATGCTGCTGCTCTCGCTCGTCCCGCTGGTCCTCGGCTCGATGGTCTGCGCCCTGTCCTCGTCGGTGGTCCCGATGATCGCCGGGCGTGGGCTCCAGGGCCTGGGCATGGGCGTGGTCCCGCTCGGCATCAGTCTGCTGCGTGATGTGGTGCCGGCCGAGAGGCTCGGCCCGTCCATCGCGATCATGAGCGCCTCGATGGGCGTGGGCGGCGCGCTGGGCCTGCCGTTCGCCGCCGCCATCGCGGAGAACACCAGCTGGCGGGTGCTGTTCTGGGTGGTCGCCGTGCTGGCCCTCGCGGTCGGCGCGCTGATCCTGGCCCTGGTCCCCGGGGACCGCCCGGCCACCAGGTCCACCGGCTTCGACCTGCTCGGGGCCGCCGGCCTCGGCGCCGCGCTGATCTGCCTGCTGCTGGCCGTCTCCAAGGGCGCCGACTGGGGCTGGGGCAGTGCCACCACGCTCACCCTCTTCGCCGCCGTGCTGGTGCTGCTGCCCGCCTGGGGCTGGTGGGAACTGCGCCTGGCCGAACCGCTGGTCGACCTGCGCGTCGCCGTCCGCCCCCAGGTCCTGATGACGAACACAGCCTCGATCCTGGTCGGCTTCGCGATGTACGCGCAGTCCCTCGTCGTGCCGCAACTGCTCCAGCTGCCCCGGGCCACCGGGTACGGCCTGGGACAGTCGATGCTGGCGATGGGCCTGTGGATGGCCCCTGCGGGCCTGATGATGATGGCGATGTCCCCGGTCGGCGCGAAGCTGTCCGCCGCCAAGGGCCCGAAGGTCACCCTGGCCGTCGGCAGCCTCCTCATCGCCGCCGGCTACGGCCTGTCCGTACCGCTGATCGGCGCGGACTCGCCGTGGAGCCTGCTGATCGTCACCCTCGTCTGCAACTCGGGCGTCGGCTTCGCGTACGGGGCGATGCCCGCGCTCATCATGGGCGCGGTGCCCCGGTCCGAGACCGCGTCGGCGAACAGCTTCAACGCCCTGATGCGCTCGATCGGCACGTCCTTCGCGGCGGCGGTGATCGGAGTGGTCCTGGCCCGGATGACCACGGACTTCGGCGGCTTCGCGCCGGCCTCCCAGAACGCCTTCCGCGTCGCGATGCTCATCGGCTGCGGGGTGGGCCTCGCGGCGGCGGTCGTCGCCGCTCTCATACCCGTACGCCCGGCGACCGTGCCGCTTCGGCCGGTCGCGGACGGCCCCACAGGGGTACCGGATGCCTCGGAGTCCAAGGCCTGATCGTCGCCGTCCGGACGGGAGCACGGCCCGTGGCCCGTGGCCCGTGGCCCGACGGCTGAACCGGCGGGTCACGGGCCGGACTGCGGACGGTGACCCCGCACCGCGGTCACGGCACTGCGGTCGCGGCGACGCGTCAGCACGTCAGCCGCCCGGCCCTCGCCGTCGCGACCAGCTCCTCGACGGTGGCGAGCTTCACCCGGGGCAGGCAGTGTCCCGGCGACCGCGTCGCCCAGGAGCGTCCCGACCGTCTCGGCCGCGCAGGTGCGGTTCGCGCCGATCCCGCCGGAGGGCCCCGCTTCCGCGCCCGCCGGGTCCTTCATGTAGATGTCGCGCAGCACCATCTGCTGGAGGATCATCTCGAACCAGATCCCCGCGCCGGCGACCGAGGCCGCCTCCTGCCGGGTGAGTTCCTTGCGCTGCCCCTCGGTCAACTCACCCCAGGAGGGGGTCCCGTAGAGACTGCACCACTCCGGGCTCGCGCCGTGGAACTCCTTGTCCAGCGGTTATTCCCAGTCCACCTCGGTGGCCGGGTCGTACGCCAGCCGCGCGGCCGAGTCGAACAGCCGCCGCGCGACGTCGTCGCCCTCGGGACTCTCCTGGACCTTCGACGGAACGGTGCTGCCGGCCATGCCGCGGCTCCTTGGGTCGAGTGCGGCGATCCTCGATCGTGGTGAGGTGCGTACGTCGGCCGACCGCCGCGTACGGAGTCGGCTCGCGCTGTACGGAATCGACTCGCGCCGTACGGGGTCGGGTCGTGCTGTACGGGATCACCGGGGCCGGGGGCGACGGCCCGCGCCGGACCGGACACCGGCCGACCCGGGAGGGTTCGGCGCTACTCCTCCCCCCAGGCGACCGGCAGGGAGACCACTCCGTAGATGCTGGAGCGTTCACGCAACGGCACTTCCCCCGGTGCGACCGCGAGGCGCAGGGCGGGAAAGCGGGCGAAGAGCGCCGGGAGCGCCACGGTCATCTCGACGCGGGCGAGCTGCTGGCCGAGGCACTGGTGGGGCCCATGGCCGAAGGAGAGATGCCCGGTGGCCCGGCGGTGGATGTCGAGCCGGTCGGGCTCGGGAAACCTGCGCGGATCACGGTTGGCGGCCTGCACGGAGACGGTCACCGTCTCCCCCGCCCTGATCAGTTCGCCCTCCACCTCGACGTCCTCCAGCGCGGACCGCAGCAGCGGGTCGGCCACGCTGAGATAGCGCAGCAGCTCCTCCGCGGCCGGACCGGCGAGATCCGGGTCGGCGCGCAGGGCCTCCAGTTGAGCGGGGTTGGCCAGCAGGGCGAAGACGCCGAGGCCGAGCATGTTCGCGGTGGTGTCGAGCCCGGCGGCGAGGAGCAGCCCACCGATACCGGCCAGCTCCTCGTCGCTGAGGACGGAGGCGGGGCCGGCGCCGGGGGCCGTGCCCGCGCCGGGGCCGGGTGCGGCGAGGTCGCTGAGCAGGTCGTCGGTGGGCTCGGCCCGCTTGGCGAGGACGAGTTCACCGACGTACCGCAGCAGCCCCGCGTAGGCCTCGTCCCTGGCCCCGGCGTCGGCCGCCTGGTCGAAGATGACCTCGACCAGCCCCAGAAAGCGCCCCCGGTCGGCGTAGGGCACACCGAGCAACTCGCAGATCACGAGTGTGGGCACGGGCCGCGCGAAGGCCTCCACCAGGTCGGCCGAGGACCCGGCCCGCTCCATGGCATCCAGGCAGTCGGCGGTGAACCGCTCGACACGGGAGGTCAGTTGGCGCATGCGGCGCACGGTGAACCGGCCGGCGAGCAGTCGGCGGTAGCGGGTGTGCTCCGGGGCGTCGAGGCCGATGATGTCCCCGACGGGTGCCGGCGGCAGCTCCGCCGGCGCGCCTTCCATCGGTATCGGCAGGTGCAGGAGTTCGTAGCGGGAGCTGAAACGCGGATCGGCCAGCACCGCGCGGGCGGCCGCGTGCCCGGTGACCAGTCGGCCCACGTGCCCGTCGGCATAGCGCAGGCGGCGGACCGGCCGGTCGCTCAGCGCGGTGAGCCCGACGGGCGGATCGAAGGGGCAACCGGTGTGCCGGTCGGTGGGCAGGACGGGCGGCTCGTCGGCGTTCGCGGAGCCGGGGTTCGGGGAGTCGGGGTTCGCGGAGTCGGGGTCGTACGGCATCAGGCTCTCCCCGGGTCGTGGGATGGAGGTAAGGCAGATGAGGTCACTGGAGGCGAGATCACTGAAGTCGAGATCGCCGGGGTTGAGATCACCGGAGACGAGGTCACCGGGGGTCCTGCCCGAACTTCGCGGTCGACCAGAAGTAGCCGAGCACCACGAGCCCGAGGCTCCAGCCGACGGCGAGCCACCCGTTGTGCCCGATCTCGCTGCCGAGCAGCAGACCGCGCAGCGTCTCGATGGCCGGGGTGAAGGGCTGGTACTCCGCGATCGGCTGGAACCAGCCCGGCATCGTCTCCACCGGGATGAAGGCGCTGGACAGCATCGGGAGCAGGACCATCGGCAGGGCGTTGTTGCTGGCCGCCTCGGCGTTCGGGCTGATCAGCCCCATGCCGACGGCGATCCAGGTGAGGGCGGCGGAGAAGAGCACGAGCAGCCCGAACGCCGCCAGCCACTCCAGGACCGTGGCGTCCGTGGAGCGGAAGCCGATGGCCACGGCGACCGCGCCGACCAGGACCACGCTGAGCACGCTCTGCAGCACGCTGCCGACGACATGCCCGACGAGCACGGAACCGCGGTGGATCGCCATGGTGCGGAAGCGGGCGATGACACCCTCGGTCATGTCGTTGGAGACGGACACCGCGGTCCCGACCACGGTGGAGCCGATGGTCAGCATCAGCAGCCCCGGCACGATGTAGGCGATGTACGCGGAGCGGTCGGCCCCCCCGCCGCCGATGCCCGCGCTCATCACGTCACCGAAGATGTAGACGAAAAGCAGCAGGAGCATGACAGGCGTGAGGAGCAGGTTCAGGGTGAGCGAGGGGTAGCGCCGGGCGTGCAGCAGATTGCGGCGCAGCATCGTGGACGAGTCGCGTACGGCGAGGGAGAGGGAACTCATCGGGCGGTCTCCTTGGGCTGGTTGTTCCGGGCGGGCGCGCCTGAGCCGGTGAGGGCGAAGAACACGTCGTCGAGGTCGGGGGTGTGCACGGTCAGCTCGTCCGCCTCGATGCCGGCCGAGTCCAGCCAGTCGAGGATGGAGCGCAGTTCGCGCTGGCTGCCGTCGCTGGGGATCTGGAGCGACAGGGTCTCGTCGTCGCGGTTGACCTCGCGCAGCGCCGAGGCGGCTGACCGGTAGGCGTCCGGGCCGGTGAAGCGGAGCTTGACGTGGCCGCCGGGGATCAGGCGTTTCAGCTCCTCGGCGCTGCCCTCGGCGGCGATCCTCCCGTCGTTGAGGACGGCGATGCGGTCGGCGAGTTCGTCGGCCTCCTCCAGGTACTGCGTGGTGAGGAAGACGGTGACGCCGTCGGAGACCAGCTCGCGGATGATGCCCCACATGGTGTGGCGGGAGCGCGGGTCGAGGCCCGTGGTCGGCTCGTCGAGGAAGATGATCCGCGGGGAGCCGACCAGCGTCATCGCGATGTCGAGCCGCCGCTTCATGCCACCGGAGTAGCCCGCGGCGGGCTTCTTCGCCGCCTCCACCAGGTCGAACCGCTCCAGCAGTTCGGCGGCGACCCGCCGCCCCTCGCGCCGGGACAGGTGGTGCAGGTCGGCCATCAGCAGCATGTTCTCCTCACCGGTGATCAGGCCGTCGACGGCGGAGAACTGCCCGGTGACGCCGATCGCGGCGCGCACGGCCTGCGGGTCGACGGCCGGGTCATGGCCGCCGATGCTCAGTTCGCCGGCGTCGGCGGTGATGAGGGTGGAGAGGATCTTGACCGCGGTGGTCTTGCCCGCGCCGTTGGGGCCGAGCAGCGCGAAGACGGTGCCGGCCGGAACGGCCAGGTCGATGCCGTCCAGGACGGCCTTGGCGCCGTAGGACTTGCGCAGTCCGGTGGCGGTGATCGCCTGCGCCGCGGCCTGGGCGGCAAGCGGTACGGAGGCCCGGGTGACAGTCATGCTGTTTCCCTTTCGCGAACGGTGAATCGGAGTGGGCGGAACGAGAGGCGGGCGCGGCGGCACCGGCCGAGCGGGCACGGCGGCACCAGCCGCGGCGGAATCAGGCGCGGCGGAATCAGGCGCGGCGGAATCAGGCGCGGCGGACGATGATGTCGCCGGCCCCGCTCCGGGCGTGCACCTCGACGGTCTCGTCGGATTCCTCGGGCCCGGCGGCGGCGCCGAGCGTATTGCGTACGGTGCCGAACTTGGGGTTCAGGTCGAGCCAGGCCGCGGTGCCCTCGTGGATGCCCACTTCGAGGTCGCCGACGGAGGTGCGCAGAGTGATGCGGCCGCGGATCACGTCGCCGACGCGGATGCGGCCGTTGGAGGAGGTCGCGTCGACCCCGGCGTGGGCGACGCCGACCTCGATCCGCCCGTTGGCCGACTTGGCGACGACGCTGCCGTGTGCGACGCCCACGGAGATGTCGCCGTTGGCCGCGTTGACCTTCAGCTCACCGCCGACCTCGTCGATCCCGGTCGCGCCGTTGCCGTTCTTGACGACGGCCGCCCCGGCGACGGCGCCGACCTCGACCCGGCCCGAGCCGATGACCTCGGCGTCCCCGGTGGAGCGGACCAGCCGGATGTCGCCGTGGTCGGTCCTGAGCTCGGCGACGGCCGCCTCTTCCACCTGGAGGTCGCCGAGCGAGGTCTTGAGCTGCACCTCGCCGAGCGGCCCTTCGCAGAAGAAGCCGCCCAGCGCGGAGGTGCCGCGTACATCGGACCCCGCGGGCAGTTCGATGCTCACCACGACGGCGCCCGGCTTGCCGAACAGGGAGCGCTTCTTGGGCGTCCTGACGGTGAGGCGGCCTCCCGTGCAGGAGACCTGGGTCTGCCGCACGGCGCGTACGTCGTCCTCGTCGGATCCATTGCCGGGCAGCACCTCGACAACCGTGTCGGTGCGCTTGCCGGCGGTGATGCGGGCGGTGCCGGCGTCCAGCTCGATGACGGCGGAGATCGGCTCGGGGGTCTCGAAAGAAGGCATGGCGGTTCCGTCCTCTTGGCTCGGTGAGTGATCAGTGACGTCGGCCGGATCGGCGATCCGCCGGTGAATGTGGTGCGGTTACAAGCTGAGCGGACCCAGCAGACCCAGTGGACCCAGCAGACCCAGCGGACCTAGCGGACCCAGCCGGTGAAGCCGCGACCGCCGCCGGAGTCCTTGCCGCGACCCGGTGCGCTCGCGCGCCCCCCGCCGTCGAGGGACATGGACACGGCCCGCACGAGCCAGGCGTTGGCCGACAGCCCCTCCGCCGCCGCGGCGCTCTCGGCGCGGCCCTTGAGGTGGGCGGGGAGGCGGAGGTTGATCCGCACCATGGCGCCGTCGTCGGCCTCCCCGGCCGCAGCCGCGGCCACCACGGGAGCCACGGCCGCCGCCGGCTCCTCCCGCACCGGCTCGGGCACCGGGGGCGGCGTCACCACGAACTCGGGATCGAGCCCGCGCAGCCGTACGTCGACCGAACCGGGAGCCAGCTCCCGGGTGACGTCACCCATGGCCGCGGAGAGCACGTTGAGCAGGGTCAGCCGGACGGCGGACTCCAGGGGAGCACTGAGCCGTTCGGCCAGGGCGCGGGCTTCGTCACCGCTGGCATCCGCGGCGACGGCGAGTTCCCGCCGGAGATGGTCGACGTAGGGGGTGAGGTCCATGACGCCATCATGGCACACGCATGGCGCCACGTCGAGCCACATTGGCACACCGTCCATCGGAAGGGGTCTGACCTGCGATTTCACGCAAGAGTGCACCGCATTGGCACCACAGGAGTGCCGATGCTGGCGACGCTTGGCGCCACGCAAGGACTATCTGGCACCACATGGCACCACCGAGTGGCTCAGTCACCCCGCCCCCCGCCCCCTTCACGCTTCACGCGCCCGGCGCGCGGCCCGCGCCTCCCGAGGAAGGGCGCGGGGCCGCCACCGAGATCACCCGCGCCGGAACCGCCACAGCAGGAAAAGGGGCGAGGGAAACAAGAGAAACCCAGGTCGGCGTCGCACCCGACCCGGGCTTCCCGCTGATCCCCTGCCGGATGCGAACCGACGGCCCACACATGGCGAGCCCGACAGACATGGCACGACCGTGAGCGATCGCGCTGCCCTCGGATCACGCCCGGTGCGCCGGTCGCAGCCGGCCGAGGCGGAAGCTCAGCACGGCCGTGCCGAGCGCCAGCGCGGCCAGGACGACCGCCGTCAGGTCGAAGGCCGAGGCGAAGTCACCGGGGCCCGTACCGGGTCCGGGCTCCTGGGGGTTCGCGCCGAGGAAGGCGCGGTAGAGCGCGCCGATGAGAGCCACGCCGAGAGCCATGCCCGCCTGCGTCACGGTGTTCAGCACACCGGACCCGGCACCCGCGTCGTCCGGGTGCACCCGGGACAGAACGGTGTCGACGAGCGGCGCCACGACCAGGCCCTGGCCGACACCGCCCAGGCCCATCACCACGGCAAGGCCGATCGCCTGCTGGTCCACCGGAAGACCGGTCACCGCGAACACCGCCGCCAGGCCGGCCGCCATGACGAGGCAGCCGGTCACCGAAACACCGATGCCGAAGCGGGCGGCGAGGGGCCGGCAGGCGGCCGAGGCGGCGATGAACCCGAGGCCCAGCGGGACGAAGACCAGCCCGGTGGCCATGGGGGTCAGACCCAGGCCCGACTGAAGGTGGTAGGTCAGGACCAGGAAGAGTCCGGCGTTGCCGCAGTAGAAGAGCACCACCGCCCCCATGCTCAGCGGGAATCCGCGGGCGCGCAAAAGCCTGCCGGGCAGCAGCGGGTCACCGCCGGAGCGTTCGACGTGCCGCTCCCAGTACAGGAACCCGGCAACGGCGACCACTCCGAGGGTGAGGCACAACCAGGTCCAGGCCGGCCGGCCCGCCTCGGCTCCGAGCATCAGCGGAATGAGCAGCAGCGGCAGCACGAGCGCGGTGAGCAGCGCGCCCACGACGTCGAGCCGAGGGCGCTGGGAACTGCGGCTCTCGGTGAGGGCGGGACCGGAGGCGACCAGAATCGCCAGTCCGACGGGCAGGTTGATCAGGAAGATCATGCGCCACCCCAGGCCCGCCACGTCCAGATCCATCAGCAGGCCACCGCCGATGAGTCCGGCGATCACCCCGGCGCCGATGGCGGCGCCGTACATGCCGATCGCCCGCGCCCGGTCGGCCTCCCGGACGAAGGTGGCCCGGACGATCGAGAGGATCTGCGGAGTCATCAGCGCCGCCGCGAGTCCCTGCAGCACGCGGGCGACGATGAGGGCATCGGCCGTGGGCGCGACGGCGCAGAGCAGGGAGGTGAGGATGAACGCCGCCACTCCGTACTGGAAGATCCGCTTGCGTCCCACCCGGTCTCCCAGGCGGCCACAGGTGACCATGCCCGCCGCGTAGGCGATGACGTACCCGTCGATGACGAACTGGAGCTGCCCGAATCCGGCGTGCAGGCCCGCCTGGATCCCGGGCGCGGCGACGTTCACGATGAACATGTCGATCTGACTCATGAACATCGCGGAGAGCACGACGGCGAGCCCCAGCCACTGCCTGCGGCCCGCGACGGCGGGCTCCGCCGCGTCGCCCTCCGGCCGGTCGGACGCTTGCCCGTGTGGCTCCTCGCCCGTGCGGTCCGGGCCCGACTGCCGCAAAGGCGCCGGGCGGGCGGTCGCCGCTTTCCGCTTCACTGGTTCCATGGGGTCACCCTTCGGTGTCTCGGTGCCGCTGTTGCGTTCACACGTTTAGAGCTAAATTTAGCGCTAAACGTAACAGGCCGGAGAGGTCCCGTCACCCTGTCCGGCAAGGCCGTCGGACAGGGGCCGACCGGCCCGCACGGGCCGCCAGCTGAAAGAGGGTTCATGAATACGCCACGCCCGTCCCAGGCAGCGGACCCGAACGCCGCGCCCCCGCTCCCGTCCGGCGACGCCTGCCAGCAACCGATGGCCGCGGAGCACACGCGGGCGGCCGAGTCGTCGCCCGACCCCGTCGACGCCATCGCGGGCGCTTGGCGGCGGGAGCGGCCCGGCACGCCGGTGGAGTCCATCGGCGTGGTCACCCGCGTCTGGCAGCTCGCCAAACACTTCGGCGACGATCGGCGGCATGTGCTGGCCGAGGCGGGAGTCGATCCGGCCACCCTCGACCTGCTGAGCGTGCTGCGGCGCAGCGGGCCGCCGTACACCGTGAGCACCCGCGACCTGGCCGCCCTGTCCCTGGTCACCGCCGGAGCCATCTCCCAGCGCGTGGCCCGCGCGGAGCGCGAGAACCTCGTCGTACGCCGCCCCGCCCCCGGCCGCACCCGTGCGGTGCTCGTGGAACTCACCCCGGCCGGGCACGACTTGGTGGAGAGCACCGTGGACCGCGTCCTCACCCGGGAGGCCGATCTCCTGGAGGCGCTCTCCCCCACCGAGCGCGACACGCTCACCGAACTGCTGCGAACCCTGCTCAGCGACGTCCAGCACAAGCTCCAGGTGCAGGGCGTCAGCCATGTGGGGCACGACGGGGGCCCGGGCTGACCCCGCCGCGCAAGAGCGGCGGGGTCGAGGAAGAACACTCCGCCCGCTCCGGGCGAGAAAAGACCCGGAGCCCCGGTCAACGGACCCAGATCGGCGAGCTCAGGTCACCAATGAACAAGAGCCCAGGTCAGACAGAGCCTGACCTGGGCTTTCGCGGAGCCCCCTATCGGATTCGAACCGATGACCTACGCATTACAAGTGCGTTGCTCTGGCCAGCTGAGCTAAGGAGGCGTGCCGGAGCAGTCTAACCAACCCCGCGCCCCGCCCGTCCGCTTTTCCCGTGTGCTCCGGACTACTGACAGATCGGGAAACGCCAGGTAGCGTCACGGCAGGTTCGCGTCTGTGGACCAGACCACTCCCTACTCGGATCGTCCGGCACGTTCCTGCCGGTTGAGGAGAAGATTCATCATGGCCAGTGTCACGTTCGACAAGGCGTCCCGCGTCTACCCCGGCTCCACGAAGCCGGCCGTGGACCAGCTCGAGATCGACATCGCGGACGGCGAGTTCCTCGTCCTCGTCGGTCCGTCCGGTTGTGGCAAGTCGACCTCCCTGCGCATGCTCGCGGGTCTTGAGGACGTCAACGGCGGTGCGATCCGCATCGGTGACCGCGACGTCACGCACCTGCCGCCGAAGGACCGGGACATCGCCATGGTGTTCCAGAACTACGCGCTCTACCCGCACATGTCCGTCGCGGACAACATGGGCTTCGCGCTGAAGATCGCCGGTATCAACAAGACCGAGATCCGGGCGAAGGTCGAAGAGGCCGCCAAGATGCTGGACCTCACCGACTACCTGGACCGCAAGCCGAAGGCGCTCTCCGGTGGTCAGCGTCAGCGTGTGGCGATGGGCCGGGCCATCGTGCGTGAGCCGCAGGTCTTCCTCATGGACGAGCCGCTGTCGAACCTCGACGCCAAGCTCCGTGTCTCGACCCGTACGCAGATCGCCTCGCTGCAGCGCCGCCTCGGCATCACCACCGTGTACGTCACCCACGACCAGGTCGAGGCCCTCACCATGGGCGACCGGGTCGCGGTGCTGAAGGACGGTCTGCTCCAGCAGGTCGACTCGCCGCGCAACATGTACGACCGCCCCGCGAACCTCTTCGTCGCCGGCTTCATCGGCTCCCCCGCGATGAACCTCATCGAGGTCCCGATCACCGACGGTGGCGTGAAGTTCGGCAACAGCGTCGTCCCGGTCTCCCGCGAGGCGCTCACCGCCGCCGCGGACCGCGGTGACACCACCGTCACGGTCGGCATCCGCCCCGAGCACTTCGACATCGTCGAGCACGGCGGCGCCGCCGCGAAGTCGCTGGCCAAGGACTCCTCGGACGCGCCGGCCGGTCTCGCCGTCTCCGTCAACGTCGTCGAGGAGCTCGGCGCCGACGGCTTCGTCTACGGCGGCGCGCAGGTCGGTGGCGAGCACAAGGACCTGGTCGTCCGCGTCGGTGGCCGCGCCGTCCCGGAGAAGGGCACGGAGCTGCACGTCGTCCCGCGCCCGGACGAGCTGCACGTCTTCGCGACCTCCACCGGCGAGCGTCTCACCAACTGACGCCCCACCCGCCGCACGTCCGGCCCCGCACTCCCCGCGAGGGATGCCACCAACGGCATCCTCGTAAGGGGGGTGCGGGGCCGTTTGCGTGGTCCCGGAGAGTTTGGGTTTCCGTGCCGGGCGACAGCAAATACCCCGGCACACAGGGCATTTCGCCCTGGTTCGTCAAGCTCGCATTCGAAAGGGCGCGTCGAACCATCCCCCGCAAGGGTGACGAATGGTCGCCAAGTCATCACTGGCCGCTACGCTCGCTGCGTGACCCACACCGCGCGCCGCATCGGCCGATCCCTCGCTCTCGTCCTGCCCGTCGTCATGGTTCTTTCCGGGACCCTCGCGGTCACCAGCGTTCAGTGGGCGGAGTCGGACAACGACTCCCAGCTGCTGGCCGCCTCCTCGGAGACCGTGTCCAAGCCCGCGAAGCCGCACGCCCCGCAGGACGTCCTGCGCGAGAAGCTGCTCGTGGAGCTGCAGGAGAAGGACCCGGGCACCGCGCTCACGGGACTCCAGCGCGCCGTCGAGCAGCGTCCCTCGCTCGCCCGCCACTGCATGTCGATCGCGAAGGCCCTCGGTAGGGCGGCCGTCGAGCAGTACGGCCCGACCCGTGCGCAGCGCTTCTCCCGGCCCGTCTGCGACACCTCGTTCGCCTCCGGCGTCGCGCAGTTCAGCTGAGCCCTGGGGGCGGTCGCGCGGAGCGCCGCCTTCCGCCGGCGGGCACCGCATATCGTGCCTGCCATGCATACGTATCCGACGCAGGCCGTGATCCTTGCCGGTGGCCAGGGGTCGCGGCTGCGGCCGTACACCGACGACCGCCCCAAGCCGATGGTCGAGATCCCCGGAACCGGGACTCCGATCATCGGCCATCAGCTGTCCTGGCTGGCCGCCGAGGGGGTCACCGACGCCGTGGTCTCCTGCGGGCACCTCGCCGAGGTGCTCCAGGAGTGGCTGGACGCCGCCGTACTGCCGCTCCGGGTCACCACCGTGGTGGAGACCGAGCCGCTGGGCCGCGGCGGCGGCCTGAAGTACGCGGCCGGGCAACTACCCGACCCGGAGCAGCCCTGGTACGCCACCAACGGCGACATCTGGACCCGCTTCTCCCTGCGCGAGATGGCCGCCTTCCACGCGGAGCGCGACGCCACCGCCACCCTGGCGCTCGCCCGGCCTCGGATCCCGTGGGGCGCCGTGGAGACGGACGCGTTCGGGCACATCACCGACTTCATCGAGTCGCCGCCCTCCCCGTATCTGATCAACGCCGGGGTGTACGTGTTCTCACCCGCGTTCACGAAGCTGCTGCCGGACCGCGGCGACCATGAGCGGACCACGTTCCCGAGGCTCGCCCGCGAGCGCCGACTGGCCGGGTATCCGCTGCCGAACGGGGCGTACTGGCGGGCCATCGACACCGCGAAGGACCTGACCGAGGCGGCCCGCGAGCTCGGCTCCCACGGCGGCTGACCGCCTCCGTCGCCTTCACACCGAGGGGCGGCCTCCACCCGGTTCTTCCGTCCGGGTGGAGGCCGCCCCTCACTGCTGTCGTACGGGTCAGCCGAGGAGGCCGCCGATCGGGTTCCGGCCGCCGCCCGAGTTCGAGCCCTCGCCGCCGGAGGAGGTCGAACCGCCGGTGGGCGCCGGGTCGCCGCCGCCTCCGGAAGAGGCGTCGCCGGTGGAGCCGGAGGAGGTCGGTCCGGCGCTGGTGGCCGACGGGGGCTCCTGCGGGGTGGACCGCTGCGGGGGCGCCTGGTTGGTGCCCTGGGTCTGGCTGGGCTGGGTGTCCGAACCGGTGCTCCGGCCGCCGGAGTCGCTCGTCGCGCCCGGGGTGGCCTGGCCGCCGGCGGGGGTGGTGGCCGCACCGGAGCGGCTGGGCTCCGGCTGTCGCCGCTGGTCCGGCGTACGGGAGGCCTGGCGCTCGCCGGTGGACTCCTGGGGCAGCGGCATCCCGGGGAGGCGGTTGGTGGGGTTGTCGTTGCGGCCGGGGACGGTGACGACCTCGCTGGAGCGGACCGCGCCGCCGAGGATCGAGCCGACGAGCAGGGTGAGGCCGACGACGACCGTCGCGACGACGGTGCCCCGGCGCAGGACCCGGCGGCGCAGGTCCCAGATCTCCGAGCGCGGGCCGAGCTTGCGCCAGGCCTCTCCGGCCAGCCGGCCGTCCACGGAGTAGACCGGCGAGCCCGCGATGATCAGCGGGCTCCAGGCGGCCAGCAGGATGATGTCGGGTGCGTCGTACACCGCGACCGTGCGCCAGCTCACCGTCACCAGCAGCGCGACGGAGAGCAGCGCGCCGAACGCGGCGGCGACCCGCTGCCAGAGGCCGAGGACGGTGAGCACACCGACCACGACCTGGAGGAAGGCGACGGTCAGACCGGCGCCGACCGGGTGGGAGAGCGCGAAGTCGCGCAGCGGCTCGGCCATCGCCCACGGGTGCAGGGAGGTCAGCCACTTGACCATCGAGCCGCGCTCGCCGCCGTCGAAGTAGACGGGGTCGCTCAGCTTGCCCATGCCGGCGTAGATGGAGATGAAGCCGAGGAGCACCCGCATGGGGAGCAGAACGACGCCCAGGTTCATCCGGTGGCCGGGGTAGTAGGCGTGCCGGACGGGGTCGCCCGCGCCCCGCCGGGCGCGGGACACGACGGCTTCGCCGGCCTCGTCGTAGTCGTCGGCGTCGCCGGGGGCGCCGGTCCTGCCGAGGTCGTCGGACCCGTCGACCGGGTCGTACGCGCCGACGGCCTGTCGCATGGGCGGCAGCAGCGGACCGGCGCGTCCCAGCTGGTGGGGGGCGGTCAGTACGGGGTTGGGCTGCGTCTCCTCCAGGAGCGGGATGACCTGCGTCGCGCCCGCTCCGTGCCCGCCTCCGGACGCCCCGCCGAGTCCGGCGTCGAGGCGTCCGGCGGTGGAGTTGCGCACGGCCTGGAGGAGGCCGGTCGCGCCGGGGTCGCCGGGAGCGGACTTCCCGCTCCAGACGACCGGTGCCCGCCTGCGGCCTCCGCCGACGCCGCTCATGGCAGGGATGCGGGCCGTTTCCGCGGGGGCACCGCGCAGCCGTACACGCTGGCCCGGGGCGAGCCGCACCCGGAAGCTGGCGTGGTTGACGATGACCTGCGCGGGGTCGCTGTCCACCTTGGTCATGCTCAGGGCGGGTTGCTCGTCGAACCGAGGCGTTCTGGTGTCCACACTCATCTAACCGAGTGATGTGTGTTTAGGACACTGCCTTGACCGCACCGGATATGTCCGAGACCCGTCAAGATCAGGCCAAACTCGGGCAACCTGGAACTGCGTTCGGCGTTCGCGCGACAACTCGCCCGGCGGGCGCTTCGATTGCCGCGCGTCGCGGCGCGCGGCTCCGCGCGAACGCCGTGGCACCGACGGGGCGGTCGGCCCGGGCCGACCGCCCCGGGCCGGCGGACGGCTATCCGCGGCGGCGCGCCACCTCGTACAGCACGATGCCCGCGGCGACACCGGCGTTGAGCGACTCCGCGCCGCCCGGCATCGAGATCCGCACCCGGTAGTCGCAGGTCTCGCCGACGAGTCGGCCCAGCCCCTTGCCCTCGCTGCCGATGACGATGACGACCGGGCCCGCCAGCTGCTCCAGGTCCTCCACCGTGTGCTCGCCGTCGGCGGCCAGGCCGACGACCGTGAGGCCCGCCTTCTGGTAGCCCTCCAGCGCGCGGGTGAGGTTGGTGACGCGGGAGACGGGCGTCCGGGCGGCCGTGCCGGCCGAGGACTTCCACGCACCGGCCGTCATGCCGGCCGCGCGGCGCTCGGGGACGACCACGCCGTGGCCGCCGAACGCGGAGACCGAGCGGACGATGGCGCCGAGGTTACGCGGGTCGGTCACCCCGTCGAGGGCGACGATCAGCGGGTCCTCGTTGTTGTCGTACGCGGCGGCGGTGAGGTCCTCCGGGTGCGCGTACTCGTACGGCGGGACCTGGAGGACGAGGCCCTGGTGGTTCAGGCCGTTCGTCATCCGGTCCAGCTCGGGGCGCGGGGCCTCCATCAGGTTGATGTTGCCGCGCTCGCCCGCGAGCTTGAGGGCGTCGCGGACGCGCTCGTCGTTGTCGATGTACTGCTGGACGTAGAGAGTGACGGCGGGCACGCCGTCCCGCAGGGCCTCGTAGACCGGGTTACGGCCGACGACCATCTCCGAGGTGCCCTTCACACCGCCGCGCCGGGGCGCGGGGCGGCGGGCGGCGGCCTGCTTGGCCTGGGCGCCGGCGATCCGGTTCTTCTTGTGTCCCTTGCGGGCGGAGGCGGGCGGCGTTGGTCCCTTGCCTTCGAGACCACGGCGTCGCTGGCCACCGCTGCCGACCTGCATGCCCTTCTTGTTGGACGTGCGGCGGTTCCTGCGCTGGCTGTTCCCGGCCATGATCTACCTGTTTCGTTGCTTTCAGACGTACGTACGTATAAGGAAAGTGTGCCGCCCGGATCGCCGGGCGGCACATCTGCACTGCTCGGCGGGGGCGCTCAGCGCGGTCCCAGCGTCCACCGGGGGCCGGTGGGGCTGTCCTCGATGACGAGGCCGGACTGGTTGAGCTGGTCGCGGATGGCGTCGGCGGCGGCCCAGTCCTTGCGGGCACGGGCCGACTGCCGCTGGTCGAGGACGAGGCGCACGAGGGTGTCGACGACGCCGTGCAGGTCCTCGCCCCGGTCGCCCTCGCCCACCCAGTGCGGGTCGAGCGGGTCCAGGCCGAGGACGCCGAGCATGGCCCGGACCTCGGCGAGGCGGGCGGACGCGGCTTCCTTGTCGTCGGCGGCCAGCGCGCTGTTGCCCTGGCGGACGGTGGTGTGGATGATCGCCAGCGCCTGCGGCACGCCCAGGTCCTCGTCCATGGCCTCGGCGAAGGCGGGCGGCACCTCGGCGGCGGGGGGGACGGTCTCCCCGGCCTTCTCGGTGACGCGCTGGACGAAGCCCTCGATCCGCGCGAACGCGGACTCCGCCTCGCGCAGGGCCTCCTCGCTGTACTCGATCATCGACCGGTAGTGCGGGGTGCCGAGGTAGTAGCGCAGGACGATCGGGCGCCAGTGCTTGACCATCTCGCTGACGAGGACGGAGTTGCCCAGCGACTTCGACATCTTCTCGCCGGACATGGTGACCCAGCCGTTGTGCACCCAGTACTTCGCGAACGCGTCGCCGTAGGCCTTGGCCTGGGCGATCTCGTTCTCGTGGTGGGGGAAGATCAGGTCGATGCCGCCGCCGTGGATGTCGAACGCGGAGCCCAGGTACTTGTGGGCCATCGCGGAGCACTCCAGGTGCCAGCCGGGCCGGCCGCGGCCCCACGGGGTCTCCCAGCTGGGCTCGCCCGGCTTCGCGGCCTTCCACATGGCGAAGTCACGCTGGTCGCGCTTGCCGGTCTCGCCCTCGCCGGAGGGCTGGCGCAGATCGTCCAGCTCCTGGTTGGAGAGCTCCAGATAGCTGCGCAGCGAGCGCACGTCGAAGTAGACGTTGCCGTCGGCCTCGTAGGCGTGACCGCTCTCGATGAGGCCGCGCATCATCTCGATCATCTCGGGAACGTGGCCGGTGGCGCGGGGCTCGTAGGTGGGCGGCAGGCAGCCCAGCGCGTCGTAGCCGTCGTTGAACGCGCGCTCGTTCTCGTAGCCGATCGACCACCACGGGCGGCCCTGCTCGGCGGACTTCGTGATGATCTTGTCGTCGATGTCGGTGACGTTCCGGACGAACGTGACGTCGTAGCCGCGGTACGTGAACCAGCGGCGCATGATGTCGAAGTTCAGGCCCGAGCGGATGTGGCCGATGTGCGGTGCCGCCTGGACAGTGGCGCCACAGAGGTAGATCGAGACGCAGCCCGCTGTGAGCGGGACGAAGTCACGGATCTGCCGGGCGTTGGTGTCGTGCAGGCGAATAGTCACGCCTCAAGGGTAGTAGGCCCGCACCAGTGCCCCGCGACCCTTGGGGATCGCGGGGACAACTTTCTGGTACCGGGATGCCCCGAAACGGCCCGGGAAGGGCCCGGAGAGCGTTCTCACGCCCTCGCCGGGGGCTACAGGCGGCCGACGACCTTGCGCGGGGAGATGCGGACGACGACGCGGGGGTCGTCGTCGCCGGAGCCCGGGTTGAACTCCGCGTACGGCTTGCCGGTGTACTTCACCGAGAGCTCGTCGATCAGCTCCTGCCCACCTTCCGTCGTCAGCGTCGCCTCGCCGCGGATCTCGGCGTAGGTGTACGGGGCGTCGGAGGGCTGGACCAGCACGGTGACGCGCGGGTCGCGGCGGAGGTTCCTCTCCTTGCGGCGGCCGACCGTGGTGGAGATCAGGACGTCGTCGCCGTCACGCTTGACCCAGACCGGGGAGACCTGGGGGCTGCCGTCGGGCTGGATGGTGGCGATGCTGACGAACACGGGGCTGTCGAGCAGGTTCTTGAGCTCGGCGGAGAGTGCGGCGGTCATGCGTACGTCCTCCTGAGTGCTGCGGGCGATCCTGTGGTCCAGTGCTGCTCCTACCCCCCAACCGCGAGCGTTCCCCGATCCTTCCCGCCCCGGCCCGCCGGAAGAGTGAACGCGAGTGCCGCCCCGGCCAGCGGGACCGCCGCGAGCACCGCCCACCGCACGGGCGCGGGCGCGTCGAGCAGCGCGCCGGTCGCCGCGCTCCCCCCGAGGACGGCGATCCCGGAGACGGAGGACAGCGCCCCGGTGGCCAGCCCGAGCTGCCGGTCCTCGACCAGGTCGGGCACCAGGCCCCGGGCCGCGGGGACCAGGAGCATCTGGCCCAGGGTCAGCAGGACGACGAGCACCGCGCCCGGCAGCAGACCTCCGGGGCCTGCCGGGGTGAGCGGTACGGCGGCGAACCCGGCGGCGACGATGACGAGGCCGGTGACCAGCGCGGTGCGAGGGGCGATCCGGTGGGCGGACCAGTGGGTCAGCGGCAGCTGGGCGACGACGACGAGCGACGAGGACAGCGCGAAGAGCCAGCCGAGCGCGGCCGCCGACCCGGTGGCCCGCTCCACTTCGACGGGCAGCGAGAGATAGAGCTGGTTGTAGGCGACGAGATAGCCGCTGTACGCGAGGCAGAGCAGCAGGAACGGCCGGTTGGTGAACACCGCCCGCCACGGCGACCGTCCCGGTTCCCCCTCCCGTTCCCGTACGTGGTCGGCGCGCGGCATCAGGCGGGCGTGGCCGGCCAGCACACCGACGAAGACGGCGGCCCCGGCGAGGCAGGCGGCGCGGAAGCCGCCGCCGAGCAGCAGGAGCAGGGAGCCGAGCAGCGGCCCGATGAACGCCCCGGCCTGCCCGGCGGCGGAGAACAGGGCGAGGACATGGGCGCGCGGGGCGCCGGTGTCCCGTTCGTGCCGGACGGCCTCGCGGGCGGCCTCGGACTCGACGGCCGGGGAGAACAGCGCGGCGGCGAAGCCGATGAGAAGCACGGCGGCGATGACGGTGGCCGTGGACCCGGCGAAGGCGAGCCAGCCGAATCCGGCGATCCGCAGGGCGCAGCCCGCCAGCACGACGGGGCGCGGGCCGTACCGGTCGGTGAGGGCGCCGCCGACGACGAACAGGCCCTGCTGGCTGAAGGTGCGCAGCCCGAGGACGAGGCCGACGAGCCAGCCCGCCATGCCGAGGCCGCTGCCGAGATGGGTGGCCAGGTAGGGCAGGACGGCGTAGAAGCCGATGTTGAAGGCGAACTGGGTGGCGGTGAGGAGCCGGAGGTAGGGGGTGGGTGCGCTCGCGAATCGCGGCCGGCGGCTCTTCTCCCTGGCGGGGGCTTCCGCGGTGGCGTCGGCCTGGGCGGGCCCTGGCTCGTCGGCGGGTGCGGGGGCTCCCGCGTGCGCGGGCTCGTCGGCACGTCTGGGCGTGGGCCGGTTCACTTCAGGCCCGCCGGGGTGCGCCCGCGCACGGCGGCCGAGGTGAGGACGGCCAGTGCGCCGAGGACGGCGAGCGCGGCGGCCGGGGCGAGGACGGCCCACGGGGCGCGCTCCGCGTACGGCATGTTCTCCGACAGCATCCGGCCCCACTCGGGCGCCGGGGCCTGCGTGCCGAGGCCCAGGAAGCCGAGGGAGGCGAGGGCGAGGGCGATGGCGGGGACGCGCAGGAGGGCGTGCCGGGTGACGGGCGGGAGGACTCCGGGCAGGACGTGGCGGCGCAGGAGGTGGGCCCGGTCCGCGCCGAGGGCGACGGCGGCGGCGAGATGCGGGGCCGCCTTCTCCTGGGCGTACAGGGCGGCGGTGTGGGCGGCGAGCGGGGCCCAGGCGACGGCGGCCACCGCCGCGGCGGCGCCCCAGGGGCCCGGCCCGACGATGCCCGCGACGACGAGGCCGGCGAGGACGGCGGGGAGCGCGTTCGCCGTCTCGGTGAGCGCCCCGGCACGTACGGCTCCGAGGACGAGACCCAGCAGGAGGGTGACCGCTCCGACCGCGACGGCCGCCAGCGCGGTGCGGGCCGCGCCGTGGCCGAGGCGGGCGAGGACGTCGCGGCCGAGGTTGTCGGTGCCGAAGGGGTGCGCGGCGGAGGGGCCCGCGAGGCGGGCGGCCGTGTCGACGTGGAGGGGGTCGCGCAGGAGGCCCGCGACGGTGACGGCGATCAGGACGCCGCCGAGGACGAGGGCGGCGACGGCGAGCGCGCGGCGGCCGGGCAGCCGGGGCGCGACGAGGGCGGGCAGCGCGCGGTCGGTGAGCGCCGGGCCGAGGAGCACGCGGACGCCGAGGCGGGCCAGGAGCCCGGCGGCGACGCCGAGGAGCAGCAGCACGAGGACCGTCGCCTGAAGGACGGGCAGGTCCTGGGCGAGGGCGGCGGCCAGGGCCGTTCCGCCGAGGCCGGGGATCGCGTACAGCGTCTCGACGGCGACGGCCCCGCCGGTCAGCCCGACCGCGATCAGGCCGAGCTGGGGCAGCAGGCCCGGCAGCGTCCGGCGCAGGGCGTGGCGGGCGACGGTCCGGCCGGGCAGGCCGCTCGCGGCGGCGGCCCGGGCCCAGGGTTCGGCGAACGCGCCGGGCAGGGCGTCGTCCAGCAGCCGGCCGAGCAGCGCTCCCGCGGGGACGCCCATGGCGAGCGCGGGCAGCACCACCTGGCCGGGCGCGCCCCAGCCGAGCGCCGGGAACCACCCGAGGTGCACGGCGAACACCGTGGCCAGCACGGCGGCGAGCAGGAACTCCGGCAGCGCGGCGAGCACCGCCGCGCCCGCTCCGGCGCGTACCCGGACGATCCGGCGCGCGGACCCGCGCCGCAGGGTGGCGGCGCTCAGCGCGAGGGCGAGGAGCACGGCGATGGCGAGCGAGACGCCCATCAGGGTGAGGGAGTTGCCCAGAGCGGCGGTCACATCGGGTCCGACGGGCTGCCCGGAGACCCAGGACGTGCCGAGGTCGCCGTGTGCGAGCCCGCCGAGCCAGTCGCCCAGGACGTGCGCCGGCCCGCCGTCGAGCCCGGTCCCGGCGCGGATCGCGGCGAGGGTCTCGGGGGTCGGGGCCCGGTCGGCGTATCGGGCGTGCAGGATCGTGCGGGCCGGGTCGGTCCGGGTCAGCCAGGGCAGCAGCCCGATCACCGCGACGACGGCGAGCAGCGCCCCGAGCCGTCCGGCGAGGTACTTCACGCGGTCACCCGATGCGGGTGTCGGCGGTGATGAGGGTGCGTTCCATCGGGTCGAGGGCGACTCCCTGGACGCGGGTGTCGTCGTAGCCCTGCACGAAGCGTTCGTGGACGAGCGGTACGAGGGCGTCGGAGCCGAGGACCGCGGCCTCGGCGGTCATCCCGGCCCGGTGGCGGGCTTCGGTGTCGGCGAGGGCGGCGGCCTTGTCGACGGCGGTGTCGACGGGCTCGGAGCAGAGCTGGGTGATGTTGAAGCTGCCGTCGCAGGTGAAGTCGGAGGCGAGGTAGGAGACCGGGTCGGCGGTGTCCAGGAGGGTGTTGCGGGCCTGGATGAACGCGTCGTACTTCCCGGCGAGCGCGTCGGCCTCCATCTGCGCGTAGTCGCGGACGACCTGCTTGACGGTGAAGCCGCGCTTCTCCAGCTGCTGCTGGACGACGGTGGCGGCCTCGGGCAGCTCGGGCCGGTTGGTGTAGGTGGCGAGGACGATCTGCTTGGTCTTCGCGACCTCGGCCGGGGTGGCGGCCTTAGCACGGCCGGTGGGGGCGGTGCGCAGGTCGGCGGCCCACGGGACGCCGGGCCCGAGGAGTCCCTGGGCGGTGTCGGCGCGCCCCTCGTAGACGCCGTCGACGAGGGCCTGGGAGTCGATGGCCTCGCGGGCGGCGGCGCGCATCGCCGGGTCGGCGAAGACGCCGCGTCCGGTGTTGAGGGAGAGGCCGTTGGTGCGGGCGGAGGGGAACTCGTGGACCAGGCCGTCGCCGAGCAGTGAGGCCTGCGAGATCGGTACGTACTCGGCGACGTCGACGTCCTTCGTCCGCAGCGCGTTGGCGCGGGCGGTGCCGTCGGCGACGAACCTCACGTCGGCGCCGGGGGCTTCGGCCTTGTCGCCCCAGTAGGTGTCGTTGCGCTCCAGGATGGCGCTGACCGCGCCGTTCACCTCGGCGAGGGTGAAGGGCCCGGTGGCGTGCCCGGCGGGGTTGACCTTGGACGCGTCCTTGTACGCGGCGGCGGACAGGATGCTCAGGGAGGGGTTGGCGAGCCGCTGGGGCAGCAGCGGGTCGGTGTCCTCCGTGGTGATCCGTACGGTTCCGGCGTCCGCGGCCGTGGCGGTGAGCGTGGTATCGGACAGCACCCGGGGCTTGGGGGACGCCTTCTGCGCGGCGGTCAGCGAGCGGACCACGGCGGCGGCGTCGAGCTTCGTCCCGTCCTGGAAGAGGGCGCTCTCGCGGACCGTGAACTCCCAGGCCCGGTCGCCGTCGCGCTTCCAGGAGGCGGCGAGCGCGGGCCCGGCCTCCCCGTTCCGGTCGAGCCGGGTGAGCCCCTCGACGACGGCGAGCCGGCTGAGGGTGACGGCGTCGTCGCCGTACGGGGACATGGCCTGGGCGGGAGGGAAGGCCATGGCCACCTTCAGCCGCTGGTCCCCGCCGGAGTCCGTGGACGAGGTACAGGCGGTGGCGACGGGCACGAGGAGCGTGGCGGCGGCGAGGGGCAGCGCGACGCGGCGGCGGGGAAGGCGGGGGCGGGAGGGGGGCATAGCGACAACCTTATATGAAAACGATTGTCATCTAACCGGCGGGGGTGGTCCCGGTGGAGCCACCCGCGGAAACCGGGGCCGCCCCGGGCAGCGGCAGCTCGAAGTGGACGATCCCCTGCCCGCCATCGGGCAGCGTCCGCTCGTCGCACACCTCGCGGGCCAGCGAACGCCAGAAGGGCTCGGCGCCCGGCACGGCGGGGTCGGTGTGCAGGTACAGCGCCTCGTAGCCCCCGGCCCGGGCGGCGAACTCCCCCAGTTCGCGCACCAGCCGCCGGGCCAGTCCGTGCCTGCGGTGCCCGGGGCGCACGTAGATCCGGCAGAGCTGCGCGGTGGTCCCGGAGGGGAAGCGCTCGGCGACCCACCGGGGATTGGGCGGCGCCTGCGGCCCCCGGTCGCGTACGGCCCCGGTGGCGACGATCTCGCCGCGGTGCTCGACGACGAGCAGGGTGCAGCGCTCCGGGCGCAGATAGGCGGCCCGGGGGTCGATGATGTCGGCGTGCCAGCGGGGTACGTAGCCGGACTTCAGGTCGCGGTAGACGGTGTCGAGCATCACGGCCCGAGCTCCACCGAGGTCGTCGGCGGTGGCGGTGCGCAGGACGTATCCGGCGTCCCCGTGGCCCCCGTCGGCGCCGGTCCGGCCGACCGCCTCCCCCGTCATCACCGTGGTCGCGCTGGTCACCGGTACCACTCCCGCCTCCTGCCGCACATCGCTCGCACCTTCAGCGTACGTGCAAGCGATGTGCGACAGGGCGCGGGTGACGTGCGGTGGGCGCGGGGCCGGGGCGCCGCCGCCCGCGCGTCAGGCGGTCCGGTAGACCAAGGCGGTCGCGATGCCGGCGATGCCCTCACCGCGGCCGGTGAAGCCGAGCCCGTCGGAGGTGGCGGCGGAGAGCGAGACCGCGGCGCCCACGGCGGCGGACAGCACCTTCTGCGCCTCCTCGCGCCGCTTGCCGATCTTCGGGCGGAGGCCGACGACCTGGACGGCGACGTTCCCGATCTCGAAGCCCTCGGCGCGGACGATCCGGGCGGCTTCGGTGAGCAGCGTGACGCCCGCGGCCCCGGACCACTCGGGGCGGCCGGTGCCGAAGTGCCGGCCGAGGTCGCCGAGGCCGGCGGCGGAGAAGAGCGCGTTGCAGGCGGCGTGCGCGACGACGTCGGCGTCCGAGTGACCGGCCAGACCGGGGCCCTCGCCTTCCCACTTCAGGCCCGCGCACCACAGCTCACGGCCCTCCTCGAAGGCGTGGATGTCGGTGCCGATGCCGACGAGCGGGATGACAGGGGCTCCCGCCCCGGGGTTCTCAGAAACCATCGTTGGCCCTCCTGCGGGCGAGTACCGCCTCGGCCAGCACCAGATCGAGCGGCCGGGTCACCTTGAACGCCTCCTCGTGGCCGGGAACGACGACCACCGGTGCGCCGAGCCGTTCCACCATGCCCGCGTCGTCCGTGGCGCCCTCGCCGTCGACCGCGACCTCGGCGTGCGCCCGCACCAGCGTGTCCCGGTCGAAGCCCTGCGGCGTCTGCACCGCGCGCAGCCTGGCCCGCAGAGGGGTGGCGAGCACCGGCTCCGGCTCCCCGGGCGTCCCGGCGGGCTCCACCTCCTTGACGGTGTCCGCGAGGGGCAGCGCGGGAACGACGGCGGGCGCTCCCTCCCGTACGGCCGAGGCGACCGCGTCGACCGTGTCGACCGGCACCAGGGGGCGGGCGGCGTCGTGGACCAGGACGACGGAGATGCCCTCGGGCAGCGCGTCGAGGCCCAGGCGGACGGACTCCTGGCGGGTCCCACCGCCCGGCACCACCAGATAGTCGGTGTGCTCGGGCAGCGCGTGCTCGTCGAGGAGGTGCTTCACCTCGGGCGCGCCGTCGGGCGGGGCGACGACCACGACGAGGGAGACGGCCCGGGACGCGGCCATGGCGCGGATGGCGTGGATCAGCATGGGCGTCCCGCCGAGCACCCGGAGGGCCTTGGGCGCGCCCGGCCCGAGCCGCACGCCCCGTCCGGCAGCGGGGATCACCGCGGCGGTACGGGGAGGGCGCGGCCGGTCGGTCGGGGGTGGCGTCGATGACATCGGTTGCACTCCGAAGGTCCGAGAAGGTCCGAAGGTTCGGCAGGTTTGTTTCCACGACCGACATGGGTAGGGGCCCAGCGAGCCGGGCGTGACCCCGGTCTCGCACCGGGCCCCTTCCGTGACACCCGGTCGAGCACAGGTCGCGTCAGGCTACTCACGCAGCACGGGGGCCGTCCTTCGCCGGCGGCCGCCGCGTACGCGGATCACACCGCGAGCACGAGGCCTACCGGCAGTCGGGCACCAGATGGGGAAGGCGGGTCCGAACATGCCTCAGCGCCCGACGACACAGCGTGAAAACGACTGGTCAGCGGGCACCGCGGCACATTCATACAACCGGCTATCCGGCATGACCAGCCGGAGTAGTCCCGTTCTCAGGACGCGAGGACCTCATCGAGCAGAGCCTCGGCCTTGTCCTCGTTCGTGTTCTCCGCGAGAGCGAGCTCGCTCACCAGAATCTGGCGGGCCTTGGCGAGCATGCGCTTCTCTCCGGCGGAGAGACCGCGCTCGCGCTCCCGACGCCACAGGTCACGCACTACTTCGGCGACCTTGATGACATCGCCGGAGGCGAGCTTTTCGAGATTTGCCTTGTAGCGCCGGGACCAGTTCGTCGGCTCTTCGGCATACGGTGCGCGCAGCACCTCGAAGACCCGGTCCAGCCCGTCCTGCCCGACCACGTCGCGCACGCCCACGAACTCCGCATTGTCCGCGGGCACACGAACCGTCAAGTCGCCCTGGGCGACCTTGAGCACCAAGTAGGTCTTGTCCACGCCTTTGATCTGGCGGGTTTCGATAGCCTCGATCAGCGCGGCCCCGTGATGGGGATAGACCACGGTGTCGCCAACCTTGAACGTCATGTGACAGGTACCCCTTCCGTGGCTATCCAGAGTAACACGAGAACCGCATCTCCTGAATGGCGTTTTCGCAGGTCAGAGCATATCTCGGGGCTTGACAACAGCAACACGAACGTGCTGCGGAAGGCTTCTGGAAGACGGTATTCGCAGGTCGGAGCCACTGTGCACCCGGAGTGAAACATCCACGTCACACGGCCCGGAAGCCCTACAGAAGAGGACGAAAGTCCCGTTTTGTCGGTTTCGAGATGGCAATCATTCCGTACTCCGTTCGGTGATCGCTCACCCGTACGGGTGTAACTGTCCTATCGCAATGAAATTGATCAAGCCACATGACGCCCGGCCCCTTTCCGCCGCGAAGCCGGGAATGACGGAGAAGCCACGACGGAGCCACGACACGGGCAGAAGAATTGATCACGCGGATTATGTGAACAGCGCATGGCCTACCCGCCGGTAGAACATCTCGCGGGCCCTTCGGCGGGCTCGCCGCCGAAGGGCCCGGGCCGCTCCCTCACCACCCCGGGGGACGCCCCCCACCGCCACCGGGGAAGAGCCGAAGCGCGTTGGGGCGGGTCGGGTGCAGGGCGTGCACGGCGGCTCGGTAGCCTAAGGCCGCTGACACACCCTTAGGGCGGCTTTACACCGCCGCTCGACGACTGACGTCCGAAGTCCGCAGTCCGACTCGTTCAAGGAGTTGCCGCCGCCGTGAGCCGCAGCCTTCGACACGGCGCCCTCGCCGCCACCGCCACCGTCTTCTCGATCGTCTCCCTGTCCGCCTGCGCGGCGGGCAACAACGCCGAGACGCTCAAGGTCAGGCCGGACAACCCGGCCACCTCGGTGGGCGACATCAAGATCCAGAACGTGAACGTGCTCACGCAGCCCGAAGGTGGCACGGACGGCCCCGCCGTCGTCGCCGCGACGCTGTTCAACGACGGCACCGAGCGCGAGGTGCTGGAGTCGGTCACGCTGCCCGGCAGCAACGTCGAGGTGAAGCTCCAGGCTGCCAAGGGCAACGGTCCCGTCGTGGTCCCGGCCGGCGGCCAGATCACCATCGGCGGCAAGGGCAACGCCGCCGCCGTGATCGAGAACAGCGGCGAGGCGGCGCGCAACGGCGACGTCCAGCAGGTCGTCTTCAAGCTCAGCCGGACCGGCGACATCGGCCTCGGCGCCAGCGTCTTCCCCGCCGAGGGCTTCTACAAGGACTTCGGTCCCAGCCCGAAGGCGGAGGCGCCCGCGTCGAAGCCGAGCACGACGCCGTCGGGCGACGCCTCCGGCAACGGCGATGGGGAGACCACCCCCGGCGCGACCGAGGGCGAGACGTCCGGCACGCCGGGCAACGGCGCGAGCACCGAGGGCGCCCAGGGCGAGACGGCCACGCAGGGCACGGGCGACGCCGCCTCGGTGCCCGCGGCCGGCTGACGCGGAACTCCGCCCCGTAACGCAGACGCGGGCGTGCGGTATGCCGAAGGGGCGCTTCCCGGCCGGGGAGCGCCCCTTCGGCATACCGCGGGTGTCCCCCGGCGGCCTTCGGTTTCGGTCTACGGCTCGAACTTGTACCCCAGGCCCCGCACGGTGACGAGGTGGCGCGGGGCGCCCGGGTCGGGCTCGATCTTGGCGCGCAGGCGCTTCACGTGGACGTCGAGGGTCTTGGTGTCGCCGACGTAGTCCGCGCCCCAGACCCGGTCGATGAGCTGCATCCGGGTCAGCACGCGGCCCGCGTTGCGCAGGAGCATCTCCAGCAGGTCGAACTCCTTGAGCGGGAGGTCGACCTTGCCGCCGGAGACGGTGACCACGTGCCGGTCCACGTCCATCCGGACCGGGCCCGCCTCCAGGGCGGCCGGGCTGACCTCCTCCGGCTCCCCGCGACGGCGCAGGACGGCCCGGATCCGGGCGACGAGCTCCCGGGAGGAGAAGGGCTTGGTGACGTAGTCGTCGGCTCCTATTTCCAGCCCGACGACCTTGTCGATCTCGCTGTCCTTGGCGGTGACCATGATCACCGGAACGTTGGAGCGGCTGCGGAGCTGGCGGCATACCTCGGTGCCGGGCAGGCCGGGCAGCATCAGGTCGAGCAGGACCAGGTCGGCGCCGTTGCGCTCGAACTCGTCCAGCCCGTCGGGGCCGGTCGCCGCGATGGCGACCTCGAAACCTTCCTTGCGCAGCATGTAGGACAGGGCGTCGCTGAAGGATTCCTCATCCTCGACGACAAGCACTCGGGTCACGGTCGAGCCTCCGGGGCAGGGAAGGGGTCAAAGGTGTCGGTCTCGTACGGCCCCTCGTCGTCGCCGTTGACGATAAGCGGTCCGCCGGTGGTGCGCTCCCTCACGACACCCGATTCGGGCAGCCGGAGGGTGAAGGTGGAGCCCTGTCCCTCGGAGCTCCAGACGGTGACCTCCCCGCCGTGCGAGGCGGCCACGTGTTTGACGATGGCGAGGCCGAGACCAGTGCCACCGGTGGCCCGTGAGCGGGCCGGGTCGACCCGGTAGAACCGCTCGAAGACCCGTTCGCGGTCCTTCTCGGAGATGCCGATCCCCTGGTCGGTGACGGCTATCTCGATGAGGTCCCCGCCGAGCGAGGTCAGGCGCCGTGCGGCGATGCCGACGCGGGTGTGGGCGGGACTGTAGTTGACGGCGTTCTCGACGAGATTGCCGAGCGCGCCGACGAGCTGGCCGCGGTTGCCCCAGACTGTGAGGCCCTCGGCTCCCGCGGAGGCCATGGTGATCTGTTTCGAGCCGGCCTGCTGGCGGCAGCGGTCGATCGACTCGGCGACCAGCGTCTCCACCTTGACCGGCTCGGCGTCCTCCAGCGGGTCGTCGTTCTGCACCCGGGAGAGGTCGATGAGCTCCTGGACGAGGTTGGTCAGCCGGGTCGCCTCGATCTGCATCCGCCCGGCGAACCGCTCCACCGCCTCCGGGTCGTCGGAGGCGTCCATGACCGCTTCGGAGAGCAGGGAGAGTGCTCCGGTCGGTGTCTTCAGCTCATGGCTGACGTTGGCGACGAAGTCGCGCCGTACCGCTTCTATCCGGCGGGCCTCGGTGAGGTCCTCGACCAGCAGCAGCACCAGCCGCGAGCCCAGCGGGGCGACCCGGGCGGAGACCGCGAGGGTGTCCCCCCGGCCCGTGCCGCGCCGGGGCAGATCCAGCTCGCCCTGCCGTATCTCTCCGTCCCGTCGGGTGTCCCTGGCCATGTTGAGCATGGGCTCGACGGCCAGCCGGCCGCCTCTGACCAGGCCCAGGGCGTACGCCGCCGAGCTGGCCTTCACCACGCCGTCGCTCTCGTCGAGGACGACGGCGGAGGAGCTGAGGACGGAGAGGACGGTATCCACTCCGGGGGGCAGGGCCGCGTTGCCGTCCGGCCGCAGCGAGGTGCGCGTGGGCCGTTTCAGGTCGCGCTCGCTCCAGCGGAACGCCAGCATGGCGATCAGACCGGTACAGAGACCGGCGATCGCTGCGGCTGCGGCGACCGCCGCGTTCACGTCCATGCTTCAAGGTTATGCGGGTGCGACGACTCCCTCCCAGCCGTCCGAGTGCCATCTCGAACACTCGTCGCCCAGAGTTCACCGAGGGGTAGGAGTCGGTTCACTTAGGGGGACGGATCCGGACGCGTTCCGGCCCCACCGTGTAACCGTGGGGGTCGGTCCGAGACCCCGGCCTCAGTTGGGAACTGGAGAGGGACTTCCATGCGCGACGCTTACCACGAAGAACTCGATTCGATCGGAGAAGGCCTGGTCGAGATGGCCCGGCTGGTCGGCTCGGCGATCGGGCGGGCGACCACGTCCATGCTCGACGCCGACCTGGCGCTGGCGGAGAACGTGATCGCCGGCGATCAGAAGGTCGACGAGCTCCAGCACGACCTGGAGGCCCGCGCCATCGCGCTCCTCGCCCGCCAGCAGCCGGTCGCGACCGATCTGAGGATCGTGGTGACCTCGCTGCGGATGAGCGCCGACCTGGAGCGCTCGGGCGACCTCGCCCAGCACGTGGCGAAGCTGGCCCGGCTGCGCTTCCCGCAGACGGCGGTCCCGCACGACCTGCACGCCACCATTCTGGAGATGGGCCAGCTCGCCCAGCGCCTGATGGCCAAGGCGGCCGAGGTCATCATCACCAAGGACGTCGATCTGGCACTCCAGCTGGAGCAGGACGACGACGAGATGGACCTGCTGCACCGCACGCTGTTCCAGCACCTGATGGACGACCGCTGGAAGCACGGCATCGAGACGGCCGTCGACGTGACGCTGCTGGGCCGCTACTACGAGCGCTTCGCCGACCACGCGGTGTCGGTCGCCAAGCGCGTCGTCTACCTGGTGACGGGCGAGCACGCGGACGAGATCCAGGCGGCGGCCCCGGTCGAAGGCGCGTAGCGGCCTCTTCTGCCTCTTCTGCCTCTTCTTCCGCTTCGGCCACCGGCAGCTCCGGCAGCCACTGTCGTACCGGAGTGTCGACGGCGCACGCGGGTCGCACACATGTTCCTGCACGCGTGCGCCGTTGATGCGCCCGAGGGGATGGGCATGCAATGGGGCGGGGGGCGGCGCCACGGCCGTGAGCGGTGGGTCATGCCGTACGTCCCCGGCGGCGGCGCACCGGCGTCCGCCGTCCAGCCGTATGCCCTGAGGAGGGACCATGGCCGATTCCCCCGTGACCGAACCCCAGCAGGAGACCCCGACCGAAGTGGGGCGCCGAACCGTGCTCGGCGCCTGCGGCTGCGGGTCGGGCTGCGGGTGCGGCTGCCAGTCCGGTGCCCCGTGCCAGTGCGGCGGCTGCTCCGGCTGACCCGCGCCGTGCACGAGCGCACGGTGCCCGCCCGGCTTGCACTCCGGGCGCCGTGCGCGTTGCCGGTCCCCCGGATCAGCCCGCCCGCTCCACCGCCGCGGCGGGTGCGGCCTCCGGCTCGGCCCGGTCCGGCTGGGCCTCGGCGGGTACGGGTACGGGCGCGGGCAGTACGTCCGCCACCGCGTACTCCTCGCGCGGCAGGTTGCGCATCAGCAGCCAGTAGCCGCCACCGGCGACCGTGCCGATCACGGCGCAGGCGGCCCAGAGCCAGGCGGGGCCGTAGTGGTCGATCACGAAGCCGGACATCAGCGGCGCCACGAGCGCGGCCACCGACCAGGACATCGTGTACATGCCCTGGTAGCGGCCCCGGCCCTTGGCGGGCGACAACTGCACGACCAGGCCCGTCTGCGTGGGCGCGTTCACGATCTCGGCGAGGGTCCAGACGCACACCGTCAGGGCGTACGCCGCGACCGACCCGGCGAAGGCCGTCAGCCCGAAGCCGTACCCGGCGAGCAACGAGGAGATGATCAGCAGCCGGCGCGGGTCGCGGTGCTGGATGAAGCGGGTGACGGGGATCTGGAGGACCACGATCAGCACACCGTTGACGGCGATGGCGGTCCCGAAGTCGGAGCTGGAGAGCCCGTCCGTACCCATCGCCACCGGCAGCCCCACGTACCCCTGCTGGAAGATCAGCGACACCAGGAACGAGAGCCCCACAACCCCCATGAAGCGCCCGTCGCGCAGGACGGTGGTCAGCCGCACCTCGTCCTTGGGCCGCTTGCCGCCGACGGTCTTCACGGCCGCTTCCTCGGGCCGCGACTCCGGCACCTTCATGAAGACCAGCACGGCGCACACGAGCGTCATCAGGGCCTCGCCGATGAAACCGGCGAGGTAGCTGTACTCGGCGATGAAGCCGGCCCCGGCGGAGGAGATCGCGAATCCCAGGTTGATGGCCCAGTAGTTGAGCGAGAAGGCCCGGACCCGGTCCTTCGGGGGCACGATGTCCGCCATCATCGCCTGGACGGCGGGGCGGGAGGCGTTGCTCGCCATGCCGACGAAGAACGCCACGGCGCCGATGGCGAAGGGGTGCACCATGAACCCGAGCACCGCCACCGACACCGCGGTGGAGACCTGGGCGATCAGCATGGTGGGCCGCCGCCCGAGCCGGTCGGTCATCACACCCGCGCCGAGCGAGGAGATGACCCCGCCGAGGCCGTACAGGGCGGCGACGAGACCGGCGTACGAGGCCGAGTAGCCCCGGTCCAGGGTCAGGTAGAGGGCCATGAAGGTCGCGACGAACGCCCCGAGGCGGTTGACCAGGGTGCTGGTCCACAGCCACCAGAACGCGCGGGGCATCCCGGAGACGGTCTCGCGGGCGGCTGTGCGCAGACCGGCGACGGACATAAGGGTTCCCCCCACGGGACGTACGGAACGAGGTCTCGGGTAACACCCCCGACAACGATCGAGACCTTACGAAGCCCGGCTGCCCGCCCGCCACCGGATTGACGCTCCCCGTCAATCGTCGGACCGCCGAGCACTCCCGGCCCTGCGCTGTCCGCTGTGCGGGCGGGCGCGCGGAGCCCGCACGGGTTCGATTACGCTCGGACTCATGGCCGACGCACCGTACAAGCTGATCCTCCTCCGCCACGGCGAGAGCGAATGGAACGCGAAGAACCTGTTCACCGGTTGGGTGGACGTCAACCTCACCGAAAAGGGCGAGAAGGAAGCAGTCCGCGGCGGTGAGCTGCTCAAGGACGCCGGTCTGCTCCCCGACGTCCTGCACACCTCCCTCCAGCGCCGCGCGATCCGGACCGCCCAGCTGGCCCTGGAGTCCGCCGACCGCCTCTGGATCCCGGTCCGCCGCTCCTGGCGCCTGAACGAGCGCCACTACGGCGCGCTCCAGGGCAAGGACAAGGCGCAGACGCTCGCCGAGTTCGGCGAGGAGCAGTTCATGCTGTGGCGCCGCTCGTACGACACCCCGCCGCCGCCGCTGGCCCACGACGCCGAGTACAGCCAGTTCGACGACCCGCGCTACGCGACCCTCCCCCCGGAGGTGCGCCCGGACACGGAGTGCCTGAAGGACGTCGTCGTCCGCATGCTCCCGTACTGGTTCGACAGCATCGTCCCGGACCTCCTCACGGGCCGCACGGTCCTGGTCGCCGCCCACGGCAACAGCCTCCGCGGTCTGGTGAAGCACCTGGACGGCGTCTCGGACGAGGAGATCTCGGGCCTCAACATCCCGACCGGCATCCCGCTCTCCTATGAGCTGGACGCCGACTTCAAGCCGCTGAAGCCGGGCGGCACCTACCTGGACCCGGACGCGGCGAAGGCCGCCATCGAGGCCGTGAAGAACCAGGGCAAGAAGAAGTAAGCAGAGCTGAAGAAGCCCCCCACCTGCGGGTATTTCGCGTGGTGGGGGGCTTTCGGTGCGCTGGACCGTCTGTGGGCCGTCAGACTTGACCGCGCCAGAAGCGCACGCGGATGTCGAGCATGATCAGTAGAGCAGCCGGGATGGCGATCTCAGGGGATGCGGCTGCCCACAGCGCGAGCGCCCCGCCGCCCGTGCCGATCAGAACAATCGGTAGATCACGTGGGTGGACGTCGATGCTCATGCCCGTACGTGGGACCATGAAGTTCTCCTGCTGTGCTTTGGTTACACCGGATCAAGGTCATGACCGAAAAGTGGCACGGAGTCGAATGCCGCCCCTGGCCGGGCGGCATTCCTATGCCGTTGAGACTTTCCCATGAAGGTTGCTCCGGCGACAAACTCCCAGCTTGCAGGCGGCGTTACGGAGAAACCCGTGGGGCACTTTCGCGTTGTACGTGCATAACTGCATGCGCGCAAAAAGCACTGCTCCTGCTGTCCAGCGCTGTGCACAAATCGTCCCAGCAGCGGGACGGGGCAGGTGGGGTGCTGGGCCCGGGTGGGAGGTGGTGGGCCCGCAGGTGGAAGGAGCCGGTACGTTGCGGTGCCCCCTGCTGGGAGATTTCAGCGAGCTTTCTAGCTAGCTAGCTTTCTCTCAAGAAAGAAACATTGCTTGCGTGAGAGATACGTTCCTCTCATGGACGGTACGTACCATCCATGAGAGGAACGTCGACCAGCTTGCTGGAAAGTACTTGCCAGTGCTCTACGGGCTGGCAGGGAACGGGTTGGACGTTGAGCAAGCAGCAGAGACTGCATTCCGAGTCCGCTCCTGGGTCGATGACATCAGGTGCGCGTACACCCAAAGCGTCAGACCAGGGTCCGAGTGCCCGAGGTACTCGGCAAGTGCCTTGATGTTCTCCCCGGCGTCCAGCAGCACCGACGCGAAGAGGTGCCGCATCGCGTGCCGGGACCTACTACAGCGACCAGGGCCACCCCGTGGAGACGGCAGCCATTGTGGTGCCCGCAGCACACTGCGGGATCGTCCACATGGTCCCGATCAGCCGCTGACGAGAGGACCCGGCAGCTCCAAAGCTGTGCCCAGCCGTGCCCCCCTTCCCTTTTTGGTGGCTCCGCATTGGGGCTCCCGGCCTCCATGTACGGGGTGGCAGGACTCATCGGCAGACAAGCATGCCGCCCAGACAAGTGACGCGGAAGGCGCCCTCTGCCTGAATGGTCTCGTTGACCCGCTCCCGGGCGCGCTCGATCGTCTCCCGGAAAGGAACGCTCATCTTGTCGGCCCAGGCTTCGTACGAGGCCAAGTGCGCGACGACCGGTTCGGCGTCGGTCACCTCGATCACCCCGGGAATGGGGGATCGTGCGGATCTCGCCGAAGACCGTACCGAGGATCGCCGGCGCGTCCTCCAGGGTGAAGCGGGCGGACAACTGCACTCGGGCCGGGCCCTCCTGGATACCCAGCACATCGCCCGCGGCCCGGCGCCAAAGGTGCTCCAGTTCCCGCTTGTCGGTCTGACTGTTCGTGGAGACGATCGCGATGCCGTCGGGTGCCCGTACGCGGCCCAACTCCCGTACGGCCTGGAGCTGGTCCTCCACGTGGTAGAGCATGTGCAGCGCAAGGACCGCACCGAGGGCTCCATCCGCGATGGGCAACTGTTGGACGTCCGCGACGACCGCTCCGGGGATGGCGCCGAGGATGCCGTGAGAGACGTCCATGGGCAGCACGTTCAGGTCGGGACGGTCGTCCCGCACCCGGGCGACGAACTTCCCGTTACCGCAACCCATGTCAGCGATCACACCGCGTACGTCGGCCAGTTCGTTCACGACGATGCCCGGAAGATCGTGGCTCGGGGTCTGCCATTGGTAGAGGGACTGACGGGCGGCCAGGTGCTGCCCCGTGCCGTACGCCTTGGTGGAGAGAAGGCTGCGATCGGTCACCAGATGATCATGCGCGGGCTGGGAGGTCACCGGGGCTCCGTAGGATTGCTGGCGAGAGCGGGCCGGACGGTCACCTCGTGAATGTGCGCGCGGAGATCGACTGCCGACCGTGCGCCACGGTACGGCTCGCTTCCGAGGAGCGCGGCCGGACTGCGAAGCCTGATGGTGATGCTCGCCGTGTATCCCTCGGCGCCGAACACCTCCGAGAGCTTCGCACCGGCTCCCTCGACCTCACCGCCGGCGAGGTAGGCCGTGGCCAGGTCCAGATGGGCGGCCTGTAGATCGCCGGGAGAGCGGTCGCCTTCCGGCCCGGCCCGGTACAGCTCCACGGCACGATGGGACGCGCTTATGGCGTGCTGGACCTGGTCGTCGCCCGCGACGGCCAACAGGGTGGTCCCGGCGTAGACCCACTGCTTGGCCTCGGGAAACGAGAAGACCCCGGGCAACTCGTCGGGGCCCGCTACACGAAGCTTGACCCCGACTTAGCAGGTGAGGTGGCGATCCGGTTCTACCGGTGCGGACCTGGCATGCGCCCCACTCCCCTCGGCCGTGCTCGCCGTGGGGCGGGTGTCGGAGTTCTCGCGGGTGCGACTGCCCGTTCCTCGCGCTTCTTCGGCGCGAACGGGCGGGTTCCGTCGCGGGCTTGTGCATGTCCAACCGGGCCCGGTCGCAGCCCTGCGGGCCGGCGCGCCTTGGTGGCCGAAGGGCTCGCGCTCAGCCGATGCCGCTCATGTCCACGACGTCAGCCTTGTCCGGGGGACGGATGTCCAATGACTCGTCGAAGCCGCTGAATGACGTCGTGTTGTCGAACGTGGCGTCCTTGTAGAGGACCTTGAGGATGTACGGCTTGCCCTCAGTGGCCACGTGGAAGCCGAATTCGCCCTTGTTCTCCTTGTCGGCCACCTTCAGCAGAACCGTCGGCACTCCGTCGATCTCGGATGATCCGCCCTTGGTGGCCTTGCCGAACGAGGTGAACTCGTGTGTGCAGTCGGAAAGTTCGTCGCCCGGTTGCGACTCGCTGGACAGTTCCTTGACCCACAGTTCCTGCTCGCCCTTGCCCGCGACCTTCCGGCCCGAATCCTCCATGTGGGCCCGATTGGGGCGGATGTAGTCCGACCCGTCGATCCGGATCTGGTCGAGTCGGGCGCCCGAGGCCGTGGCCGTCCTGTACGCGCACGTGGCCTTGAGGTCGGTCACCAGATGGCTGGACCGGTCCTCGCCCCCGGTCACCTTGGTGGCCGTCTCGATGGTCACCGACTTCAGATCGCTCATCGCGGCGTTCGCGTCGTCGAGCAGCTGAGTGGCGGAGGGTTCCTCCGATGTGCCGCCGTCCGTGCAACCGGTCCCGGCCACACCCATGATCAAGCTCGCCAGCACCGCTGTCCCAGCGGCCGATATCCTTCGCACACGCCCCCCAAGTTTGCATCGGATCATGTTGGACGGGAAGGCCCCGGCCCGCTGTCTCAGGGCACCGGCTTGCGCCAGACCGAGATGTGGCGCTCCGAGTCCCCGGCGAACGGTGCCTTGTTCCAGTCCGCGAAGCGGTGTTCCCGCTCCAACCCCGCGATACGGGCCATCAGGTCGAGCTCCGCCGGCCAGGCGTACCGGTGCCGGGAGGCGTCTCGGCGGTAGTGGCCGTCGTCGCCGTCAGCCTCGGCTTCGCGGGTGAAGTGGTGCGAGACGAGGATCTGCTCGACCAGGTCGAAGGTGTCGAAGCCGAGATGCCGCTCGGATACGTCGAACGGCACCGCGATCTGGCCGGGCGGCAGGAACCGCAGGGGCGGCACGCCCAGTTCGATGACGAATCGGCCGCCGGGCTCGAGGTGCCGCGCCGCGTTGTGGAAGCATGCGACCTGCTCGTCCTGGGTGAGCAGGTTCGAGATGGTGTTGTAGACGAGGTAGACCAGGGTGAACGCGCCGGGGACGACCGTCGTGGCCATGTCCCCGATGGTTACCGGGAGGGTCGCCTCGTCCGTCTTGCGGCGGAGCACCTCCGCCATGGGCTCGGACAGTTCGATGCCCACCACCGGCACGCCACGCTCCCGGAGCGGCACGCCCACGCGGCCCGTCCCGATGGCGAACTCCAGGGCACGGCCGTCTCCGGCGAGTTCGGCGAGGAAGGCGAGGGTCGGTTCGAGGGCGGCGGCCGAGGAGTTCTCGGCCTCCTCCGCGTCGTAGCGGTCGGCGGTCGCGCGGGTCCACAGTTCACTGCTCGTCACGGGCGACCACTCTGCCCGGCGTCCGCGGCGCTGTCGACTCGTTTGATGGCGGTCCCTCTCTGCTCGCGTGCTCGGCTGCCGCCCTGGGGGGCCTCGGACCCGAGTGGGTGTGGGCCGGGTTTCCCGCCGCCTCTGTCGCGCCGCGCCTCGGCTTTCAGCCGGCCAAGCGCCGCGAGCGGCGTCCGGCCGCTGCCGCTGCCGCTGCCGCTGCCGCCGTCGATCGCTGGCCGCTGGCCGTCGGCCGTCGGCCGCTGGCCGCTGGCCGTTGACGCAAGCGGTCAGCGGGACCCGTTGTCAGTGACCCCTGCCACCCTGGTCATATGACGACCTATCTGCTTTCCGACATCGAACAGGCCCTGCGCGGCAGTTGGAGCGCCGAGACCTGCACCCCGGAGTACCGGGACCGCTGGAATCCGGACAATCCGGCGCGGGACCAGTGCGGGGTGACCGCCATGGTGCTCAACGACCTGCTCGGCGGGGAGCTGATCCGGGGCGAGGTCCATGTCGAGGGGGTGCGCACCGACTTCCACTGGTGGAACCGCCTGGGCCCGGGCGTGGAGATCGACCTGACCCGGGAGCAGTTCGGGCCGGAGGAGACCGTCGTCGGCGGTGACGTCATCGTCAGGCCGCCCGTCGGCGAGTGGCGGCGGCTCCAGGAGGAGTACGCGATCCTGCGCGACCGGGTCGCGGAGCGGCTCGGGCGGGAACCGGCGGCGGACCCGGCGGCGGCGGTGCCGTCGGACAGCGCGGGCCGAGTCGCTCCCGGTCCACGGCCGACCCGGTCCGTACCCGGTCCGTGACCCCGTCGGACCGGCCGAAGTGCCCCTCGTACGCACTACGGTGGGCGCATGCCGTCCGTGTGCTTCCAGGGCAAGGAGATCGAGGTGAGCGATCATGGGTGAGTCTCTGAAGACCTTCGTCGGCGGTGCCGAGGTCGAGGTGCCCAACAGCATCCCGGACATCCGGGCCGCGCTGCCCGACGAGAGACGCGAGGAGTTCGATCTCGCGATCAACGAGGCCGGGGTGCACGAGATCCAGGCTGTCATGCGGCACTGGATGCTGGAGGCCGTCCCCGATCCCGAGGCCGAGAAGATCCTTGACCGGCTGGCGCAGGACGAGGCCGAGAGGCGGAGCGTCTCTTGAGCTTCCGTATCTCCTACGCACCGCCCGCCGACGACACCCTGGCCAAGATGCGTGGCTGCGAGGCCTTCCGGGACGAGATGGCGCGCACCCTCGGCGAGGAGCCGTACGGCCACGGCTCCTCCGCCGTCAAGAGCGAACGGGACCGGCGTGAGGCGACCGTCTGCGGGGCGATCGTCCTCTTCTACGTCTCCCGGTCCGTCCTGACCGTCACCGTCGTCCGCCTCGTCCCCCTGCCCTGACCGCCCGAGGGGCGGGCGGGAAGGGCAGGGGCGCGGCCCGGCGTCCGTACGTCAGGCGAGCTTCTTGTCCTGTGCCGCCACGACCTCCGCCGGCACCTCGAACTTCACGTCGCCGCCCGCCGCCGCGAGGTTGAAGGAGAAGAACGTCGCCACGGTGCCTTCCTTGCGCAGCGCCACCAGCTTGAACGGGGTCTGGTCGCCGTCGTCCTCGGAGATGACCGTCCAGGCCGCGGCCTCGTCTCCGCCGGTGACCTTCTCCTGGGTGATCGAGGCGACCTTCGTCGGCGTGCCCGCGACCGTGGCGGTGAAGCCGCCCGCACAGTCCGCGACGGCCTTCTTCAGCACGGCGAACGCGTCCTGGCCCGCCGTCCCCTCGTAGGAGTGCAGCGCGACGAAGGTGGACGTCAGGTTGAAGGCGTCCTCGAACGCCTCCCCGGCTTCGCCTTCCGCCATGTCCTCCAGCGACTTCTTCTTGCCGTCGGTCTTCGGCTCGTCGATCACCTTGCGCTTCGTGGAGGCCACCGAACCCTTCTGCGCCACGCCGAACATGGCGTGGGCGACCGGCAGGCAGGCTTCCTTGTCGACCGTGACGCCGTCCGCCGGGACCTCGTCGGCCGGGCCGGCCTTGGTGACCTTGCGGCCCTTCAGGTCTCCCTGGGCGAGGGTGGCCTTCTCCAGCTCGGCGGCGGTGAGCGCCTCGGCCGGTGTCTCCGGGGCCGAACTGCTGCGGCTCGCCGTGCCCTTGTCGTCCTTCTTGTCGGCGTCCGTCGTGCCGCCGCAGGCGGTGGCCAGCAGGGTGAGGGCAGCCGCGGAGGCGGCGAGGGCGGTTCGGCGTACGGCAGTGGCGCGCATGGTTCTACTTCCCGCAATCTCAGGTTCGGAAGCAACCACCCGTCCCTCGTACGGCACTTCGACGCCGTCTGGGACGGGCCGTCGCAGTGAGCCACACCCTACGATCGAACCTGTGAGCGACGATCGGTCCAGCGGCACCCTCCGGTAATCGTGATTCGGCCGTGATCATCCTGTGAGCACACTGTGCGGCTCCGCTGTACAACCCGGCCCCGCCGCACGGCCCGCGCCCCGCAGCCCCGTCCCGCCGCACCCCACCTGCGCACCCCACCTCCGTACAACCCGCCGCACCACGAAAGGTCCTCACCCGCATGTCCGGCCACGCCCCCGTCCCGCCACTCGACCGCGTCCTCGACGCCCTCGGGGTCGGCGAACGCGACATCGCCTCGCGCGCCACCCTCACCGGAGGCACGTACAACACCGTCACCCGCGTCACGCTCACCGACGGCCGCGACTGGGTCGTCAAGACGCCCCCGCCGCACTCCGCCGCCCTACGGCACGAACGCGATCTCCTCGTCAACGAGGTCGCCTTCTACACCGCCGCCGCGCAGGCCGTCGGCCCCGCGGTACCCCGCGTCGTCCGCGCCGAACCGGACCCGGCCTCGCCGACCGGCGCGTACCTGGTCATGACCGCCCGCCCCGGCCGCCCCTGGCACGAGGCCGCCGCTACGGCGAGCGCCGGCGACGAGGCCCGGCTGCGGGCCGAACTGGGCGGCGCCGTCGGCCGGTTGCACGGCGTGACCGGTCCCGCCGGCTTCGGGTATCCGGGCCGGCCGTTCGGGCCGCTCGCCCCCACCTGGCGCGCCGCGTTCACCGCGATGACCGAGGCCGTGCTCGCCGACGCCGAGACCTACCGGGCCCGGCTGCCCTACCCCGTCGGCCGGATCCGCACGGTGCTGGCGGGCGCGGCCCACCTGCTGGACGACGTCACCCGTCCCGCCCTCGTCCACTTCGACCTGTGGCCGGGAAACCTGCTGGTCACGGGAGATCCCGGCACGCGCGCCATCGGTGGGATCATCGACGGGGAGCGGATGTTCTGGGGCGACCCGGTGGCCGACTTCGTCTCCCTCGCGCTCTTCGGGGACATCGAGCGGGACCGGGACTTCCTCGACGGGTACGAGCGGTCCACGGGTGGGGCGGTGGAGTTCACCGACTCGCTGCGGACCCGCTACGCGCTGTACCGGAGCTACCTCTACCTGATCATGCTGGTCGAGACCGTGCCCCGCGCCGTCGGGCCCGAAGCCGTCGAGGAGACGTGGAAGTCGGTCGCGCCCCACCTGGTCGCCGCCCTGGACGCCGTCCGCGGCGGCGGCGCCTGACGGGCCGGCACACCCGCACGCGCCGCCGCACCCGGGTGGGGGCGGACGTCAGCTGTCGGACGGACGCCGGGTCAGATGACTGAACGCGTCCAGGTTCCGGGTGGACTCACCGCGCGACACCCGCCACGCGTACTCCTTGCGGATCGAGCTCGCGAAGCCGAGCTCCAGGAGGGTGTTGAACGCCCCGTCGGCCGCTTCAAGCACCACGCCGAGCAGCCGGTCCAGCTCGTCGGCGGTGACCACCGACAGCGGCAGTTTGCCGGCCAGGTAGACGTCGCCGAGCGAGTCGATCGCGTAACTCACTCCGAACAGGCGGAGATTGCGCTCCAGCAGCCAGCGGTGCACCTCGGCGTCGTTCTCGTCGGGGTGCCGGACGACGAACGCGTTGAGGGAGAGGGAGTGCTTGCCGACCATCAGGGAACAGGTCGTCGACAGTTTGCGGGTGCCGGGCAGCGTCACGACGTAGTTGCCGCGCTCCGGGCTCTCCCATGCGAGCCCGGCATCGTTCAGCGTCGCCTCGATGACCTGGGCCGCTGCGGTCTCGTCCGGTACGTCAACCATGCAGCGAGCGTACGACAGGGTCGCGCCGCGCACGGCACGGGACCAGCGGTGCCCGCCCCGCGCGCGGCGGCCTCAGCCGTGGTGCGCCCGGGCCCGGCGGCGGTGGTCGCAGAGCGCGGCCGTGTACACGTCGGCGGTCGCCGAGGCGGCCGTGTCCCAGCCGAAGGACTGGGCGTGCGCCGCGGCGGCCGCCCCCATGCGCTCGACCAGCTCCGGCGCGTCCGCGAACCGCCCGAGCACGCGGGCGTAAGCCTCCGGCTCGTGCCCCTGCACCAGGAAGCCGCCGACCCCGTCGCGCACCGCCACCGGCAGCCCGCCCACGGCCGCGGCGACCACCGGGGTGCCGGTCGCCTGCGCCTCGATGGCGACCAGCCCGAAGGACTCGCTGTACGACGGCATGACCAGCACCGACGCGGCGCGGAACCAGTCGGCGAGCCGGTCCTGGCCCACCGGCGGATGGAACCGTACGACGTCGGCGATGCCGAGGCGGGCGGCCAGCTTCTGCAGCCCTTCGGGCTTGGCGAGTCCGCTGCCGCTCGGGCCGCCGACCACCGGCACGACGATGCGGGACCGCAGGGACGGGTCCCGGTCCAGGAGCACCGCCACGGCGCGCAGCAGCACGTCCGGGGCCTTCAGCGGCTGGATGCGGCCCGCGAAGAGCGGGATCAGCGCGTCCTGCGGCAGGCCGAGCCGGGCCCGCGCGGCGGCGCGGGCGGATGGGGCGCCCTCCGGACGGAGCTTGTCGGAGTCCTTGGGGAAGGGGCGGAAGCGGTCCAGGTTGACGCCGGGGTGCACGACGGCGACCGCGGCGGGGTCGGCGTCGTAGAAGCGGACGAGCTCGTCGGCCTCCTCGGCGGTGTTGGCGATCAGCCGGTCGGAGGCGTTCACGATCTGGGTCTCGCCGATGACCCGGGCGGCCGGCTCGGGGGTGTCGCCCTCGGCGAGCGCGGCGTTCTTGACCTTGGCCATGGTGTGCATGGCGTGCACGAGTGGGACGCCCCAGCGCTGGGCGGCGAGCCAGCCGACCTGACCGGAGAGCCAGTAGTGGGAGTGCACGAGGTCGTAGTAACCGGGGCGCTGACCGGCCCAGGCCTGCATCACGCCGTGCGTGAAGGCGCAGAGCTGGGCGGGCAGCTCCTCCTTGGCGAGACCTTCGTACGGGCCGGCGTCGATGTGCCGGACCAGGACCCCGGGCGCCAGCTCGACCGCGGGAGCCAGCGAGCCGGTGGTGGCCCGGGTGAATATCTCGACCTCGATGTTGATCGCGGCGAGGCGCTTGGCCAGTTCGACGATGTAGACGTTCATCCCGCCCGCGTCGCCCGTGCCGGGCTGGTGGAGCGGGGACGTGTGCACGGAGAGCATCGCGATCCGGCGTGGCTTGCGGGAGGCTCCGGAGAAACCACCGGGAAACCTGAGACGCGCGGCCGTGCGGGTGGAGCCGAGCCGGGAGACGTACTGGCTCACCTCGTCGGTCCTCCTCGATCGGGGCATGCTGACCGGAGGGCACGGAGCCCCTCCGAAGGGCGAGAACAGTGGAATCCCGTCGTTCATTTCCGCTTTGCCAAATCATTACGTTGCCGGACGGCGCGTCGCACAACGACGGCGGGATGTCCGGGCAGCCACCGCGCCCCGCCCCGTCGCATACGCTCGACCCATGCGTCAGCGCCCCATCGGCACCGCCACCCGCGGGACCACCAACCCGAACCGGCTGCGCCGCATGGACCGCTGGATCGCCGACGCGCACGGCCCCGCCCTGCGCCGCTCCGGGACGCCGGTCGCCGTCGACCTCGGTTACGGGGCGGCTCCCTGGACCGCGGTCGAGCTGTTGGACCGCCTGCGCACCGCCGAGCCGCGCACCGTGGTGGCGGGCATCGAGATCGACCCGGAGCGGGTCGCCGCCGCGCAGCCGTACGCCCGCGAGGGCCTCACCTTCGTCCACGGCGGCTTCGAGGTCCCCCTGGACGTCCGCCCCCTGCTCATCCGGGCGGCGAACGTACTGCGCCAGTACGACGAGGACCAGGTCGCCGAGGTCTGGGGGCGGCTGTGCTCCCGGCTCGCCCCGGACGGCCTCCTGGTCGAGGGGACCTGCGACGAGATCGGGCGCCGGCACGTCTGGGTGGCGCTGGGGCCGAAGGGGCCGCGCACGGTCACCTTCGCGACCCGGCTCGGCTCGCTGGGGCGCCCCTCGGACCTCGCGGAACGGCTGCCGAAGGCACTGATCCACCACAACGTGCCGGGGGAGCCGGTCCACTCGTTCCTGCGGGACTTCGACCGGGCCTGGGCGACGGCCTCCCCGTACGCCTCGCTCGGCGCGCGGCAGCGCTGGATCGCGGCGGTGCGGGCGGTATCGGCCGACTGGCCGGTGACGGACGGGGTACGGCGGTGGCGGCAGGGCGAGATCACCGTGCCGTGGGACGCGCTGCGGCCCGACAGTCACTGAACCCTTGCCCGGAAGGGCAGAATTCCTCCGCCCCTGGAACGCCGCAGGGGCACCGTTCGTCCCAGTGAGGGGAGACGGCGCAGGTCGAAGAGGTGCGCGAGCCGGGCAGGCCGGGGGGAATCATGACGAAGCAGCCCTGCGGGGGCGGTATGTGACGCGTCGGGTACCGTCGGCCCCTGTTGCTTTACGGGACGACATGGCACGATCGCGACGTTGCCGAAAAGTTACTGACGGTAAGTCAGATGTGGGGTTCCTGACTTCTCTTGCTTTTCTCGCATGCACTGCACCCACCGCATTCACTAGGGTTTATTGCATTCGCCGCACTCATCACCTTCATCATCTTTGTCGCCTTCGTCCGGAGGCGGGCCCGGAGTAATCACCCGGAGGGGGAGCTCGTGAACCGACGCCACCGCGCCACTGCCGCCATCACGCTGGTCTGTGCGCTGGCCCTGCTGACGTCCACGGGCCAGGCCATGGCCGCCCCGGTTCCGGAGCCCTCGCCCTCCCCGTCCTCCTCCCCCGGCGGCTCGCCGTCCCGCTACTCCAACGCGGACCTCGAAAAGGTCCGCGAGCAGATCGACACGCTGTACCGGAAGGCGGGCGCGGCGACGGACGCGTACAACCTCGCCGAGGAGCAGACGAAGAAGCAGTCCGGCGAGATCGTGCAGCTGGCCAAGGCGATCGTCGACGGCCAGGCGCGCATCGCCGCCCTGAAGGACCGGGCCGGGGCCCAGGCCCGCGAGCAGTACCGCAACGGCGGCCTGCCGCCCGGTGCGCAGCTGGCCCTGAGCAACGACCCGAAGCTGTTCCTGGACGGGCTCAACAACGTGCGCCAGAGCCAGCAGGCCTCCAAGTCGCTCCTGACCGACCTGACCCAGACGCAGGAGGACCTGGAGACGTACACCCAGGACGCCAGCGCGAACTGGGAGAAGCTGGAGACGATCCGGGTCCAGCAGGCCAAGGCCAAGAAGAAGATCAACGGCCGGATCAAGGCGGCGGAGAAGCTCGAATCGCAGCTGGTCGGGAAGGAGCGCGACCGGCTCCGCCAACTGGAGCGGGACGCCGCGGACAGGGCGCAGAACGCCTGGCTCTCCACCGGCGCCGTCAAGGACGTCAGCGGCGAGGCGAGCGAGGGCGGAGCGGCGGCGGTGGCCTTCGCGACGGCGCAGATAGGCAAGCCGTACGCCTGGGGAGCCGAAGGCCCCGGTTCGTACGACTGCTCCGGGCTGACCTCGCAGGCCTGGCTGGCGGCGAAGCGTCCGATCCCGCGCACCTCGCAGGAGCAGTGGCGGCTGCTGCCGCGTATCGACATCCGGGACATGCGCCCCGGTGACCTGATCATCTACCACGCCGACGCCAGCCACGTCGGGATGTACGTCGGCGACGGCGAGATCGTCCACTCCCCGCGCCCCGGCCGCAACGTCACGCTGGCGGGCGCGGGCTCGATGAAGATCCTCGGCGTGGTCCGCCCGGACAGGTAGGACCGACCGGCCAGGTACGCGGGACCGGCGACCGACCGCCGACGTCCGGCCCTCGGAGGGCCGGGCGCACACACGGGACCGGCCGCCGCCGTCCGGCCGTGGAGGGCCGGCTCCCTGACGCGGGACCGGGGCGCCCCGGGCGGGGACGCGGCCCTCGCGAGGCCGTGAGCGGGGCCACGTGAGCGGCGCCACGCCACCGCCCACGGGCGCGTGATGTTTGTCATGCACGCTTCTCCGCCGTTCTGGCGGCCCAGCGCGCCGGATCCGTGTCGGGACGCGGCTTATGGCGGCGCGTTCGACGGGGGCCGGTCACCGTGCGCCATTCCGTTCCCCCACCGCGGACCGCTATCGTCCCCGACTGGCGGATCGTCGATCGTCGACCCGCCGCACCCTCGGGGGGAGGGAAGGAAACCCGAACCGATGCCCGTACCCGTACCGCGGCAGCGATCCGTTCCCGCTGCGGAGACTTCGCACGGCGGACTCACCCTGCTGGTGATCGAGGACGACCCGGCGGGCACCACCATCACCGTCCCCGAACTCTCGGCAGCGGCCGGGACCCGGGTCCGCATCCGTACCGCCCGCAACCTCACCGAGGCCGCGCGACTGCTCACCGACGACGTCGACTGCATCCTGCTGGACCTGGCGCTGCCCCTCACGGGCGGCGGCTCCGGCCCCGGCACGCCCACCACGGACGCCGGGACCGCCGGAACCGGGCCCTCCGGCAGCGGACCGCGGCCCGAGCCCGTCTCCGAGCGGGCCGGCGAGCTGGCGGCCCTCACCCACGTACTCCGCATAGCGCCACTGCACGCGGTCCTCGCACTGACCGCGCAGGACGACACGGAGCTGGCGGCCGAGGCGGTCCGGGTCGGGGCGCAGGACTACCTCTTCCGGGGTGAGCTGGACGCGCGCGTCCTGAGCCGCGCCATCCGGTACGCCGTGGAGCGCAAGCGCGCCGACATCGCCCAGCACCAGCTGACCGAGTCCCGGCTGCGCGCCCAGGAGAACGCCCGCCTGGAACGCGGCCTGCTTCCCACCCCGCTGCTGGACGGCTCCGGTCTGAGCTTCGCCGCCCGCTACCGCCCCGGCCGCAGCCGTGCCCTCCTCGGCGGCGACTTCTACGATGTCGTCCGCACCCCGGACGGCACGGTGCACGCGATGATCGGCGATGTCTGCGGACACGGCCCGGACGAGGCCGCGCTCGGTGTCGAGCTGCGGATCGCCTGGCGAGCGCTGACCCTGGCCGGGCTGTGCGGGGACGAGCTGCTCTCCACGCTCCAGCAGGTGCTGGAGCACGAGCGGCAGAGCGAGGAGATCTTCGCGACGCTCTGCACCGTGGACATCGCACCCGACGGGCGACGGGCCGGGCTCTGCCTGGCCGGGCATCCCGCACCGCTGCTCGCCCGCCACGGCCTGCCCGCCCGACTGCTCCCGTACGAGAACGGCGGCCCGGCCCTGGGGCTGCTGCCGCGGGCCCGGTGGCCCCGCCGCCAGGTCGAGCTGGGCGGCGCCTGGAGCCTGATGATGTACACGGACGGGCTCATCGAGGGGCGCGTGGGGAACGGCGGCAGCGAGCGGCTCGGCCAGGACGGCATGGTCGCGATGGTCAACAGCCGGCTCGAAGAGGGTCTGACGGGCGAGGAGCTGCTGGAGGCGGCGGTCACCGAGGTGCGGGAGCTGAACGGCGGCGAGCTGACCGACGATGTGGCGGTCCTGCTGCTGGGCCGCGATCCGGAGTGGATACGACGACGGGGCGGCAGCGCACCGCGCTCCCGCCCCGTGCCCGTCGACCGGCCGCCGTCCCCGCCCGCCTGGGCGGCGAGGGTTCAGCGCCCGCCGTTGTAGGGACCGTACGGACCGTCGCTGCTGGAGCCGCCGCTGCGGCCACCGCCGCCGCCCGAGACCTCCTTGAGCGCGGGACGCACGTCGACCATGAACACGATCGACGCGACGACGCCCGCGAGCTGCAGGAACAGCATCGGGATCAGCAGGTTCACGGCGACGGCGACACCGAGGATCACCAGCCAGAAGGACTTCTTCTTCTTGTCGGCGGCACGGTAGGCGTCCTCACGGGCGGTCGCCGCGAAGACGAACGCGACCACGGCCAGCACCAGCATCGCCAGATAGAGCAGCTGGAGGAGTGAGCCGAACGCTGAGAGCAACATGGTGTGTACCGCCTAGTGAGTGGATGAGCGCCCTGCGGCCGGAAGGGCCAAGGTACCGGGACAACGAGCAGGCCACCCGTAAAGGTGCCCGCCCCGCGCCCCGGTCACGCGTCCCGCTTGCCGCGTACCGGAAGGACCCATGGGGTCACTTGTCGGCGGGCGGCGGGGTCTTCCTGGCCGTGGGCTTGCGCGGCGCCGGCGTCTTCTTGGCGGGCGCGGCCTTGGCCTCGGCGGGCTTCACCGGGACGGCGGGCTTGGCCTCGGCGGGCTTCACCGGCGCGGCCTTCGTCGCCGCGGGCCGCGCCGTGGCGGGCTTGGCGGCGGGCGCGGCCTTCGTCGTGGTGGGCGCGGCCTTGGGCTTGGGCGCGGCCTTGGGCTTGGCCTCGACGACGGCGGCGATCTCGACGATCTCCTCGGCCGTCTCCCCGCGCCAGGTCCGTACGGTCTGCTCACCGTGCTCGGCGACCTTCTCGTACGTCTCCCGGGCCCTGATCGCGTACTCGGCGGCCACACCCACCCCGCGGAGCGCCAGGTCCTGCGCGTTCTCGCCCAGCTTCTTCAGGTCGGCGGCGTCGAGCGAACCGAACACCTCGGTGACCTTCGCCTGCACGGTGGCCTGGGCCTCCTTGGCCTGCGTGGTCACCTTCTCCTGCACGGCCTTGGGGTCGGTGTTGCGCACGGCGTCGATCCGCTCGGGCGCCTCGGCCCGCAGCTGCTCGATCAGCGCCGGAACCTTGCGCGCCTGCCGCACGGCCAGGTCGGCCGTGCCGGCGGCGAAGTAGAGGGGGGTCGGGTCGGTGAGGGTCTTGCGCAGGTCATCGGTGATGGCCATGACTGTGGTCCTCCCGGATCATCAGAACCAGCTGTTCAGCTGTGAGGGTGTTGAGGGTGTTGAGGGTCTTGGTCTTCGGTGGCGTCCGCGCCGGCGCCGTCGCCGTTACGGGGCCCGGCGTCGGCGTCCGCGGCGGCGTCAGCGTCCGCTTTCCCGTCCGCATCGGGCCCGGGGACGAATCCGTTCTCGCGGCGGAAGGAGTCGTAGATCTGCAGCAACACGTTCTTCTGCCGCTCGTTGATCGACGGATCGGCCAGAATGACCGCCCGCGTCTCCAGCTCCTCCCGCTCCCGCTCGTCGAGGATCCCCGCACGTACGTACAGGGTCTCGGCCGAGATCCGCAGCGCCTTGGCGACCTGCTGGAGGACGTCCGCGCTGGGCTTGCGCAGACCGCGCTCGATCTGGCTGAGATACGGGTTCGACACCCCGGTCGCATCGGCGAGCTGCCGCAGCGAGAGCTGCGCCGCACGACGCTGCTCCCGCAGGTAATCACCGAGATTGCCGACGTTGAGTGATGCCATGACTCGATGGTGCAACACCTCCGCTAACTTTTGCAAGCACATGCTTGCAAAAGTGTCGTGTACCACCCGGTCGGCCACGGTGCTCACTCCGTACGGGTGTCCGTTCCCGCTACATCCGCACATCCGCGGTTTCCCGCCGGACCTGCGAGGTGAACCGGCCAGGTCCCGTTCGATCCGCGGAGCCGACCGTCCTCCGACGAGTAGCCGCGCATGGCGGTAAATCGGTCGACAGGCAGAACCGCGACACACTGTGATGGCCCCTACCGTCCGCCGCACGGAGTGGACCGACCGCAGGAGCTGTCTTGGCAACCGCGAGAACCGCGGACATCCGACCCGAGATCGATGCCGCACTCGTCAGGCGCCTGATCGACACCCAGTTCCCGCAGTGGGCGGGACTGCCTCTGAAACTGCTCGACCCGGCCGGCTCCGACCATGTGATCTACCGGCTCGGCGACGGGCTGGCCGTCCGGCTGCCCCGCCATGCCGGGGCCATCGGTCAGGCCAGGAAGGAGTTCCGGTGGCTGCCCCGGCTCGCCCCACACCTCCCGCTGACCATTCCGGTACCGGTAGGGGTGGGGGAACCCGACTTCGGCTATCCGTGGCCGTGGGCGGTGTCCCGATGGCTCGAAGGCGAAGTGGCGACCGTCGACGCACTGGCCGACTCCACCAGGACCGCCGTCGAACTGGCGCACTTCCTGGCCGCTCTTCAGCGGTTCGCGCCCGAGAACACGCCCAGGGCCGCCCGCGAACACCTCACCGGTTGGTCGCTGTCCGACCGAGACCACGCGACGCGGGTCGCCATCGCTGAGGTCGATGGCGTCTTCGACGCCACGGCGATGACCAGGCTGTGGGATGCGGCCATGAGCGCCCCCGGATGGGATGGCCCTCCGGTGTGTTTCCACGGCGACTTCCACACGGGCAACCTGCTGACCCTCCACGGCCATCTCAGCGCCGTCATCGACTTCGGCGGGCTCGGTATCGGTGACCCGGCTTGCGACCTGATGATCGCCTTCACCCTGATGACGGCCGGCAGCCGAGCCTCCTTCCGTGACACGCTCGGCGTGGACGACGCCACCTGGTTGCGAGGCCGCGGCTGGGCCATGGCCACCGGCCTCAACGCCTACACCACCTACGCCGCCGTCAACCCCCGGGTCGCCGCGCAGACCACCCGGCAGATCACCGAGGCGCTCATCGGCTGATAGGGGCATCAGCGGTGCTGATCTCCCCACGGACCGTACGGGCGTCAGGGGCGGCTTGCGGGCACGGTGTCCTTGGTCAGCAGCCTGTTGCCGGACCAGCAGAGCCGGTAGAGGTCGACTTCGTCCAGCAGGTCGCGGCCGGACCGGTAGAACTCGCAGCGGGCGCCGGGCGGCCGGGATGCGGAACGGGCCCGGTCGGACGGGTAGGGATAGGCGCGGGCCGGCAGCAGAGGGGCGAGTTCGGCGCGCGGCCGGCCGATGGTCAACTCGTCGAACCGGGAGGGCGGGAGCACGCTCGTCGTCAGCTGCCACGCCAGGTAGACGGCGGACGGCACGAAGAAGACGGCCGCGACGGCAGGTGCTACGAAGGCGACGGCCGAGCGGCGACGGGCATCACTCCGTACGGAGGCGAGCCGCTCGGCGGACTCCGGAAGGACCGTGCCCGGGGCCGGGACGGGGGCCTGGGCTGTGAACAGGACCGTGCCCGGGGCCTGTTGGGGAGCGGTCTCGGACGGCGCCGCGGGCCCTCGGGCCCCGACCGGGGTTCCGGGCGCCGGCACCGGCGCAGGCGTCCCGGTACGCGCCGGCACCGGTCCCGGCGCGGGCGTCCCGGTACGGGAGGGTGCCTGGTGGGGGAGGACGGCGGTGACCTTGAACCCGTCCTCGTCGGGCCCGGTCCGCAAGGAGCCGCCGAGGACCGTCACGCGCTCCTGAAGTCCGGTCAGCCCCCGGCCGACGCCGCCTGCCGGGCCCGCGCTCGCGTGCGCCGGTCCGCCGGCCGACGGGACGGCGTTCATGACGCTCACCCGGGTACGGTCGGGCTCGTGGGTGATCCGCACGCTGATCGGACAGTCCGGCGCGTGCTTCGTCGCGTTGGTGAGGGCCTCCTGCACCACCCGGTACATCCCGCGCTCGACCAGGCAGGACAGGGGAGGCGGCTCCCCGCGCCGCTCCCAGCGCACCGGCACTCCGGAGGCGACCGCCCGTGAGAGGAGGTCCTCGACGGTGTCGTTGACCGGCAGGCCCGCACCCGTGTCCCTGCCGGGCGGGTCCTGAAGGATCGCGACGGTCTCCCGCAGTTGCTCCACCGCGTCCGCGATCGTCCCGCGCAGATCGGCGAGGTCGGCACGGTCGCGGTCGGTGAGGTCGGGCGAGAGTTCCAGAGCCCCGGCGCGCAGGGCGACGAGACTCAGGGCGTGGCCGAGGGAATCGTGCGTGTCGGCCGCGATCTGCGCCCGTTCGGTCAGCCGCGCCCGCTCCGCGACCAGATGCTGCCGCTCTTCCAGGCCGCGGGCCAGCCGCCAGCCCTCCCGCACCAGTTGGCGCCGGCCACGCCAGTGCCGCCCCGCCAGCCAGGGCAGCAGCAGAGCCGCGGGCAGGACGGTCAGCGCGTAGAACCACCACACGGGCTGCGCCCGCAGCACGGCGCAGGTCGCGAGATCGACCGCGGCGCACCCGGCGAGCAGCAGGAGCGGGCGCCCTGCCGCGGCGACCCGGGCGCCGAGCAGACAGCTCAGGGCGGCCAGCGACAGGACGTGGGCGTTGCCGGGAGTCGCGGTGTCGGCCAGGCCCACCACGCACAACCCGTTGACCAGTACGACCGCGGCTCCCGGGCGGCGGCGGGACCACGGCACGGCCACCGCCAGGACGGCCAGGGGGAGGAACAGGTCCAGCGTCAAGGAGGCCGTGCCCGCGTCCCGGTATCCGTAGCCGGTGGCGGCGGCGAGCACGGCCCACAGAGCCGCGTCGCCGCGCGCGGACCTGGCTGAGGTGGTACGCGTGTGCGGCACGGTGCTTCGGCCGTCCTTCCGCTGGATGTCCTCACCTGTCAGGGCCGATTCTCCGGGGCGGGCCCGGACACCCGCCGGGCGGGCGGGCCCGGTGCGATGCTCCGGGGCGGTTCCGTCGCTGTTCAGGCGTCCCGACGTCGCAGCACGAGAAGTCCGGCCACCTGGGCGGCGGCGGCCCACACCAGCAGGATCAGCAGACTCACGGCGTCCGGGAACGGGGCTTTCCCATCACCCAGCATGAAATATCCCCCCACGGTCTGCGGCATGTACTCGTTGATGGCCAGCAGCACCGGACCGCCCAGTCCGACCAGCATGCCGGGCAGGGCGGACACCACGAAGAAGATCACGGCCACGGTGCCGGCTGCCGTCCGCAGGGCGAACGACACCCCTACCGTCAGCACGCAGATGAGCGCGGAGTACCCGCCCATGGCGACGGTCTGGTACGCCACCTTCGACAGCTCGAAGTCGGCGTGCCCCTGGAAGGGGCCCCAGGCCATCGCAGTACCCAGCACCGCCCACACCACCGCGGTGACGAAACCCACCAGGGCGCTCAGCAGCGCCTTGGCCAGCTGCACGCGCGGCCTGACCGGCACCCACAGCAGCGAGGTGCGCACGCTGCTCGTGGAGTATTCGCTCGTCACCGTCGTCATCGCCAGAACCACCAGGGCGAACTGGGTGAGGACGACCGAGGACACCGAGGCGTTGCCGACCGGCTGGATCGGTTTGTCGTTGATCCGGGCGATCGACCCGTAGTAGAAGGTGAAGACCGCGGTCACGACGAGGCCGGCGAGCAGGCAGACGTACGGCGTGCGGATGGTCCACAGTTTGGTCCACTCCGCGGTGAACGCGCCGACGAATCCGCCACCGGTGTGCCCGGAGACCACGCGGCCACGGGGGCCTTCGCTCACCTCGGCCGGTACGGTGCTCATGCTCCCCCTCCCCGCGTCTGCGCGGTACCCGTGCCGCCGGGCACCGGGTCGCCGGACGCCGGGTCGCCGGGCACCGGGTCGCCCGTTTCGTACTCCACGCTTCGCGCGGTCAGTTCCATATAGACCTGTTCCAGCGAGGCGGAGACGGTCCGCAGTTCGTGCAGCCGCAGTCCCAGGTGGTGGGCCAGGTCACCCACCTGCTCGGCACTGCGGCCCTTCACGACGAGCTCATCGGCCGCGGGCGTCTCCACGTTCACGTCGCCGTCCTTCAGGAGATGCCCGATCAGCGTGCGCAGGTCCGCCTCGTCGGGGGTGCGCACCCGCACCGACGACAGCGCGCTGCCGGCCAGCAGGTCGGCCATCGACGTGTCGGCCAGCAGCTTCCCCCTTCCGATGACGACCAGTTGGTCGGCGGTCAGCTGCATCTCGCTCATCAGATGACTGGACAGGAAGACCGTCCGGCCCTCCGCGGCCAGGGACCGCACGAGCTCACGCACCCAGCGGACACCGTCGGGGTCGAGGCCGTTGACCGGCTCGTCGAAGATGAGCACCCGCGGGTCGCCGAGCAGCGCGCCCGCCACGCCCAGCCGCTGGTACATCCCGAGGGAGAACGCCCCGGCGGAGCGCCGCGCGACCTTCGCCAGGCCGACCATCTCCAGCACCTCGTCCACCCGGCGCAGTGGAATGCCGTTGCTGCGTGCCTGCGCCACCAGGTGGCCGCGTGCGGAGCGAGCCGGGTGCAGGGCCTTGGCGTCGAGAAGCGCGCCGACCTCGCGGATCGGGTGACGCATCGAGGCGTACGGTCTTCCGTCGATGAGCGCCTCGCCCTCGGAGGGGTGGTCCAGGCCGAGAATCATGCGCATCGTGGTCGATTTGCCGGCGCCGTTGGGACCGAGGAAGCCGGTCACCAGACCACCCTTGACGTCCAGTGTCAGACCGTCCACGGCGACGGTCCCGCCGTACCGCTTGGTCAGTTCTCGAAGGGTGATCACAGAGCTCCTCGGTGCCGGTCACGGAACGCGGAAATCGCCGACGGCGCGCACCGGCCGGCACATGGTGCCCGGCCCGGAAGCGGAGCGGAGACGCCCGGCCCGGAAGCGGAGCAGTGATACTCGGCCCGGAAGCGGGACGCCGCGATTCCTGTACGAGAGCGACGCTAGGAGTCCGCGGCGCCGGTGCCCATCGGTCGAACGGCAGCGACGTCCTGCCGTTCGTCAGGGGTGTCCCCCGCCCCGGGGGTGATCCCCGAAGGCGACCGTTCGCACGGCGGTGCGTCGGCCGTAGGCTCGCCGCGTGGAAGAGACGACACCGGACAGCCGGCCGGTCCGGGTGCTGATAGCCGACGACGAGGCGATGATCCGGGCGGGGGTGCGGGCCATCCTCGCCCGGGACCCGCACGTCGAGGTGGTCGCCGAGGCGGGCGACGGGCACGAGGCCATCACGCTCACCCGCGAGCACCGGCCGGACGTGGTCCTGCTGGACATCCAGATGCCCGGCCTGGACGGGCTGACGGCGGCGGCGCGGCTCCACCGGGAATCCGTGACGGTGGGCGTGATCATGCTGACGACCTTCGGTCAGGACGAGTACGTCACCCGCGCCCTGGAGGAGGGCGCCGACGGCTTCCTGCTGAAGGCGGACGACCCGAGAGAACTCCTCAACGGGGTACGGGCGGTGGGAGCCGGCGGGGCCTACCTGTCCCCGCGGGTCGCCGGCCGGGTCATCGCCCGGATGCGCGCGCACCGGGCGGCACACCCCCACCGCTCACTGGAGCGGCTCACGGAACGGGAGCGCGAGGTGCTGGCCGGACTCGGGACGGGCCTGTCCAACGCGGAGATCGCGAGCCGGCTGCACCTTGTGGAGGGCACCGTGAAAGCACATGTCAGCGCGGTACTCGCGAAGCTGGGCGCACGCAACCGGGTGGAGGCGGCCATCTCCGCGTACGAGGCCGGCCTGGTCCCACGGGGCCCCCGCTGATCCGGGCATCGGTCGCGTGCGAGCCGGTAAGGGGGATCAGCCGGACCTGTTTCGACGTGGAACGCTTTGATGAAGTGTCTTCAGGTCGGTTTGGGCAGCGTCCCCCTCGTCTCGATCCTGGACCTTGTACCGAAGATCGTTCTGTTGGAGGCTGAGGTATGCCGAATCAACCGACGTTCGTCCTTGTCCACGGGGCCTTCACAAGTTCGTTCTCGCTCGCGCCGCTCCAGGCCGAACTCGCCCTGCTCGGGCACCGCTCGGCCGCGGTCGACCTTCCGGGGCACGGATTCGAGGCGACGTTCCCGGCGTCCTACCAAGCCCCCCAGGATCTCGACGCCCTCGCCGCGGAACCGGGAGGCATCAAGGGAGTCACACTCGCGGAGAACGCCGCCCGCGTGATCGAAGTCCTCGAACGGGCCAGGCGGAACGGGCCCACCGTCCTCGTCGCCCACAGCAGGGGCGGCATCACCGCCACCGCTGCCGCCAACGCCCGGCCCGACCTGATCGACCGCATCGTCTACGTCTCCGCCTGGTGCCCCGTCGATCTGAACGTGGACGGCTACTACGCCCAGCCGGAGATGGCCGACGTCGACGCGGGAGCCCTCACCGCCGCGCTCGTCGGGGATCCGGCCGAACTCGGGCTGCTGCGATTCAACTTCCGTACGGCCGACCCGACGGCGCTCGCCGTGCTCAAGCAGGCCTTCGCCGCCGACCTCACCGATGACGAGTTCCGGACCTTCCTCAACACCTTCCAGCCCGACGAGAACCTCGACGGCGGTACGTCCGACGACCGGGCCCAGGCCGCGACCTGGGGCCGGGTGCCCAGGACCTATGTGCGTCTGGCCTCCGACGCCAGCCTTCCGCCCGCCTTGCAGGACCGCATGATCCGCGAGGCGGACACGCTCACACCCGACAACCCCTTCGATGTCCGGACGCTCGAAGGAAGCCATCTGCACTGGCTCGTCCACCCCAAGCCCGCCGCCGAGCTGCTCGTCGGCCTCGCAGCGCTCTGACCTCCCGGCGGCCGGTCGACCGTTTCGCAGGCGGAGGCCGGCCGGCAGGAGCCCGGGGTCGGGTCGGGGTCGGGCCCGACGACCGGGCCGGTGCGGAACTCGGCCCACACATCAGCGCGTTGAGCCCGATTGACCGGGACCCGGAGGTGCTGTCCGGGGGACTGGTCAACGCGGGAGCCGTCCTCCGTCACGGTGACGCCGTCGAACGCCCCGCGCCGCCGCATGCCGCCCTCCTGCACGCCCATCTCCGAGCCCTCCGGGAGCAGGGGTTCGACGGTGTTCCCGTACCCCTGGGAGTCTCCGCCTCCGGGCGCCGCGAGTGGCTCTCGTACGTCCCCGGCGAGGTCGCCGTCGCCCCGCACCCGCCCTGGGCCTGGACGGACGGGTCCCTGCGCTCCGTGGGGGCGCTGCTCCGGCGTATGCACGAGGCGGCGGCGGCCGTCCCGTCCGGCCGCGAGACCGGCCGGCAGGCCCGCTGGCCCGCCGACCTGGCCGACCCGGAGGGGGCCGCGGCTCCCGGCGCGGTGGTCTGCCACAACGACGTGTGCCTGGAGAACGTGGTGTTCCGGGACGGCCGCGCCGCGGCCCTCATCGACTTCGATCTGGCCGCGCCCGGCCGCCCGGTGTGGGACGTGGCCATGGCGGCGCGCTACTGGGCGCCGATGCGGGGCCGCGCCGGCCTCGACCCGTCGCACCGCCTGCGCGTCCTGGCCGACGGCTACGGACTCGGGCGCACGGACCGGGCCGCCCTGCCCCGGGTGATCGAGCAGGCCACCGCGGTGTGCCGGGCGTTCGTCGAGCGGCGGGTGGAACGGGGGGACGCGGCGTACTCGGCGGCGTACGAGGAGAGCGGGCGCGCGGTGTGGGACCGGCACCAGACCTGGCTGGCGGACCACCGCCGCGCACTGACCGCGGCCCTGCTCGCCGACTGACCACCGCGGACCGGCCGGTACCTGTCACCGACCCGGCCGAAGCCCGGCCTGCGGACCGTCGAACGCCCCTCAACCACGCGGCCCCGGTCCCGGCTCCAGGCCCGTCCGCAGCTGGACGAACGCCTGCTCGGCCGCTCGCACCGCGGACGCGTGGACCCGGTCCGCGCTCTCTCCCGCGTCGATCCGCCGCCAGTTCTCCAGGGCCAGGATGCGCAGGACGGCGACGATCTGCCCGGCCGCGAGCCGTCCGGGCAACCCGCCGCCGAGGACGTGCGCCAGCGCCGCCTCGGAGCGGCCCTGGTAGGCGTACATGCGGGCGACCAGCGACGGCGTTCCGTACAACAGGCGGTGAAACTTCAGCACTTCGGGTACGTCGCAGAGCCCGGTCACCGGGTCGCGCCGGTCCAGGCCGTCGAGGAAGTGGCGACGCAGGGCACCCAACGGGCTCTCACTGGGCGACCGTTCGGCGACCACCCGGGCCGACTCGTCCTCATGGTCGGCGAACCGGTGCAGCACCAGGTCCTCCTTGGCGGGGAAGTACCGGAAGAGCGTCGGCTTGGAGATGTCCGCCGCTGCCGCCACCTCCGCCACGGACACCTTGTCGAAGCCGCGTTCCAGGAACATCGCGATGGCCGCGTCGGAGACCGCCTGATAGGTCAGCCGCTTCTTGCGCTCCCGCAGACCGACCGGCGCGGGGGGACGCTCCGGCGCCCGGCCGGGAGCCCGCGCACCGGCCCCGCTCCCGGGATCGCCCCCGGCCTTCTCTCCGCTCATGACCATGAAGCGTACGCCCCCGGCCTCAAGCGGATTCGACGCCGCCGGAGGAGGAGCCGGAGACGCCGGGGGCACCGGCCGCCCTGCGGATCAGCGCCTCCACCCCGTCCAGCAGCACGCCCATGCCGAAGTCGAACTCGTAGTCCGCCTCGTCCGGCTCACTCATCACCCCGGTCTCCAGCTGCCGGGTGATCCCGGGGTGCCGCTCGGGGTCGACGAGCCGTTTGAGGGTGCGTTCGTGGGAGGCGGCCAACTCCTCGGGCGTGATCCCGCGCGCGGCGACAGCGGCCTTCAGGTCGCTCATCATCAGCGCCTCGCTGCGCACGAAGTTGGAGACCAGCAGGATCACCGAGGTCTTGTCGCCCTCGCCGAGTCCGCTGTCCCCCAGCGCCTGGAGCCCCTGTTCCCACCACGCGATCGAGTTCGGGGTCGCGGGCGGGCCTCCGATGGGGATCCGGAGCGCCCAGAGGTGGCCGCGGTAGCGCTCGCGCTGCGTGGACGCCCATTCGATGAGCGCCGCCCGCCAGCCCGCACCCGCCTCCAGGGCGGCCAGGGGCTCCGGCGGACCGACGGCCGCCTCCTGCATCAGGACGTACAGCTCGTCCTTGGCGGAGACGTACCGGTACAGGGACATCGTGGACGCGCCGAGCTCCTGGGCGACCCGGCCCATCGACACGGCCGCGAGTCCGTCGGCCGCCGCGACGCCCACCGCGGCGGCCACGATCCGCTCCAGGCTCAGGCCGGGCTTCGGGCCCTTGGCCGGGCGGTCCCGCAGCCCCCAGGCCGCCTCCAGGCTGGCCGGCAGGTCGCTGCCGCCCGAGCCGCTCTTCTCCGTCACCGCATCCCCTTCACCCGGCATCCCGGCCACGCCACCGTCACGCCGCCGTCATACCGCCGTAAAACGCCCCGCGCCCCCGTGCGCCTTGACCTCATCCTAGAGATGCGTAATGCTTACGCAGTAACGCGTATGCCATACGCAGAAGGAGACCCGAACCATGACCGGCCCGATCAGAACCACCGGCAACGGCGGCGGCGACGCCTACGGCGCCCACACCATCGAGGTGCACGGCCTCACCAAGTCCTACGGAGAACCCGCCGTCCGGGTCCTCGACGGCATCGACCTCCTGGTCGGGCGCGGCACCGTCTTCGCCCTGCTCGGGCCGAACGGGGCCGGCAAGACCACCACCGTGCGGATCCTCGCGACGCTGACCGAGGCCGACTCCGGTTCCGCCCGCATCGCGGGGTACGACGTCGTCGCCGAGCGAAGCTCGGTGCGCCGGTCGATCAGCCTCACCGGCCAGTTCGCCGCCGTGGACGAGACCCAGACCGGCGAGGAGAACCTGCGGATGATGGCCCGGCTCACCGGGCTCTCCCGGGCCGCCGCCCGGCGCCGGGCCGGGGAACTGCTGGAACGCTTCGACCTCACCGCGGCGGCCCGCCGCCCCGCCCGGACCTACTCCGGGGGCATGCGCCGCCGCCTCGACCTGGCCGCCGGGCTCGTCGGATCGCCGGAGCCCGGGGTGTTCTTCCTGGACGAGCCGACCACCGGCCTCGACCCGCGCAGCCGCCAGGAACTCTGGGAGGTCGTCCGGGAGCTGGCCGGGCGCGGGGCGACCGTCCTGCTCACCACCCAGTACCTGGAGGAGGCCGACCGCCTCGCCGGCCGGATCGCCCTGCTGAACCGCGGCCGGATCGCCGCCGAGGGCACCGCCGCCGACCTCAAGTCCCGTGTCGGCGGCCACCGTCTCGACCTGGTCCTCACCAGCAGCGAGGCGTACCTCCGGCTGGCCGGGCGGGCCGTCCACCACTCCCCCGAGACCCTGACGCTCGGCCTCCCCACCGACGGCTCGGCGGCCCAGGTGCGCGCCCTGCTCGATGAGATCGACCCCATGGGCCGCGAGATCGAACGCTTCAGCCTGCACAGCGCGACCCTCGACGACGTGTTCCTGGCCCTGACCTCGAACGCGCCCACGACCCCGGAGGCATCCACCCATGTCTGACACCGCCGTTCAGCGCAGAAGCGCGGCCCGGCTCCCCGACGGGGCCGCCCACGCCTCCGGCCGGGGGCCCGGCCCGCTCACCCACACCGCCGTCCTGACCGGCCGGGCCCTGCGCATCAGCCGCCGCAACATCGACGCGCTGATCATGTCCCTGGCCCTGCCGGTCATGCTGATGCTGATCTTCGTCTACTTCTTCGGCGGCGCGATCGACACCGGGACGGACTACGACTCGTACGTCATGTACGTCGTCCCGGGCGTCCTGCTCCTGTCCGCCGGGTTCGGCGCGGCGACCACCGCCACCGCCGTCAGCGAGGACATGAAGGGCGGCATCATCGACCGCTTCCGCTCCCTGGACGTGGGCGGTACGCCGGTGCTCGCCGGACATGTGGCGGCCAGCACCGTCCGCAACCTCTGTGCCACCGCCCTGGTCTTCGGCGTCGCGCTGCTGATCGGATTCCGCCCCGCCGCCTCCTGGGACGGCTGGCTGCTGGTGGGCGTCGTGCTGATCGCCTACATCGTGGCCCTGTCCTGGATCTCCGCGGCGATCGGCCTGCTGGCCCGGACCCCGGAGACGGCGAGCGGCTTCACGTTCTTCATGTCGTTCCTGCCCTACCCGAGCAGCGCGTTCGTCCCGACCGACTCGATGCCCGACTGGCTGCACGGCTTCGCCGACCACCAGCCGATCACCCCGGCCATCGAGTCCCTGCGCGGGCTGCTGCTCGGCCAGGAGGTGGGCAACACCCCCTGGATCGCGCTCGCCTGGGCCGCCGGGATGCTCGCCGTGGCGATCGGCGCCTCGGGGACGCTGTTCCGGATCCGGACGCGCTGAGGCCCGTAACCCATAACAGGGACGTGCGGCTGCCCGTACAGGGGACGCGCTGACCGCCCGCCCCGGTCAGCGCTCCCCCGAACGGCTCAGAACACGTCCGGGCACCACGGACCCAACCGCTCAGAACACATCCGGGCACCACGGCCGCCGGCCCGTACGGAACATCGCGTCCGCCGTCGTCGCCGCCCCCGCCCGCGACTCCTCGGCGCGGCCCAGGTCCACCAGCCGGCGCGCCGACTCGTCGCCCAGATACAGGGTGGCCAACTCCGCTACGCCCAGCGCCAGATCGGCGCTCCGGGTGGTCGGGACGCAGCGCGCGCCGGCGTCCGACGCGTCCAGCAGGAAGCGGCCGCCGGCCAGCCCCGCGTCATCCCGCACCTCCAGGACGAGCGACGCCTCGGTGCCGTAGGTCCGGGCCTCCAGGGCGCGCGGCACGTCCAGCATCCGCAGCCACAGCCAGTCCATGGCCGTGACCACCCGGGCCGCGCGCGGGTCGGGGAGCAGCAGCGGGAGCAGGTCGTCGGGGGCCCGGTTGCCGGAGCGGACCGTGGTGATCCAGTCGATCGAGCAGAGGTAGTGCCACAGGGCCCGTTCGGCCACCGGGTTCAGCGCGATCATGTCCCGTACGGTGGCCGTGTTCAACGGCTGCCCGGCGTCGCCCCACGTGCTGTCCGCGCCGTACACCATCAGGCCGTCGACCGTACCGTCGGCGGCCCGGTGCACGACGTAGAAGGGCTCGGTCCACTTCTCGTGGGCCGAACTGGGCGCGACCCCCGTGTGCTGCCGCCACCAGCGCTCGTCGCGGGTGACGACGCCCGGCTGCCGGGCCGCCAGCGCTCCATGCACCTCGGGGCCGATCTTGCGGATGTCGGCGCCGTCGACCATCTCGACGCGGCCCCCGCCCTCCGGCTGCCCGGAGCGGCGCGGGTCGAGGCCGGCCCGGTGCACGGAGACCTCCCACACGGAGGTCCAGGCGGCGGGGCCGAAGCCGTACCGCCCGTAGATCGGGTACTCGGCGGCGATCAGCGAGGCGACGGACTCCCCGCGCTCCTTGGCCGCCGCCAGGTCCGTCGCCATCATCCGGCTGAGCAGTCCGCGCCGACGGTGCGTGGGCGTCACCGTCACGCCGGTGATCGCGTCGGCCGTCACGGTGGCCCCGCCGACCACCGTCAGCTCCTGGGCGAACGAGCGGAATGTCGCCACACAGCGCCCGGCCTCGAAGGCTCCCTGCATACGGGAGAGGTCGGCGTCGGCGAACCGGTCCGCGACCAGCTCCTCACTCGGTGTGCCCGCCGTGAGGAAACCGGTGGTCACCGCCCTCATCCAGTCGGCGGTCTCGGACGGGGTGACGGTGCGGACATCAAGACTCATTCCCCCACGCTAGGCATGCGCCCCTCAGAATGTCGCGCGAATTTCCCCGACCTCCGCCGCCCCGCCCAGCAGCGGCGAGCGTCCGATCCGGGCGACCACCGGGGCGGCCACGCCCAGCAGCCCCAGGGCACGGGCCAGCACCGGGCCGAGCGCCCGGACCGACCCGTCGTCGATCTTGAAGGCGAGGGCCCGGCCGTCGGCCAGCGCCACCGCCTGGACCGCCTCGGCGCCCATCTTGGAGAGCGTCCCCGGCACCTCGCGCATCAGCCAGGTGTCCGGACGCCGGGTGCCCGCGACGTACTCCGGGTGGGTGCGCATCGCGTCCGCGACCCGGCGCTCGGCGCTCCCGGGCTCCGCCAGCACGAAGGACCGGAAGGCGCGGGCCAGGCCGGTCAGCCCGATCGCCATCAGCGGGGCCCCGCAGCCGTCCGTGCCGAGCGCCGCGACCGGCTCGCCCGCCGCCTCGGCGACGACCCGGCCGACGAGCTGCTGGAGCGGGTGGGCGGGGTCGAGATAGGTGGCGGTGTCCCAGCCGTTGCGGACGCAGACGGCGAGCATCGCCGCGTGCTTGCCGGAGCAGTTCATCGTGATCCGCTCGCGTACGTTCCCGCTCGCGAGGTAGGCCTCCGCCTCCGCCGGGTCCAGTGGCAGGTCCGGCGGGGTCTGGAGGTCGGCAATGCTCAGCCCGTGCTCGGCGAGCATCTTCCGCACGAGGGCTAGGTGGAAAGGCTCCCCGGAGTGGCTCGCGGCGGCCAGTGCCAGCCGTTCGCCCGAGAGGTCGAGGCCGGCCCGCAGGATCGCGGCGGCCTGCATCGGCTTGTTGGAGGACCGGGGGAAGACCGGCGCCGCCGGATCGCCGATCGCCCGCTCCACGCTGCCGTCGGCGGCCAGCAGGACCAGCGATCCCCGGTGGTGCCCCTCCGTGAACCCGGAGCGCACGACCTCGGCCAGGACGGGCGGGGCGGGGGCCGGGGCGGAGGATATGACGGACGGGGCGTCGGTGGACGTCATGGTGGCCTTCCGGGGACGGGGGTGCGGGACCCGCGCCCGGAAGGATCGCTTCAGGCGAGCAGGTCCTCTACTTGTGCTTCCCCGTCACGGTACCTGCGGGCCATCTCCGCGCCGCAATCGTCGGCGGTGCGCTGGAGCTCGTGACGGCGGCGGGAGACCTGCTGTTCGTAGCGGACGAGCCGCCCCATCGCCGTGTGCAGTTCCTCGTCCGTCCGGGCGTCCAGATCGGACAGCTCGACCTCGGCGAGGTTCTCGGCGGCCAGCTGCCGGAACTCGTCGCCGCGCGGCGTCGTCAGCGTGACGTGCCGGGCGGAGGAGCGGTGCCGGGACGGGGCGTCGGCCAGGATCTCCGAGAGCCGGCTCACCACCGCCGCGTCCTCCACCGGTGCCTCCGGATCCTGGCGGCGGGCCAGTTCGGCGCGCAGGATGTCGATCCGGCCCTGCACCAGCCGGCGTACGTAGCTCAGATCGGCCTCGTCGCGCTGGGCGTCCCGGCGCAGCGTCCGCAGTTCCGGCAGCCGCAGCCCGCCGAAGCCCGCGTCGCCGCCGGTCTGTCCGGGCACGGTGGCGGCTGCCGCGGGCTTCGCGGGCGGCAGCACGACACCCTGCGCGGGCAGACTGCGCTGTACGGGTGACCGCAGGGTGTTGGTGCGGTGACGTGCGCCCGGTACGGCACCGGGAGATTGTCCGGTTCCATATGTACTCATGCTGTTCCGTCCCCTCGACCGGTGTGTCGGCACACCGGTCATCGTGCATCGTGCCACTCCGCACGGTGCCGATGCAGGTGCTCTGTACCCGTTCAGCCCAAGATAGGTTGGTCTGTATGCGTGCAGTGGTGCAGAGAGTGGACGGCGCGAGCGTCTCCGTCGCCGGGACGACCACCGACCCCTCGGCCTCCGGAATCGTCGGGGAGATCGTCGGCGAGGGCCTGTGTGTGCTGGTCGGGGTCGCCCATGACGACACCCCGGAGAAGGCCGCGCGGCTGGCCCGCAAGCTCTGGTCGGTGCGCGTCCTGGAGGGCGAGAAGTCCTGTTCGGATGTGAACGCGCCCCTTCTGGTGATTTCTCAGTTCACTCTCCACGGGGACGCCCGCAAGGGCCGCCGGCCCACCTGGAACGCCGCCGCGCCCGGCGAGGTGGCCGAACCGCTGGTGGACGAGGTCGTGGCACGGCTGCGGGCGCTCGGGGCGCATGTGGAGACGGGCCGGTTCGGAGCGGACATGCGGGTCTCGCTCACGAATCACGGCCCGTTCACGATGATCATCGAGGTGTAGCCGTACGGAACCCGGCACCGGGTCTACGGTTCGACGACCGTCTCCTGGGCGGCCGCCGTGTCCCCGGCGAGCAGCTCCGCGTCGACGGCCACGTTCCGCTTGACCAGAGCGAGGGCGATCGGGCCCAGCTCGTGGTGGCGGGCCGATGTGGTGATGAAGCCGAGCTGGCGGCCCTCCTGGCCATCGGCCGCGAGCCGCACCGGCGTCCCGTGTCCGGGGAGGTGCACCTCGCTGCCGTCCAGGTGCAGGAAGACGAGCCGGCGCGGCGGCTTCCCCAGGTTGTGGACGCGGGCCACCGTCTCCTGCCCCCGGTAGCAGCCCTTCTGGAGGTGGACCGCGCCGCCGATCCAGCCCAGCTCGTGCGGGATGGTGCGGTGGTCGGTCTCGAAGCCGACCCGCGGCCGGTGGCCCTCCACGCGCAGCGCCTCGTACGCCAGGATCCCGGCGGCGGGACCGTTGGCGGCGGCGTACGTCTCCAGGTCCGCGCGCGGCAGGAACAGGTCCCGGCCCTGCGGGGTCTCCCTTACGGTCGCCCCGTCCGGGGCCCGGGCGATGGAGCCGGCCGGGAGGTGGACCACGGCGGTGTCGCCGGTGCGGTCGGCGACCTCGACCCGGTAGAAGAACTTCATCGACTCCAGGTAGGCGATCAGGTCGCCCTGGGTGTCCGGCTCGACGTGCATCCACACCGTCGTGCCGTCGTCCACCAGGTACATCGCGTGCTCGATATGCCCGTTGGCGGACAGGATCAGCGCCTCGGTGGCCTGGTGCGGGGGGAGGTCGCTGACGTGCTGGGTGAGCAGCAGGTGCAGCCAGCTCAGCCGGTCGTCGCCGGTGACGGCGACGACGCCCCGGTGGGAGAGGTCGACGAAGCCGTTGCCGTCGGCCAGGGCGCGTTGCTCACGGAACAGGTCGCCGTAATGCGCGGCGACACCTTCGTCACGGCCTTCGGCGGGGACGGCACCGGGCAGGGACAGCAGGGGGCTCTTCATACGCCCAGCCTACGACTCGGGCGCGGCGCTCCTCGCAGCCGTACAGTCCTGGCACCGGCCGAAGATCGCGAAGTGCTTCATATCGGTCTCGAAGCCGAAATCGGCGCGCAGCTTCTCGGTGAACTCGGCGACGACGGAGAGATCCGCCTCGATGACGTCCGCACAGTCCCGGCAGACCAGGTGGATGTGGTGGTGCCGGTCGGCCAGGTGGTACGTCGGAGCGCCATGCCCCAGATGGGCGTGGCTGACCAGCCCGAGCTCCTCCAGGAGCTCCAGGGTCCGGTACACCGTGGAGATGTTCACGCCGGACGCGGTCCTGCGCACCTCGCACAGGATGTCGTCCGGCGTCGCGTGCTCCAGGGCGTCGACCGCCTCCAGGACGAGCTGACGCTGAGGCGTCAGCCGGTAGCCGCGCTGCCGAAGATCGGTTTTCCAGTCGGTGCTCACCACACGCCCAGTCTAGGGCGTGCGGTCAAACCCCTCCCGGTCTCCGCCCGGTGCGGCTACTTGAAGAACGCGATGCCGTCGTCGGGCATGTCCTCGAGGTTCCGCGCCATCTCGGCGACCTCCTCGGGGGTGACGACCTTCTTCAGGTGCGCCGACATGTACGGGCGCAGCTCGACCTCGGGGGTGGCCTTCTCGCCGACCCACATCAGGTCGCTCTTGACGTACCCGTAGAGCCGCTTGCCGCCGCTGTACGGGCCGGAGGCCGCCGTGCGGGCCACCGCGTCGGTGACCAGGTCGATCTGCGGCTTCTGGTCGGCCAGCTCGCCGTACCAGATCTCGATGACGCCCTGGTCACGGGCCATGACGACCTCGACCTTGCGGTCCTTGTCGATGCGCCAGTAGCCGCTCTCCGTCTCCAGCGGCCGGACCTGCTTGCCCTCGTCGTCCAGGACCCAGGTGTGGGAGACGTACTCCAGGAAGTCCCGGCCGTCCTGGCTGAAGGTGACTTCCTGGCCGAAGTTGCACTTCTCGGCGCCGGGGAAGTCGGACACGCCCGCGCCCGCCCAGTTGCCGAGGAGGAAGGCCAGCGGGACGAGGTCCGGGTGGAGGTCGGACGGAATCTCGATCATGAGCGGCTCAGACGATCTGTGAGGGTGCGGGAGGTGGTGGGCGGGAACCGTGGAGCGGCGCGGGTCAGCGCTGGCCCTGGTACAGCTTCTTCACGGTGAGCGCGGCGAACGCGGTGACGCCCACGGCGACCAGGATCAGCAGGGCGGTGAAGAATGCCTCAAGCACAGGGGGCTCCTCGTGACGAGCGGGTGGCGGCGGTGACAGGGCCTGGCCCCCAGCCTAATGGCTGGGGGCCAGGCCTTCTCGTCCAGGTGTCGGCCGGGGGACGCCCCGCCGGTCTCAGGCGAGCAGCTGGTTCTGCAGGATCAGCGTCTGCTGGAAGGGGACGCGGTCCGTCTCCCGCTTCCCGGCACGCTCGTGCACGACGAGGGCGACGGTGTCCCCCGCCAGGGTGTACGCCTGCCGGACGTGCTCGGCCCCGAAGGGCGCCTGCTCGGCGAAGACGAACGAGGAGAGGTTCTCGATGTCGTTGTCCGAGCCCCAGTTGTCGTCGAACTCCGTGGTGTCCGCGCGCTCCAGCGGCGTACCGGCCGAGTAGCCCACGTTCAGGTCGTCGACCATACGGCTCGCGAACGCGATCGAGTTGAACCGCACCAGGTAGATCCGCGACGTCGTGCCGTCGGGCATGGTCCAGCCGCGTGCCGCGATATGGCGCGGGGCGGCGTCCGCGAGGAGCTGGGCCACCGACTCGTACGCGATGCAGGTGACGCCGTCGAGGGTGCGCTTGTCGCCCTTGGGCAACCGGTAGCAGGTGACCTTCTCGTGGCCGTCGATAGACGGCCCCTCGCGGAGGACGTCGAAGGAGTCCAGCACCTTCTTGCGGTTCAGGTACGCCGCCCGGACCGCCCGCTTGTCCCGCATCTTCATGACCTGGACGTTCACGACGAGGTCGTTGGCGTCCGAGGCGTACGAGCGCTGCGCGATGCCCTGGATACGGAGTTTCTCCACGGCGTCCCGGACGATTACAGTTCGACATATGCCGAAGAAGCTTGTGATCAAGGTGACCGCCGGGCCCGAGGCCGCGGAGCGCTGCTCACAGGCCTTCACCGTGGCCGCCGTGGGCGTCGCCAGCGGTGTGGAGGTCTCGCTCTGGCTGACCGGCGAGTCCTCGTGGTTCGCCCTGCCGGGCCGGGCCGCCGAGTTCGAACTGCCGCACGCGGCCCCGCTGCCGGACCTGCTGGACTCGATCCTGGCGGGCGGCCGCATCACCCTGTGCACGCAGTGCGCGGCCCGGCGCGACATCACCGAGAAGGACGTGCTGGAGGGCGTGCGGATCGCGGGCGCGCAGCTCTTCGTGCAGGAGGCCATGGCGGACGGCGCCCAAGCGCTCGTCTACTGACCCGTCTGCATCTTCCCCACGCCCCGGGGCGTCGAGGCCCGTCTCAGTGGCGCTTCCTGTCGTCCGGCTCGTCCGGCCCCGCGTCCCGGCCCTCGCCGGGCTTCTCGTCCCCGGAGGGGTCGTCCCACCAGTAGTCGTCGGGACCCCGCCGGTTGGCGACGATCGCCGCGATCGGCGGGATGACCATGGCGACCACGCACATACCGATCGCGACCGGTACGGACCACAGGCGCACCACCGCCCAGGCGGACACGAAGAGCGTGATGCATCCGCCCATCATGAGGAAGTAGATCCGCCTGCGTCGGGCGTACATGCTTCCAGCGTAGGACTCCTCGGGCCCCTCGCCCACCCGGTGGGGACCCGGACGGCACGAAGGGCCGCACCCCGCGTCAGGTGGCGTCCAACCCCCTGGGGTGCGGCCCTTCGGCCGTTCCGCGTGCCGCACGGAACGGCGCTCCGTGGATCAGACGGCGATGGCGACCTCGGAGAGCCCGCCGGTCTGCGCGACGACCGTGCGGTCGGCGCTGCCGCCGGGAACGAGGGCGCGGAGCGTCCAGGTGCCTTCGGCGGCGTAGAACCGGAACTGTCCGGTCGCCGAGGTCGGGACCTCGGCGGTGAACTCGCCGGTCGAGTCCAGCAGCCGCACGTAGCCGGTGACGGGCTCGCCGTCGCGGGTCACGCTGCCCTGGATGGTGGTCTCACCGGGCTTGATCGTCGAAGCGTCGGGGCCACCGGCCTGTGCTCCACACATGGTTCTGTCCTTCTGGTCGGGTCGTGCGGGGCGGTCGGACTACTTGGCGGGGCCGAGCTCGATCGGCACGCCGACGAGGGAGCCGTACTCGGTCCAGGAACCGTCGTAGTTCTTGACGTTCTCCTGGCCGAGCAGCTCGTGGAGCACGAACCAGGTGAGCGCGGAGCGCTCACCGATGCGGCAGTAGGCGATGGTGTCCTTCGCCAGGTCGACCTGCTCGTTCTCGTAGAGGGCCTTGAGCTCGTCGTCCGACTTGAAGGTGCCGTCGTCGTTGGCGTTCTTCGACCACGGGATGTTGCGGGCGCTCGGCACGTGGCCGGGGCGCTGCGACTGCTCCTGCGGGAGGTGGGCCGGGGCGAGCAGCTTGCCGCTGAACTCGTCGGGCGAGCGCACGTCGACCAGGTTCTGGCTGCCGATGGCCTTGACGACGTCGTCGCGGTAGGCGCGGATCGACTCGTCCTGCGGCTTGGCCGTGTACTGGGTGGCCGGGCGCTTCGGGACGGCGTCGGTCAGGTCGCGTGAGTCGAGCTCCCACTTCTTGCGGCCGCCGTCGAGGAGCTTCACGGGTCCGTGGCCGTACAGCTTGAAGTACCAGTAGGCGTAGGAGGCGAACCAGTTGTTGTTGCCGCCGTAGAGGACGACCAGCGTGTCGTTGCCGATGCCCTTCTCGCTGAGCAGCTTCTCGAAACCGGCCTGGTCGACGAAGTCCCTGCGGACCGGGTCCTGGAGGTCCTTGGTCCAGTCGATCCGGATCGCGTTCTTGATGTGGTTCTTCTCGTACGCCGAGGTGTCCTCGTCCACCTCGACGATGGCGACCTGCGGGTCGTCGATGTGGGCCTCGACCCAGTCGGCGTCTACCAGGACGTCGCTGCGGCTCATGTTGTTCTCCTCCGGGGCAGTCTGCGGCGGTGTGGTGCGAGATGCGGAGTTGCTGGGTGCGGGTGTACGCGCGGAGGCACGGAACGCGGCGCGTACGGGGCACGGCGCCGACCCTGACGACGGTCGAGGGGCCGGGGGGAAACGGGACGGTGCGAACGCCCCGCTCAGAACGTGCGACAGAGCATGGCGGCGACGCGGCACAGGTCTACTGCCCGCCGCTTCGTGAGATCCGCCTGTCGCTTCATGGGTCCGATCGTAGGGAGGTACGGACGGAGATGTCACCGTCGTATCGCATGCCGAGACACGATCATCCGTGATGTGAGACGGAGAAGGGGTGAACGGGCTACGGATCCCGCGCGGGGCTCCCTCGGTCCTTCCCCGCATCTGCGGACCGGACACGAACGTCTCACTATCCGGATAAGCCTGATCGGCAGGTCCGGTTGGAGGGGTCGGGGGAGGCCGGGGAGGATCGCCGTCGGGAGGCCGGGGCGGTCGGGAGGCCAGGGCGGTCGGGAGGTCGGGGCGGTCGGTCAGCCCGTCAGAGAGACGTCCGAGCCGGTCACCGAGATCTCCAGGCCCTTCTCGGTCGCCTTGACCTCCCGGAGCTCCAGGCCCTTCGGCAGCCCGTCGATGTCGCCCTGGAAGTCGGTCCTCTCGCGGACCAGTTCCTCGACGCCGGGAAGCCCCTCGCCCGGCACCTCGTCCGCGCGCACCTTGATCGTGTGACCGTCGACGCGGGTCACGGTGGACAGCACGCTGCGCGAGATCGGCCGGCCGAGGATCTCGACCGTGCCGGTGACCTTCGCCTTGCCGTTGCCGCCGTACTCCACGACGACGCCGTCGCCGGCCGCCGCCGTCAGGTCTTCGTAGCTGACGAGCGCGGTGCCGGTGGCGCGGGCGGCCGTGGCGCTCCGGTAGCCGGCGCCGAGCTTCACGTCACGCAGTTCGGCCCGGACCTCGCTGACCCGTATCGCGCGGCCGGCGGCGCGGGTCTTCATGCCGGTGAGCTCGACGTCGACCCGGTCGAGACGCGAACCGGCGAGCTGCGTGAGGAAGGGGAAACCCTTGACCGAGATCTCCGTCGTGGCGGGCCCGCCCCCGCCGATCGTGACCCGGTCCTCGGCCTCGGACTCGGCGAAATAGACGGCCGCACGGTCGACGGCGAGGAAGAGGCCGCCGAGCACCACCACCAGGACCAGCAGTATTCGCAGCGCGCGCATGTGTCGTTCCCCCACCTGTGCCGATCGGTCCCCCGGCGCCCGTGAGCCTGCTGGTGCAGGAGAGGACGCCCTAGGTGATCGACGACCGACGGCCCCCGATCGGTTCCCGAGGTGCCGTCGGCGCCGGTGGCCGTGCGGCGGTCAGAGGATGGCGCGGCCGACCAGATAGACGGCCGGCGCCGCCACGGTCAGCGGCAGCGCCACCCCGGCGGTCATGTGCACGAACCGGGACGGGTAGTCGTAGCTCGCCACCCGCAGCCCGATGAGCGCGCACCCGCCCGCCGCGAGACCGAGCAGCACACCCTTCGCCCCGAAGTCGGTCATATTGCCGAAGGTGAGGCCCGCGCCCGCACCCGCGAGCAGGGACACCGCGAGGGAGGCCGCGCCGGGCAGCGGAAGGGCACGGACGAGCGCGGCCACCGCGACGGCCGCTCCGCCGACCGTCACCGCGTCCGGGACGGCCGCGAGGTATCCGCCCGCGAGCACCGCGAGGGACGCCGAGACGACCGTGGCCATCAGGCCGTACATCCGCTCGTCGGCCCCCGCGTGGCTGCGGAGCTGGAGGACCACGGTGAGCAGCACCCAGACGCCCAGGGTGCCCAGCAGCGCGGCGGGGCCGTGCTCCCGGCCCGCCGCGAGCAGGACGACGTCGCCGACCAGGCCCCCGGCGAAGGCGAGCGCGATGCCCTGGCGGGCGGGCCACATGCCGTTGAGTCGGAACCATCCGGCGGCCGTCACCGCCTGGAGGAGCACCACCGGGACGAGCAGGGCGTACGGCCCGATCGCCGCGCCCCCCGCGAGCAGCAGGCCGAGCACGGCGGTGAGCACCGCCGGCCGCATCCCCGGCGCGATGATCGGCGAGCGCCCTTCCGCGCGGGCCCGCTGGGCGTCGGTGAGCCGGGCGTTGCCCAGCGTCGTGGGCGCGCCGTAGCCCGTGTCGCCGGCCTCCGGCCGCACGGTCACGGGCTCGGGGGCGGGTACGGATGGGGCGGGGGCGACGGGCACGGCCGGGACCTCGGGCGGTAGCGGGAAGGAGCCCGAGGCCCCCTGGGGCGGCAGATAGGCGGTGTCGGCCGCCGAGGGCCGGTACGGCTGCTGCCCCTGCCCCTGCCCCTGCGGTTCCCGATACCGCGGCTGGTGCTGGTGCGGCTCCTGGTACTGCGGCTGGTGCTGGTGCTGGTACGGATCCTGGTACTGCGGCTGCTGATACGGGGAGTGCGGCTCCGGTGTCCCGTACGGACCCGGCTGCTGCTGTCCGTACGGACCCGGCTGTGGCGTCCCGTACGGCCCCGGCTGCGGCGTCGGCGTCCCGTAGCCCTGCGCCTGCCCCTGCGCCCGGTGCTGTTCCCCGTCCGGGCGGATCGTCGGCTGGTACTGCGTGTCCCAGGTCGGCGCCTGCCACGTCTGCGTCGCGCCCTGGTCGAAGGCGGCCGGGTCCTGGGGCGCGGCGGACTGCCCGGCCGTCCCGTCGGGCCAGTGCGGCGACGCCGGCCGCTGCTGCCGCTCGGGGTCGTACGGATACGGGTACTGCTGATCGCTGCTGCTCATGGCCTGCGGTTCACCCTCCTGCGAACGGCGGGAGCACCTCGACCGTGCCGCCCTCGGCAAGGCGTACGCTCTCATGCCCGCGGGTCCCGACGGGGTTCCCGTCGATGAGGAACGAGCACCGGCGGAGCACCTGGCTCAGTTCGCCGGGATGCCTCTCACGCACCGCGTCGAGCGCCTCGGCGAGGTTGTCCGCCGCGTACGGTTCCTCCGCGGTGCCCGCCGCGGCCTTGGCCGCGGCCCAGTAGCGGATCGTCCCCGCTGCCATGGCGCCACTCCTTCGGGTCGGTTCGTCGGACGCCTCGTGCGTCAGCTCTCCATGATGGGTCACGCGGGCGGTGCGGCCGTCGCCCAGTCGGCGATACGGGCCAGCAGGGCGTCGTCCGCCGCGTTCTCGGCGTGGCCCATGCCCCGTTCCAGCCACAGCTCCGCGCCGCCGGGACCGGCCGCCTCCGCCAACGCCCTCGGATGATCCAGCGGGAAGTAGGGGTCCCGGTCCCCGTGCACGAGCAGCAGCGGGACCGGGGCGATGAGCGGGACAGCGGCCACCGGGGAGAGCGGCACGGGGTCCCACTCCTCGGTCGCGATGCGGGTACGGAGCCCGTAGCGCCCGACGAGGCGGCCCGAGGGGCGGGTGACCACCCAGTGCAGTCGGCGCATCGGGGCCGTCCCCCGGTAGTACCAGCGAGCGGGAGCGCTGACGGAGACCACCGCGTCCGAGTGCGCCCCCGAACTCCCAGTGCGCCCCACGCGCGCCGCCACCCGAACGGCCGTACGCCCCGCCACGGATTCCGCCGTGTACAGAGCGCCGTGCCGGAGCACCACCGAGCCGCCCATCGAGAACCCGACCGTCACCACCCGGGAGTGCCCCAGCTCCCGCGCCCAGGCCACCGCCGCGGCCAGGTCCAGCACCTCGCGGTCGCCCACCGTGGAGCGCCCGCCGGACCGCCCGTGGCCCCGGAACGAGAACGTGACCACGGCCGCGCGCCGGGCGAAGACCCGGGCGGCGCGCCGTACGGCGGGGCGGTCGGCCGAGCCGGTGAAACCGTGCGCGACGACGATCACGGGCGCCGCCGCGGGCCCCTCGGCCGCTTCGTCCCCCGGCGTCCCGGCACCCGCCGTACACGGTTCGTACACCGCCTCGACCGGCACGCCGTCATCGGTCAGCAAGGTGGCGCACCGCGAGGGAGGCGTGAGCAAGGGAACAGAAGAACTCAGGAATCGGCCCTCGGGCACGGAACTCATGTGGGCTATTGTGCTGCGGAGAGGATCCGGGCAATGCAGCCCCCGGGTCCTTTTGTGCTTTACCAGCGTTGTTACGACGACATTTCCACAAGCTCAGCGGTCCCAGGGAGCGGGACCGCACCGTAAGACATGCGTGCCGCGTGACACGTGACGCATGACGTACGAAGCAGTGCCGCATACTCCCCCGGGTCCGACCCGGGAGTGCCCCTTTCGCAGGGAACGAGGAGGACCGACGTAATGGGCGAGCGAACCGTGCAACACGATCGACCGAACCGGGCAGGTGACCGGCGATGAGTTCACTGCTGCTGCTGACGAACGCGCTCCAGCCGTCGACGGAGGTGCTCCCCGCCCTCGGCCTTCTGCTCCACAGCGTGCGGGTGGCCCCCGCCGAGGGCCCGGCCCTCGTGGACACCCCGGGCGCCGACACGATCCTCGTCGACGGGCGGCGCGACCTTCCGCAGGTCCGCTCGCTCTGTCAGCTGCTGCGCTCCACGGGGCTCGGCTGTCCGCTGATCCTCGTCGTCACCGAGGGCGGTCTCGCGGCCGTCACCGCCGACTGGGGCGTCGACGACGTCCTGCTGGACACGGCGGGACCCGCCGAGGTCGAGGCCCGGCTGCGGCTGGCCATGGGCCGTCGGCAGATCGCCTCCGACGACTCCCCGATGGAGATCCGCAACGGTGACCTCTCCGTCGACGAGGCGACGTACAGCGCGAGACTCAAGGGCCGGGTCCTGGACCTGACCTTCAAGGAATTCGAACTCCTGAAATACCTCGCCCAGCACCCGGGCCGGGTATTCACCCGCGCCCAGCTCCTCCAAGAGGTCTGGGGCTACGACTACTTCGGCGGTACGCGGACGGTCGACGTCCATGTACGGCGGCTGCGCGCCAAGTTCGGCCCCGAGCACGAGTCGCTGATCGGCACCGTGCGCAACGTCGGCTACCGCTTCGTCACGCCGGAGAAGCCGGAGAAGGTCGAGCGTGCGACGGAGGAGGCCAAGGACCGGGCCGCGGCACAGCGGCTGCGCCGGTCGAGGGAGACGGAAGCCGTTGCCCGTTCGGAGCGGTCCACGGCCACCGGGACGGCCGAAGAAGCCCCGGTGGAGGCTGCCAAGAGGTAGGTCCATCCGCGTAGACTGCGGCGCGTGGCCAAGGTGACGCGGGACGATGTGGCGAGGCTGGCGGGGACGTCGACCGCGGTCGTGAGCTATGTCATCAACAACGGACCCCGGCCGGTCGCCCCGGCCACGCGCGAGCGGGTGCTCGCCGCGATCAAGCAGTTGGGCTACCGGCCCGACCGGGTCGCCCAGGCCATGGCCTCGCGTCGCACGGACCTGATAGGCATGATCGTGCCGGACGCCCGGCAGCCGTTCTTCGCGGAGATGGCGCACGCGGTCGAACAGGCCGCCGCCGAGCGCGGGAAGATGGTGCTCGTCGGCAACTCCGACTACCGCGACGAGCGCGAGGTCCACTATCTGCGGGCCTTCCTCGGTATGCGCGTCTCCGGGCTGATCCTGGTCAGCCAGGGCCCCAGCGAGCGCGCCGCCGCCGAGATCGAGGCCTGGGACGCCCGGGTCGTGCTGCTGCACGAGCGCCCCGAGGCGATCGACGACGTCGCCGTCGTCACCGACGACGTGGGCGGCGCCCAGCTCGCCACCCGGCATCTGCTGGAGCACGGCAACGCGTACGTGGCCTGCCTCGGCGGTATGGAGTCGACCCCGTCGGTCGGCGACCCGGTCGCCGACCACGTCGAGGGCTGGCGGCGGGCGATGCACGAGTCGGGCCGCTCCACCCAGGGCCGGCTCTTCCAGGCCCCTTACAACCGCTACGACGCCTACCAGGTGGCCCTCGGGCTGCTGGCGGGCCCGGACCGGCCCCCGGCGATCTTCTGCGCCACGGACGACCAGGCTTTCGGCGTGCTGCGGGCCGCCCGTGAGCTGCGCATCGACGTGCCGGGCGAGCTGGCGGTGGCGGGCTTCGACGACGTGAAGGAAGCCGGTCTCACCGATCCGCCGCTGACCACGGTCCACTCCGACCGCCCGGCGATGGCGCGGGCGGCGGTGGATCTGGTGCTGGACGACTCGCTCCGGGTCTCGGGATCACGGCGCGAGCGGCTGAAGCAGTTCCCCTCCGCGCTGGTGGTGCGACGCTCGTGCGGCTGCGGGGAGCCCTCGTCCCCTGCCTGACCCGATCACGATCGGCCTTTACAGCGGGCATACGCCGTTCTTCCGGGCTTCTCAGGACGTATTCAGGCCCTTCTCATCTTCGCTGACCAGCCTGGTGCACATGACGGAGAACCTTCGCCCGAGCGGCGCGCACTCGACGGACCAGGACCCGGCCCCGTACGCCTCGTCGTACGCGTACGACGGCACGGCGCACGACGGCACCGCGCACGACGGCACCGCGTACGCCGGCACCGCTTACGCCGGTACGTCCGGTGGCTACCCGCCGCCGCCCCCGTACGCCCCCACCAGCCGGCGCCGGGCGAAGCGGCCGGTGGCGCTGCTGGCGGCGGTGGCGCTCGCCGCGGCAGTGATCGGCGGCGGCACCGCCACCCTCGTCGGGCAGATGAACGGCGGGGGCCCCGGAGTCACCGGCCCGGGCGGCGCGGTCAACGGCACCACCGTCTCGCAGAGCAGCAAGGGCACCGTCTCGGGCGTCGCGGAGGCGGTCGCGCCGGCGATCGTGGAGATCGGCGCGGCCTCGTCGGCGGGCGGGTCGACCGGGTCCGGAGTCGTGATCACCGAGGACGGCGAGATCGTCACCAACAACCACGTCATCTCGGGCGCCCAGCAGATCCAGGTCACCCTCTCGACCGGCAAGACCTACACGGCCGACGTCGTGGGCACCGACCCCGACAAGGATCTGGCGCTCATCAAGCTCCGGAACGCGAGCGGCCTGAAGACGGCCACGCTCGGCGACTCCTCGCAGGTCGAGGTCGGCGAGCAGGTCGTGGCGATCGGCTCACCGGAGGGTCTGACCGGCACCGTCACCAGCGGCATCATCTCCGCGCTCGACCGGGACGTCACCATCGCCAAGGACGACTCCGGCAGCTCCGGTCAGGGCCAGGGCCAAGGCCAGGGCCAAGGTCAGGGCGGGCAGGGCGGCGGCCAGCCGTGGCCGTTCGAGTTCGGGGGGCAGCAGTTCAACGGCGACACGGGCAAGAAGACGACCACGTACAAGGCGCTCCAGACCGACGCCTCGCTCAACCCCGGCAACTCCGGCGGCGCGCTGATCAACATGGACGGCGAGATCATCGGCATCAACTCCGCTATGTACGCGCCGAGTTCATCGGCAGCGGGTGGCGGTTCGGCGGCGGGCAGCGTGGGCCTCGGCTTCGCGATCCCGGTGGACACCCTCAAGGCCGACCTGGACACCCTGCGCGCGGGCGGCGGCTCCTGATCCCGCACACCGCCCCGGCCGTGCGAGGCTGAGGCACCCCCGCGGAACGGGTCGACACGAGAAGAGGACCAGCAGCGATGAGCCCCGCCGAAGACGATCCCCAGCGCATCCTGATCGTCGACGACGAGCCGGCCGTGCGCGAGGCGCTCCAGCGCAGCCTCGCCTTCGAGGGATACGGGACACGGGTCGCGGTCGACGGGTACGACGCCCTGGCGATGGCCGAGGCCTACGCCCCCGACCTCATCGTCCTGGACATCCAGATGCCCCGGATGGACGGCCTCACCGCCGCCCGCCGCATCCGGGCCACCGGCTCGACCACGCCCATCCTGATGCTCACCGCCCGGGACACCGTCGGCGACCGGGTCACCGGCCTCGACGCCGGGGCGGACGACTACCTGGTCAAGCCGTTCGAACTGGACGAGCTGTTCGCCCGCATCCGGGCCCTGCTGCGCCGCAGTTCCTACGCCTCGGCGGCAGCGGGCGCGGACGTTCCCGACGACGACGTGCTGTCCTTCGCGGACCTGCGGATGGATCTGGCCACCCGCGAGGTCACCCGGGGCGAGCGGCGGGTCGAGCTGACCCGCACCGAGTTCATGCTGCTGGAGATGTTCCTGTCCCACCCGCGCCAGGTGCTGACCCGGGAGCAGATCCTCAAGGCCGTCTGGGGCTTCGACTTCGAGCCGAGCTCCAACTCCCTGGACGTGTACGTGATGTATCTGCGCCGCAAGACGGAGGCGGGCGGCGAGCCGCGCCTCGTCCACACCATGCGCGGGGTGGGCTACGCGCTGCGCACGGGCGGGAGCGGGGAGGCGTGAGCGGTCCGGCGCCCACGGCGAGCGGCGGGCGGGAGCGGGAAGGCGTGAGCCCGGTGCGCCGGTTCCGGACGCTGCCGCTGCGCTCCCGGCTCGCGATGCTGGTCGCGACGGCGGTCGCGGTGGCGGTCACCGCGGTGGCCGCCGCCTGCTGGCTGACCACCCGGGACCGGCTGACCGAGCAGCTCGACACGACGCTGTCCCAGATCAAACCGAACGAGAACGCGATCAGGCTGCTGACGGCGTCCTGCACGAGCGGACTGCCCGGTGACCTCCAGGTCGTGACCGGCCCGTACACGATCCAGCTGGTGCCTGCCGTGGGTGCGAAGCCGTGCACGGTGCCCGGCAAGTCCGCCATCCCGATCGACGCCGCCGACCGGGCCGTCGCCGCCGGGCTGCGCGAGGACGCGACACGCACCACGACGGCCGAGGACGGCACGGAGATGCGGGTCCACACCTCGCCCGCCGGTCCGGACCGGCCGGGCCTCGCGGTCTCCGTGGCCGTCCCCATGGCGCAGGTCACCGATCCGCTGAACCAGTTGGCCTGGGTCCTGCTCATCGTCTCCGGCATCGGTGTCGTCGGGGCGGGCGCGGCCGGGCTGTGGATCGCGCGCGCCGGGCTCCGGCCGGTCGACGAACTGACCGAGGCCGTCGAGCACGTGGCCCGTACCGAGGACCTGACCGTACGGATCCCGGTGGACGGCGAGGACGAGATCGCCCGGCTCTCCAGCTCGTTCAACTCGATGACGGCCCAGCTCGCCTCCTCCCGCGACCGCCAGGCCCAGCTGATCGCGGACGCGGGCCACGAGCTGCGCACCCCGCTGACCTCGCTCCGGACGAACGTGGAGCTGCTGGCCCGCAGCGACGAGACGGGCCGGATGATCCCGCCGGAGGACCGCAAGGCGCTGATGGCCTCGGTGAAGGCCCAGATGACGGAGCTGGCCGCACTGATCGGCGACCTCCAGGAACTGGCCCGCCCCGACGCGGCCGAGCCCGGCCCGCTCCAGGTGGTGGCCCTGCACGAGACCACCCGCAGCGCCCTGCGCCGCGCCCGCCTGCGCGGCCCGGAGCTGACGATCACGGAGGACCTGGCCCCCTGGTACGTACGCGCGGAACCGGCGGCCCTGGAGCGGGCGATCGTCAACGTCCTGGACAACGCGGTGAAGTTCAGCCCGCCGGGCGGCACGGTCGATGTGCGGCTGCACCGGGGCGAGCTGACGGTGAGGGACCGGGGCCCCGGCATCCCCGCCGAGGATCTCCCGCACGTCTTCGAGCGCTTCTGGCGCTCCCCGACCGCCCGTATGCTCCCCGGCTCGGGCCTGGGCCTGTCCATCGTGGCCCGTACGGTGCACCAGGCGGGCGGCGCGATCGCCCTGCGTCCGGCCCCGGACGACGGCCCCGGCACCATGGCGGCACTCACGCTGCCGGGGGCGCCGACGCCACCGCCGGAGATGTGAGGACGGTCCGGCCGTCAAAGGAGCCCCTGCCCGGGCCGTCCCTCACCCCACCGGGTTGTGCCGGATCAGCGACTCGACCAGGCCGGACCGCTGGTTCGGGTAGTCCAGCGGCACGATGCCGAGCCCCGTCCACCCGGCGGTCTCCGCACGGTCGAGGAAGGAGTGCACCTGCGGGTTGAGCCGGTCGGCGTTCCAGCGGGGCGGCATCAGGGCGGCGGTGGACACGTAGTTCATGAAGAACCTGCCCGGCTGCTGGGCGGCCTTGCGGAACTGCGCCTCGATCTTGGGGTACTTGGCGAACGGCTCCGCCATGTAGTCGTCCTGGATGTCGAAGAGGGCCGGGTCCCCGTACCGCACTCCGGGCAGCCCGCCGTTGTCCGCGAGCAGCACCACCTTGCCCCGGGCGCCGCCGAGGTCGGGAAGCGTGCCGTCGAGGCGGAACAGGGACCGCCAGCCCCTCGCGTCCAGATAGTCGTCGAAGACCGCCCGGAACGCGGCGTCGCTCTCCGAGGAGTACTCCTGCTTGACCCGCATCAGCACGGTCTCGGTCGGGCGTGCGGCGAGGAAGTCCCGGCAGGCGACGAGGACGTCGCCGAACATCAGGTTCTGGAACGACGCCCCGTGGTGGATCGCGAACGAGCCCCCGGTGATCCGGCACCGTACGTCGAGGAAGCGGATGCCGCTCGTCAACTGCTGGGCGATCGTGGTGTTCTGGCACTCCGACCACGGACCGCCGAACCGGGCACCCGAGTCGTGCGTGCCCGGGATCGTGAGCCGCTGGAGTGCGGTGCCGTCGGGCAGGGCGGCCATCCAGTCCCGCGTCCCCCGGACCGCCCCGCGGGCCTCCCGTGCGGCGGCGACGGTGGGTGCGGCGCCGACGATCGCGGTGGCGGACACGGCGAGGGCGCCGGCCAGAAAGCCTCTGCGGGAGGGCCGGGAAAGGGGCTGGGGCGTGCGCGCGGGGCTGGACATGGGGGGTGCCTCCAAGGGCCGTGGGGGTGCGCCGGCCCTTGGATTCTGTCGGGTGCACGTCACGCGGGAAAGGGGGCGATCCCCTCGGAGCGGACCCACCTCGTCGCCGGACCGCCCGTGCCCGACCGAGCCGCCGCCGCCGCGGGGCACACGGGCGTCTGCGCGCACCCAAGGCCACCGGGCCGACGTACGCGCCGAAGAGGACCGCTCCCGTACGCGCCGCGCGCCCGGTCCATCGACATCACGGGCCGTGGGCACGGTTCGCCCCGTACGAGATCGGGAACCGACCCCGCCGCCGGGCCCGGGGCGGTCAGGACGCGCGGTCGGTCCCGGGCTCCGCCGGGGGGACGGACCCGGCGGCCGGGAGGTACTGGAACAGCAGGAACGCGGAGTCGTCGCCCAGCGGTCCCTCGGTGAAGCGGGCGACGTCCTCGTGCAGGCGGTCGAGCGCCTCCTGCGCGTCGGGGTCCGACAGTGGCTCCCCGGCACGGTCGAGGACGGGGTAGAACGTGCCGGAAGGGTCGCGTGCCTCGGTCAGGCCATCGGTGTAGAAGAGGATCCGGTCACCGCCGTCGAGAGTGATCCGGAGACGGCCGGGGCCGGCGTCCGTCAGCGGGCCGAGGCCGAACGGCGGGCCGGGGCTCTCGGGTTCCGCCGGCTCCAGCAGACCGTTGCTCCGGCGGACCAGCGGGGCGGGGTGGCCGTAGTTGAGGATGTCGACGGACCCGTCGTCGGCGATCTCGGCCAGCACCGCCGTCACGAAGCGTTCGCCGTCGGTGTGCCAGTTCAGGGACCGCTCGATCCGTCTGCCCACCTCGGCCAGCCGGTCGACGTAGGGTGCGCTCTCCCGGAACGCGGCGAGAACCACCGAGGTGGTGCGGACGGCGGGCAGGCCCTTGCCCTGGACGTCGGCCACGATGATCCGCACTCCGCCCGCCGGAAGAGGCATGGCCTCGTAGAGGTCCCCTCCGACGTGGGCGGACTCGATCGCCGAAACGTACGAGACCGCCAGTTCGCCGTTGCTCGTGCGGGCGGGCACCGCGCCGAGCAGCACCTGTTGGACCGCGTCGGCGACCGCTCTGACGCTGGTGAGTTCATCCTCGGTGCGCAGCCGGGCCGTCGCCACGAACCAGGCGGCGACCGTGAGGGCGACGACGCAGATGAGGGCGACCGAGAACCGGATCGAGTCGATGTGGCCGTTGAGGCCGGCCGTCGCCGCACACAGCACGAGGGCGACAGCGGCGACACGGAGCACACGACGCCTGGGTCCGGCCGCCGCCGCGAGCGCCGGACCGACCGCGAAGACCGGCATCAGCCCGTAGTCCTCCCCGGTGAGGCGGTCCGCCACGATGACCGCGCCCATGGCCGCCCATGGCAGCCAGCGGTTGAGGCCGATGACGGCCTCGCCGGGGTTCTTCACGACGTCGTCCCTTCCCACCTCATGGAGCGACTGTACGTAACCATGGTGTTCCGCAGCCATGGGACAGAGCCGTTCCGCCGCAGGAGGGGCCGCAGAGACCCGGCCGGCCACGGATCCGGCCGTCCGAGGCCTTGCCGTACGGACGGGTGAAGCCGGTGGGTGGCCGGGTGAATGTGCGGCGCGGCGGATTGCCATGCCTCCGCCCGGGCTATCGATCCGCACGATGCGGTGACCCGGTGGTGCGCCGCCGCGCACCCGTGATCGTGTGGAGGTGGACCGATGAGGACGAAGCTCCCGCCGGCGTCCGTGGCAGCCGGGCTTCTGGTGATAGCCATGGCTCTGACCGCGCCACTGGCGGGCATCTCGACGGCGGTGGCTTCGACCACCCCGGCGGATTCACGCACGGCGGGTTCACTCACGGCGGGTTCACGCACGGCGGGGACGCACACGGCGGGTTCACGCACGGCGGGGACGTCGGAGCCGGTGGAGACGGAATCGGAGGCGGAGACGCGGGCGAGGGCGCGGGCACGGGCGGAGGGGACGATCAAGCCGGAGTGCACGACGTCCACCGGCCCGTACCAGCGCGAGGCGGAGAAACACCTCGGGCTGCGGGTGGACGGCAAGCAGTCGGCCGCCGACTGTGAGGCGATCGCCGATTTCCAGCGTAAACACGAGATCGAACCGGACCAGGGATACGCCGGGCTGTACACGCACCGGGCGATCATGTGGGAGCAGGCGCTCGCGGAGGGCTCCCGCATCAAGGGCTGCCCGGACACCAAGGGTGTCGTCGTGTGCATCGACAAGAACCGGCAGATCCTGTGGGTCGAGGACGCGGGGCGCGTCGTGGTGAAGCCGGTGCCCGCGCGTACGGGCAAGCCGGGTTACCAGACCCGTTCGGGGTGGTTCAAGATCTACAAACGGGAGAAGAAGTTCTGGTCGACCCAGTTCGACGGGCCGATGCCGTTCGCCCAGTTCTTCAGCGGCGGCCAGGCCCTCCACGGCAGCTACCGGCCGATCTTCGAGGACCCCGGCTCCCACGGCTGCGTCAACCTCCGTTACGACGAGGCCAAGGCGCTCTGGAGCAAGCTGCGCAGGAACGACGCCGTCTACGTGTGGGGGACCCGGACCGAGGGCTGACCGGCCCTCGGGACAGCCTGCCCGCAAGGTGTGAGCGGGGCGGGCCTCCGGCATGGCACAACACCGGAGGCCCGCCCCGCTCCCCCGCTCCCGTCACCTGACGGCGACGAGTGCGCGGGTCACTTGTCCTTGTCGCGGACGTCGACCTTGCCCACGGTGGTGCAGTTGGTGTCCTTGCTTCCGGAGGGGCAGTTGTTGCCGGGGGTCTTGGAGACCACGGTGTTGCGCAGCTTCGCGTCGCCGAAGGGGCGGGCGTCGGTGGTGATGGAGAAGGTGATCGTCGCGCTCTGTCCGGGTGCGAGCGCACCGCTCCAGGACAGGGTGGGGTTCTGGTAGCTGACCGTGCCACGGGTGGCGGCGGCGTCCTTGTTGTAGCGGGCGTCGTCGAGCAGTTCGGTCAGGTTGTCGGTGAACGACGCCGGATTCGCTTCGGTGTAGGTGGTGGTACCGGTGTTCTTGACGGTGATCGTGTAGCTGACCTCGGCCCCGGGCTTCACCGTCTTGGGGCCGTTCTGCTTCTTGACGATCTTCAGGCCCGGCTCGCCCTTGACGTCGGTGTCCGTGGTGTCCTGGTTGTTGTCGGGCTTCGGGTCGGGCTCGTTCCCGGTCACCACGGCGGTGTTGGAGATCTTTCCGGTCGCCTGGGCGGACACGGTGCCTGACACCTCCAGCGTCCGGCTGTCCCCGACCGCCAGCGCTCCCCCGGTGCAGGTGAGTTCGCCCGCCGCGATGGCGCAGCCGGCGGTGCCGGTGCTCGCGTTCTGGATCTGCGCGGGGATGGTGTCGGTCAGCGTCCAGCCGGTCGAGGGGTTGGGTCCGTTGTTCGTGACGGTGATCGTGTAGGCGATGTCCCCGCCCGGTGAGACGGTCGCGGGGCCCGACTTCACCACGCCCAGGTCGACCGACTCGTCCACCTTGGTGGTGGTCGTGTCCTGGTCGTTGTCCGGGTTCGGGTCCGGGTCGTTGCCGGAGACCGTGGCGGTGTTGACCACCTCGGACACCCCTTCGGCGGCACGGCCGGTCAGTACGATCTCCACGGTGTCACCGACGGCGAGCGCACCGCCGGTGCACGACAGCGAGCCCGACACGATCGTGCATCCGTCGGTGGTCGTGGCCGCACCGGCCAGACCCGCCGGGATCGGGTCGGACAGGGTCCAGCCCGAGGAGGCGTTCGGGCCGTTGTTCGTGATGGTGATCGTGTAGGCGATGTCCCCGCCCGGTGAGACGGTCGCGGGACCCGACTTCACCACGCCCAGGTCGACCGGCCGCTCGAAGCAGGAGGTGGCGTCCACGGCGGACGACATCGCCGGGGCGTCCTGGGTGGAGAGGAGATCGAAGGTCGGCGATTCGGGGTTGGTGACCGCGACGCGCAGAACGCTTCCGGTGTTGCTGAAGAACCCGAGGTCGCCGTTGCCGTAGGTGAACGCCCCGCCGTAACCGGTGGTGACCGGGACGATATCGGGGTACGGGGTCACCACTCCGGTGCCGGTGGCGATCCGGACGACGGAGCCGTTCCTCGACGCGCCCCAGAAGAAGCCGTCGCTGTAGGCGAAGTCGATGACACCGTCGAGCACCTGACTGAGAACGATCTCGGTGGACTGCTTCGTGTCCAGGTCGACCCGGAACATCCGGTCGTTGTAGCCGTTGGCGACGTAGTAGTTCCCCGCGTCGTCGAACCCGCCGGAGGCGTAGTTGTTCGCCCCGGTGGTCGGGGTCGGAAGCCCGACGGAGCCGAGGTCGGTCACCACCCCGGCGTCATCGATACGGAGCAGGTTGAGCGAGGTGCGGTCGATCGCGTAGATGAACTTGTCGTCGGGGTTGACGCCCATGGCGTTGTACTTCTGGGTCGCGGCTCCGACTGCCTGGAAGTCGATGGTGCCGGGACCGGTGACGCCCTGGAAGAGCTGTGTCGCATCGTCGCCGGCGGCCAGCAGGATGTCACCCGCGCACGTGAACGGTGCCAGGGCGCGCGTGGCGGCGGGGCTCTGCTGGGCGGAGGGCACAGAGGCCGGTGACTGCGCCTGCGCGGGCACGGACAGGGGGGAGGCGACGATGGCGGCGGCCAGGCCGGTCGCCAGGAACCATTTCCTTCTGAGCATCCGGATGAGATCTCCTTGGGTTCGCACACGAGTGCGCCGGTAAGCCGGGACAGGAGCCGGACGGCACGCCGAACGCGAGCCGCGGGCTGCGTACCCATGGGAATGGCTCGTCGGGAGCAACGGCCGGAGACACCGCTTCCGCGGCCATCTTTCACCCCGACAGACCACCCGATAAGGCGCTGTTCATACGAATGCCGACCACGGAAGACGTACGCGGAAGGTCGCCGACTGCCTCACGCCCCGGGCCGGACCGCGTCGGGCCGGCCGCACGCATCCTCCGTGGCCGGCCAGGACCTCGCGAAGCCGGTACGCGTCGTGAGGGCGGTATCGACCAGATGGGCGGCCACGTCGCGCACCGTCCATCCCGCGCAGAGCGACGGCGTCTCCCACTGCCGGGGCTCCAGCCGCGCGAGGTCCTCGATCAGCGCGGCGCGCTCGATGTGCACCATGCGCCAGATACCGCGCTTCGCGTCACGCTTCACGGCTGCCTCCATCGAACCGATGACCACGTCCGCCGTAGGAGACCTCGGACGCCGCCGAAAATCGTCGCGTCCCCGGCCACCGGATACCGGATACCGATCAAGAAAGGTGATCTTGTCCTACCGTGCCATGACTTCGTAACGGCACGCCGACTGCGCGACTCCGCCACGTCACGACCTGCCCCAACGGAATATGCCTCACGCCACTCCGAGGGACGTGGATCCAGACGCCCGACCAGGCGTCACGCAGTGACCGAATCAAGAAACCGGGGAACGACATGACCAATTTCCGACGCGCGTCGGCCATCTGCGCCGCCGCCACCGCCCGCACCACGATCGCCGTCGCCCCGGCCGCCCCAGCTGGCTACCTCTCCGCCCGCACCCTGGCCACGACCCCGTCGGCGTCCGTGGCCGTCTCCGGCGCGAGGCAGAGCCCACGGACCTGAGAGACGGCCAGCGGCACGACGGCGGCGGCCGTGATGACCAAAGCGCCCGTCGCCAGGGTCGTGCGCAGCCCGAACAGCTGGGAGGCGGGGCCGGCGAGGAGGTAGCCGAAGGGCACGGGCAGGATCTGCCCGAGCGTCGAGTAGGACAGGGTCCGGCCCAGCCGGTCCGCCGGAATCCTCTCCTGCACCAGCGAGGCCCACACGGTCATGCTGACCGCCAGCCCCGTGCCCGCCACTCCCGTGGCGACCACGAGCACGGGCAACGGCACGGCCGTGGCCATCGCCGCCAGCGGTACCGCCATCGAGCCGGTGCCCGCGCAGACGACGAGCCCGACCCGGTGCGGCTTCCACATCAGGGCGAGTGCCGCCCCGGCCACCAGCCCGGCGGTGAAGCCGGACACCACCAGACCCCACGGGGCGGCGCCACCGAGAACTCGTTGTCCGTACACCGGGCCGAGGAGCTGGTAGCCGACCAGCCATACGGGGACGATCACGGCGGCCTGGCAGACCATCACCCACATCCAGCGGCGGGAGCGGAAGTCATCCCAGCCTTCGCGCAGATCGGCGGTGAAACCGGTTCGGACCTTCACGTTCTTGGACTTGAGGCTGATCCGGGAGAAGAGCAGGGCCGAGGCGGCGAACGTCAGAGCGTCCCAGCCGAGGGCCCAGCCGGGGCCGACCACGGCGACCAGGACACCGCCCAGGGCGGGGCCCGCCACCTTCACGGTGTTCTGGCCGATCTTCAGCAGAGCGTTCGCCGCGTGCCGAAGTTCAGCCGGGACCACCTCCACGACCATGCCTCCGGCCGCCGGGGTGAAGAACGCTCCCGCCGCCCCGCAGACGGCCGACATCGTCACAAGATGCCAGACCCGGGCCGTGCCCGAGACCAGCAACAGCACCGCCGCAGCCTCCGCGACCGCACAGACGACGTTGGACCACACCATGACCCGAGCCCGGGACAGTCGGTCCGCGACGACTCCGCCGACGAGCAGCAGCAGGATCTGAGGCACGACACTTGCCGCGAGGACCGCACTCAGAGCACCTGGTCCGCCGCCCATTTCCAGGACCGCGAAAGCCAGGCCGATGGGTGCCACGGCCGAGCCGGTCCAGGAGAGCAGGCGGGCGGCGAAGTGCAGGCGGTACGGCCTGACAGCCAGCGGAGCGCCTGCCTCCCGGACCCGGGCCGCCCAACCGATACGGGGAACGGGCCCCGCTGGATTCCGGTCGTGCGGTCGCGCCTTACGCAAGATCAAACTCCGCCGGGAGAACACGAAATCCCGGCAGCGAGATGCCACCGGGAAGGTCTTCCCGACTCTAGAGCAACCCAAAGATCGCGTGTCGCAGACGCACCAACTGCGCGAACCGGTACCACCACTCCACCGCCAACCGCCCGTCCCACCAATCCGCGGTCGTACTCCGTCCGAAGAGCAAGCCTTGCTTGCCGGGACGATTCCCACTCCGCGCACCTGGGCTTCAGCTTGACAGCACTGGATAGCCATCGCCGCTGCGCAACAAGGGGCACCAGTAGGCATGAAGGGCGAAGCCTTCGGGTCGCGTTGGGTCGGGATCGGGGTCGCACATGACACAGCCTCCTGATGTGGCACCAGGAACGCCCCCCGCCCACGGCCGGCGTGACGAGCCGCGGGAAGGGGGCGCACTGGATCGCGACTCCCCCAACGGGCGCAGACGAAAGGGGAGTTGGCCGCGCGCAGGTGCGGCGACACATCAGGAAGCTAGCGTGTTACACCAACCCGTTTCAAGTGTTTGACGTCTAACGGGTGAGGCGGGAATCTGCCGATGGGACAGAAAATGCGGGCGGCCTCCACCTGCGCCGGTGGAGGCCGCCCGCTGCCGGAGCATGGAAGCTCAGGCCAAGTCGTCGAACTCGCCCTCCTTCGCACCACCCAGGAACGCCCGGAGCTTGGCCCGTGTCGTGTGAACGACCACATCGGGGTTGTCACTTTCGCGCAACAGGATCTCGCCGCCGTGCTCAGCCAGCTCCAGACAGTCGGAGCCCTCCGCATTCGAGGACTTCGACGACTTGCGCCACTGAATTTCCAACATTCTCACGCCTTCATACTTGTTGAGCGACTCCACGAATGAAGTCTCGCGAGCTCTCCGGGTCGAGAGATCTCTCCTCGGTTCGATCCAGCGCGACTCGCCAGTTCTCCAGACTCGTCTCCGAATCCAGGAAACCCGACCCGGTCGAGGTGTCCGTCTGAACGGTGTCGAGCTGCGGGACGACACCGTAGACGTAGTGTGCCGAACTGCTGGCGTACGGGAAACCGCCCGCCGCGAAGGGAATCGCGCGGATAACAACGTTCTCTCGATCCGACTGGCGGAGCAGGTGGTCGAGTTGACTGCGGGCAACCGCCGTACCGCCATAGGTCATACGCAGCGCAGCCTCGTGGATCAGGAACGTGCAGGAGGTCAGCTCGGCCCGATCAAGGACATCGCGACGTCTCAGCCGATGCGACAACTGGCGCCTCTGGCGGGCAGGAGTGGGCGGCGGCACGCTCTCAGCGAAGACGGCGCGTGCGTAGTCCTCGGTCTGGAGCAAGCCGGGCATATACATGATCTGTACCGACCTGATGCCGACCGCGTGATGCTCCAGCTCTGCCAGATCAAGGGCATCGCTGGCGAGGTGCCCTCGGTAATCCTCCCACCAGCCATTTATGCGCTCGGTTGCCATTCCCGCGAGAGCCTCGATGTAGGCGTGGTCGGGACACCCGTAATGACCGGCCCACGCACGAACCCGCTCGGCGCTCACACCGAACCTTCCGGATTCGATGTTGCTGATGGTGGTGCGGTCCGTACCGAGCATCGCCGCCGCCCCGGTGAGCGACAGCCCGGTGTGCTCACGAACTCGACGCAGCTCGGTACCCAGCCGACGCTGACGCGCCGTGGGTGCCTTCCTCGATGGCATCGGGCCCTCCTCTTGTCGGAACCCAGTGTGGACCCCCACTCGATAGGTATCCAACCAGTCGATGACGTTACGAGTATGCGTCTAACGCGTTAGACAATGCGCTACGGTGCGTACCAGTACCGCGCTACACCTCGGAACCCCGAAGTGCAGCCGCTTCGACGCGCGTTGACACGTGCGGCACGGCGGCCATCGCCACGGGCCGGGCGCAGCGCATCCGTTCACCGCACCGGACCGCATGAGGAGAGCGCCATGGCCGCTGCAATCCCCACTCCCGTACAACCGAGCTCGTTCGGCGGCGAGATCTACCGCATCTCGCTGCCGAACACCGCGAGCGCCCCGCGCCTCGCGCGGGACTTCCTCACCTCGCTGTTGGACGTCAACCGACACCTCGGGCTGGTCGACGACGCCCGGATCTGCGTGACCGAACTGGTCACCAACGCCCACCGTCACACCGGTACGCCACGGATCCGGATCCACGCGGCCGTCAACCGCAAGCGGGTCACCGTCACCGTCACGGACGAGGGCAGCCCGCTCCTCGGTGAGCTCGGCGCACTGCGCGCAGGTCCGGAGGAGGAGCACGGACGGGGGCTCGCCCTCGTCGAGAACCTGGCTCTGGCCTGGGGGGCACACGGCGGCGGGTCCCGGCACCCCGGACGCAAGGCCGTCTGGTTCACGCTCGGGCGACCGGAGGCGACCCCGTGAGCGTCGCCCCGTGGGGCTTCGCTGCGGCAGCCGTCGTCCTCGGTGCACTCGCCGCCGGGATCACCCTCGCGCCGGTGCCCGGAGCGAGGGAAGCGCCGCCGATGGATCCCGGCCCGCCCGCCCGGCCGCCTGCTCCGGGCGGACGGCCCTAGCCCTCGTCCCGGCACCACGTGGTGGCGATCCCCTCCTCCCGGCATCACGTGGTCGCGCCGCCCGACGAGCCGCAGCCCCCGTCCGGACGCTCGCCGCCCGGGTCGGCCCGCCGTCGGCGGTCGGCCTGCGGCGGCGGTCCCGTACGGCACCCGTGCCGGCGTCCGGCGCGTACGGTGCGCCACCCGTGCCGGCGCCGGTGGCGCCCAGCGTGCCTACGACGGCACGGCCACGACCACGAGCCGCGACCTGCGCGACCCGTCGCGCACCCGGCGCCGCGCCACCTGGTCGGCCATCGGTTCGCGGAACCCGGCCGGGCGGGCGCATGGCCTTCGTCACAGCGAAAGAGGGATCCCGAGGGCAACTGCGCACTTTGGTGAAGTCTGTCCGCTCCGCGCGACGTCGTCCCGCTCCCGGGCCGGAATAATCACCCGGCCCCCTCACAGGATCCCCATACCATCGGCACCGGACGCCCGCGTGATCGTTCCGCCGTGGCAGCCGCTCTCGACGTCTTTCCGCCGTTCGGACCCGACCCAAGGGATCATGTGAAGATTCGCCGCGCTCTCGCCACCGCCGTCGCCGCCGCCGTGACCGCCCCCGCCGTGCTGCTCTCCGTCACCCCCGCCTTCGCCGACACCAAGCCGGCGGCGCAGACGCAGAACAAGCAGAACAAGCCGACCCTCAAGGAGTTGGAGAAGGCCGCCGCCGAGGCGCAGAAGGCGTACGACAAGGCAGCCCAGGCGAAGGCGGACGCCATCCTGCTGCTGGAGGAGACGCTCGAGGCCCTCAAGAGCACCCACCCCCTCGCGGTGGCCGATGCCGCTGCCGAGCAGGCCGCCAAGGACGCCGCCGCCGCGAAGTCCACCGCCGACCAGGCCGTGACCGACGCGAAGGCCGCCGTCGACGCGCTGCCCGAGGGCGCCACGGAGGAGCAGAAGACCGCCGCCGCAGCCGCTCTCTCCGAAGCGGAGGCGAGCGCGGCGACGGCTGCCACCGCCAAGACCGCCGCCGACACCAAGGCCGCCGAGGCCGACGAGGCTCTGGATGACGCCCGGGTCGCGGCGTTCCGCGCCTACGGCGTGGTCGACCGGGCCCTGGACGACGCACTCGCCGCGAAGGTCGCCGCCGACGCGGCGCTGGCCAAGGCGATCAAGGAGGCCGAGGAGGAGGGCGAGGACTGCGAGCCCGAGCACGACCTCACCGCCAAGGTGACCGGCCTGCCGACCAAGCTCGTCGCCGGAACGACCACCGCCTTCTCCGTCCGGGTGACCAACGGCTCCGACCGGCACATGGACGAAGTCATCACGTACGCCGGAGTCCACGCCACGGACAAGACCGGACTCAAGGACACGGGCAAGTTCTTCCGCCTCCAGTGGTCCACCGAGTCGTCCCCGAAGTGGCAGAACGTCAAGGACAACTACATCGACGGCGTCGGCGCGCTGAAGCCGGGCGCCCGGGCTGACCTGAAGCTGCGCCTCACGCTCGACGCGGCCACCCCGGCCGGCAACGGTGTCGCGTTCATCGCGGCCGACTTCTTCAACGAGGACGGCTCCTGCGGCGGGGCGCCCGGCGCGGACATGTACGAGTTCGACGTCAAGGCCGCCGGCAGCAAGCCCGGCAAGACCGAGGACGCCAAGCCCAAGCCCTCCAAGACCACGAAGCCCGGCGACAACGGCTCCGGGCACAAGCCGCAGGGCTCGGCGTCGGGCACCCCGGCGAAGACCGGCACGGACGGCGGCCTCGCCGCCACGGGTTCGTCCTCCGCCACCACCTCGATCGCCCTCGTCGGCGGTGCGGCCGTCGTGCTCGGCGCGGCGGCGGTGTTCGTCGTCCGCCGCCGTAAGGCCGGCGACAACGCCTGACGGTAGATCAGCAGTAGTGGTGTGAAGGGGTGGTGGGCCGAGACGGCCCACCACCCCTTCGGCTGCGCCCTCAGCCCGTGCGGGCGGTCCGGAAATCGCTCGGACGTGAAGGAGCCCGGGAAACAGCCCGGACGGGGGCGGCCCTCGGGCCGGAAATCCACGCGCGCCCCGTCCGTACCGCGTGGTAGACCTCCCTGCCATGACCGACCTGGTGACCGAGCGGCTCGTACTGCACCCGATATCCGTGGACGAGGCCGAACGGATGGTGGCGGGCGAGCCGGGCTCCGACACGGCCTGGGAGCCCGGATTCCCGACCGGGGACGACGTGTCCGTGGCCGAGCGCCTCCTGGAACGCTGCTCGACCACCGGCGATCCCCAGCCGTTCGGCCCGTATGCGATCCGCCGTCGCTCGGACCACCGGGTGATCGGCGGCGTGGACTTCCACAGCCCCCCTGACGAACACGGCCACGTCACGATCGGCTACGGCGTCGTCCCGTCGGCCCGTGGCAGGGGCTACGCCTCCGAAGCCCTCCGTGCCCTGCTGTCGTTCGCCCGGGCCAACGGCGTCGCCTCGGTGAAGGGCGACGCCGACCACGACAACATCGCGTCCCACCATGTGATGACGGCAGCGGGAATGCGTCCGGTCGGGGAGGACGAGCACGTCAGGTACTTCGCCGTCTCCTGGACCGCTACCGCGCCGTGAACCCGGGCGGCCGGCCGGACACTCCGCCGTTCCCGCGTCAGCTCGTGGCGGCCGGTACGGCTCCGGCGGCGAGGGGCAGTGCGACGACGACGGCCGTGACGGTGCGCACGATCTCGCCATCTCTGTAGGCGACTTGCCGGGACAGCATCACGGCCCGACAAGGCGCACTCCCGGCTGTCCGGCTGATCGGCCGATCGGCCGATCGAGAGGGCGGTCGGCACCCGCTGCCGGTGACACAGCCGGTCCGAAGTTCCTGTGTACACGGCTGAGACGGCGCGTGACGTCAGAGCACCGGGCGTCACGCGCCGTCAGGTCACCAGCACCGAGCGCAGCTGCGCCCGCAGCGTTCTGCGCACACGCTCGGCGCCGAGTGATCCATGCGGTGTCACCGCGTCGAGAATCAGGCCGCCCAGGACCGCGATGAGCCGCTCCGCCTCTTCGGCCGGCTCGGACACCTCGAGAACGTCCAGGGCATGCGTGATCACCTGCCGCATGTCGGCGGCCATCCGCTCGGCCACAGGGCGGAAGATCGGATTCACCCGTGCCGCGACGATGAACTCGGTCAGGACGATCGACTCGACGCGCCGTTCGTCGTCGAGCGGAAGCAACTCCTCGAGGAGAGCCTGCAAAGCGTCTACGGCAGATTCGCCGTCGAGTCCGACCAGGGTGTCGGCCGAACAGCGAGTGAGCCTCTTCCCCATGCGGTCGCCGACTTCGTTCGCGGCCGCGACGAGAAGGTTACGGTGATCGTCGAAATAATGACGCACCGACCCGATGTTCAGCCCCGATTCGACGGAGACCTTCCGCAGCGAAATACCGGTGACGCCTTCAGCGACCACAAGGCGAAAAGCCGCCTCGATAACATCCTTGCGACGCTGTTCGAGGTCAATCCGAGCTGGCATTCCCCTAAAATATCACAGCCGTGATAACAACGAGATGCCTGCCCCGCCCGAAACGGACGAGCGGGGGCGGAGGCCGCGATCACAGCGGCATCCGCCACGACCGCCCCTGATTCCGCGCGCCTTCGCCGGAACCCGGCACCGCTCAGCCGCGCCGGCGCACGACACGCTTCTCGTCCCACACCGGATCGGGCGACTCGCGGACGGTGCCGTCGGCGCCGAAGACCAGGAACCGGTCGAAGTCCCGGGCGAACCACCGGTCGTGCGTCACCGCGAGCACCGTCCCCTCGAAGCCGCGGAGCGCGTGCTGCAACGCCTCGGCGGAAACGAGATCGAGGTTGTCGGTGGGTTCGTCCAGCAGGAGCAGCGTCGTTCCGCCGAGCTCGAGCAGGAGGATCTGGAAGCGCGCCTGCTGCCCCCCGGACAGCGAGTCGAACTCCTGCTCCGCCGCACCCGCCAGTTCATAGCGCGCCAGCACCCGTGAGGCCTCCTCGCGCGGCAGCCCCTCCCGGCGCTCGTCACCGCGGTGCAGGACGGACACGAGGGTGCGGCCGGCGAGATCGGGCCGCCCGTGGACCTGTGCGAACCAGCCTGGACGCACCCGCGCGCCCAACCGTGCCATGCCCTGGTGCGCCACAGGCTCGACCGGCAGGTCGCCCACCGGCTCGTGTTCGGGCTCGGGGGCAGTACCGCCGGCGGCGAGAAGGCGCAGGAAGTGCGACTTGCCCGAACCGTTGGAGCCGAGCACGGCGACCCGGTCACCGAACCGGACCTCCAGGCCGAACGGCTTCATCAGCCCGGTGAGCTCCAGGCCGGCACAGACCACGGCCCGCTTTCCCGTACGCCCGCCGCGCAGCCGCATCGCCAGCCGCTGCTCGCGCGGCTGCGCGGGCGGCGGGCCCGCGCTCTCGAACCGGTCGAGGCGCGTCCTGGCGGAACGGTAGCGGGACGCCATGTCCGAGTTGTAGGAGGCCTTCTGCTTGTACATCCGCACGAGGGCCTTCAGCTTGGCACGTTCCTCGTCCCAGCGGTTACGCATCTCGTCGAACCGCTCGAACCGGTCGGTCCGCGCCTGGTGGTAGCTGCCGAATCCGCCGGGGTGGACCCAGGCGGTGTTCCCCGCAGCGCCGAGCTCGACCGTGACGATACTCTTCGCCGTGCGTGCGAGCAGCTCGCGGTCGTGACTGATGTACAGGACGGTCTTCGGCGTCTCCAGGAGACGGCTCTCCAGCCAGCGCTTGCCGGGAACGTCCAAGTGATTGTCGGGCTCGTCGAGCAGCAGCACCTGGTTGGGGCCCCGCAGCAGCGCCTCCAGGACGAGCCGCTTCTGCTCGCCGCCCGACAGCGAGTCCACCGCGCGCCGCCCGCACCGGTCGAAGGGGATACCGAGGGCCTCGGTGGCGCAGACGTCCCACAGCACCTCCGCGCCGTAGCCGCCGGCGTCGCCCCAGTCCGCCAGGGCGGCCGCGTAGGCCAGCTGCGCCCGGGTGTCCCCACTCGACTCCAGGGCGGCTTCCGCCGCGTCCACGGCGGCGGCGGCCCGGCGGATCCGGGGATCCGCCACCGATAACAGCAGGTCGCGAATCTGGTCGCCCTCGCGGGCGATGAACTGCCGCATGATTCCCAGGCTTCCACCCCGGCTCACCGCGCCACCGTGCGCCGTCAGGTCTCCGGCGATGATCCGCAGCAATGTGGTTTTACCGGACCCGTTGGCGCCGATCAGCGCGGCCTTGGCCCCCTCTCCGACCCGGAACGAGATCTCGTCCAGCAACACCCGGCCGTCCGGCAGCCCGTAAGAAACAGAGTTGACATCGATATATCCCACAGCAGTGACATTATCACGCGTGTGATAGAAGGACGGAATCCGCGATTTCGACCGTCGCTACGACTGCGGTGGGCACAAACCCCTAGAGTCCCAGCGCCGCATGGCCGATCTTTTCGATCTTCACGTGGCCAGGGCGGACACCCGCTCCATCGGAAACCCACCCAAAGGTGTTCTCGGTGATGGTGTCGGCATTCCCCAGCCGCCGGAAACAGGAAGTCCCGGGCAGACACAGCCGTGGCGCCCGGGACGAAGATCTCCAGGGAAGCGACGAGACGGAAGAGGGGCGGCAGGCCCGCAGGCCCACCGCCCCTGATTCACGCGCGAGTTACTGGATGACTACCGGATGACCGTGATCCGGTCCGTCGCCGGCGGGGCCAGCGGGGCGGTGGCCGAGGAGTGGGCCGCCAGGTAGGCGTTGAACAGGTCCAGGTCGGAGGCGCCGACCAGCTTGTTCGTGCCCTGGCCGAGGGCCGGGAAGCCGTCGCCGCCGCCCGCGAGGAACTCGTTCATCGCGACGCGGTAGGTGCGCGCCGGGTCGATCGCCGCACCGTTCAGCTTGATGGTGTCGGCGACCACGCGGGCCGCGCCGCTCTTCGTCAGGTCGAGGGTGTAGGTGAGGCCCCTGGAGACCTGGAGGATCTTCGGGCCGGCCTCGTTGGAGCCGCTGACCTGCTGCTGGAGCGCGGCGACCAGCTGGGCGCCGGTCAGGTCGACGACGTTCATCATGTTGGTGAACGGCTGCACGGTGAACGCCTCGCCGTAGGTGACGACCCCGTCGCCCTCACCACCGGACGCCTTGTGCACCAGGTCCGCGCGGATGCCGCCCGGGTTCATGAACGCGATTTCCGCGCCGCCCTTGTCGGCCGGGGCGAGGCCTTCGAGCTGGGCGTCGGCGATGACGCTGCCGAGCGGCTTCTCGGGGGCCGTGGAGCCGCGACCGTTGATGTCGGCGCTGATCCAGCCCTGCGGCTTGCTCGCGATCGGGGCGGCGAGCTTGTTCCACCGGTCGATCAGGCGCGTCATGTCGGTGGCCCTGGGCTGGTCCCGGGTCACGACGTGGTTGGCGGACTTCACCGACGTACGGACGATGTCCTTGGTGCGGCGGTCGTAGGTGAGCGTGCTGTCCGTGTAGAGCTTGCCGAACGACGAGGCCGAGGTGACCATACGCGGCTTGCCGGACGGGTCCGGGACGGTGCACACGTACGCCTGGTGGGTGTGGCCCGTGACCAGGGCGTCCACCTTCGGCGTGATGCCCTTGGCGATGTCGACGATCGGGCCGGAGATGCCGTCGCCCGCGCCGGGGCTGTCGCAGCCGTAGTTGTACGAGGTGGAGGCCGGGGCCCCGCCCTCGTGGATCAGGGCCACGATGGACTTGACGCCCTTGCGGTCCAGCTCGCGGGCGTACTTGTTGATCGTCTCGACCTCGTCGTGGAACTTGAGGCCCTTGACGCCGTTCGCGGTGACGATGTCCGGGGTGCCCTCCAGCGTCACGCCGATGAAGCCGATCCTGACGCCGTTCTTCTTCCAGACGGTGTACGGCTTCAGCAGCGGCTTGCCGGTCTTCTCCTTGGTCACGTTGGCCGCGAGGTAGGGGAAGCCCGCTCCACGGAACTTCTTACCCTTCTCGTAGCAGCCCTCGACCGGGTGGCAGCCACCGTTCTGGAGGCGGGCCAGCTCGGTCGCGCCCTCGTCGAACTCGTGGTTGCCGACCGCCGAGACGTCCAGGTCGAGGCCGTTGAGCGCCTCGATCGTCGGCTCGTCGTGGAAGAGGCCCGACAGCAGCGGGCTCGCGCCGACCATGTCGCCGCCGGCCGCCGTGACGGAGTACGGGTTGCCCTGGCGCGCGGTGCGCAGCGAGGTCGCCAGGTACTCGACGCCACCGGCCGGGATCGCCTTCACCGTGCCGTCGGGCTGTATCTCGGAGACGTTGCCCGCCGAACCGGCCGGCGGCTCCAGGTTGCCGTGCAGGTCGTTGAACGACAGCAACTGCACGTCGACGGTACGGGGTTCGTGACCGTGACCGCGGCCCCGGTCATGGGCGCCGGCCGGCATCGCGGCGACGAGCGCGCCCACGGTGGCCAGACCGGCCGCGGCGGCGAGCACCCGCCGGTTCGCACGGTTCTTCTGCGGAGTCGCTGGCATCGGTCCCCTTGTGTGTCAGTGCTGTCGGTGGTGTCAGTCGTGTCGCTGGTGTCACGTCTGGGATCCTGCGTGCCGCAGCCTAGAGTCAACGCGCGTAGCGCAACAGGTGTTCGGGGTTACGGACTGGTTGCCATCCGGCCAAATGGCTCGCCCGAACCGTTCCACAAGCGCTCACATCACCCGTTCAGCTCATAAATTCGGGCAGAAACGTCACGGCATGCATCGCACCCGGAAGTCTGTACGCCGTGGAGAACGAACTAACGAGCAGGGCGACGGGCAAAGCCACGGTGCCGGGCCAGCAACAGTCGCCGTCGTCGGAACTTCCCGCCGGATTCCTCGACATGGTCGACGACCTCAAGTCGATCGTCCGCGGCGCCCACGTCCGGGCCCAGCTCAAGGTCAACACCGAGATGCTCCGGATGTACTGGGAGATCGGGCGGACCATCCTGGAGCGCCAGCGCGGGGAGAGGTGGGGCACGAAGGTCATCGAGCGGATCGCCACGGAGCTGCGGACGGAGTTCCCGCGGCAGCGGGGATTCAGTACGCGCAACCTTCAGTACATGCAGCAGATGGCCAGGATCTGGCCCGACTCGATTGCGCAACAGACTGTTGCACAATTGCCCTGGGGTCACGTCGTCCTCATCATGGGCAAGTGCTCGACCCGCTTCGAGCGGGACTTCTACGCCCAGCCCGCCGTCCACCACGGCTGGTCGCGTACGGATCTGGAGTCAGTGATCCACCGGCAGCTGCACCTCGCCCCACCGCGCCGCCGCCGAGCGCACCGCTCGCCGTACGCTCAAAGGCATGACGACTGACGCACCCCTCCCCGCTCCCGGACGCGAGATCCACACCCTCGACGCTCTCGACTCCGCGCAGGCCGACGCCGTCCTCGCCCTGCTCGCCGAGGCCGCCCGGTCCGACGGCCGGCAGGCGGTATCCGAACAAGGCAGGCTACGGATCCGGGGCGGGCACCGCGACGGCGTACGGCACCTCCTCCTCATCGTCGACGGCACACTCTCCGGGTACGCCCAGCTGGAGGACACCGATCCGGTCGAGGCCCCGGCCGCCGAGCTGGTCGTCCACCCCGGCCGACGCGGCCACGGGCACGGCCGGGCACTCGGCGCGGCTCTCCTCGCCGCGACCGGCAAGCGACTGCGGGTCTGGGCGCACGGCGGCAGCTCCGCCGCCCGCCACCTGGCCCAGGTCCTCGGCCTCTCCCTCTTCCGCGAACTGCGCCAGCTCCGGCGGAGCCTGGCCCCGCTCGACCTGGCGGAGCCGGTGCTGCCCGGGGGCGTCACCGTACGGACCTTCGAGCCGGGCCGTGACGACGCCGCCTGGCTCGCCGTGAACCGTGCCGCGTTCGCCCACCACCCCGAGCAGGGGTCCCTGAGCCAGCAGGACCTGGACGACCGCAAGGCGGAGCCCTGGTTCGACCCGAAGGGCTTCTTCCTGGCCGAGCGGGACGGGGAGATCGTCGGCTTCCACTGGACGAAGGTGCACGCCGAGGAGGGGATCGGCGAGGTGTACGTGGTCGGCGTACTGCCCGAGGCCCAGGGCGGCGGCCTCGGCAAGGCACTGACCTCGATCGGCCTGCACCACCTCGCCGCCGAGGCGCTGCCCACCGCGATGCTCTACGTGGACGCGGACAACACGGCGGCCGTGACGGTGTACGAGCGCATGGGCTTCACCACGCACGAGGTGGACCTGATGTACCGCACGGAGTCCTGACACCCACGTTCTGAAGCCCACGTTCTGACACTCATGTCCTGACATCCACCTCCCGACACCCACGTTCTGACACGCGGCCAGGCGGGCCAGGGGCGGCGTCACTTGACGCCGCCCCTTCTTTGCACCACCCTTTCACTACTCAATTAGTGAAAGGGTGATGTGCTCATGGCTGCCGAGTCCGCAGCGGTCGAGTTCCGCATCGACCGGCGCAGCGGTGTCGCCACCTACCTCCAGATCGTCCAGCAGACGAAGCAGGCCCTGCGCCTGGGCGTGCTCGAACCGGGCGATCGGCTGCCGACCGCCCGCGAGGTCGTGGAAGCCACCGCGATCAACCCGAACACCGTCCTCAAGGCCTACCGCGAGCTGGAGCGCGAAGGGCTCGTCGAGGCCCGCCGCGGGCTCGGCACCTTCGTCCGCAGGACCCTGGGCGGCGCGGCCGACGCGACCGCCGCCGACGCACCGCTGCGCACCGAACTCGCCGACTGGGCCCGCCGGGCCCGGGCGGCCGGCCTGGAGAGGGACGACGTCGGCGCGCTCTTCACCGCCGTACTGGACAGCACGTACAAGGGGGACGAGGAACGATGACCGGCGTCGCGATCGAGGCACACGGCCTCGGAAAGACCTACGGGCGCGGGGGCGGCGCCCACCGCGCCCTGCACGACTGCTCGTTCCGGCTGCCCGCCGGACGCGTCTGCGCCCTCGTCGGGCCCAACGGCGCCGGCAAGTCGACCCTGTTGAACCTGGCCGCCGGGCTGGACCGCCCCAGCGCCGGGTCCCTCACCGTCCTCGGCTCCGGCGGCCCCGGCGACGTACGCGACCGCCTCGCCTTCGTCCCCCAGGACAAGCCCCTGTACCCGCAGCTCACCGTCGCCGACACGCTGTGGGCCGGGGCCGAGCTGAACCCCGGGCGCTGGGACCGCGCCACCGCCGACCGGATCGCCGGACCCCTGCCGCGCAAGGCCCGCGTCCGCACCCTCTCCGGCGGGCAGCGCACCCGGCTCGCGCTGGCCCTCGCACTCGGCAAGAGGCCCGAACTGATGCTGTTGGACGAGCCGATGGCCGACCTCGACCCGCTCGCCCGGCACGAGCTGATGGGCGTCCTGATGGCGGAGACCGCCGAGCACGGCACCAGCATCGTCATGTCGTCGCACATCCTCACCGAGCTGGAGGGCGCCTGCGACTACCTCCTGTTCGTCGACGGCGGGCGCGTCCGGCTCGGCGGCGAGAGCGACGACATCGTCGGCGCGCACGCCCTGCTCACCGGCCGGGCCCGGGACCTCTCCCCGCACACCGTCGTCGAATCCCGCACGACGGGACGTCAGCTCACCGCGCTCGTCAGGAAGGAGGGCCCCGTGGACACCACCGCCTGGGCCGTCACCCAGCCGTCCCTGGAGGAGCTGTTGCTCGCCCACCTCCGCTCCCCGGACGCCCCGCCGCTGCTCATGCCGAGCGCCTCTCCCGCCGGGGCCCGTGCGGAGGTGGCGTCCGCATGAGCACGCTGACACCCCCGAAGGCCGACGCGGTCACGGCCGTCCCCGCCCGCGCCTCCCTGCGGGGAGCCGTGCGGGTGGTCCTGCGGGTGCACCGCAAGGCCCTCTGGACCGGGGCCGCCCTGCTGGCTCTCGGCATCGGCATCGTCGTCGCGCTCCGTCTCTGGATGGCCTCCGCGAAAGAGCTGTGCGCGGACGGCGACATCACCCCGTGCGGCGGCGCCACCTACCAGCCCAGCTACGCCCGTACGTCCTCCGAGCTCTTCCTGTCCGACGGCGGCACGGTGCTTCTCCTGCTGGCCGGGGCCATCGGCGTCTTCGTCGCGGGCCCGCTGATCGCCCGCGAACTGGAGAGCGGCACCTTCCGGCTGGCCTGGGCCCAGTCGGTCTCCCCCGCCCACTGGCTCGCCGCCCGGCTCGCCGTGCCCGCCGCGCTGACGGTCACCGGCCTGACGGTCCTGGTCATCGCCTACCGCTGGGGGCTGTGGGCGCTGCGGGGATACCCGTACTCGCACATGACCCCCTGGTACGCATCCGGCATCTTCCCCGGCACCGGTCCGGCCCTCCTCGGCTTCGGGCTGCTCGCCGTGGCCGTCGGCGCGCTGTGCGCGGTGCTCGTCCGGCGCACGCTGTTGTCCATGTCCGTGACCGCGCTGGTACTCGGCGCGGTGGGAATCTGCTTGGGTCTACGCCGCTACGAACTGTGGCCTTCCGCTTTCCGGAAGAGCGCCGAAGTCATGGACTACGACCGCGGTGACTGGCCGATCGACTCCGGCATGCTCACCGCGTCGGGCGAGCGGCTGTACTGGCAGGACTGCTTCGAGGCCGACATGACGCAGGACGTCACGGCCTGCATGCGCGACCGGGGCGGCATCGGCTACTTCTCCGAGTACCACCCCGCCTCCCACTACTGGCCCCTCCAGCTCGCCGAGACCGGCATCCTGCTGGCCCTCGCCGCCCTGGCCGTGTTCCTGGCCTTCCGGGCCCTGCGCCGCCTCCACGGCTGACCGCACCCGTCCGGCACAAGCCGCCGTCCGGGCCCCGCGAGGGGTGGGCCCGGACGGCGAACACGTACCACCGGCCCCCTCGGGCCGACCCGGCACGACGAACACGTACAGTGACGACGCGACCCACCCGCAGCCACACCGCTTCCTGTACGTCATCTCACCGTTACCGGCCATTCAGACGCCCTTGCGACCCTCACGGGATGCAGCCAGCTGTGCCCGTCCCCCGCCGCGACGGGAGAGCCCGGGGAAACGCCGCTCAGGGCTTCCCGGGCCGTGACCCGGGGTTTCCCGGACCTTCCGCGATCTTTCCGGGCTCCGACGCGCCCCAGGGGCGCTCCGCGCGGAACAATAGGTCCATGAGCCAGCAGCCCAGCTCCGAGGTCCCGGTCCAGCCCGCCGCCCAGCCGTCCGTCGGCTCACTCGCCGCGCACCGGCCGCACGCCACCCCCGCCTCCAACGGGGTCGGCTTCTCCACCGCCGCCGACCTGGATCCCGATCTCGACGCCGACGCGGACGCCTACGAGCCCGACCGGGACGGCGACGAGCTGCCCCGGGGCCGCTTCCTGGACCGCGAACGCAGCTGGCTCGCGTTCAACGAACGGGTCCTGGAACTGGCCGAGGACCCGGCCACCCCCATCCTGGAGCGGGCCAACTTCCTCGCCATCTTCGCGTCGAACCTGGACGAGTTCTTCATGGTCCGGGTGGCCGGCCTCAAACGGCGCATCGCCACCGGAGTCGCCACCCGCTCCGCCTCCGGGCTCCAGCCCCGCGAGGTCCTCGAGCACATCTGGACCCGCTCGCGCGAACTCATGGCCCGGCACGCCGCCTGCTACCAGCAGGACATCGCCCCGGACCTGTCCGACGAGGGCATCCAGCTGATCCGCTGGCCGGACCTGACCGAGAAGGAGCAGGCCCGCCTGTTCACCTTCTTCCGGCAGCGCGTCTTCCCGGTCCTGACCCCGCTGGCCGTCGACCCCGCGCACCCCTTCCCGTACATCTCCGGGCTCTCCCTCAACCTCGCCGTCGTCGTCCGCAACCCGGTCAGCGGCCACCGCCACTTCGCCCGGGTCAAGGTCCCGCCGCTGCTGACCCGCTTCCTGGAGGCCTCGCCCCAGCGGTACGTGCCCATAGAGGACATCATCGCGGCGCACCTGGAGGAGCTGTTCCCCGGCATGGAGGTGCTGGCGCACCACATGTTCCGGGTCACCAGGAACGAGGACCTGGAGGTCGAGGAGGACGACGCGGAGAATCTCCTCCAGGCCCTGGAGAAGGAGCTCATGCGCCGCCGCTTCGGCCCGCCGGTACGCCTGGAGGTCGAGGAGTCCATCGACCCGTACGTCCTCGACCTGCTGGTCCGCGAGCTGAAGGTGTCCGACGCGGAGGTCTACCCGCTGCCCGGACCGCTCGACCTGACCGGACTGTTCGCCATCGCCTCGCTGGACCGGGCGGAGCTGAAGTTCCCCAAGTTCATCGCGGGCACCCACCGGGACCTGGCCGAGGTGGAGTCCGCCTCGGCGCCCGACATCTTCGCCGCCCTGCGCGAGCGGGACGTCCTGCTCCACCACCCGTACGACTCGTTCTCCACCTCCGTCCAGGCGTTCCTGGAGCAGGCGGCGGGCGACCCGGACGTCCTGGCCATCAAGCAGACCCTGTACCGCACCTCCGGCGACTCCCCGATAGTGGACGCCCTCATCGACGCCGCCGAGTCCGGCAAGCAGGTCCTCGTCCTCGTCGAGATCAAGGCCCGCTTCGACGAGCAGGCCAACATCAAGTGGGCCCGCAAGCTGGAGGAGGCCGGCTGCCACGTCGTGTACGGACTCGTCGGGCTGAAGACCCACTGCAAGCTCTCCCTCGTCGTCCGCCAGGAGGGCGACACGCTGCGCCGCTACTCCCACGTCGGCACCGGCAACTACCACCCCAAGACGGCCCGGCTGTACGAGGACCTCGGCCTGCTCACGGCGGACCCGCAGGTCGGGGCGGACCTCTCCGACCTGTTCAACCGGCTCTCCGGCTACTCCCGCCGCGAGACCTACCGCCGCCTCCTGGTCGCCCCGAAGTCCCTGCGCGACGGGCTGATCGCCCGGATCAACAAGGAGATCGCCCACCACCGCGCGGGCCGCCCCGCCTACGTCCGGTTCAAGGTCAACTCGATGGTCGACGAAGCGATCATCGACGCCTGCTACCGGGCCGCCCAGGCGGGCCTCCCCGTCGACATCTGGGTGCGCGGGATCTGCGCGATCCGCCCCGGCGTCGCCGGACTCTCCGAGAACATCCGGGTCCGCTCCATACTCGGCCGCTTCCTCGAACACTCCCGGGTCTTCTCCTTCGGCAACGGCGGCGAGCCCGAGGTGTGGTTCGGCAGCGCCGACATGATGCACCGCAACCTCGACCGGCGCATCGAAGCCCTGGTCCGGGTCACCGACCCCGCCCACCGCGCCGCACTCAGCCGACTCCTGGAGACCGGTATGGCCGACACCACCTCCTCCTGGCACCTGGGCCCCGACGGGAACTGGACCCGGCACGCCACCGACGCGGACGGCCAGCCGCTGCGGCACGTCCAGGAAATGCTCATCGACGCCCGGAGGCGCAGGCGTGCGACACCCTGACCAGCAGACGACGACCCAGCCGACGCCGGACGCGACCCCCGGCACCACTCCGGACGCGCCGCCCGCCGCAACCCCCGGGCCGGGGGCACAGCGCCTCGCCGACACCACCGGTGCGGCGAACCCCCCGAACCCCGGATCCCGCCCCACCGGATCCCACCCCGCCAGGTCCCGGCCCATCGGATCCCATCCCGCCGGGGACCTGACCACGGAGGCGGTCCTCGCGCCCTACCTCCGGGGGCAGGCCGCCGAGTTCCTGCGCAGCCTGCGCCTGCACCACGAGCACAGCGCCCCGGCGGACTCCGGCGGCCACGACGCCGCGGCCGCCACCCGCGCACTGCGCCGCTCGGCCCGCCGGATCAGCGGCTCCCTGCACACCTTCCGGGCCGCGCTCGACCCGCTCTGGGCCGACCATCTCCGCGCCGAACTGGCCTGGCTCTCCGGCACCCTCGCCCGCGAACACGCCTACGCGAACCACCTCACCCGGCTCGTCGAGGCCCTGCACCACCTCTCGGGCCCGGCCCTCCCCGCAGCCCGGGGCGTCCGGGCCGCCGGGGCGGGCGCCGCCGCCGACGCCCAGGGCCGCGCCGCCCTCGGGGTCGGGGCCGCGCGGGCCGGAGCGCTGCTGGAACGCCGCCTCACCCTCGCCCGGACCCGCTCCCACTCCGCGGCCCTCCAGGCGCTCGGCTCCTCCCGTTTCCACGCGGTCGCCGACGCTGTGGCGCTCCTGGCCTCCGACGTCCCCCTGGCCCCCGGCCCCGCGCGCCGGACCGCCGAGGCCCTCCTGGAGCCCGCCGAACGCGCCGAGCAACGCCTCCTCACCGCCGTGGCCGCCCTGCCGCCCGACGACACGGAGCCGTACGACGAGGCGCAGGACGCGGCGTGGCACCAGGCCCGCCTGCTGCTGCGGCTGCACCGGTACGCCCACGAGGTCGTCCTCGGCGCCACCGACCCGGCCCTGACCGGCGCGGGCCACGCCCTCGACCTGCACCGGGACGCCGTGGAGGCGGCCGGGGCGGCGGCAGCGGCGGCCCGCACCCCCCGGATCGCCCCGGCCACGGCGTACGCGCTGGGCGTCCTCCACGCGGACCAGCGCCACGAGGTGGAGGCCGCCCGGGCGGTGTTCCGGGAGAACTGGCCGTACGCCACGGCCGTGAGCGCCCCATGAGCCGGGGGCAGGCGCACCGCGCGCCCGGGGAGCCCCCCGCGCGGACCGGCACCGTCCTGGCCGCGGGCTGCGTGCTGTGGCGCCGCGCCCCCGACGGGGCCGGGGTACAGGTCTGCCTGGTCCACCGGCCCCGCTACGACGACTGGTCCTTCCCCAAGGGCAAGCTGAAGCGCGGCGAGGACCCGCTGGCCGCCGCCGTACGGGAGGTGCTGGAGGAGACCGGCCACCACTGCGCCCCGGGGGACCGGCTGCCGACCTCCCGCTACCCGGTGGGCGGCCGGCCCAAGGAGGTCGCCTACTGGGCGGCCGAGGCGACCGGCGGCTCCTTCACCGCCAACGACGAGGTGGACCGCATCCTGTGGCTGGCCCCCGACGCCGCCCGCGTCCGGCTCACCCAGCCCCACGACGTCCGCCAGCTGAACGCCCTGCTGGACACCCTCGCCACGCCCTGAACCGGGCCCTGAACCACGTCCTGAACCGGGCCCTCTGATCCGGGTCCTGAACCGGCCCCCTGATCCGCGTCCTGAACCGCGTCCTGGCGACCGCCCGGACCGGCCCGCACCCGCCTGCCCGACACGGTTCACCTGCCGTTCACCCTCCCCCGTCGGCGGCTTCACCTGTTCTGCCTAATTTCGGACGTACACGGTGCGCGGCGGCAAGCCACCGCACCGCTCCTCATCGCACGCCGTCGTAGAACGAACTGACCACGGCGGCTCCTGGAAGGAACACCCGAAAGTGAAGCTTCAGCGCAAGAACCGGCTTCGTGCCACCGCGCTCGGTGCCCTCGCCGTCTCCGGCGCCCTGGTCCTCACGGCGTGCGGTTCGGATGACAACACCGGTGGCGGTACGGCCGGGACGGGCGAGAAGACGACCACCGCGTCGAACGTCGACTGCGGCAAGGCCAAGGGCCAGCTGCGCGCCTCCGGCTCCAGCGCTCAGAAGAACGCCATGGACCTCTGGGTCAAGAACTACATGGCCGCCTGTTCCGGGGTGGAGATCAACTACAACTCCTCCTCCTCCGGCGAGGGCATCGTCGCCTTCAACCAGGGCACCGTCGGCTTCGCCGGCTCCGACTCGGCGCTGAAGCCCGAGGAGGTCGCCGACTCCAAGAAGATGTGCAAGACCGGCCAGGGCATCAACCTCCCGATGGTTGGCGGCCCGATCGCGATCGGCTTCAAGCTGGAGGGCGTCGACAGCCTGACCCTGGACGCCCCGACCCTCGCCAAGATCTTCGACAGCAAGATCAAGAAGTGGAACGACCCGGCGATCGCCAAGCTGAACGACGGCGTCGAGCTGCCGGACAAGGCGATCCAGGCCTTCCACCGCTCCGAGGACTCCGGCACCACACAGAACCTCGGCAAGTACCTCGGCGCAGCCGCCCCGAGCGACTGGAAGTACGAGGCCGAGAAGAAGTGGCCGGCCCCCGGTGGCCAGGCCGCGTCCGGCTCCTCCGGCGTCGCCGCCCAGGTCAAGCAGGTCGACGGAGCGATCGGCTACTTCGAGCTCTCCTACGCCAAGTCCCAGTCCATCCCCACCGTGGACATCAACACCGGTGGCGCCACCCCGGTGAAGGCCACCTCGGAGAACGCCTCCAAGGCCATCGCCGCCGCGAAGATCAAGGGCACCGGCAAGGACCTGGCGCTCGACCTCGACTACACCACCAAGGCCGAGGGCGCCTACCCGCTGGTCCTGGTGACGTACGAGGTCGTCTGCGACTCCGGCAACAAGCCCGAGACGCTCGACACCGTCAAGTCCTTCCTCTCCTACGCCGCCTCCGACGACGGCCAGAAGATCCTGACCGACGCCGGCTACGCGCCGATCCCGGCCGAGATCAACGCCAAGGTCCGCGAGACCATCGGCTCCCTCTCGTAGCACCCGGGGCGGCCGGGCCCACCCGGCCCGGCCGCCCACCGGCGTAACGCGCCACCGGCAGGCCGGTCCGGCACACCCCTCCGGACCGGCCCGCCACCCCCACCGCCCCTCCGCCCCACTCTCCATCCGGTGCACCGCCGCCAGGGGAGCACACCGCTCCCCCACACAGACCGGAAAGACCATGGCCTCCACCACACCGACAGACACGCCACCGGCGCCGCCGGTCCCGCGGCCCAGCCCCCGGTCCACCGGGCGCATGGGCGACAAGATCTTCCTGGGCCTCTCCCGCGGCTCGGGCATCCTGCTGCTCGTGATCATGGCGTCGATCGCCGTGTTCCTCACCTACCGCTCGGTGCTCGCCATCTCGAAGGACGAGGGCAACTTCCTCACCACCTTCGACTGGAACCCGGCCGGCGACCCCCCGGTCTTCGGCATCGCGGTCCTGCTCTTCGGCACCGTCGTCAGCTCGATCATCGCGATGGTCATCGCGGTTCCGATCGCTGTCGGCATCGCCCTGTTCATCTCGCACTACGCGCCGCGCAAGCTGGCCGCCCCCATCGCGTACGTGGTCGACCTGCTGGCCGCCGTGCCGAGCATCGTCTACGGCATCTGGGGTGCGCTCGTCCTGGTGCCGTACCTGGAGGGCCTCAACCTCTGGCTCGACCAGTTCTTCGGCTGGACGTACATCTTCGAGAAGACCGAGGTCGGCGTCGCCCGCTCGCTCTTCACCGTCGGCATCCTGCTCGCGATCATGATCCTGCCGATCGTGACCAGCGTCAGCCGTGAGGTCTTCCTCCAGGTCCCGAAGATGAACGAGGAGGCCGCGCTCGCGCTCGGCGCCACCCGCTGGGAGGTCATCCGCCTCTCGGTGCTGCCCTTCGGCCGCTCCGGCGTCATCTCCGCCTCGATGCTCGGCCTCGGCCGGGCGCTCGGCGAGACGATGGCCGTCGCCACGGTCCTCTCCCCGAGCTTCCTCATCTCGCTGCACGTGCTCAACCCGGGCGGCGGGACGTTCGCCCAGAACATCGCGGCCAAGTTCGGCGAGGCCGACGCGTTCGGGCGGGACGCCCTGATCGCCTCCGGCCTCGTCCTCTTCGTCCTCACCCTGCTGGTCAACGGCGCGGCCCGGCTCATCATCGCCCGCCGCAAGGAGTACTCGGGGGCCAACGCATGAGCCACGCACCCACCGGCGTCATCGAGCGCCCGACACCCGCGTCACCCGGTCCGGGGGGCAGCCTCGGCAGCCGCTCCCTGCCCCGCCTCGCACCGCTCGGCTTCGCCGCCGTCTCGGTCGCGCTCGGCGTCGGCATCTCGCTGGCCGCCGGCTGGGAGAGCCGCATCCAGTGGGGCATGATCTCGGCCCTGCTCTTCCTGGCCATCTCCTACGTCGCCACGACCGTCGTCGAGAACCAGCGCCAGGCCCGGGACCGCCTCGCCACCAGCGTGATGTGGGTCTGCTTCCTGATCGCCGTCGTCCCGCTGGCCTCCCTGCTGTGGACGACGATCGCCCGCGGCTCCGAGCGCCTGGACGGCTACTTCCTCACCCACTCGATGGCCGGTGTGCTCGGCTCCGAGGCCAGCGGCGGCGTCTACCACGCGCTGGTCGGCACCCTGGAGCAGGTCGGCATCGCCACGGTGATCTCCGCCCCGCTCGGCCTGCTGACCGCCGTGTACCTCGTGGAGTACGGCAAGGGCCCCCTGGCCAAGGCCGTCACGTTCTTCGTCGACGTGATGACGGGCATCCCGTCCATCGTGGCCGGTCTCTTCATCCTGTCGATCATGCTGATCGCCAACCTGGAGCCCTCCGGCCTGATGGGCGCGCTGGCCCTGACGATCCTGATGATCCCCGTCGTGGTCCGCTCCACCGAGGAGATGCTCAAGCTCGTCCCCAACGAGCTGCGCGAGGCCTCCCTCGCGCTCGGCATCCCGAAGTGGCGCACCATCCTGAAGGTGGTCCTGCCCACCGCGATCGGCGGCATCACCACGGGCGTCATGCTCGCCATCGCCCGTATCGCCGGTGAGACCGCGCCGATCATCCTGCTGGTCTTCGGCAGCCAGCTGATCAACACGAACCCCTTCGAAGGCGCCCAGTCCTCGCTGCCGTTCTACATCTACGAGCAGTACAAGATCGGCGAGGCCGCGTCCTACGACCGCGCCTGGGCCGCCGCCCTGGTACTGATCGCCTTCGTCATGATCCTGAATCTGGTGGCCCGCGGCATAGCCCGCTGGAAGGCCCCGAAGACCGGTCGCTGACGCGGCCACAGCGACCTCCCGAAAGAAGCAGTGATCTTCCATGGCCAAGCGCATCGACATCAGCGGCCTCAACGCCTTCTACGGCAGCCACAAGGCCATCGAGGACATCTCGATGACCGTGGAGCCCCGCTCCGTGACCGCCTTCATCGGCCCGTCCGGCTGCGGCAAGTCCACCTTCCTGCGCACCCTGAACCGGATGCACGAGGTCACCCCCGGCGGCCGCGTCGAGGGCAAGGTGCTGCTGGACGACGAGAACCTCTACGACTCCAACGTCGACCCGGTCACCGTGCGCCGCACGGTCGGCATGGTCTTCCAGCGCCCGAACCCCTTCCCCACCATGTCGATCTTCGACAACGTGGCGGCGGGTCTGCGGCTGAACGGCAGCTACCGCAAGAGCGAGCTGAACGACGTCGTGGAGAAGTCCCTGCGCGGCGCGAACCTCTGGAACGAGGTCAAGGACCGCCTGAGCAAGCCCGGCTCCGGACTCTCCGGCGGCCAGCAGCAGCGCCTGTGCATCGCCCGCGCCATCGCGGTCGAGCCGCAGGTCCTGCTGATGGACGAGCCGTGCTCGGCACTGGACCCGATCTCGACGCTCGCCATCGAGGACCTGATCGGCGAGCTGAAGGAGCGCTTCACGATCGTCATCGTGACGCACAACATGCAGCAGGCGGCCCGCGTCTCGGACCGCACCGCGTTCTTCAACCTCTCGGCGGTCGGCAAGCCCGGCCGGCTCATCGAGATAGACGAGACGCAGCGGATCTTCTCCAACCCGTCGGTGCAGGCCACGGAGGACTACATCTCCGGCCGCTTCGGCTGAGCCACCCGCCCCACCCCACCCCCGCAGACAGCCTTGTGGTGCTGCATGGCGGTGCCACCACAAGGCGAAAGGGTCCGCCCCCGTTCTCGTACGAGAACGGGGGCGGACCCACTCGTGTGACCGGCCCGGCCGGATCACCGCGCACCGGCGGCTCAGCCGAAGAGCACGAGCACCGCTCCGTAGCTCAGCGCGGCGACCAACGCCGCGGCCGGCATGGTGATGAACCAGCCCAGGATGATGTTCTTCGCGACGCCCCAGCGCACCGCGTTCACCCGCTTGGTGGCCCCGACACCCATGATCGCGGAGGTGATGACGTGTGTCGTCGAGATCGGCGCGTGGAACAGGAACGCCGAACCGAACATGATCGAGGCGCCGGTCGTCTCCGCCGCGAATCCCTGCGGCGGGTCCAGCTCGATGATCTTGCGGCCGAGGGTCCGCATGATGCGCCAGCCACCCGCGTACGTCCCGAGCGAGAGCATCACGGCACAGGCGACCTTGACCCAGACCGGGATCTCGTCGTTGGGGCCCTCGATGTCCGCGATGACCAGGGCCATCACGACGATGCCCATCGTCTTCTGCGCGTCCTGGAGGCCGTGGCCGAGCGCCATGCCCGCCGCCGAGACCGTCTGCGCGATCCGGAAGCCGCGCTTGGCCTTGTGCGGGTTGGCGTTCCGGAACATCCACATGATGCCGACCATCACCAGATAGCCGACGATCAGGCCGACGAACGGGGAGATGAACATCGGGATGACGACCTTCTCCAGCACGCCGGACCAGATGACGTCCGTGCCGCCGGCCAGCGCCGCCCCGACCATGCCACCGAACAGGGCGTGCGAGGACGAGGAGGGGAGGCCGTAGTACCAGGTGATGAGGTTCCAGATGATCGCGCCGACCAGCGCCGCGAACAGGATCCCCATCCCCTTCTGCCCCACGGGCGTCGCGATCAGGCCCTCGCTGACGGTCTTGGCGACCCCTTGGCCCAGGAAGGCGCCGGCGAGGTTCATCACCGCCGCCATCGCCAGAGCCGCACGCGGGGTCAGCGCCCGGGTGGAGACCGAGGTGGCGATGGCGTTCGCCGAGTCGTGGAAGCCGTTCGTATACGTGAAGCCGAGCGCGACACCGATGGTCACGATCAGCGCAAAGGTGTCCACGAGGTTCAGGACTCCTTGACCGCGATGGTCTCCACGGTGTTCGCGACGTGCTCGAACGCGTCGGCCGCCTCTTCCAGCGCATCCACGATCTGCTTGAGCTTCAGCACCTCCATGGCGTCGTACTTGCCGTTGAAGAGCTGGGCCAGCAGCTTGCGGTGAATCTGGTCGGCCTGGTTCTCCAGGCGGTTGACCTCGATCCAGTACTCGGTGAGGTTGTCCATGGTCCGCAGCCCCGGCATGGCCTCGGCGGTCAGTTCCGCCGCCCGGGCCAGCACCTCGATCTGCTGCTCGACGCCCTTGGGAAGCTCCTGGACCTGGTAGAGGACGACCAGGTCGACGGCCTCCTCCATGAAGTCCATGATGTCGTCGAGCGAGGACGCCAGCTTGTAGATGTCCTCACGGTCGAACGGCGTGATGAAGGAGGAGTTCAGCTGGTGGAAGATCGCGTGGGTGGCATCGTCCCCCGCGTGCTCCGCTGCCCGCATACGCTCCGCGATCTCGACTCGGGAGGCAGAATCCGCCCCGAGCAGTTCCATCAGGAGTTTCGAGCCCGTGACAATGTTGTCCGCGGACGCGGAGAACATGTCGTAGAAGCTCGTCTCCCTGGGGGTCAGACGAAAGCGCACGTGGGATCCTCGGGATGCTTTGGATTCGGTCAGGCTGATGCTAGGCGCATCATCCGGCCACGGCTAACCGGCGTTCTTCAGTGTCGCCCATCGGACACGGCGATCAGTACGAACCCCCGGTCACGGTTCAGCAGGATTCGTTACGATATACCCGGCGGGGGTATCAATACGGCAGGGTGCGGCGGAGACGGAGCAGGACGGCGGAACCGTCCGAAACGGCCACCGCGGCACAACGGCAGGCCCGCGGGTCCACATTCCCGCGTTCCGGCAGGGACACTTAGAGGACGACAACGGGAGGACGCAGATGACCACGACCGGGACCACAGGGGCGGAATCGACGGGCTTGGCGGCCCCGGACGCGGGGACGGCCGCTTCGGTGGACATCGTCACCGACCACGACCGCGGCATCCACGGCTACCACCACCAGAAGGACGAGCACCTCAAACGACTCCGCCGGATCGAGGGCCAGATCCGCGGCCTCCAGCGCATGGTCGACGAGGACGTCTACTGCATCGACATACTGACGCAGGTATCGGCGTCCACCAAGGCGCTCCAGTCCTTCGCCCTCCAGCTGCTGGAGGAGCACCTGCGCCACTGTGTGGCCGACGCGGCCGTCAAGGGCGGTGAGGAGGTCGACGCGAAGGTCGAGGAGGCCACGAAGGCCATCGCCCGCCTGCTCCGCACCTGAGGCGCGACCCCGCCGGCGGTGGCGGTGCGGGGGAAGCGGGCGTCACCCCCGGCGAGCGGCCTGCCGGGGGACCGTCGCCCAGGACTCCGCACCGCGTACGTCGAGCACTTCGTCGATCCGGTCGGGACTGAGGCGTTCCTCGCCCGCGGCCGACGCGGCGATCATCAGCTCGCCGCACAGCTCGATCTCGGCGAGGGCCACACAGTCCTGAGCGTTCGGAGCGCTGAGCGTCACCACCTGCGTCACCTCTCTCTGCCGTCTCCCGGCCGTCACCGGCCCCTGGCACACCGGCTTCCCAGCCTAGGGAGCGCGGTACGCACCGCGCATGGCACGGACGGACCATTTTGCGCCCCCTCACAACCGGCCCCCACCACCCGGCCCGTCCCGGCCGCCCCGCCGTCCTCCCCAGGAGCCCACGGCCGACCGGGCAATCGAACGACCTGCCGCCCGGATGACCTGCCGATCTACCGACCGATGTCGCACCGGCCCGGCGCGGGTCGTCAAGGTCAGCGCGAGTCGTCAATCCCGGCGCTTCCCAGCCGTCCCGTCGGCCCGCCGGCCTCACCCCTGCCGGATCTCGCCTGTGTAGATGGCGTCCTCGTCCGGCAGCGTCACCGTGACCGGCAGCCCGAACCCGTACAGCAACAGCGTCGAGACCACCGACACCTCCGGGCCCTCGGAGGAGAAGGTGAACCGGTGCCGGACCTTCCGCAGGCGGCCGTCCTCGTCCACGTAGGCGTCGAACGGGACGGCGTCCTTGCTGAACCCGTTCGCCGCCGCGCTCAGCGCCCCGCGCGACTGCGGCGACGCGGCCCGGGCCGCGCGCCCCAGATCCGCGACCCCCCGGTAGTGGTGCACCGTCACCCCGGCCAGCTCGGACTTCCCCGCATAGGTCACATCTGCCGCGCCGCGCAGCAGTTCGGCCGCCGCCATCGGGTCGGTGACCCCGCCGGTGAGGAGGTTGCCGTCCTTCAGCGCGGTCGTGTCGATCCTGACCCACTTGTCGTCGGGCACCCCGGCGCCGCGGTTCTTCATGTACAGCGCCCCGGGGGCCAGCAGCTCGGTGATCGGCCGGTGGCCGTCCACACCCGCGGCGTTCTCGGGAAGCACCACCCTGAGCCGCCCCATCTGCTTGCGGAAGTCGTACGCCCCCTGCCCCCGGATCGTCACCCGCGTCCCGCCGGACGCCGTCTCCATCGACGTACGGGTCTCCGCACCGCCCGCCGCGACGAGGACGTCCGCCGCCTGCCCGAGCAGATCGAGCGGGCGATCGGCGACCACGGACCGCTGCCCGGAGCCGTCGCCCGCACCGCCCTCCTCGTCCCCGCCGAGGCACCCGGCGGTGACCGCGATCACCCCGGCCACGGCGAGGGTGCGAACAGCACGGGCCCCGCCTCCGTCCCTGTACCGCTGCACCGCCATCGCCTGCCAACCCCCAACGACTACCCGGCCGAGCCCTCACCCGCCCCGCATAACGACCGCCGACGCCCCCCGTCACGCGCCCCGGGCGCGTCGCCGCGCCCGGGGCGGGGGCATGGCGGGGCCCGGGGCACGGGCCCGGCGGGGGCATGGCGGGGGCATGGCGGGGCCCGGGGCACGGGCCCGGCGGGGGCGTGGCAGGGAGCGGCCTCGCTCCGGGTGCGGTGGCCTGTGAGGGGAAGCCCGGGCACGGCCGCCCGTTTCGCCGACTGTGGCCAGTACCGTGGTCGGGTGCATGAGGATCCCCCCGCCCCGGCCCGCACCACCGCCCCCCGCACCCCCGTGCGGACGGCCCCGGCTCTCTCGGCGGCCCCCGTCGTGGTCCCGGCTTCCACCGCCCCGGGACCCCCGCCCGTCTCAGCCTCGGCTCCCCCTCCCGGCCCGCCGGCCGGGCACAGCGCCACGACGATCGAGCGCGGCTCGTTCTGCCTGGCCCGCTGCACCTGCGGCTGGTCGGGACCGGCGCGCAGGTCCCGGGACCGGGCCCGTACCGACGCCACGGAACACCTCGCCACCCCCTGACCCGCCGGCCGGACCTGGTCGAAGCACGATCCCCCCGGACGCTCAGAGGCGTCCGGGGGGATCGGGGAACCGGTCGATCAGCGATGAGAAGGGCGGAAGGAGAGCGGAGGCAGAACCCGGGACGGAGGACCGAGGACCCGGGACGGAGACCGTCAGGCGGCCAGGTCCTTCTCCCCCGGGTCGCCCCGTCCGGAACCGGGCCGCGGCTCGGGGATACCCATCGCCTCACCGTGTTCGTCCGCGTACGCGACGGCCGCGCTCTTCGACCGGACGAACCAGCCCACACGCGGCGAGCGGGCGACCGCCGCCATCAGCGGGGTCAGCAGCGCCATGGCGAGCGGGGCCAGCAGCAGGGCCACGGCCGTACCGAGAGCGAACCCGCCGATCACATCGGTCGGGTAGTGGACGCCCATGTAGATCCGGCTGAAACCGGCGAAGAGCGCGAGGCCGATCGCGACGAAGCCGAACTTCCGGTTCGCCACGAAGATGCCGACGGCGATGCCCATCGCCAGGGTGGAGTGGTCGCTGACGAACGAGAAGTCCGTCTTGCCGTGTATCAGGACCTCAAGGCCTTCGTGGTCGTTGAACGGCCGCGGCCGTTCGACGAAACCGCGGATCGGGACGTTGATGAGGATCGCGATGGCGGCGGCGAGCGGCGCCCAGACGATGGCGGCGGCAGCCGTCACCGAGTCCTCGGCCGTCCCGCGCTTGCGCATGCTCCACCAGCACCACAGGCCCACCAGGACCAGGCCGAACATGATCCCGTACTCGCCGACGAACTCCATGACCCGGTCGAACCAGGTCGGAGCGGCCTTCGCTAGACCGTTGATGTCGTAGAGCAGACTGACGTCCGGGTTCGACCCGTCGAGTTCGAGTCCAGCCATCTGCTGCGGCCCCTTGCCTTGTCTGCTTCTTCTGCTGCGACGCGCGTCCTTGCACGCCGCCGTGGTCGAACCCCCGTGTCCGGTGCTGTCCGCCACCGCACCGCACAGCATCGCTGTACCGCCGCATCACCGCTGTACTGCCGCGGTACCGCGACACTGCGACGCATGGTCAGTGCGCATGCCGTTCCCGTCCCCTGTCCAGGAAACGGCCCGGCCGTCGTATGCGTTCCGCTCTCCACCGAATGATCACCATGACGTTATCGAAGAGTGACTCGTCATCGCAGCTCAGGGCCCAGGCTTCACGGAGAGTTCCGATCACGGCCGACTGCCCGTCAGGGCCCTTGGCCGCTCCGCAAGCCCCGGACGGGACACCCGTACGGGAAACGCCGGGAAGACGCCCCGGAGACGCCCGGGAGACATCCGTCACCCTGTGGGCAGATCCGTCGGAAGGGCGGCGGCACCGTCCTTGGTGACCCGTGTCGCACCGAAGTAGTCCGGCGTATCGATCTTGTCGAACCGGATGACCGACCCGGTGAACGGCGCGTTGATCATATAGCCGCCCCCGACGTACAGACCGACGTGCCGGATCGCACGCGAGTTGGTGAGGTCGTCGGAGAAGAACACCAGATCCCCCGGGAGCAGCTCGTCCCGTGAGGGATGCGGGCCCGCGTTGTACTGGTCATTGGCGACGCGCGGCAGCTCGATGCCGACGGTCCGGTACGCCGCCTGGGTCAGCCCCGAACAGTCGAACCGGCCCTGCTGCTCCGGCGTCCCGTTGCCGCCCCACAGATACGGCGTGCCGAGCCTCTTCTGTGCGAAATAGATGGCACCGGCGGCCTGCCGGGAGGGTGCGACGCGGCCGACGGGCCGGGCGAAGCTCTTCTCCAGCGTTCGGATGATCTTGACGTAGTTCTGCGTCTCCTTGTACGGCGGGACACCGCCGTACTTGATCACCGCGTAGGCGCCCGCGTTGTACGCGGCGAGCATGTTGCCCGTCGGGTCGCCCGGCACCTTCTTCACGTACCCGGCGAGCTCGCAGTCGTACGAGGCGGCCGAGGGGATCGCGTCGGCGGGGTCCCACACGTCCCGCTTGCCGTCGCCGTTGCCGTCGATCCCGTGCGTGGCCCACGTACCGGGGATGAACTGAGCGATGCCCTGTGCGGCGGCGTGGCTCTGCGCCCGCGGGTTCCAGCCGCTCTCCTGGTACAACTGCGCCGCCAGCAGCGCCGGGTTGATGGCGGGACAGAGGTTGCCCCACTTCTGCACCAACGGCTGGAACCGAGCCGGGACCGCCCCCTTGGCCAGCGCGACGGCACCGCCGCCCCCCGATCCGGCGAGCCCGGCGGCGGCCGAGTACGTACCGACGACGAGCAGCGCCAGGAAGCACAGGACCATGCCGACGCCGACGCCACCGAACACCCAGAATTTCCGCACCCCTCAACCATCCCCCATCGGGGCGCGCTTCAGAGCCGTTTTCGACGGTGTGTGCGAGTCATCCGCGGCACACCACCGGCGCACCCGAAGCACACGGGGGCGCCGACGGCTCACCACTCACAGGACTGAAGAACGACAGGACGACAGGACGACAGGACGACAGGACGACAGGATGAGAGAGCACCGGGCCACCGCGCCACCAGGTCACCAGGTCACCAGGTCACCTGGTCACCAGGACTGACGAGACCTCAGCCGCCCGTCCCCGACCAGAAGTCGGAACGGACGTTGGGACGGGGCAGCGGATAGACGTCCTTGTACGCCGGACCGTTCGGCTCGGCGGTGGAAGCGGCCACCTCGGACTCCTTCACGCACGGGCTGTCGGCCTCCAGGAAGGCTTGTCCCTTCCCCCGGAAGGAGACGCTGACACCGAATCCGCTCTTCGTGACCGCGTACACCGCCGGGAACTTCTCGTCCTTGTTGACCGCCTTGATCCGGTAGTCGTTCTTCCGCCAGAACGTCTCCGCACGGTCCAGGAACGTCTGACGGAGTTCGGGGGAGACGACGGTCATGACGGCCCGCCGGCGGGTCACACCGCAGGCCCGGGTGGTGGTCGGCCCGTGCGCCCACCGCACATCGGGGTCGATGCCCTTCAGGACCGCGTCCAGCATCGCGTCGGACCGCTCGGCAGCCTCCTGCATGTCCATCCCGCGCTCCGTTCCGCTCTCCGTCACGCCGCCGTCCCGCACGCTCTCACTCCCGCATCCGGACAGCGCGACCCCCAGGGCCAGGACCACCGCGACGAGGGGCAGGGCCTGCTTCGCTCGACTCACTTCGGTTCCTCCATCTTGAGCCGGCCGGCGTTGCCCGACACGATCAGGGCGATGCTGTCCGCGGACACGGCGTCGCGTTCCGGGCTGAAGTAGTTCGAGTGCGAGTCCAGACTGACACCGCTCCCGCTGACGAGCGGGGGACCGTCGGCCACCGGGAAGCGCCGCGCCCCGAACGCCTTGCTCGCCGGATCCTTCCCGAACCACAGGTCGTCGTCACCCGGATCGGCGAGATCGCCGGCCAGGTAGCCCCCGCCGGGACCGCCCAGGGCCAGCCCGATGCCGCCCACCACCACCTGGGTCTTCGAGGGCAGCTTGGTCACCGGGTCATTGGCGGCGGCCCCCACGAAGACGTGCTCGCTGCCGACACCGAGGTCCACGGCGTGGTCGACGCCGACCCCCGGACTGCCGACCAGGATGATGTCGTCGACCCCGGGAATCCCGCCGGGCCGGGCCGCCGCGGCGCCCACGGTCCGGGATCCGTAGGAGTGCCCGATGGCCGTCATGTGCGGGTCCTTGTTCTGGTTGGTCACGGAGATCCCGCCCATGAAGTCGCGGTAGGCCGCCCCACCCTTCTCGGCGCGCCCCGTTCCCATGACGGCGAAGTAGCCCGCCGCCCCGTCCTTGTCCGGCAGCTGCGGCGCGTCGTACCCGAGCCAGACGATGGACGCCGTGGAGTCGTCGTACCCCTGCGCCCCGATCGCGGTGTCCCGGGCCCGCCCGAGGTCGTTCTTGGCGAACTCCTCGTCGAGCGAGGTGTTGAGCCCCGGTACGTACGCCGACACATGCTGGGAGGCATCCGGATTGCCGAACGAGACGATGGCCCGCCCGTTGCCCTCGTCACCGATCCCGATGAGATACATGGGCGGCTTGCTGTCCTCCTTGAGCTGCCGCTCGATCTCCCGCAGCCCGGCCAGCTGGTCACGGGCCTTGTCGGTGTCGACCCCCTCCAGCTTGTCGATCAGCGCGGGAAGATTCCTGCGGTTGGCGGCGTCGCGCGCGAGGACCGGGATGCCGTCGAGACTGCCGATCCGCTCCGGGACCAGCTCGATGTACCGATCGCGTTCCTCCGGCGACAGCCCGTCCCACCAGGCCTTGTTCCCGGCGGGCGTGGCGTTGTGCGGGATCCGCCCGCTCAGGTGCGCGCGCTCGGCGTCCCGCACCTCGGCATCGACCCGCGCCCCGGAGCCGGGTATCTCCAGCCCGGCGCCGGCGCCGCCGACCGCCTTGTTCCAGTCCCAGGCGGCGCCGACGTAGTCGCCCCGCTCCCACTTCTCACCCGCGCCCCGGGTGTCGCGCGCCCACTGGTCGACGATGCGCCGACCGCTCTCGCCCGGCCGCAGGACCGCGTCGACGACCCCTTGGACGTCGCCGCCCAGCCCGTCCCCGAGGAACCCGTCGAGGAACCCGCCGCCGTTGGGGCCCGCGGGTCTACCCGCGTCGACCGGCACCATGACATCGCTCGGGGGGAAGGCGTCGCCGCCTTGGTCGCCGCCTTGGGGGGACGAGGCGTTGCCCTGGGGGCCTGAGGTGTCACCGGAGCCGCTACTGCCGCTCCCGGCGGTACTGCCGCTGTCTCCGACGGTGCTGCCGGTGCTGCCGGTGCTGCCGGTGGTCGCGGCCCCTCCGGTGCCGCCGGTGGTACTGGTGCTGCCGGCACCGCCGGTGAGGCTGGACTCGTCACCGCCGCCAGCGGCACCAGCACCGCCGTCCGTACCAGCGCCCGGAGCACCCTCGTAACCGCTGCCGTCACCGCTGCCGCTGCCGTTGTCGTCGTCGTTGCCGTTGCCGCTGCCGTTGCCTTCGGCGCTTCCGCCACCGGCTACGACGTCATGCCCCGGCGCCGGGCACGAGCCCCCGGTAAGCTCGCAGATCGCGCTGCGGATCTCTGCGGTGAGCTGCCTGCCGGTTCCGGTGGCCATCAGCCCGCCGACGAGCGCGACGACCACGAGGACGAGGCCCAGATACTCCAGCGCGGTCTGCCCACCGTCGCGGCGCAACCTCATCATCCGGGCGAAACTGAACAGCCGCTGCTCGGCCCGCTGCTCCAGACCGCTCCGGAACCATCGACGACTTCCCGGCCGGCACAGCAGCACGATGACGGCCGCCGGAATCACCAGCCGGGCGACATCCCCCGCCCCGGTCCCGCCGCTCAACTCCGCGAGGGAGCCGAGGACTATCCACGCCTGAACGGCGAGGAGCCCGTACCAGACCCGGACGCCGCCCTTACGGACGTACAGCGCCAGCACGAAGGCAGCGATGCCGGGTAACGAGGCGTAGAGCAACAGCCCGAGGAGGTACCCGTCGACGGCGTCCACCGAGGACGCCGTCGACAGGGCCCTGACCGCACCCACCAGGGTGGCCACGAAGAGAACGTGAAGCAGGATCAGCACCGCCTGCAACGGCCGGGGCATCACCCGCCCCGAACCCACTACGGCAGCGCTTACATCGACGCCAAGAGGAACCGCGCTTCTTCGTATGCCGGACAAGAGCAGTCCCCTACCTCGTGAGTGGGCGGAACGGGCGACAGATCAGTCACTCCGCGTATGCGACCACACGGGCAGGGGACACGACATGGGCCCCAGGGCCCAATACAGGGCTCAAAGCCCGTACGCACCAGCCCAGTTGAGCCGACATGCCCCGATCACGACCTTCTTGTCGCCTCCACGGGGGCGACTGCCGACCAGAAGTCGGAGTGGATGTCGGGGCGGGGGGACGAGCCGCGCTTCCGGATCGAGGAACGCGGTGGCACGGCTGGTGGAGTCGACGGCCATGGTTACTCCACCCACACCGCTCACCCCGTTCCTCTTGGTCATGGAGCGGCACTGCGCCAAACGCGCGGTACGCGACATGCCGTACGCCAATCCGCCGAGCCCCGGCTCCGTACGCACCCGCTCCCGTGAATCCTGGGCGGGCAGAGCGAGGCCGCCACCTCCCGCGGAGCCGCGCGGTCCACCCGAACGAAGGCGGAGCCGAGCGCAAGCATCCTCGCCGGCGCACAACTAGCCGCACAGCCGCACAGCTGCACAGCCGCACAGCTGCACGGACGAGCCCCGCCGACCGCGGACCCGTCGGCCCTGCACCCCCCACCCTCCGGGCTCCGCTCGCTCCCAGCGCACGGTTCCCCACCCACCCCTGAAGAAGCATCGAACAGGAGGCCGACCGGCGCACCGGCGGCTCTCGAACGGCGCATACGAACACGCCGTGCCCCGCGAACGCTGCAACCACGTCAGGAACCCAGGGCCACCGTCGTTGCTCCTGGTCACAGCCCGTGATACACAGAGTAACCAGACGTATGCCTGAAGAACCCCGGCGAGTCACAGTCAGGGCGGGCGCCCCGGTCAAACGTGCGAGATCCGGGTAAAGAGACCCGGGAAGACGTCGTGCGAGCGCGGTTTCATCAGCGAAGATAGAAGGCGACTCGTGCCGGACGGCACGGGCAGCGAACTACCCAACAGGGGCGGTGACTTACATGATCCTGGCAGCAGAGAAGGGCGACATCACCACCATCATCGGCGGAATCGCTCCGGACTGGGGGCCGTTCGGGACGCTGGGCAACGAGGCGCGCATCATGATCGAGGTGGTGATGGCCATCGCCATTCTGCTCTGCCTCGGCATCGCGATCTGGGGCGCGGCGAAGCAGCGTATCGGAGCGACGGCACTCCGCGACACGTTCAGCGCGGAGCAGGGCAAAGGCCTGATCGTGGCAGGACTGACAGGGGTCTTCATCATCGGCTCTCTGGGGACCCTGTTCACCATCGTGTACGGAATGGCCGTCTGACCCACCGTCGGCCGCTTCCTCCGGATCGCCCCGGCCCGCTCCCCACCATCCGCCCGTCGCGCCCACCGGCTGAGGTTGCGTTTCCCTGATGTCGAGTCACCACACCGCGCTCAAGCGGCAACCAGCACAGCTACCGTCGTCCTGCGCGGACCCGCACACGACCGAGGGAGCGAACGCGGCATGAGTCCCGGTGACGAGCACGACTACCGCGGCAACGACCAGGGGGGCCGGCCGGACGACCCGTACAGCACCCTCGGCGGCACCCGTCAGACCCGAACCCGTCTACCCGACGGCGACTCGGGACTCCCTCACGCCCGCCGCCCGGTCCGCAACTCCCGTTCTCTCGTGACCATCACCGGCGTCGTGGTCCTCCTCATCGCCGCCATCGCCTTCGCCAATCGCGGCGGTGGCAGCGACGAGGACGCCGCACCTGGCGCCAAGAAGCCCGGAGCCACAGGAAGCGCCCCCACCGCGGCCACCGGCACCAAGCCCGTCCAGGGCAAGAACGGCACGATCGCCTCCGGCTTCGCCCACGACGAACAGGGGGCGCAGAGCGCTGCGGCGAACTACTCCGTGGCGTTGGTTTCCGCAGAGATCCTTAAGCCTGAGAGACGACCAGAGATCGTTGGCCGCATCTTCACTGCAGATAGGGCGAACGAGCTTGGGGAGAAGTTCGACCAGGCGTATAGCAAGGACTTTCTCGACAAAGTAGGCCTGGATGAAAGGGGCTATGCCCCTGACGGACTGACATACATTTCGAGGACAGCACCGGTCGGAACCAAAGTCACCGACTACACGGAGTCAACCGCCACCGTCGAGGTCTGGTGCACCGGAGTGTTCGGCACGGCCGGTGTCAGCTCGACCAACCCGGTAAGCAGCGACTGGTTCACGATGTCACTGAAGCTTCGCTGGGTCGAGGACGACTGGAAGGCCGAAAGCTTCATCCAGAAGGACGGCCCTGCTCCTGTGAACATGGATCGCACTGCTTCGAGCGCTGATGAAATGGCCAAGGCAGTAAAGGAGTTCGGGGGGTTCACCTATGCTCGCTAAAGCCCGGCGGGCAGTCACCGCTGCTGTCCTGCTCACGGGAGCACAGGCGGCCATGGTTGCCATGGCAAGTCATGCCGCTGCTGCTCCCACGCCGACGCCGACACCGTCCGACCAGGATAGGTGCGACCTGATTGTCGGCCCCGCCAAGGACTACTGCGAAGGCGGCGAAGGAGCCGGTTCACGTACCCAGGACGTCCCCTCCACCGACGCCCTCGACCCCCTCTCCTCCCTCGCCCGAGGCTGCGCCGACGCCGCCTCCTGGATCGTCGGAAAGCTCAGCGAGGCCGTCGAGTCCACGGCCGACGTCGACTTCACCAACCCCAAGTTCCTCCAGCAGTACGCCGTCATCTTCGCGGCCTCCACCATCCTCACCCTCGTCCTCTGGCTCCTCGCCGTAGCCAAGCGGGCCATCCGCGGCGTCCCCCTCACCACCGCGATCTCCGAGGCCGTCGGCTTCCTCTGGCTCACCGTCCTCGCCTCGGCCTTCACCCCGCTGATCCTCTACACGATCGTCTCCGCCACCGACGGAGTCACCGAGGTCATCTCCTCCGCCACCGGCGGCCAGACCGACGTCTTCTTCGGCTCGTTCGCCGAAGCCCTCAAGAAGGGCGAAGACATCGGCGGCGGACCGATCATGCTGATCGTCGTCTCGCTCGTCTCGATCCTCGCCGCCGGCGTCCTGTGGCTGGAGCTCGTCATCCGCGCCGCCCTGCTCTACGTCGGCGCGCTCCTCGGGATCGTCGTCTACGCCGGCCTCGTAGACAAGAACATGTGGGGCCACGTCCGCCGCTGGGCCGGCATCATGATCGCGGTGATCATGGTCAAGCCGGTCATCGTCATCGTCCTCGGCCTCGCCGGAGCACTCTCCGCGGACGACGGCCCCGACGCCTTCTCCGCCGTCGTCTCCGGCCTCTCCATCATCCTGCTGGCCATCTTCGCCTCCGCCATGATCTACCGCTTCGTCCCCGGCTTCGGCGACGAGATCCAGGGCGCCCGCACCAACCGCAAGCAGGCCACCGACGGCGCCCAGGCCGCCGCCCTGATCAGCTCCCCGGCCGCCCTCGTCTCCCAGGGCATCAAGACCCACAGCGGCCGAAACGACCAGAACAGCGGCGGAGGCGCCCGCCCCGCCAACCCGGTCAGTGGCGGCGTCGCCGCCCACAGCTCCCGCAGCTCCGGCGGCGGGACCGGCGGCGGCTCCGCGCCCTCGCCCCGCAGCGGGTCCGCGCCCACCTCCGGGACCCCCCACAGCAGCCGCTCCCCCCGAGGCGGAGGCGGCTTCGGCACCACAGGTAACTCGAACACAGGAGGTGGAGGGCGTTGACGACCCAGACCCACACGATGACGCCCCGCCGCACGTATCTCATCGGCCGCGCCCGGCCGAACGCGATCGTCGGCAAGAACCGCGAGACCGGCGAGATCGCCCTCATCATCGTCGGGGCGTTCCTCGGCATGATGAGCGGACTCCTCGTCCCGGTCCTCTCCCTCCGCATCGTCTGCCTCGTGGGCTTCCCGATGCTGGCCCTCACCATCGTGTACGTCCCGTACAAGGGACGGACCTTCTACAAGTGGTTCGAGATCAACCGCAGCTTCAAGCGCTCCCTGCGCCGCGGCACCGCCTACCGCTCCACCGCTGTGGAAGCGGGCGTCAGCTCCGACGGCCTTGAGGTCGAGATCGGCCCGCCCCCCGGCATCGGCCGGATCAGCTGGCTCGCCGCCCCCTTCGGACCCGACGAGATCGCCGTTCTCCTCCACGCCGACCGCCGCACCGTCACCGCCGCCATCGAGATCGAGGGCCCCGGCGTCGGCCTCCGCGACAGCGAGGACCAAGAAGCTCTCGTCGACCGCTTCGGCACCCTCCTCAAGCATGTGGCCAACGGCGACGGCTTCGTCACCCGAATCCAGATGCTCGCCCGTACCCTCCCCGCCGACCCCGACGCCCACGCCAAGGACGTCGCCCAACGCGGCGACAAGGCTTCCCCGGGCTGGCTCCAGGAGTCCTACGACCAGCTCCAGTCCATGGTCTCCACCTCCAGCGAGCAGCACCGCGCCTACCTCGTCGCCTGCATGCACTACAGCCGCGAGCTGGCCGCCGAGGCCCATGCCATGGCCCGCGCCGCCCGCCCGCACGGCGGCCGCAAGCTCGACCGCGACGCCGGCCTCGCCGTCGTCATGGCCCGCGAGCTCACCGACATCTGTGCCCGCCTCGCCGAGGCCGACATCCGGGTACGCCAGCCGCTCGGCCAGAGCCGCCTGGCCTCCCTCGTGCACTCCATGTACGACCCGGACCACCCCATCGACCACATCCAGGCCATGACCAAGCGCAACGCCTGGCCCGCCGAACTGGACGCGGTCGAGCCGACGTTCCTCCAGGCCAAGACCCGCGAGTCCACCACCCGCGCCCCCTGGTGCCACGCCACGGCCTGGGTGAAGGAATGGCCGATGACTCCCGTCGGCGTCAACTTCCTCGCCCCTCTTCTCGTCCACACGCCCGACGTCATCCGCACCGTCGCCGTCTGCATGGACCTCGAACCCACCGAGGTCGCCATCGAACGCATGCTGACCGAGAAGACCAACGACGACGCCGAGGCCAGCCGCCAGGCCAAGATGAACCGCACCGTCGACCCCCGCGACATCGCCGCCCACGGCCGGCTCGACCAGCGGGGTGAAGATCTCGCCAGCGGCGCGGCCGGAGTGAACCTGGTGGGGTACATCACGGTGTCGTCCCGCTCACCCGAAGCCCTCGCCCGCGACAAGCGCACGATCCGCGCCTCGGCCGGCAAGTCGTATCTCAAGCTGGAGTGGTGCGACCGCGAGCACCACCGGGCCTTCGTGAACACGCTCCCGTTCGCCACCGGCATCCGCCGCTGACGGCCTGACGCCGTATCGATCGCCGCTCCAGCACCCGGTCGATCACCGCTCCACCACCCGCAGGAAGAACCGCAGCGGTCGCAGCAACCGCAAACAAGAGAGGGCACCCCCACCATGCGAGACCCCCTGTCCGCATTGTCGGATGCCTTCACCTCCTTCCTCTTCGGCAAGGTGGAGACGACCCGCCTCCCCGTCCGTACGTCGACGGGCCAGGCCCAGGCCGTCTACCTCCCCACCGCCGCCCCGGGCCTCGGCGACTCCGGCGTGATCATCGGCCGCGAGGTCTACAGCGGCAAGGGCTACATCTACGACCCCTTCCAGCTCTACGGGCAACAACTCCCCGCCCCCCACTGGCTCGTCCTCGGCGAGTCCGGCAACGGCAAGTCGGCGCTGGAGAAGACCTACGTCCTGCGCCAGCTCCGCTTCCGTGACCGCCAGGTCGTCGTCCTCGACGCCCAGGGCGAGGACGGCGTCGGCGAATGGAACCTCATCGCCCAGGAGCTGGGCATAACCCCCATCCGGCTGGACCCCACCGCAGCACTCAACGGCGGCATCCGGCTCAACCCCCTCGACCCCTCCATCACCACCACCGGTCAGCTCGCCCTGCTCCGTACGATCATCGAAGTCGCGATGGGCCACGGGCTCGACGAGCGTTCCGGCTTCGCCCTGAAGGTGGCCCACGCCTACGTCACCGCGACCATCACCGACCGTCAGCCGGTCCTGATGGACATCGTGGAGCAGCTGCGCCACCCGGAGCCCGAGTCCGCCGAGGCGATGAACGTCGACATAGACGATGTACGGGCCTGGGGCCTGGACGTCGCCCTCGTCCTGGACCGCCTGGTCGACGGTGACCTGCGGGGCATGTTCGACGGCCCCACGACCTTCGGCATCGACCTCGACGCGCCCCTCATCGTCTTCGACCTCTCGCACATCGACCGCAACTCGATCGCGATGCCGATCCTGATGGCGATCGTCGGCGTCTGGCTGGAGCACACCTGGATCAGGCCCGACCGCAAGAAGCGCATCTTCCTGGTCGAGGAGGCGTGGCACATCATCAACTCACCCTTTGTCGCCCAGCTCTTCCAGCGCCTCCTGAAGTTCGGGCGCCGGCTCGGCCTCTCCTTCGTCGCCGTCGTCCACCACCTCAGCGACGTGGTGGACGGAGCCGCGGCGAAGGAAGCGGCGGCCATCCTCAAGATGGCCTCCACCCGCACGATCTACGCCCAGAAATCGGACGAGGCCAGAGCGACCGGCCGGGTCATCGGCCTGCCACGCTGGGCCGTCGAGATCATCCCGACCCTCACCCCCGGCATCGCCGTCTGGGACGTCAACGGCAACGTCCAGGTCGTCAAACACCTGATCACCGAAGCCGAACGCCCCCTGGTCTTCACCGACCGCGCCATGACCGAGGGATCGACGGACGACCTGCTTCCCGAGGACATCCGCGCCGCCGAGCTGGAGGCGGAACAACGGGCGGCCCGGATCGAGCACCAGCAACGGATGAACGAGTCGTCAGAGTCAACGGTGGCATGACATGGCACGCCAGGCATCGCGGGGCCGGGGCCCGGCCCATCACGACGGACACGACCGGCCCCAGGGCGGCGGCGTCCCCGACGGCATGCTGATCGGCCTCCTGGGGCTCCTCTTCGCCGCCACCCTGGTCGCCTGGACGGCCACCGGCCTCGCCGGGCTCTTCGCCCACGGGGCCTGGCCACATGGCGTGACGTTCACCCGGTCCCCGCTCGCCCTGCGCGAACTGGCCACCTCCCCCCAGGACCTCGCCGCGGCCTGGCCGGGGACACCCCCGGCCCAGCTCTCCGGGTACGGCCTGTTCTGGGGCCTGTTCATCGGCGAACTGATGGTGCTGGTGGTCCTCGCGGTGTTCGCGCTCGGAGTCGTGGCCCGTGGTCGTGCCGTACGGGAACGACGCCGCGAGGAACGAGCCTTCGGAGCGCACGAGAAGCAGGCCCCCGCAGAGAGCCCGCCCCCAACACTGCCGACCCCGGCCCAGCCCCAAGCACCAGCACCAGCACCAGCACCAGCACCAGCACCAGCACCAGCACTGACGAAACCCCGCCCCACCACAGCCGCAAGCACACCCACGGCCGCGGCCGCGGAGACGCCCGCTCCCCCCGAGGCCCCCAGGACATCCGAGGAGACCCCCGGATTCCCTCCCTCCGACCCCCCTCTCCTCCCCCTCCCCCTCCCTTCCCCCCGCACCCCTCTCCTCGTCTACGCCCCCGCCCCCGCCCGGCGCCCCACCGTCGTCCGGGCCGTCCACGACGCCGAAGGTCCTGCCCTCGTCGTCACCTCGGACCCCACCGTCTGGGCCGAGACGAAAGACGCCCGCGCCAAGCTCGGCCCGGTCCTCGTCTACGACCCGGGCCACCTCTGCGACACCCCGGCCCGCCTCCACTGGTCGCCCACCGCGGGCTGCGAGCTCCCCGAGGTCGCCGCCGCACGCGCCGCCGCCCTGCTCGCCCCGGTACGCCCGGGGGCCCGGATCGACGCGGCGGTGGCCGACACGGCGCAGACACTCCTCCAGTGCTGGCTGCACGCCGCCGCGGTGGACGGCCGCCCCTTCCGCCAGGTCCTTCGCTGGGCCTCCGGGTCCGGCGCCCACGAACCGGTACGCCTCCTCCGTACGCACCCCAAGGCCGCGTCCGGACTCGCCGGGCTGCTGGAGTCCGCCCTCACCGCCTATCCCGAACGCCGCGAAGTGGCACAGGAACTGACGGTACGGGCGTTCGCCGCACTGTCCACGGTGCACATCCGGGAGGCCTGCACGGCGAATCGAGCGGATTCTCTCGCACTGGATTCTTTTGCGGACGAAGGGGGAACGCTCTATCTGGTGGGCGAATCCATCGAGGATCCCCGCTCCCGCCCCGGCGCGATGCCCCTCCTCACCGCGTTGGCCGCAGACGTGGTCGAGCACGGCCGCCGCATGGCCGCACGGTCATCCGACGGTCGGCTCGACCCACCAATGACGCTCATCCTCGACGACGTCGCGGCCGTGGCACCCCTGCCCCAACTCCCGGAACTGCTGACGACAGGACAGAAACGGGGCATGCCTGCCCTCGTGCTGCTCCGCTCCCGGGAACAGGGAAGGGCCCGCTGGCAGGAACGCCTGCACGCACCCGCCCCTGGCGCCGGCTAGACAAAAGCCCCCCGAAGCTGCCGCCGCTACCCCTCGCGCCCGAGGACGTACTCCAGCTCCAGCTCGCCCCGACCGCCCGGAGCCGGAATCCGCTGCCCGGAGGGGACGAATCCGAACCGCCGGTAGAACGCGGCGGCCCGCGGGTTCTTCTCGTGTACATAGAGGCGCACCCGCTCCAGCCTGGGAGAGGACCGCGACCACACCCACGCGACGGCCTCCCGGAACAGCGCGTCCGTCACCCCGGTCCCCCGCACCTCGGGACGGACGAACACGCCGACCAGGTGCGCCTGTTCCACTGCGGGCGCCTCCCCGAAGCGCACATCGTCCTCCGGGCTCTCGACGAGCACGGTGACCGACCCCACCCACATCCCCTCGGGTGACTCCGCGACGAACTGCCGGACACGATCGCCCCCGCCCTCGGCCGCGGCGGCGGCCCACTCCACCCAGAAGGCGTCCGGCTTCGCCACGGCCTCCTCGTACGACTCCAGAAACGCCACCGGGGCCACCGGGTCCTTCAGAGCATCCAGCCGCAACTGCCTGACCTGCGGCCATTCCTCGGCCCGCACCGCACGCATCACATAATCCATGCCCCGATCCTCACCCGCGCCCGTCCCACGTTCAACCGACTAATCCCACCGGGCGCCACCACCAAGGCCACCTCCGCCACCAAGGCCACCGCCACCACCACCCACAAAGCGACCGCACCGCACCCGCACCCGTCGTACCCCGGTACTACGCCCCAGGCCCACGTCCAGCCCCGGTCGGACGACCGTGCCCCGTCGGCTCCGTAGCGTCGACCGCATGATCAAGGCACACGGACTCACCAAACGGTACGGCGACAGAACCGTCGTCCAGGATCTCGACTTCACCGTCCACCCCGGCACGGTCACCGGCTTCCTCGGCCCCAACGGCGCCGGGAAATCCACGACGATGCGCATGCTCCTCGGCCTCGACGCCCCGACGCACGGCCGCTCCACCGTCAACGGGTGCTCCTACGCCACCCACCCCGCACCCCTCACCCAGGTCGGCGCCCTGCTGGAGGCCCGGTCCGTCCACCCCGGCCGGTCCGCCCTCAACCACCTGATGGCTCTCGCCCACACCCATGGCATCCCGCGCCGCCGCGTCGAGGAGGTCATCGACCTCGCCGGACTCACCGACGCCGCCCACGGGAGGGTCAGGGGTTTCTCCCTCGGCATGGGCCAGCGGCTCGGCATCGCCGCCGCACTCCTCGGCGACCCCGCCACGGTCATCCTGGACGAACCGGTCAACGGGCTGGACCCCGAAGGCGTCCTGTGGATCCGCACCCTCCTCACCTCCCTCGCCGCCGAAGGCCGTACGGTCCTCGTCTCCTCCCACCTGATGAGCGAGATGGCCCTCACCGCCGACCATCTGATCGTCATCGGCCGCGGCAGGCTCCTCGCCGACACCACGGTCACCGAGCTGATCCGCTCGGCGGGCGGGACGTCCGTCAAGGTCATCACTCCGCGACCGGACGAACTGGCCGCACACCTGAGGGACCCGGGCGTGACCATCACCGCCACCCGCGCCCCCACCACCGACGCCCCGGCCCACGAACTCCGGATCCGAGGTGTGGACGCCGCGCACATCGGTGGCGTGGCCGCCGCCCACGCGATCACACTGCACGAACTCACGCCGCTGACCGTGTCGCTGGAGCAGGCGTTCATGGACCTCACCCAGGAATCGGTGGACCACCGGCCGCAGCAGCGGACACCGTCCACTCCCACCCCCTCCCTCGACTCCTCCCCTCGCACCGGAGCAGCAGCATGACCACAGCCCACCCCACCCCTCAATCCCCAGGCCGGATCACACCGTCACCGCAACCGCCATCGCCATCGCCATCGCCACCGCCATCGCCATCGCCATCATCGTCACCGCAGTACCGCATCACCCCGATCCGGATCCTGCGCTCGGAATGGCACAAGCTCCGCTCCCCGCACTCCACCTGGATCACCGTCATCTCCGCGGTCGTCATGGTCCTGGGCGTCGGCCTGATCATGGGCGGGACCTACACCTCCGGCGGCGGGGACTCCGACGTCGACACCGTCGTCCTGACCCTGTACGGCAGCATGCTCGGACAGTTGTGCCTGGTCGTCCTGGGCATCCTGATGACCGCAGGCGAGTACGCGACCGGCATGATCCGCTCCTCGCTCACCGCCGTACCCGCCCGGCACCCCGTCCTGTGGGCCAAGGCCGCGGTGTTCGCCGTCACCGTCTTCACCGTCATGTTCGCGACGGCCCTGGCCACGGTCGCGGCGGCCCAGGCCTTCCTCCACGACACCGACCAGGCCGCCTCGCTCACCGACCCGGGCATCCTGCGCGCCCTGGCGGGGAACGCCGGAGCTCTCACCTTGCTGGGCCTGGTCGCTCTCGGCCTCGGCGCACTGCTGCGCTCGGTGCCCGGCGCGATCGGCGCGTTCATCGGCGGGGTCATGATCCTGCCGGAGATCCTCGGGATGCTCCCGTACGACGCCGTAGAGCGCGCCATCATGTACTTTCCCACCCAGGCCGCCGGTGCCCTGGGCTCCGCCACCCCCATCCCTGGCACCGTCTCTCCCGGCCCCGCCCTGCTCGCCCTGTCCCTGTGGGCGGGCACGACGCTGGCCGCGGCGGCGCTGGCGCTCAACCGCCGCGACGTCTGACCCGCCAGGAGCGACCAGGTGACGGACCACCCCCAAGCCGCCGGCACACCCCCGGCGCCCGACGCCGCCCCGGCATCGCCCCCACCCACCGACCCCACCGGCACCACCGGCACGGCCCCCCTCACCCGGATCATCCGCGGTGCCCTGGACCGCCTCCGTGCCTTCGACCGGCGTCGGCCACTGGTCTGGGACGCGGCGGTGACCGCGTTCTGGACCGTGGCGGCGGTGCTCGACTACACCTCCGGCGGCTGGCGGACCGTCGCACGCGACGACGTGACGGCACCCGAACCGCTGGTGCTCCTGATGAGCATCTGCTTCTCGCTACCGCTGCTCCGGCGCCGCACGCACCCCATGGCCCTGCTGCTGCTGATGGCACCGGTGTCCCTGGTGAACATCTGGACGGGCGCCGTGGTCCAGGCCGCACTCCTCCAGCTGATCCCGGTGTTCCAGATCGTCCTGCGCTCCTCCTTCCGCACGGTCGGGGCCGCGGCTGCGCTGTTCGTCGCCCCGGTCCTGGCCATCGGCATCCGTATCCCCTCCACCTGGGGCCAGGAAGTGGTCTCGTACGTCTGGGGCCTGGTCTTCGTCGTCCTGCTGGGCATCGCGGTACGGACGCGCCGCGAGTACACCGAGGCCCTGGTCGAGCGCGCCCACCGGCTGGAACACGGACGCGACCAGCAGGCCCGGCTCGCCGCCGCCGCCGAACGCACGCGCATCGCACGGGAGATGCACGACATCATCGGCCACAACCTGTCCGTCATCACGGGCCTGGCGGACGGCGGCGCGTACGCGGCCCGGAAGAACCCGGAGCGTGCGGGCCAAGCACTGGAAGCCATCGGCGCCACCAGCAGGCAGGCCCTGTCCGAGCTGCGCCGACTGCTGGGCGTCCTGCGCGACGACCGCCCCGAGGCCGAACGCACCCCGCAGCCGACACTCGACGAACTGGCCCCCCTCATCGAACGCGTACGCCGGGCGGGACTGCCCGTCCACCTGGAACTCCACGGCGAACCCCGCACCCAGTCACTCACCGCGGGCCGCCAGCTCACCGTGTACCGGGTGATTCAGGAAGCCCTGACCAATACCCTCAAGCACGCCGCCCCACCCGCCATGGACCGGCAACCCCCGCAAGAGCCGCGCCTGGAGCCTCTGTCCGCGACGGTCACCCTCACGTACACGCCCACGCACCTGGACGCCCGCATCACCGACACCGGTGCCGGAACCGGCCCGGCCCCGGGCACCGAGGAAACACCGCTGCCGGCCCAGGGCATCATGGGCATGCGGGAACGCGCCGCACTGTACGACGGCACCCTCGAAGCGGGACCGCTGCCGGAACACACCGGATGGCGGGTACACCTCCGCCTTCCCCTGGAGGGGGTGTGAGCGAGACAGCAGCTGGGCGGTGCCGATCGTGGGATCGTCTTCGACCCAGCCCTGGCGCTGCCACCAACCGATCGCCCTGCGCGCGATGGACAGCTCCCGGTCAACGGTGTCGGCGTCCATTCCGCCCGCCGCCCGCCCGCGCCGCCGCCGGCTCGGCCAAGACCTCCGGCAGTGCCGGATGGTCGATCGCGGCGACGGGGAAGACGGGCGGCTCTACGCCCCGGCGGGCGGGTCCGGTCGGCGCGGGTTCGCCGACGAGCATCCACCCCCATGTCGTTGGCGAGTTCCGGCAGATCCGTGCGGATGACTTCCCGATGCCCGCACGGGTGAGGTACCGCCCAACCAGCGCGGTGTACGACGCGGGCGAGGCGGACAGGGGCACCATCCGGGCGCGCGGCACACGCAGCACGCCCCCACTCCCGAGTTCGGCCGCCAGTTCGATCGACATACGCCTCCGCCCGAGTGCGGTTCCCCTGTGCGGACTTGAGGGGAGGGGACTGTCAGTGCCCGGCGCCGGCATGCTCACCTGGGTCATGCCCCAGATCACTCCGTGATGGGCAGGCACTCGGCGAGCAGGGCGACGACGTCGCGCCAGGCTCGCCGCGCGTGCCGTGGGTGGTAGCCGACGCCGGGGAGCACGGGGTGGTCGACCGGCGGGTGGTGGAAGGCGTGCAAGGCGCCGCCGTAGACCGTGAGGCGCCAGTCGACGCCCGCGGCCTGCATCTCAGCGGTGAACGCGTCCCGTTGCGCGGGCGGCATGATCGGGTCTTCCGACCCGACCCCGGCCCACACCGGGCAGCGAATGCGTGCTGACTCGCCCGGTCGGCCCGTGGTAGTCGCGTTGACTGTCCCGATCGCCCGCAGGCTGACGCCGCCGCGCCCGAGTTCCAGCCCGACGGCGCCCCCGGTCCCGTAGCCGACGGCGGCGATCCGGTCGGGGTCGGTCCGCGGTTCGGTACGCAACACGTCGAGCGCCGCATGGCCGATGCCCCGCATCCGGTCGGGATCAGCGAGCAGCGGCAGGCAACGGGCCAGCATCTCCTCCGGGTCGCCCAAATAACGCCCGCCGTGAAGGTCGAAGGCCAGCGCTACATATCCCAGTTCGGCGAGAGCGTCGGCCCGGCGGCGCTCGACGTCGCTGAGCCCCATGCCCTCCGGGCCGAGCAGCACCGCGGGCCGGCGGTCGGCACCGGCAGGGAGCGCGAGGTGCCCGATCATCGTCAGACCGTCGGCCGGATACTCGACTGTGCGCGTCGTCATCGTCGTCATGAGATGGGACTGTAGTGATCGTCGAGCCGGTCCGGCCGGTGCTCTGCCGCCGGCAGAACAGCGCGGGTATCCCGCTGAAATACGGCGAGGGCTCACGCCAACCGTCACGAACCCCGTTCCCACGGCAGCGCTGCGAAACACTCCCCCAGGCCTCGGTGTTGGAAACCGACCCCTCGCGGCCGGATCTCTGGCGCGCACAGGCCCGCTCCCGTGAAGGGCGTCACCAGTTGGTTCATCACGAAGAGTCCACCACCATCTCCGGGGCGTTCTCCAGCGCCGGGAATCATCCCCTACGCCGGTACGATTTCGGCATCGACGGCAGAACCAGCACATGCTCAGCTCGCAGTCCGTGGCATCGGCCGCCCCTCTCCAACTCAGCGCGAATCGGAGAGAAGAACAGATGCGGCTCATGCGCGGTGATCAGCCGCCTGAACCGCGGATACGCGGTCCTCGCGATCGATCGACAGCCGAATGGATGACGGGCGACCGGAGCTCAGGGCTTCAGGATCACCCCGACCCGAATCCCCCTTTGAGGCGTATCTCGGTCACAGCCCTGGAGGACACGCACCAGTGACAACCGTGCTCATCGCCGATGACCAGCCGATGCAGCGCTTCGGCTTCCGCATGCTGCTGGAGAGCCAGGACGACATGACGGTCGTCGGCGAGGCCGGCAACGGCAACGAGGCCGTCCACCTGGTCGCCCGCCACCACCCGGACGTCGTGCTGATGGACATCCGTATGCCCGGCCTCGACGGCATCGAGGCGACCCGGCGCATCATCGCCTCGGGCGCCCGCGCCCGCATCCTGATCGTCACGACGTTCGACCTCGACGAATACGCCTACGACGGCCTGCGCGCCGGCGCCAGCGGCTTCCTGGTCAAGGACGCCCTGCCCGAAGAACTCCTCGCCAGCCTCCGCGCCGTGGCCCCGGGCGACGCGGTGGTCGCCCCGACCCTGACGCGTCGTCTCCTCGACGCCTACGTGCACCACCTCCCGGCAGTGCCGGGCACGCCCGCGGCGTCGGACCCGCGCCTCACCACACTGACGGAACGGGAACGGGAGATCCTCACCGTGATCGGACAGGGCTGGTCGAACACGGAGATAGCCGCCCGTCTCCATCTCGCCGAGTCCACCGTGAAGACGCACGTGACCCGCATCCTCGCCAAGACCGGCGCGAGGGACCGCGTCCAGGCAGTCATCCTGGCCTACGACACCCGCCTGGTCAGCCCGACGTAGACGAGTGTCGGGCGATACAAGAAGAACAAGGAACAAAACCGAAAGGTCAAGACGGTCAAGGCCGGCCAAGACCAAAGGTACTGAAACGCAGAAAAGCCCCGTGCCAATGGCACGGGGCTTTCCCGGAAAAATTGTTCGGCGGCGTCCTACTCTCCCACAGGGTCCC
>NZ_JBVJMW010000013.1:0-247675 GCF_055583985.1 Streptomyces sp. NPDC104313
CCGCCGCGATCTGGCACAACCACAAGACCCGCCAACCGGTCACACGATCGCTGATCGCCTACGACCACTGATCATTCGGAATGACTCGTCTAGTGCGTACGGCGGTGCTTACGGGGTTTCCGTCAGCAGGCCGTACGCCGCCGCTACGAACGTGTCCGCCCGGTGCACCCGCCGGGTCGCTGTCGCCGCCACCGCCAGGCCCGTGTCCGGGCGGAAGCCGAGGAACGCCTGCTGGCCGAGCGTCGCGCCGGCGTGGAAGAGGACCGGACCGTACGGGGACGGGTGGTGGAACCACGTGAGCGTGTGGGTGTGCGCGTGCCGCCAGCCGCGTCGCAGCAGGGGACGCCGGACCTCCGTCAGGGCCGCGGCCAGCGTGGGGTCGGTCGGTCCGGGCCCGCCCACGTGCGCCTCCAGGAAGGTCAGCAGGTCCAGCGGGGTCGCCCGGACCGCGCCCGCCGCCGTGAAGCCCCCGGTGTCCAGTGCGGGCACCGGCGTCCCGTCGCGGCGGTGGCCGACCGCCTCCGTGCCCTCCGGGCCCGGGCGCACCCGGGTGGCGTCCAGGTGCAGCGGGGCCAGCACCCGCTGGTGCAGCAGCACCTCCCACGGTGTGCCGGTGGCCGCCGCCAGGGTGTGGCCGAGGACCGAGACGGCGAAGTTCGAGTAGTGCCAGCGGGTCCCGGGCCGGTGGCGCGGGCGGGCCCGGAGGAAGGCCCGGACCACCCGGTCGGCCGGATAGCCGCCGTACGGGTCGGTCGACCAGCGGGGCACCGCCTGTGGGTAGAAGTCGGCGGGCAGTCCCGGCAGCCCCGAGGTGTGGGTGAGCAGATGGCGCAGGGTGATCCGGCGCACCGCCGGGTGCACCGGGAGGCCCGGGGCCAGCAGGTCCGCCGCCCGGTCCGTGTACCGCACCCGGCCCTGTGCGACCAGCCGGGCCAGCAGCAGCCCCGCGTACGGCTTCGACGCCGAGCCCAGCTCGTAGCCCATCAGCTCGCGGGGGACCGGGCCGGGCTCCGCGCTCCCGCCGGTGTGGACCGTGCGCACCCCGTTCCGGCTGACCGCGAGGACCAGGTCCGGGGCGTCGACCGTCCGGGCGGCCTCGGCCAGGAGGCGTGCGGTGGCCGAGGGGCCGGGGGCGGTCGCCGGGGCCGCCGTCAGCTCGGTCATGCCGGGGCCGGGGCCGCGCTGAGGTCGGACAGGGCCCGGGACATCGCGAGCGCAGAGGCGAACGCGGCGACCAGCGTCGGGTGGTAGACGAGGTCGAACACCGACTCCTCGTCCCCGTCCGGCATCCCGCCGACCACCGGCATCGCCCCGTCCGGCTGCTGGGCCTGTGCGAAACCCTGCCAGGCCGCCGGGTCCAGCGTCGGTTCGGGGAGGCACGCGTCGACCACCAGCAGCTCGCCCAGCAGGTCCCAGCGTTCGAGGTCCAGCCAGTCGTCCAGCCAGACCGGCAGCCACAGCGCCAGGTACTCCGCGATGTCGGTGGGCAGCCCGGCCGGTTTCTCGCCCCAGTCGGTGAGGTGGAACACCGTGTGCGTGATGTCGTAGCCGATATGGCCCTCGACCGTCCACGGTTCGGCCCGCCGCGCCAGCCAGGTGTGGGCCAGCGCCGCCGTCTCCGGGATGCTCGGCTCCACCCCGAAGCGCCGCTCGATCGCACTCAGGCCGAGCCGCCGCACCGGCAGCACCTCCAGCGCCGCCCAGCTGGCCAGCCGGTGGTTGAGCCGGATCGCGGACTCCAGGTCCGGCTGCCGGTAGCCCAGCTCCCGGAACGGTACGTACACCTCCAGCGGCACCGGCGAGAGCGGTTCGCGCCGCTGGCCCTCCACCAGCCGGGCCCCGGAGTCCAGCACCTCGTGCCAGGCGTGGTCCAGCAGCTTGTGGGCGAGGGAGGACTGCTGCGAGCCGGCCACGCCCTCGCGGAAGATGACCTTGCCGATCAGCGCCAGTTCGCCCAGCGGCTTGAACCGGTCCAGCATCCCCGCCTCCGGCGACGGGTCGGTCTCCAGCCGGAACCCCTCCCGGTGTTCGTACAGCCAGCCCAGGGCCTTCGCCCCCACGTCGTGGATCTGCTGGATGCCGCTGCTCATGCGGTCCGCCTTTCCCGGCGGGGCACGGCCTCGCCGGTCCTGTCCGTCTGCCCCGGCGACCGCGGCGACCTCAGGGACAGGGCCGCGGCGAACGCCGTCACGAGCGTGGAGTGGTAGCAGTCGATGAAGGGGTACGGGTCCGGCGCGGGGTCCTCGACCGGCACACCGGTCTCCGGGACGCAGCCGGTCGGATGCTGTACGCCGGCGAGCACCGGCCACACCGCGTCCAGCAGGGCTGTCGGCGCGGGCCCCGGCAGCGACGCGGCCACCGCCAGCAGCTCGCCGGTGAGGTCCCACTGACCGCTCTCCACGCAGCCGTCGGCCCACGCCGGCAGCCAGGTCCGCAGATAGCCGTCGATCTTCGCGGGCACCCGGTCGGGCATCCGGCCCCAGTCGGTGAGATGGAAGACGGTGTGGGTGAGCGCGTATCCGGAGGGGCCCTCGAACATCCACGGCTCCGGCAGTCCGCCGAGCCAGGTCCGGGACAGGACCGCGCCCGCGTCGGTGTGCGCCACCACTCCGACCCGCCGCTCGGAGTTGACCAGGCCCAGCTGCCGGTTGGCGTGCTGCTCGGTGTGGGCCCAGGCGCGGGTCGCGGTGAGCGGGCGGGCCAGGGCCTCGAAGCGCTCGTGGCGCAGCCCGTACCCGGCGAAGGCGGCGTAGATCTCGTACGGGTACGCGGCGAACGGCTCGGCGCGCAGCAGCTCCAGGAGCAGCTCGCCCGCCGCCACCTGCTCCCAGGCGTGGGCGACGAGGTCCCCGGCCAGCTCGTGTTCCGGGGTGCCGGGGGTGGTGGCGCGGCGGATCGTGGAGCCGAGCTGGGCCAGTTCGCCCAGTGGCTTCAGCGTGGCGTTGACCTGGGTGTGGGGTTCCAGGACGTCGTCGGGGAGCGTGAAGTCCGCCCGGTGCGCGTCGATCCAGGCGAGGGATTCGCGCAGGACCCCGGGGAGGACCGCGAGCGCGGCGCCGGGGACCGGGTGCTCCCGGCGGGCCGCGCCCCCGGGCCCCGGGCCCGGGCGTCCCCGCGGGGCCACGGCCGGGCGGTCCTGGGAGGGGCCCTCGGTCGCGGTCGTGGTCACCGTGCCCTCGCCTCGGCCATCAGCCGGGCGGCCCGCACATGGAGGGTGACCCGGGGGTCGTGGCCGCCCATCAGCTCGACGAAGTCCAGGCCGCGTTCCAGGCCCAGTGTCGCCGGTTCGCCGCCGATGGCCGTAAGCCAGCGGCCCGCGCCCGCCGCCTGGAGCCAGTCGCGGCGTCGGACCGCGCGGACGAAGCCGCGCGACAGGTCGACCGCCCGGTTCGCCGCGGCGCGCCGCACGGCCGAGGGGGCGGCCGGGACGGCCAGCGGCGCGAGGACCGAGAGCTGGTGGGTGAACGCCTGCCAGGGCGCCTCCTCCAGCCAGGCGGCGTCGGGCTCCGCGTACGCCGCGGGAGCGACCGCCCCCGGTGGAGAGGGCGCCATCCGCTGGAGCGTGGAGATCATGTGCCAGTGGCTCCAGGCCGTGGCGGCCGGAGCGTCGGGCTTGGGCGGGAACTCCCGCACCGCCCGGTCGAGCACGGCGACGTCACCCGGATGCGGATGACGTCCGTACAGAACACTGGGCAGCAGCAGGTCGGCCCCGATGACCCGTGCCGCCGCGATTCCGGTCCGATTCTCCTCGTCGATTCCCGCCGCGCCGCACACCGTGGCGAGGTGGTCCCCGCTCCGAAGAGCGAGGACCACCTCTGTTGCCAGGTCATGCACGGCGCCCGCCAGGGGCGACGAAGCATGTGTCTGGTCCATGTGCCGGCGACTAGCCCTTCTTCGGGCGCGGGGTCGGGGGCGAGAGCAGCAGTGCGCCGCCGCCCGCGAGAAGCGCGAGGTAGGCGCACTCGCGGGAGTCGCGGTACCGACCCTCGACCTCGCCCGGGTTGAGGGCGACGTCGAGGTCCAGCTCGACGTCGGTGGCAGTGGTGTCCGTGGTGAACATGGGGTGTTCCCCGTTCTGTGGGAAATGGGGTGGACGTAATGAGTGAAAAGGAGAAATGAGGGCGCCGCAAATCGGCGTGCGACATCCGGGTAAATCGCGATTTCAATTGAATAGTGAATTCATGGGGTGCGGGTGGGGGAAAGCCCGGGAATGCAAGGAAGAGAGACGGGCGGGCGAGGGTGGTGCGCGGGCGCGTTCACAACGGCACACGGCGCACTCGGGGGCGCTCGGTAGCCCGGTGGTCACGCGCTGCCCTCCCTTGGTCCAGTCCAATGCCATGCGTCGGCAAAGAGCGGCCAAAGGAGGCCAAGAACGCACCAACATTGGGCTTGAGCTGGTGCGTCCGTACGGGTGCAGGTGTCCACTTGAAGGGACGGGACTCCTGCTCGAAAAACCTCGGGCGGGCGGACCGTCCCCGGAGCGCGTGACCCGCGGCCAAGAGGAGCAGGCATGAGCGAGATCGCAGCCACCACTGTCCATGAGGCGTATGCCTTCGCCTGCATGAAGTGCGGGTACGGCTGGGAGCAGTCCTACGAGATAGAGCACCATGTCGACGTCCACGGTCACGCCTTCGTCGTCTACACGGCGGACGGCGAGCGCGTGCCGTCCCCGCTCTCCACGCCCACCTGCACGAACTGCGGCGGACACGTGGTGCGCATCATGCGCTCGGGGCGGGTCGCCGGCTACCAGAACCTCATGCGCAAGCAGCCGACGCCGCGCGCCGCGGCGACCGCCGCGAAGGACCGCACGGTGCCGGCCGCCGCCGGCCCGGACCGTCACTGGCGGCTGTCCGACCTGCTCCACCCCTTCCACCGCAGGTGACACCGACCGGCCACCGCGGATGAGCCGCTCCTGCCACCAAGGTGTGACACCGATCAGCCACCGCGGGTGACATGGACCGACGACCGCGGCCGGCACCGACCGACCACTGCGGGTGACGTGATCCTTCGGCGCGGATGGGGTGGGCCCTCCGACGCGGATGACGTACCCGGGTGGCTTCCGCAGCCGACGATCGTACGAGGGTGGGGCCCTCGTACGATCGTCGGCATGAGCCGTACCGAAGCCCCGCCGCTGCCCGAGCCCCTGCGGGTTCCGGTCGCCGACTCCCACACCCACCTGGACATGCAGGACACCACCGTCGAGGAGGCCCTCGCCCGGGCCGCCGCGGTCAACGTGAGCGCCGTCGTCCAGGTCGGCTGCGACGTGGCCGGCTCCCGCTGGGCCGCCGACACCGCGGCCGCCCACCCCGCCGTCCACGCCTCGGTCGCCCTGCACCCCAACGAGGCCCCGCGCATCGTCCACGGGTACGTCGAGGGCACCGGCGGCACCGCGCGGCAGGGGGCGAGGGAGCCCGGCGGCAGGGCGGCGCTGGACGAGGCACTGGCGGAGATCGACGCGCTGGCCGCCCTCGACCACGTGCGCGGGGTGGGCGAGACGGGCCTGGACTTCTTCCGCACCGGACCCGAGGGCGTCGCCGCCCAGGAGGAGTCCTTCCGGGCCCACATCGAGATCGCCAAGCGGCACGGCAAGGCCCTGGTCATCCACGACCGCGACGCGCACGAGGACGTCCTGCGGGTCCTGCTCGACGCGGGCGCGCCGGAGCGGACCGTGTTCCACTGCTACTCCGGCGACGCCGACATGGCCCGGATCTGCGCGCGGGCCGGGTACTTCATGTCCTTCGCGGGCAACGTGACCTTCAAGAACGCCCAGCCGCTGCGGGACGCCCTGGCCGTCGCCCCGACCGAGCTGGTCCTCGTCGAGACGGACGCCCCTTTCCTCACCCCCGCCCCGTACCGCGGACGGCCCAACGCGCCGTACCTCATTCCGGTCACGCTCCGCGCCATGGCCGAGGTGAAGGGTCTGGACGAGGACGTGCTGGCCGCCGCGATCTACGACAACACCGCGCGCGCGTTTGATTTCTGACCGCCGGCCGGGCCTTCTTCGGCCGTCGGCGCCGGGGCTTCGCGTCCACGCTGTGCAGCTGTGTCGCTTTGGAGAGTCACCGGAGCTCCGCTATCGTCCCCGCGCACGACGGGGCGACAGCGGGCGGATCTTCGGGAGCGGCGTGAGCACTTCGCAGGGCAGTCACCGGGCGGCGCGCGGCGGACGGCGTACGGCGGTGGCGCCGCCTCCTCCCTCCCCGGTCCCGTGCGCGTTCCCGGCCGCCCCGTCCCCGTCCCCGTACGCCGCCCCGCTGCCGGTGGCGCTCCCCGGAGCGTTCCACGAGCAGCCGGCCGTGGCCGACGGGCTCCGCGCGGAAGGCCGGCCCGCCCACGCTCCGACGGCGGTCGGCACCCCGCACGCCGGGCCGCCGCCCGTGGTGCCCCGGCAGGGCCCCACCCGGGCCGACGCCCGACGGGCCGCCAAGCGGCGCCGGGCGCTCGTCGCGCACCCCGAGAGCCTGCGGCGCCTCGTCCCGAAGGCTCTCGTCGTCGCCTTCCTGGCCGGCGGCACCACCGCGTTCCTCGCCCATGACAAGGCCGTCCGCCTGAGCGTCGACGGCACACCCCGGACCCTGCACACCTTCGCCGACGACGTCACGGGGCTCCTGGCGGAGGAAGGCGTCACCGTCGGCGCGCACGACGTCGTCGCCCCGGCCCCCGGCACCGGCCTCGGCCACGGCGACGAGGTCGTCGTCCGCCACGGGCGGCCGATCACCCTCACCCTCGACGGCGTCCGCCGCCAGGTCTGGACGACCGCCGACACCGTGGCGGGGGCCCTGCGCGCCCTCGGGATCCGGGCCGAGGGAGCGTGCCTCTCCGCCTCCCGCTCCGCACGGATCGCCCGCACCGGCCTGACCCTCACCGTCCGCACCGAACGCGCCGTGACCTTCATGGCCGACGGCCAGGAACGCGCCCTGCGGACCAACGCCGCCACCGTCCGCGACGCCCTCGCCGAGGCGGGCATCACCCTGGGCGCCCACGACACCACCTCCGTCGCCCCCGGGAGCTTCCCGCGCGACGGCCAGACGATCTCCGTCATGCGGATCACCGACACCCACGAGGTGCACGAGGAGACCGTCCCGTACGACGTCGAACGGAGCGAGGACCCCGAGCTGTTCCGGGGCGCCGAGGTCATCGAGCGGGCCGGCCACAACGGGGTGCGCCGGGTCACGTACGCCGTCCGGACCGTCAACGGCGTCCGGCAGAAACCGCGTAGGACCGCCGAGGAACTGGTCCACCGGCCGGTGAGCCGCGTCGTGCGCACCGGCACCCGGCCGCGTCCCGGCCCGGTCGCCGGGGCGGACGGGCTGAACTGGTCCGCGCTCGCCGCCTGCGAGTCCGGCGGCCGTCCCGGCGCGGTGGACGCGAGCGGCACCTACGGCGGGCTGTACCAGTTCGACACCCGGACCTGGCAGTCCCTCGGCGGCAGTGGCCGCCCCCAGGACGCACCCGCCGCCGAGCAGACGCACCGGGCGAAGAAGCTGTACGTGCAGCGGGGGGCGAGTCCGTGGCCCCACTGCGGCCGTAGGCTTACCGGGTGAGCAGCACAGAGCCCGACGCCCTCCTGGGCCCCGCAGACATCCGCGACCTGGCCGCGAAGCTGGGCGTACGCCCCACCAAGCAGCGCGGTCAGAACTTCGTCATCGACGCCAACACCGTCCGCCGCATCGTGCGCACGGCCGAGGTCCGCCCGGACGACACCGTCGTCGAGGTCGGCCCCGGACTCGGCTCGCTGACCCTGGCACTGCTGGAGGCGGCGGACCGCGTCGTCGCGGTCGAGATCGACGACGTGCTCGCCGCCGCGCTGCCCGCCACGGTCCAGGCCCGGATGCCGGAGCGCGCCGACCGCTTCACGCTGGTCCACTCCGACGCGATGCTGGTCACCGAGTTGCCGGGCGCGGCCCCGACCGCGCTCGTCGCGAACCTCCCGTACAACGTGGCCGTACCCGTCCTGCTGACCATGCTGGAGCGCTTCCCCAGCATCGAGCGGACCCTCGTCATGGTCCAGGCCGAGGTCGCCGACCGGCTGGCCGCCCGCCCCGGCAACAAGGTCTACGGTGTGCCGTCGGTGAAGGCCAACTGGTACGCGGACGTCAAGCGCGCCGGGTCCATCGGCCGCACCGTCTTCTGGCCCGCCCCGAACGTCGACTCCGGGCTCGTCTCCCTGGTCCGGCGCACCGAGCCCATCGCCACCACCGCGAGCCGCGCCGAGGTCTTCGCCGTGGTGGACGCCGCCTTCGCCCAGCGCCGCAAGACCCTGCGTGCCGCGCTCTCCGGCTGGGCCGGCTCCGCGCCCGCCGCCGAGGCGGCGCTCGTCGCCGCCGGGATCTCCCCGCAGGCGCGCGGCGAGGCGCTGACGGTGGAGGAGTTCGCGGCGATCGCGGAGAACAAGCCGGAGGCGGCCCTGTGAGCACGGCTGTCACCGTCCGCGTCCCCGCCAAGGTCAACGTCCGGCTCGCCGTGGGCGCGGCCCGCCCCGACGGTTTCCACGACCTGGCCAACGTCTTCCTCGCCGTCGGCCTCTACGACGAGGTCACGGCGGTCCCCGCCGACGAGCTGCGCATCACCTGCTCGGGCCCGGACGCCGCCCAGGTCCCGCTGGACACCACCAACCTCGCCGCCCGCGCCGCCCTCGCACTGGCCGAGCGGTACGGCATCACACCCGCTGTCCACCTGCACATCGCCAAGGACATCCCGGTCGCGGGCGGCATGGCGGGCGGCAGCGCCGACGGGGCCGCCGCCCTCGTCGCCTGCGACGCCCTGTGGGGGACCGGCGCGAGCCGCGACGAACTCCTGGCCATCTGCGCGGAGCTGGGCAGCGACGTGCCGTTCAGCCTGGTCGGCGGGGCCGCGCTCGGCACCGGACGCGGCGAGAAGCTGACCCCGATCGAGGTCGGCGGAACCTTCCACTGGGTCTTCGCGGTGGCGGACGGCGGCCTCTCCACGCCCGCGGTGTACGGGGAGTTCGACCGTCTCACGGCCGGCACCGAGGTCCCGGAGCCGACCGCGTCCCCCGCCCTCCTCGCCGCCCTGCGCTCCGGCGACTCCGGCGCGCTCGCGAAGGCCCTGAGCAACGACCTCCAGCCCGCCGCGCTCTCCCTGCGCCCCTCCCTCGCACGGACCCTGGCGGCCGGCACGGAGGCGGGGGCCTTGGCCGCCCTGGTCTCCGGCTCCGGCCCGACCACGGCGTTCCTGGTGGAGGACGGGTCGGCGGCCCGCAAGGTGGCCGACGCGCTGACGGCCTCAGGAACGTGCCGGGAGGCGCGCACGGCGATGTCGCCCGCGCCGGGCGCGAAGGCGATCTGACCTCCCCCTTGTCCCTCCCGCCCTCCGCGTACTCACCCCGGATCTGAGTACGGCCGCGCTGCCGGGCCCCGCCTCCCCAGGCTCCGAGGACTCCGTCTGCTCGCTGGTGGAGCGGGCGGGGCGGGGGACCGGCGTACGGGCCGGGGGCCGGCGGCCGTAGTGATTCAGCGGCCGTGGTGATAGCGGCAGGCGGCGACGCGGACCTCGTCGTCGACCACCTTGTGGATGAGCCGGTGCTCGTCGGTGATGCGACGCGACCAGTACCCCTGGGAGCCGTGTTTCAGGGGCTCCGGCTTGCCCATTCCCTCGTTGCCGTTCCGGGCGATGTCCTGGAGCAGGGTGTTGATCCTCTTGAGGATCTTGCGATCCTGGTTCTGCCACCAGACGTAGTCGTCCCAGGACGACTGGTCCCATACGAACTTCACTCCGCGAGCTCCCGCACCGTGCCGCCGCCGCTCTCCAGGCGGTCGATCGAGGAGAGCAGTCGACGGGCGTTCTCCGGGCTCCGGAGCTGGTACGCGGTCTCCTTGAGGGACTCGTATTCATCGAGCGCCACTATCACCACGGGCTCATGCCCGGCGCGCGTGACCACGACCTCCTCGCGGTCGTCCACGACCGAGCTCAGGGTCTCGGCGTACTTGGCGCGGGACTCGGTGTACGTCATCGTCCGCATGGCACATCCTCTGTACGTGATCCTGTACGTACAGGAAGCTGTATCGCACTCTCCCGTTGTCGAGGCCGCACGACCGGACCCCCTCCGCCGCGCCGTACCCTGGGAAGGTCGATCAACCCCCCAGGCAGGAGTGAAATGGCCGTCAATCTGGTCAATGTCGAGCAGGTCAGCAAGGTGTACGGCACCCGTGCCCTGCTCGACGGCGTATCCCTCGGGGTGTCCGAGGGCGACCGGATCGGTGTTGTGGGCCGCAACGGCGACGGCAAGACCACTCTCATCCGGATGCTCGCCAAGCTGGAGGACGCGGACACCGGCCGTGTCACCCACAACGGCGGGCTGCGTCTGGGCGTCCTGACCCAGCACGACTCCCTGGACCCGACGAAGACCATCCGCCAGGAGGTCATCGGCGATCTCGCCGACCACGAGTGGGCGGGCAGCGCCAAGATCCGCGACGTGCTCACCGGGCTCTTCGGCGGCCTCGCCCTCCCCGGCTTCGAGCACGGGCTCGACACCGTCATCGCCCCGCTCTCCGGTGGCGAGCGCCGCCGTATCGCGCTGGCCAAGCTCCTCATCGACGAGCAGGACCTGATCGTCCTCGACGAGCCCACCAACCACCTCGACGTCGAGGGCATCTCCTGGCTGGCCGGCCACCTGCGGACCCGGCGCTCCGCCCTCGTCTGCGTCACCCACGACCGGTGGTTCCTCGACCAGGTCTGCACCCGCATGTGGGACGTCCAGCGCGGCACCGTCCACGAGTACGAGGGCGGCTACAGCGACTACGTGTTCTCCCGCGCCGAGCGGGAGCGCATCGCCGCCACCGAGGAGTCCAAGCGGCAGAACCTCATGCGCAAGGAGCTGGCCTGGCTGCGCCGCGGCGCCCCCGCCCGTACCTCCAAGCCGCGCTACCGCATCGAGGCCGCCAACGAACTCATCGCCGACGTGCCGCCGCCGCGCGACACCAGCGAGCTGATGAAGTTCGCCAACGCCCGTCTCGGCAAGACCGTGTTCGACCTGGAGGACGTGACCGTCCAGGCCGGGCCCAAGACCCTCCTCACCCACCTCACCTGGCAGCTCGGTCCCGGCGACCGTATCGGTCTGGTCGGCGTCAACGGCGCGGGCAAGACCTCGCTGCTGCGCGCGCTCGCCGAGGCCTGCCGCACCCAGGGCGAGGAGCAGCCCGCCGCCGGGAAGATCGTCGTCGGCAAGACCGTCAAGCTCGCCTACCTCTCCCAGGAGGTCACCGAGCTCAACCCGAACCTCCGGGTCCTGGAGGCCGTCCAGCAGGTGCGCGACCGGGTCGACCTCGGCAAGGGCCGCGAGATGACCGCCGGTCAGCTCTGCGAGCAGTTCGGCTTCACCAAGGAGAAGCAGTGGACGCCCGTCGGCGACCTCTCCGGCGGTGAGCGCCGCCGGCTCCAGATCCTGCGCCTGCTGATGGACGAGCCGAACGTCCTCTTCCTCGACGAGCCCACCAACGACCTCGACATCGAGACCCTGACCCAGCTGGAGGACCTCCTCGACAGCTGGCCCGGGTCGATGATCGTGATCTCCCACGACCGGTTCTTCATCGAGCGGACCACCGACCGGGTCATGGCGCTCCTCGGTGACCGCGCCCTGCGGATGCTCCCGCGCGGGATCGACGAGTACCTGGAGCGCCGGCAGAGGATGGAGGAGGAGTCCACCCCCTCCGCCGCTGCCGCGCCCCGTACGGCCACCGTGTCCGCCGCGGCCCCGGCCGTCTCGGCGCAGGAGGCCCGCGCCGCGAAGAAGGAACTGCAGAAGGTCGAGCGGCAGCTCGACAAGCTCTCCACCCGGGAGACCGCGCTGCACAAGCAGATCGCGGACAACGCCACCGACTTCGAGAAGGTCGCGGGGCTCGACGCCGAACTGCGCGAACTCGTCACCGAGCGCGACGAGTTGGAGATGCGCTGGCTGGAGCTGGCCGAGGCCGCCTGACGGAGGCCGGTGCGGCAGGTGGTAGAACGGGGCGGCAGGGACCGTACGTTCGGAGGGGGACCACACACTGATGCCGCAGCAGCAGCCGCAGCAGCAGCCGCAGCAACCGCCGCAGGGCGGGCCGGGGGAGCAGGCGGGCTTCGGCGCCCCGTTCGAACCGCAGCCCGGTGGGTACGGAGCACCCGTGCCGCCGCAGCCCGGTGGGTACGGTCCCCCCGTGCCGCCGCAGCCCGGTGGGTACGGAGCACCCGTGCCGCCCCGGCACCAGCAGCCCACCGTTCCGTACGGCCACCAGGTGCCCTCGCCCTCCTCGCCGTCCGGCGGGCCCGGAGGCGGCGGGCGCTCGCGGGGCCGGGCCGCTGGGATCGTCGCCGCCGCGCTCGCCGGGGTCCTCGTCATCGGGACGGGCGTCTGGTTCGCGGTGAGCGGTGACGGCTCCGACGACGAGAAGCCCGCCGCGGCGGGGAGCTCCGCACCGGAACAGCCCGGCGCCGACCCGGGCCCGACGGCGAAGCCGGCCCCGGGCGCCGAGCAGCTCAACCAGGGCCGCAAGGACGGCGAGGCCAAGGTCCGCTGGGTCCAGAAGAACGGCGTGGACCTGCCGGGGGGCGGCGCCTCCGCCCTCGGCCCCTGGACCGCCGGCGGCATCGTGGCCAAGGCCATGTACCGCACGGCGTCCGGCTATTCCCTCCAGGACGGATCGCGGAAGTGGAGCCTGCGCCTGCCCTCGGACGTCTGCGCGGCACCCACCCTGCCGACCGCGGACGGGAAGATCGTCATCGGGCTCATGACCGACACCTCCACGGAGGATTCGGTCTGCGACAAGCTCCAGATGATCGATCTGGCCACCGGTGAGGCGGGCTGGTCCGCGACCTTCGAACGCGCGCCGACGCAGGACGGGCTCGCGAACATCGTCATGGCGATCAGCGGCGACGTCCTGACGATCGGGCGCGTCGGCCGTACCGATGCCTATCGGGTCAGTGACGGCAAGCACCTGTGGGACGAACTGCCCGGCCCCTGCCAGTCGTACGGTCTCGCCGGCGGAGCCGTCCTGCTCGCCGCTGTCGGCTGCCGCGAGCGGCCGGCCGACGAGGCCGGGGCGAGCGAGGCCGTCGAGGAAGTACGGCGCATCGACCCGGTCACCGGCCGGACCGTGTGGACGTACAAGCCCGAGAAGGGCTGGCTGATCGACGCGTTCCACTCCGTCGACCCGCCGGTGATCTCGCTGCGCAAGGGCGGGGTGGTGGAGGCCGAGTGGGCGACCGTGGTCCTGAACGCCGACGGAACCTTCCGCTCCCGACCCGTCCCCGGCGACGACGTCCCCGAGGCCCGGTGCACCGGCATGCGGCGGGACGTGGGCGCGAACCTCGACACCTGCGTCGGCGTGGCCGCCGACGCGGGCACGCTCTACACCGCCACGAAGCACCGGCATACGGACGGGGCGTTGACCAACGACGTCGTCGCCTTCGACATGAGCACCGGCAAGAAGAAGTGGAAGGTCGCCGCACCCTCCGGCCAGACCCTGATGCCGCTGCGGGTGGAAGGCGGCAAGGTGCTGATGTACCTCGGCCCGCCCGGCCCGAAGGCCAAGGGCGCGGGCGGCGGCATCATGGCGCTCGGGCCGGACGGCGGTGCGCCGCAGCCTGTCCTGCGTCACCCGGCGTCGGCCGCGGCGACCGAGCGCACCTTCACCGATCCGCTCGTCCTCTACGCCGGCGGACGCTCGCTGCTCACGCTCACCCATGTCTCCGGGGCCACCGACGAGGAGGAGATGGAGCTGCCGGCGATGATCGCTTTCGGTGACTGACCATCACCTCCCGCCGGGGCATAACGGGGGCATCACAAGGCGGTTCTCCCTTGGGAACAGAGGTTGGCCCAAAACGGTGTCCGGTGGCGGGCGGGTGGTAGAAAGAAGCCCCGCCCGACTGTCGTGACACCGCGGAAGCCATGCGCGATTCGCTCCTTTCCGAGGGGAATTGACTCTCTTGGGAATGCGGGGGAGACCGATTCGCGCACCGGGCCGCACGAAGGGGGACGTGCTGATATGAGCCAGCCGCCCAGCCAGCAACCGCCGCAGGGAGGCTTCGGAGCTCCGCAGGAGCCGCCGAACGGAGCTCCGCAGCAGCCCCGGGACCAGCCGGACCTGGCCAAGCCGCCGCGGACGCCGCCCGGTCAGCCGCCCCAGGGGCCGCCCCCCGCACAGCCCCCGGCGCCCCCGGCCGGCCCGCCGCAGACGCCCCCGCCGGGCACTCCGGCGTACGGCTATCCGCAGCAGCAGCAGCCCCCGCCCGGGCCCGGCTACGGCTACCCGCAGCAGCCCGGCCAGGCCTCCGGCCCGTACGGCCAGCAGGCCTCCGGCCCGTACGGTCAGCAGGCCTCCGGCCCGTACGGCCAGCAGGCCCCCGGACCGTACGGCCAGCAGCCCGGCCCCTACGGTCAGCAGGCCCCGGGGCCGTACGGTCAGCAGCCGCAGCCCGGCTACGGCTACCCGGCGCAGCAGCACCCCGGCGCCCCCGGCGGACCGGGTTCCGGCGGACCGGGTTCCGGTGGGGGCGGGTTCCTCAGGAACAGGACCGGCATCGTGGTCGCGGCGGCGCTCGCCGTCGTCCTGGTCGCCGGAGCGGGCACCTGGTTCCTCGTGAGCGACGGCGGGGGCGACCCCAAGAAGCCCGTCGCCGGCCCGGGCAACGACCCGGGCCCCCCCGGCGAGTCGCCGACGGTCGACGAGGGAGACGGCAGCGGCGACGGCCGCGAGGGGAACGACGACCTCAACGCCGGGCGCAAGCCGGGCGAGGCGAAGGTCGCCTGGCTCCAGAAGAACGACGTCGACCTGCCGCGCGGCGGCGCGTCCGTCGAAGGCCCCTGGTTCGCCGGCGACGTGGTGGCCAAGGCCATGTACCGCGGCGTCTCCGGCTACTCGGTCACCGACGGCAAGCAGAAGTGGACCGTGCCGCTCCCCGCCGACGTGTGCGCTGCTCCCAACGCCCCGACCGCCGACGGAAGAATCGTCATCGGTGTGGAGAACGGCACCACGGACAAGGCCGACTGCTCCGTCCTCCAGATGATCGACCTCAACACCGGCAAGCCCGGCTGGAAGAAGGCGGTCAAGAAGAACGGCACCTGGGACTTCCTGTCGGACATCGGTCTGGCGATCAGCGGCGACACCGTCACCGTGGGGCGCACCGGCAACTCCGACGCCTACCGCGTCAGCGACGGCAAGGAGTTGTTCGGCAACCCCGAGGGCGACTGCAAGCCCTTCGCCTTCGCCGGCGGCGCGAAGCTGATCGCCGCGGCGGCCTGCCGCACCGACGACGTCAAGAACCCGCAGCACCAGGTCCAGGAGCTGGACCCGGTCACCGGCAAGCCCCGGTGGACCTACCAGCCGCCGCGCGGCTGGGAGATCAGCAAGGTCTACTCGGTCGGCCCGCTCGTCGTCAGGCTCGAACACGAAGAGAAGAAGCAGTACTCCATCGCCGCGCTCACCGAGAACGGCAAGCTCCGCTCCCAGCTCGCGCCCGCCAAGGGCGACAAGCTCACCGCCGACTGCGGGAGCGGCTTCGCGGTCTTCGGCCAGAAGCTCGAAGGGTGCGGCGGCGTCGCCGCCGACGCCAACACCTTCTACATCGGGACCGAGGACGACAGCAGCGGGACCGCCCGGACGAACAAGGTCATCGCCTTCGACCTGAACACCGGCAAGCCCAAGTGGGAGGCGCCCGCCCCGGCCGAACGCGTGCTGAAGCCGCTGGGTATGGAGGGTGGCGACGTGCTGCTCTACATGCGGCCGAAGTACGACGCGGCCGGCGCGCTCGTGACCCTCCCGCCGACCGGCGGCACTCCCAGGACGCTGCTCCAGCACCCGGAGTCGGCCGGCCGGATCGAGAACGGCTTCTTCTCGTCCAGGGTCCTCTACGAGGACGGCCGCTCCTACATCTTCAGCAAGCGTGTGAGCGCGACCAACGACAAGGAAGAGCGGGAGCAGTCGACGATGCTCGTGTTCACCAAGTGACGGTTCGCCGCGGCAGCCGGCCGCAGCCGGCCCTTCCCGGCCCCACGCGCCCCCACACCCACTCGTCTCCCGAGGTACGCACGCCATGACCCAGCCGCCCCAGCCACCGCAGCAGCCGCCCAGCGAGCCGCCGAACACGCCCCCGGCAGCGCCCGCAGGTGGGTTCGGCGCTCCGCAGGACCCGCCGCCGGGAGGGTTCGGCCGACCGGCCCCGCCGCCCGCGGACCCCTTCGGCAAGCAGCCGCCGCAGCAGCCCGCCACCCCGCAGGACGCGCCCCCCGGGGGCTACGGCACCCCGCCCCCGTCGGCGGGCGGCTACCCCACCCCGCCCGCGCCGCAGCCCAACGGCTACGGCTACCCCCAGGCCCCGCAGCAGGGTTACGGCTACCCGCAGGGGCCCGCCGGGCATCCCGGGATGCCCCAGCAGGGGTACGGCTACCCGACCCAGCCGATGCAGCCGCAGTACGGGGCCCCGCAGCCGGACGGCGACGGCGGAAGGAAGTTCTCCACCCAGATGCGGATCATCGTCGCCGCGGCCGTCGCCGTGGTGCTGATCGTCGGCGGCGGGATCGTCTACTCCTCCGCCGGCGACGACAAGGGCGGCACGGACGAGGCCTCCTCGTCCGGCGCCACCGGCGGGGCCAAGGGCGGCGAGGGCCCTCTGGCCGGTGGCGAGGAGAAGGCGCCCGCCAACACCAGGTCCAAGGTCGCCTTCCAGTTCCCGGAGCCGGTGGTCACCGACATCACCACGGTCGCGGGCTCCTGGGTCACCGACAAGGCGTACGTGAAGTCCGGCATCGCCGAGGTCACCGGCTACGACCGCGACAAGGGCACCAAGCTCTGGTCCTTCCCGCTGGCCGGCGAGATCTGCTCCGTGTCCCGGCACATGAGCAAGGACTACAAGGCGGCCGTCGTCTTCCAGGAGACGAAGCCGACCAAGGAGAACAAGTACCCGTCGTGCAACCAGGTCGGTGTGATCGACCTGAGCGCCGGCAAGCTCCTGTGGAGCAAGAGCGTCACCTCCGCCACCGGCGGTGACAGGCCGATCCGCTTCGACGAGGTCACGCTCAGCGGGACCACCGTCGCCGCGGGCGGAACCTCGGGCGGCGCGGCCTTCAAGCTGGCCGACGGCGCCGAACTCTGGAAGCCGAAGGTCGGTGCGGACGGCTGCTACGACCGCGGCTACGCGGGAGGCGAAGCCCTCGCCGTGGTCCGCAGGTGCGGTACGTCCGAGAGCCCGCAGCTCACCGTGCAGGCGCTGAACCCGACGACCGGCGCGCCGCTGTCGTCGTTCCAGATGCCCACGGGCGTCGACTACGCGAGCATCGTCTCCACCAAGCCGCTGGTGGTCGCGGCCGACGTCGGCGACACCGCCGGCGACGGCAGCGGCATCTCCGACCTCTTCTCGATCGACGCGGCGACCGGCAAGCTGATCGTCCGCATTCCCGCCGACGCGGACAAGTACGCGGCACGCTGCGGCTCCACCGAGGTCGAGCAGTGCAAGCACATGGCCGTCGGCAACAACCGGCTCTACCTGCCGACCGAGAGGCACGACGGAACCAGCGAGTACGGCGACACGAACGAGGTCGTCGCCTTCGACCTGGCCACCGGAAAGCTCCTCGGCGGCCGGGCGGACGCGGGTGACCGCCACACCCTGACCCCGCTCCGGATGGACGGCACCAGCATCATCGCCTACAAGGAGGGCCCGTACGACAAGGGCGGCCAGGTCGTCTCCATCGACGGCGAGACCTTGGAGCAGACCCTGCTGATGGAGAACCCGAGCGAGGAGACCGCCCGGGAGGCGGAGAAGCGGTTCTCCGTCGACTCGGCCGAACTCCTCTACACCGAGGGCCGGTTGTTCATGGCGGGCAGGTCGGTCCACCAGCCCAGCACCGTCAACCCCGACGAGAAGCGCTACCTCGTCGTCGCCTACCGAACCGGCTGATCACCCCGCTCCCCCGGGGGGCGTCTCGCAGTGCCAGGCCCCGCCGGTCGTTCACCTCACCGGCGGGGCCGATCGTTTTCCGCCCGTGAAGCGATCGCGAAGTGCCGGTCAACGAACTCTGAACGCAGGTCAACGAGGAGTGAATGGCACAGAATTCGGCATTCAGAGGGGCGTCTCCCACGTAAGGGCCGCGCGGCGTCGAGCAAGCGTGTACCTTGCCGGGGCAGGAGTCCGGGGGCCGGGCGTACAGGGGTTTTGGGGGTGAGGGGCGTGGGTGTGCGGCTCATGGTGGTCGACGATCACCGGCTGCTCGCCGAGGCGCTCGCCTCGGCGCTGAAACTGCGCGGGCACCGGGTGCTCGCGGCGGCGGCGCCGACGTCCGGGGCGGCGGAACTGGTGGTCAGCAGGGCCCCGGAGGTCTGTCTGTTCGGTACGGCATCGCCCGCCGCTCCCGGGGTCTTCGACCCGATCACGCGCATCGGCCAGGAGCGCCCGCAGGTGGCGGTGGTGGTCCTCGGGCCGGTGCCCAGCCCGCGCGGGATCGCCGCGGCGTTCGCGGCCGGGGCCGTGGGGTACGTCCGGCACGACGAGCGCATCGAGGGCGTCGAGCGGGCCCTGGTCAAGGCGCGGGCGGGGGAGAGCGCCATCGCCCCGCAGCTGCTGCGGGCGGCTTTCGCCGAACTGCTCAACCCGGCCGCCCAGCCCGACGACGAGGGGCGGCGGCTACTGCGGATGCTCACCCCGCGCGAGGCGGAGGTGCTGGTGCGCGTCGCCGAGGGTGAGGGCACCCGGCTGATCGCGGCCGGCATGGGCATCGCCCCGAGCACCGCCCGCACCCATGTCCAGCGGGTCCTGATGAAGCTCGGGGTCGGCTCCCGCCTGGAGGCGGCCGCCCTCGCGGCCCGTACGGGACTGCTGGAGAGGGCCGCGGGGAACGACGGTACGCCGCGGGGGCCGCACATCCCCGGACAGCGCGGGTGACATACGGCCCCTGACGCCCCAGGACGTGTCGGCCCGCGTCGGGCTCCGGTGCGGGCTCCGGCTCGGGGCCGCCGGGGCCTTTGCCGGGCGGCCCGGCTTCATCCGGGCCGGGAAGTACAGGCCGAGGCCCGGCACGGCGAGGCCCGTCCACAGGGTGATGTGGACGCCCCCGGCCTTCTCCCGGCCGGCATCGGACGGGCCGCCGTCGGCGACGGTGACGATCACTCCGCAGCGCACGAACAGGCCCCCCTGGTCCGCCGGACGTCGAAGAGGCGGGCCGAGGCCAAGGACTCGCGCTCCGGCTCCGGCTCCGGCTCTCGCTCTGGTTCTGGCTCCGAGACTCCCTCCCGCCCTCTCGCCATTGACGCGTATGTTTGTTTGTGATTTGTTATGTGCGATTATGTTGGGAGGATCTGGTGGAGGACCCTGGTGAAGAAGACGGTTACGACCCTCGCCGACGGCCGTGAGCTGATCTATTACGACTCCGCCGACGACGCCGTCCACGATGCCGTCGACCATCGCCCGCTGGATCCCGTCTCGACCTCGTCCGAGATCCGCCGGGATCCGCTGCTCGGTGACGCGGTCGCCATCGCCTCGCACCGCCAGGCGCGCACCTATCACCCGCCGGCCGACGCCTGCCCGCTCTGCCCCACGCGCGACGGACGCGTCGGCGAGATCCCCGACAGCGACTACGACGTCGCCGTCTTCGAGAACCGCTTCCCCTCCCTCGCCGGCGACTCCGGTCGCTGCGAGGTCGTCTGCTTCACCTCCGACCACGACGCGTCCTTCGCCGACCTCACCGAGGAACAGGCCGCCCTCGTCCTCGCCGCCTGGACCGACCGCACCGCCGAACTCGCCGAACTCGACCAGGTCACCCAGGTCTTCTGCTTCGAGAACCGGGGAGCGGAGATCGGCGTCACCCTCGGTCACCCGCATGGCCAGATCTACGGCTACCCCTTCGTCACCCCGCGCACCGAGCTGATGCTCCGCTCCGCCGCCCGCCACCGCGAGGAGACCGGCCGCAACCTCTTCGACGACGTGGTCGCCCGCGAGGAGAAGGACGGCTCGCGTGTGGTCCTCGCCACCGGCCACTGGACCGCCTTCGTCCCCTACGCCGCGCACTGGCCCTACGAGGTCCACCTCCACCCCCGCCGCCGCGTCCCCGACCTGCGGGAACTGGACGAGGAGGCGCGGACGGAGTTCCCGCAGGTCTATCTGGAGCTCTTGAGGCGCTTCGACCGGATCTTCGGACCCGGTGAGCCGCCGACCCCGTACGTCTCCGCCTGGCACCAGGCGCCGTTCGGGGTCCCCGGACGGCAGGACTTCGCCGTGCACCTGGAGCTTTTCACCATTCGCCGGACCTCCGGCAAGCTGAAGTTCCTCGCGGGGTCCGAGTCCGGCATGAGCGTGTTCATCAACGACGTGCCGCCGGAAGCCGCGGCCCGGCGACTGCGAGAGGTAGCGAGCAAGTGAGCAACCCCCGGAACGTGAGCAACCCCCGGAACACGAGCAACCCCCCGAAGAAGTACCTGGTCACCGGCGGTGCCGGTTACGTCGGGAGCGTCGTCGCCCAGCACCTGCTGGAGGCCGGGCACACGGTGACCGTCCTGGACGACCTCTCCACCGGCTTCCGCGTGGGCGTCCCGGCCGGCGCCGTGTTCATCGAGGGCCGCGTCCAGGACGCCGCCCGTCACCTGGACCCCACCTACGACGGCGTCCTGCACTTCGCCGCCTTCTCCCAGGTCGGCGAATCCGTCGCCGACCCGGAGAAGTACTGGGTCAACAACGTCGGCGGCACCACCGCCCTGCTCTCCGCGATGCGCGAGCACGGTGTGCGCACCCTCGTCTTCTCCTCCACCGCGGCCACCTACGGCGAACCGGTCTCCACCCCCATCACCGAGACCGACCCCACCGCCCCCACCAGCCCCTACGGCGCGTCCAAACTCGCCGTCGACCATATGATCAGCGGCGAGGCGAGGGCCCACGGCCTGGCCGCCGTCTCGCTGCGCTACTTCAACGTGGCCGGGGCCTACGGCAGTTGCGGCGAACGCCACGCGCCCGAGTCCCACCTGATCCCACTGGTCCTCCAAGTGGCCCTGGGGCAGCGCGAGTCGATCTCCGTGTACGGCGACGACTACCCCACCCCCGACGGCACCTGCGTCCGCGACTACATCCACGTCGCCGACCTCGCCGACGCCCATCTGCTGGCCCTTCGGGCCGCCGCCCCCGGCGAGCACCTGATCTGCAACCTCGGCAACGGCAACGGCTTCTCGGTCCGCGAGGTCATCGAGACCGTCCGCAAGGTCACCGGCCACCCCGTCCCCGAGACCGCCGCCCCCCGGCGCGGCGGCGACCCGGCCGTCCTCGTCGCCTCCGCCGCCACCGCCGTGGAGCGCCTCGGCTGGCAGCCGTCCCGCGCCGACCTGGCCGGCATCATCGCCGACGCCTGGCGGTTCGCCCGCCGAGAGGACACGGCCACCCCATGACCGAGACCCCCGAGGCGCCCGGGACCGACCCCGCCGCCACCTTCTCCGAGCTGTACGGGGGTGAGCCCGACGGCATCTGGGCGGCACCCGGACGAGTGAACCTCATCGGCGAGTACACCGACTTCAACGACGGCTTCGTCCTGCCGCTCGCCCTCCCGCACACCGCCCGCGCGGCCGTCTCCCGCCGCGACGACGGCGTCCTGCGCCTCTACTCCTGCGATGTCCCCGGGGGCGTCGTCCCGCTGCGCGTCGACGAACTCGCCCCGCACTCCGGCCACGGCTGGGCCGCCTACCCCGCCGGGGTGCTCTGGGCGCTGCGCGAGGCCGGGCACCCGGTCACCGGGGCGGACATCGCGCTGACCTCCACCGTGCCCACGGGCGCCGGACTCTCCTCCTCCGCCGCCCTCGAAGTCGTCACAGCGCTGGCCCTCAACGACCTCTTCCACCTCGGCCTCACCGGGCCCGAACTCGCTGTCGTCGGCCGCCGGGCCGAGAACGACTTCGTGGGCGTGCCCTGCGGGATCATGGACCAGATGGCCTCGGCCTGCTGCACCGAGGGCCACGCCCTCCACCTGGACACCCGCGACCTCTCCCTGCGCCAGGTCCCCTTCGACCTGGCCGCCCAGGGACTGACGCTGCTGGTCGTCGACACCCGGGTGAAGCACGCGCTCGGCGACGGGGCGTACGCGGAGCGCCGGGCCGGCTGCGAGGAGGGCGCCCGGCTGCTCGGCATACCGATGCTGCGCGACCTGCGTCACGAGAATCTCGCCGCGGCGCTCACCACGCTCGCCGACGCCGGGGCGGACGAGTCCGTCGTCCGCTACGTCACCCATGTCGTCGGCGAGGACCGCCGGGTCGAGCAGGTCATCGCGCTGCTCGACGCGGGCGACGCCCGCGCCGCGGGCCCCGTCCTGAACGAGGGCCACCGCTCGCTCCGGGACGATCTGCGGGTCTCCTGCCCCGAACTGGACCTGGCGGTCGAGGCGGCGAACGAGGCCGGGGCGCTCGGTGCGCGGATGACCGGCGGCGGCTTCGGCGGCTCGGCGGTCGTCCTGGTGGAGCAGGCGGTGGCCGGCACCGTGGCCAAGGCCGTCAGCGAGGCGTTCGCGGCGGCCGGACTCGCGGCCCCGGGGGTCTTCGAGGCCATCCCGTCCGCCGGGGCGCGCCGACTGCGGTGAGCCCCCGGGGCACCGCGCTCACAAGTCCTTGACCAGGATGAACTCGGTGACGCCCGGAGGGTAGTCCGCGACCCGGCCGATCTCCTCGTATCCCTGTCCGCGGTAGAAGCCGGGGGCCTGGAAGTCCCAGGTCTCCAGTCGTGAACGGGTGCAGGCGTGCTCGGTGCGGGCGGTCCGTTCGGCCTCGGCGAGCAGGCGCGCGCCGAGGCCGGAGCCCCGGTGCGGGGCGTCGACCCAGAGCAGATCGACATGCAGCCAGTACGCCCAGGTCCGCCCGGTCAGCCCACCGGCCAGTGCCCCGTGCTCGTCCAACGCCCAGACCTCCAGCGGGACTTCGTGCTCGGCGGAGGTGGAGAGCAGTGCGCGCAGGCCGGCGGAGGCCGCGACGTTGTCCTCGTGCAGACGCCCGCTCAGCAGAATGCGACGTTCTCGGTCTACTTCTGTCTCAAGACGGAACATGCAGCACACCCTAGGACCCACCGGTGATGGGGGCGGCGTCGGATGGCTGGGCACGCGCGTCCGCGGCGGCCTCGTCCATCGCCAGGGCTCCGCCGTGCCCCCATGCTCCGCCTCGCAACCGCACGCCCCCAGCGATGCTTCCTCACCCCCGCACCGCCGGTGGGTCCGGACACCCGGGGCGACCAGTTCGGTGAATCGCCTTCCCCCTGTGGCCCCCACCCGTACTCTGATGCTCAGCACCGGTGGGGGCCGGTGCCGATTCAGGGGAGCGAGAGAGCCGGGTACGGCGCCCGGGGGCGGTGCGGCAGGCGGTGCGAAGGCGGCGGCCGGAGCACAGTGGGCCGCGCCGAGGCCTCCGGGCGTCGTACCCGCAGCTGTCCGCCCCCACCGATGGGGGTTCTGTGGCGCGTATCCGGGTTCTGGTGGTCGATGACCATCGCATCTTCGCCGAGTCGCTCGCGGCGGCCCTCGCGGCCGAGCCGGACGTCGACGTGTCCGCGGCGGGCAGCGGACCGGCCGCGCTGCGCGCCCTGGAGCGTGCGGCCGCCGAGGGGCGCGGTTACGACGTGCTGCTGGTGGACGCCGAGTTGGGCGCCCTGGCGACCGGCGCCGCGCCCGCCGTCCCCGTGCCCCGGCAGGAGGAGGCGGGCGTCGTCGACGGCATCTCCCTGGTCGCCGGGGTCAGTTCGGGCCGGCCCACCGTACGGTCGGTGGTGCTCGCCGAGAAGGACGACCCGCGGACCGCCGCACGGGCGCTCCGGGCGGGGGCCTCGGGCTGGGTGGCCAAGGACTGCTCGCTGCAACGGCTGTTGGCGGTGATACGGGGCGTGCTGCGCGACGAGACGCATCTGCCGCCCGCGCTGCTCACCGGTGTGCTTCGCGAGCTGGCCGCCGCCCGCAAGCACCGCTCCGAGAGCGAGCGGCTGGTGGAGTCGCTGACCCCCCGGGAGCGCGAGGTGCTGCGCTGCATGGTGGCGGGTCTTGGCCGCAAGGCGGTCGCCGAGCGGCTGTTCCTGTCGCCGCACACGGTGCGCACCCATATGCAGAACGTGCTGGGCAAGCTCGGGGTGCACTCGACGCTGGCGGCGGTGGCGCTGGCTCGCCGGGCGGGGGTCGGCCCCGCCGGCCCGCTAGGGGATGTTGTCGAACGGGGCGGTCAACTGGCGCAGTAGTGCGGCCAGTTCGCCGCGCTGGTGGCGGGAGAGCTCGCCGAGGATGGTGCGCTCCTGGTCGAGCAGTCCGGCCAGCGACTGATCCGCCCTGTCGCGTCCCTCGGCCGTGAGCCGGACGAGGACACCGCGCCGGTCGCTCGGGTCGGGCAGCCGCTCGACGAGGTTCTTCTTGGTCAGGCGGTCGATACGGTTGGTCATCGTGCCCGAGGTGACCAGGGTCTGGGTGAGCAGTTGCCCGGGTGAGAGCTGATAGGGGGCGCCGGCCCGGCGCAGCGACGTCAGCACGTCGAATTCCCACGGCTCCAGGTTGTGCTCGGAGAAGGCCGTGCGGCGGGCCCGGTCGAGGTGGCGGGCCAGGCGGGAGACGCGGCTGAGTACCTCGAGTGGTTCCACGTCGAGGTCGGGGCGCTCTCGGCGCCATGCAGCGACCAGTCGGTCGACCTCGTCCTCCATGTCGATCAGTGTAGAGGGTCCCTCGATATGAAGTCTCTTGAATTCAAGTGTCTTGACATCAAGAGACTTCTGGCGTGATCCTGGGCCCATGACCGCACCTGACCGGCCGGCCTGGGACCCGCAGCAGTACCTGCGCCACGCGGACCACCGGACCCGCCCCTTCCACGACCTCCTGGCCCGCATCGGCGACCTCCCCGGCCACCCCGCACCCCGCATCGCCGACCTCGGCTGCGGCGCGGGCAACGTCACCGCCCTCCTCGCGGACCGCTGGCCGGCCGCCCGGATCACCGGCTACGACACCTCGCGCGAGATGCTCGCCGAAGCCGCCGCCCACGCCCGGCCGCCCCTGCTCGACTTCGCCGAGGCCGACGCCGCGACCTGGGCGCCCACCGAGACGTACGGCCTGATCGTCTCCACCTCCGCACTCCAGTGGATCCCCGGCCACGCCGAACACTTCACCCGCTGGCTCGACGCCCTCGCCCCCGGCGGCACCCTCGCCTTCCAGGTCCCCGGCAACTTCACCGCCCCCAGCCACACCCTCCTGGCCGGCCTCCGGGGATCCGACCGCTGGCGCCCCCTGCTCCACGGCATCGGCGACCGCACCGCCTCCGTCCTGGAACCCACCGACTACCTCACCCGGCTGCGGGACCTGGGCTGCACGGCGGACGTCTGGGAGACCACCTACCTCCAGACCCTGCAAGGCGACGACGCCGTCCTCGACTGGGTCAAGGGCACCGCCCTGCGCCCCGTTCTCACCGCCCTGGCCGACGACCCGGCGGCCCGCGAGGCGTTCCTCACCGCATACCGCGACCTGCTCCGCGAGGCCTACCCGCCCGGCCCCTACGGCACGGTCTTCCCGTTCCGCCGCATCTTCGCGGTCGCCCGCAAGGAGAAGCCATGACCGCCCCGGTGGGCCCCGCCGCCCACGACCCGGTGGGCGACCGACCGGAGTGCCTGGAGCCGGACGCGTAACCGGTCCGCTCTACAGCGCCGCGAGCGCCTCCGCCGAGACGTCGATGTCCACCGGGAACGGCACACCCGTCTTCAACCGGTCGTGGTGGATCCCGGTCAGCGCGTACGCCTTCGTCACCGGGTCCAGCTCGTAGACCCGCACGACGGGGTGCTGGTCGGTGCCGACCATCTCCACCAGCCAGAAGTGCGGGATCCCGGCGGTCGCGTACTTGTGCGGCTTGGCCTCGCGGTCGCGGGCCTCGGAGTCGGGGGAGACGACCTCGACGGCGAGGAGGACGTCGGCGGCCTGGTACCGCGTCACGTCCAGCCCGGTGACCGCCTCGGTCCGTACGACGGAGACGTCCGGCTCCGGAGCGTTCCGCCGGTCCAGCACCACGGTCATCTCGCGGCGGACCCTCACCTCCGGCGGGGCCGTACTGCGCAGTCCCGTCACCAGCAGATCGATCATCGTGCTGTGAAAGTCTCGCTGCGGACTCACGAAAACCAGGCTCCCGTCGATCAGCTCTGTGTGCGGCGGGAGATCGGGCAGCGTGAACAGATCGTCCACGGTGTATCCGTCCTGCGGGGGCACCGGCCAGCGGGAGCTGTGCGCGGTGGTCGGCTCGGCGGTCATGGTTCCTCCCATGGACGAATCCTCTGCCCTCCCGACCACCCTACGGCGGGAGATCCGCACCCGTCATCACAACGGGTGACGAACGGTGGAAGGGTGACGCGCTCAGTTCTTCCGGTGCCCTATCAGCCGGGGCTTCGCCTCCAGGTTCTCCAGCCCGTGCCAGCACAGATTCACCAGATGGGCGGCCACCTCGGCCTTCTTCGGCTTACGCACGTCCAGCCACCACTGACCCGTCAGCGCCACCATCCCCACCAGCGCCTGCGCGTAGAGCGGGGCCAGCTTCGGATCGAACCCCCGGGCCTTGAACTCCAGGCCCAGGATGTCCTCCACCTGTGTGGCGATATCACTGATCAGCGACGCGAACGTGCCCGTCGACTGCGCCACCGGCGAATCCCGCACCAGGATCCGGAAACCGTCCGTGTACGACTCGATGTAGTCCAGCAGCGCGAACGCCGCCTGCTCCAGCAGCTCGCGCGGATGGCCCGCTGTCAGCGCCCCCGTCACCATGTCCAGCAGCCGACGCATCTCGCGGTCGACCACCACCGCGTACAGGCCCTCCTTGCCGCCGAAGTGCTCGTACACCACCGGCTTCGACACCCCGGCGCGCGCCGCGATCTCCTCCACCGACGTGCCCTCGAAGCCCTTGTCGGCGAACAGGGCCCGCCCGATGTCCAGCAGCTGCTCGCGGCGCTCCTTCCCCGTCATCCGGACCCGCCGGGCCCGGCGGGAGGGGGAGGTCCTGCTCTTCTCGCTGCTCGTGCTGGAGTCGGTCGCCACGTCGTCAATCATGCCGCGTCGGCCGGTACGGACGTGCGCCGGGACTCGATACGCCCGGCATCCGGCCACCGCACATCCGTGGCCCAGCCCAGCATCTCGAACCAGCGGATCAGCCGGGCGCTGGAGTCGATCTGCCCCCGCATCACACCGTGCCGGGCGCTCGTCGGATCCGCGTGGTGCAGGTTGTGCCACGACTCGCCGCAGGACAGCACCGCCAGCCACCACACGTTCCCCGACCGGTCACGGGAGTTGAAGGGCCGCTTGCCCACCGCGTGACAGATCGAGTTGATCGACCAGGTCACGTGGTGCAGCAGCGCCACCCGCACCAGCGAACCCCAGAAGAACGCCGTCGCCGCACCCCACCACGACATCGTCACCAGACCGCCGACCAGCGGCGGAATCGACAGCGAGAGGATCGTGAAGGAGAGGAAGTGGCGCGAGATGCCCCGGATCGCCGGGTCCTTGATCAGATCGGGGGCGTACTTCTGCTGCGGCGTCTGCTCCTCGTCGAACATCCATGCGATATGTGCCCACCACAGCCCCTTCATCAGGGCCGGTAGGCTCTCCCCGAACCGCCACGGCGAATGCGGATCACCCTCCGCGTCCGAGAACCGGTGGTGCTTGCGGTGATCGGCCACCCACCGCACCAGGGGCCCCTCCACCGCCAGCGAACCCATCACGGCCAGCGCGATCCGCAACGGCCGCTTCGCCTTGAACGAACCGTGCGTGAAGTACCGGTGGAAGCCGATCGTGATCCCGTGGCAGCCGATGAAGTACATCGCCACCAGCAGCCCCACGTCCAGCCAGCTCACCCCCCACCCCCACACCAGCGGTACCGCCGCCAGCAGAGCCATGAACGGCACCACGATGAACGCCAGCAGCGCGAACTGCTCGATCGACCGCTTGTTGTCGCCACCCAGCGTGGCGGTGGGCAGCGAAGCCCCGGCCGCCCCGGGAGGCTCGGTCTCGTCGATCACATGGGGAGCATGGGGAGTGCTCGGCATAGGGGGACACCTCGGAGGGTGGGGGAGCGGTACGCGGACAGCCGTGGCTACGGCTCCGTAACCTACGGCTTGGTAAGTATGGCAGTGACGGGCCCCACATCACGAGAGGCCGCTCCCACCCGTCCCACGCGGTAGCCCACCTGCCCCCGGGGTAAGGGCTAAGAGGTGTCCCACGCGGCGACCGCCACCCCCGCCGGGGCAGCGGACACACCGCCTGCGACGACACCTATCCTGAGAGGGTCGGACAGCGCGGTCCGCACCCGCTCGTCGGGGCGCGGCCGCAGCACCGCTGCCAGCCGCAGGGCCCCGGACTCCGCCACCCATCCCCACCACCACCCATGTGGGGACGGCGAAGCGAACGCACCTCCTCATTCACTGCAAGGAGCCGCACACTGTGAGCAGTGCCGACCAGACCCCTGCCGCCAGCCCCGCGCTGCGCGCCGACATCCGCCGCCTCGGCGACCTCCTCGGCGAGACCCTCGTACGCCAGGAGGGCCAAGAGCTCCTCGACCTCGTCGAGCGGGTCCGCGCCCTGACCCGCACCGACGGCGAGGCCGCCGCCGAACTCCTCGGCGACACGGACCTGGAGACGGCGGCACAGCTCGTGCGCGCCTTCTCCACCTACTTCCACCTCGCCAACGTCACCGAGCAGGTCCACCGCGCCCACGAGATGCGCGATCGCCGCGCCGCCGAGGGCGGCCTGCTGGCCCGCACCGCCGACCGCCTCAAGGACGCCGACCCCGAGCACCTTCGGGAGACGGTCAAGAACCTCAACGTCCGGCCCGTCTTCACCGCGCACCCCACCGAGGCCGCCCGCCGTTCGGTGCTCAACAAGCTGCGCCGCATCGCGGAACTCCTGGAGACGCCGGTCATCGAGGCCGACCGCCGCCGCCTGGACCTCCGGCTCGCCGAGAACATCGACCTCATCTGGCAGACCGACGAACTCCGCGTCGTCCGCCCGGAACCCGCCGACGAGGCCCGCAACGCCATCTACTACCTCGACGAGCTGCACACGGGCGCCGTCGGCGACGTCCTGGAGGACCTCGCCGCCGAGCTGGAACGCGTCGGCGTCGAACTGCCCGCCGGCACCCGCCCCCTCACCTTCGGCACCTGGATCGGCGGCGACCGCGACGGCAACCCCAACGTGACGCCCGCCGTCACCTGGGACGTCCTGATCCTCCAGCACGAGCACGGCATCACCGACGCACTGGAGCTCATCGACTACCTCCGCGGCCTCCTCTCCAACTCCATCCGCTACGCCGGAGCCACCGAGGAACTGCTCAGCTCCCTCCAGGCCGACCTGGAACGCCTCCCCGGAATCAGCCCCCGCTACAAGCGGCTGAACGCCGAGGAGCCCTACCGCCTCAAGGCCACCTGCATCCGGCAGAAGCTCGTCAACACCCGCGAGCGCCTCGCCGAAGGCACCCCCCACCGCCCCGGCTGCGACTACCTCGGCACCGCCGGGCTCATCGCCGACCTGGAGCTCATCCAGACCTCCCTGCGCGAGCACAAGGGCGGCCTCTTCGCCGACGGCCGGATGGACCGCACCATCCGCACGCTCGGCGCGTTCGGCCTCCAGCTCGCCACCATGGACGTACGCGAACACGCCGACGCCCACCACCACGCCCTCGGGCAGCTCTTCGACCGGCTGGGCGAGGAGTCCTGGCGCTACACCGACATGCCCCGCGAGTACCGGCAGAAGCTCCTCGCCAAGGAACTGCGCTCCCGCCGGCCGCTCGCCCCCACCCCGGCCCCGCTCGACGCGGCCGGCGAGAAGACCCTCGGCGTCTTCCACACCATCAAGCAGGCCTTCGAACGCTTCGGTCCCGAAGTCATCGAGTCCTACATCATCTCGATGTGCCAGGGAGCCGACGACGTCTTCGCCGCCGCCGTCCTCGCCCGCGAGGCCGGACTCCTCGACCTCCACGCCGGCTGGGCCAAGATCGGCATCGTCCCGCTCCTGGAGACCACCGACGAGCTCAAGGCCGCCGACGTCATCCTCGACGAGATGCTCGCCGACCCCTCCTACCGGCGCCTCGTCTCCCTGCGCGGCGACGTCCAGGAGGTCATGCTCGGCTACAGCGACTCCTCCAAGTTCGGCGGGATCACCACCTCCCAGTGGGAGATCCACCGCGCCCAGCGCCGCCTCCGCGACGTCGCCCACCGCTACGGCGTACGCCTGCGTCTCTTCCACGGCCGCGGCGGCACCGTCGGCCGCGGCGGCGGCCCCTCCCACGACGCCATCCTCGCCCAGCCCTGGGGCACCCTGGAGGGCGAGATCAAGGTGACCGAGCAGGGCGAGGTCATCTCCGACAAGTACCTCATCCCCGCCCTCGCGCGCGAGAACCTGGAACTGACCGTCGCGGCCACCCTCCAGGCCTCCGCGCTGCACACCGCACCCCGCCAGTCCGACGAAGCCCTCGCCCGCTGGGACGCGGCGATGGACACCGTCTCCGACGCGGCCCACGGCGCCTACCGCAAGCTCGTCGAGGACCCCGACCTGCCCGCGTACTTCCTCGCCTCCACCCCGGTGGACCAGCTCGCCGACCTGCACCTGGGCTCGCGGCCCTCCCGCCGCCCCGGCTCGGGCGTCTCGCTCGACGGCCTGCGCGCCATCCCGTGGGTCTTCGGCTGGACCCAGTCGCGGCAGATCGTCCCCGGCTGGTTCGGCGTCGGCTCCGGCCTCAAGGCCCTGCGCGAGGCCGGACTCCACACCGTCCTCGACGAGATGCACGAGCACTGGCACTTCTTCCGGAACTTCCTCTCCAACGTGGAGATGACGCTCGCCAAGACCGACCTGCGCATCGCCCGGCACTACGTCGACACGCTCGTCCCCGACGAGCTGAAGCACGTCTTCGACGCCATCGAGGCCGAGCACGCGCTGACCGTCAGGGAAGTCCTCAAGGTCACCGGCTCCACCGAACTGCTCGGCACCAGCCCGGTGCTCCAGCAGACCTTCTCCATCCGCGACGCCTACCTGGACCCGATCTCCTACCTCCAGGTCTCCCTGCTCGCCCGCCAGCGCCAGGCGGCGGCCCGCGGTGAGGAGCCCGACCCGCTGCTCGCCCGCGCCCTGCTGCTCACCGTCAACGGTGTCGCGGCAGGACTCCGTAACACCGGCTGACCGCACGCACGCCGGAAAGGGGCGGTCCCGCTACAGCGCGACGAACGTCGCCACCAGCAGGGCCGCCCCCACCAGGCCGGCACCCCACGCCGTCCGCGCCATCCGCAGCCCGCCGCCGATCACGAACGCGGCCAGCACCATCGCCCCGCCCAGCGGCATCCACGCGTGCAGAAAGCCCGGCACCCCCGCGCGGACCACCGCATCGGTGCCGGGCTTCACCACCACGGGGAAACGATCCCCCGTCCGCGCCGCCACGGACCGGTCCATACCCACCCGCGGCCGCTCCCGCGACGCCGCGTCCGGCTCGTACGAACCGGTGCACGTCTCCTCGCCGCACCCCGTCACCGTCACGGTGCCGTGATCACGGCCCTTGGCCAGAACGATGTGGTGCGCGGTGTTCCACGACGACCACGCACCCGCGACCAGCAGCACCAGGACGACCAACCCCATGGCCGCCCGACGGCCCGCGAGCGCCGCACGCTGGGAAGAGCTCCGCTTCATGGGGGCCGATCCTTGGCCAGACCCGCACCCCCGGTCAACCTGTGGCCGGAAAACGTCCCATCAGCACCAGGAATGTCAGGAGTTGTACGCGGCGGGGGACCGGTCGGCGCAGGGTGAGCCGCCGGGCAGGGGAGCCGGCGGGGGCGCGCACAGCGGGGCGAGCGGGCCCTCAGGAGTTGTAGGCGCTCTGCGCCCGCTCCAGCCCCTCCGCCAGCAGGCACTCCACCGCGTCCGCCGACCGGTCCACCAGGAACTCCAGCTCCTTGCGCTCGGTCGAGGAGAAGTCCTTCAGCACGAAATCCGCGACCTGCGTCCGACCCGGCGGCCGCCCGATCCCGAACCGCACCCGGTGATAGTCAGGACCCAGGGCCTTCGTCATCGACTTCAGCCCGTTGTGCCCGTTGTCGCCGCCGCCCAGCTTCAGCCTCAGCATCCCGTAGTCGACGTCCAACTCGTCGTGGACCGCCACGACATGATCCATCGGCACCTTGTAGAAATCCCGCAGCGCCGTCACCGGCCCGCCCGAGAGATTCATGTACGACATCGGCTTCGCCAGGACCACCCGGCGGCTCGCCGGACCCGGCGGGCCCATCCGCCCCTCCATGACCTGCGCCTGCGCCTTCTGCGCCCGCTTGAACTTCCCGCCGATCCGCGTCGCCAGCAGATCGGCGACCATGAACCCGACGTTGTGCCGGTTCGCCGCGTAGTCGGGGCCGGGATTGCCCAGGCCCACGATGAGCCAGGGGTCGGTGGCGTCGGACATCAGCGCTCGGTCTCCTCGCACGCAGGGGGGATGGCAGGCAAACGGGGCGGCGGCTCCCGGAAGGGAACCACCACCCCGTCAGTCAAGCAGGTGGAACGGTGAGAGGTGAGGCTCAGGCCTCGGAGCCCTCGCCGGCCTCGTCCGCGGACGGCTCCTCGGACTGTGCGGCGACGACCTGGATCACGATGGCGTCCTCGTCACCGGCGAGCACGGAGCCCTTCGGCAGCGTGATGTCCTTGGCCTGGATCGAGTCACCGGCGTCCAGACCCGCGACGGAGACCGTCACGGACTCGGGGATGTGGGTGGCCTCGGCCTCGACGAGCAGCGTGTTCAGCACGAACTCGAGCAGGTTGGAGCCCGGCGCCAGGTCGCCCTCGGCGTGCACCGCGATCTCGACGTTGACCTTCTCGCCGCGCTTCACGGTCAGCAGGTCGACGTGCTCGATGGTGCTGCGGAGGGGGTGACGCTGCACGGCCTTGGGGATGACCAGCGCGTCCTTGCCGTCGATCTCCAGACCGATCAGGACGTTCGCCGTACGCAGCGCCAGCAGCAGCTCGTGGCCCGGCAGCGTGACGTGGACCGGCTCGGCGCCGTGGCCGTAGACGACCGCGGGAACACGGTTGGCGCGACGCACACGGCGGGCAGCGCCCTTGCCGAACTCGGTACGGACCTCGGTGGCGAGCTTGATCTCAGCCATGGTTGCACTCCTCGTCAGGTGGGTGAGCCGTCGGGAGACGGAACACGAACGGTCACCCGGCCCACGACAGGCCTGCTACGAAGAGCGCGTCGATAACGGACCGCCGTACACACAGGTACGGCCTCCCTCGCCGAGCAACTCGCTGAGTCTACCCGGCGGGGAGGCCGCACCCCAAAGTGGATCTCCACAGGGCCCCTGGGGCCGCCCTCAGGCGGTCAGCCCTGCTCCTCGAAGAGGCTCGTCACCGAACCGTCCTCGAACACCTCGCGCACCGCGCGCGCGATCGTCGGCGCGATCGAGAGGACCGTGATCTTGTCCAGTTCCAGCTCACCCGGGGTCGGCAGCGTGTCCGTGAACACGAACTCGCTCACCTTCGAGTTCTTCAGCCGGTCCGCCGCCGGACCCGACAGCACCCCGTGCGTCGCCGTCACGATGACGTCCTCCGCACCGTGCGCGAACAGCGCGTCCGCGGCGGCGCAGATCGTGCCACCGGTGTCGATCATGTCGTCGACCAGCACACAGACCCGGCCCTCGACGTTGCCCACGACCTCGTGGACGGAGACCTGGTTCGGCACGTCCTTGTCGCGGCGCTTGTGCACGATCGCCAGCGGCGCGTCCAGCCGGTCGCACCAGCGGTCGGCGACCCGCACGCGGCCCGCGTCCGGCGACACGATCGTCAGCTTGGAACGGTCGACCTTCGCACCCACGTAGTCCGCCAGGATCGGCAGCGCGAACAGGTGGTCCACCGGGCCGTCGAAGAAGCCCTGGATCTGGTCCGTGTGCAGATCGACGGTGAGGATCCGGTCCGCACCCGCCGTCTTCATCAGGTCCGCCACCAGGCGGGCCGAGATCGGCTCGCGGCCACGGTGCTTCTTGTCCTGGCGGGCGTACCCGTAGAACGGCACGATCACCGTGATGGAGCGGGCCGAAGCGCGCTTCAGCGCGTCCAGCATGATCAACTGCTCCATGATCCACTTGTTGATCGGAGCCGTGTGGCTCTGGATCAGGAAGCAGTCCGCGCCACGTGCCGACTCCTGGAACCGCACATAGATCTCACCGTTGGCGAAATCGAACGCCTTCGTCGGCACGAGACCGACTCCCAGCTGATGGGCGACCTCCTCGGCCAGCTCGGGGTGGGCGCGGCCGGAGAAGAGCATCAGTTTCTTCTCGCCGGTCGTCTTGATCCCGGTCACAGCACAGTCTCCTCGGACGTGTATCTGGCGCCGCACGCATAGGTCCCGATGTGCAACGAGCCAGCCGAAATGGGTGAGCATCTATCACGGTACGCCGTCACCGGCGCGCCTGTTTCCGGTCAGCTTTACCCGTCGGTCCCCTGCGGTGACGCCTGAGCGGCCTGCGCGGCGGCGCTGCCCGGCCGCTTCCGGGCCACCCAGCCCTCGATATTCCGCTGCTGGCCCCGTGCCACGGCCAGCGAACCGGCGGGCACGTCCTTGGTGATGACCGACCCGGCGGCGGTGTAGACCCCGTCCCCGACCGTGACGGGCGCCACAAACATATTGTCCGAACCGGTACGGCAGTGGGAGCCGATCGTCGTGTGGTGCTTGGCGACACCGTCGTAGTTCACGAAGACGCTCGCCGCACCGATGTTGGTGTGATCGCCGATCGTCGCGTCACCGACGTAACTCAGGTGCGGGACCTTCGTCCCCTCGCCGATCGTCGCGTTCTTCATCTCCACGTACGTACCGGCCTTGGCCTTCGTCCCCAGCCGGGTGCCCGGCCGCAGGTAGGCGTACGGGCCGACCAGCGCCCCGGCGCCGATCTCGGCCGAGTCCGTCACGGAGTTGTCGACCCGGGCGCCGGCCCCGACGACGGTGTTCTCGATCCGCGAGTTCGGCCCCACCTCGCTGTCCTCCGCGAGGTGCGTGGTCCCCAGCAGCTGGGTCCCCGGGTGCACGACCGCGTCCCGCTCGTACGTCACCGTCGCGTCGATCAGCGTGGAGGCCGGGTCCACCACGGTCACTCCCGCGAGCATCGCCCGCTCCAGCAGCCGCTCGTTCAGCAGCCGGCGCGCCTCGGCCAACTGGAGCCGGTTGTTGATGCCGAGGATCTCCCGGTGGTCGCCCGCCACCGACGCCCCGACGCGGTGTCCGGCCTCACGGAGGATGGACAGCACGTCGGTGAGGTACTCCTCGCCCTGGCTGTTGTCGGTGCGCACCTTGCCCAGCGCGTCGGCCAACAGCCGCCCGTCGAACGCGAACACCCCGGAGTTGATCTCGCGGATCGCCCGCTGTTCGTCGCTGGCGTCCTTGTGCTCCACGATCGCGGTGACCGCGCCGGTGGCGGAGTCGCGCACGATGCGCCCGTAGCCGGTGGAGTCGGGGACCTCGGCGCTCAGGACGGTGACCGCGTTGACGTCGGCGGCGTGGGTGGCGGCGAGCGCGCCGAGCGTCTCACCGGACAGCAGCGGGGTGTCGCCGCAGACGACGATCACGGTGCCCTCGACGGCCCCGCCGAGCTCCTCCAGCCCCATGCGGACGGCATGTCCGGTGCCGTTCTGCTCGGCCTGGAACGCGGTGCGCACGGGGGCGTCGGCGGCGTTCAGGTGCGCGGTGACCTGCTCGCCGGCGTGGCCGACGACCACGACGAGGTGCTGGGGGGCCAGCTCACGGGCGGCGGCGACGACATGTCCGACGAGCGAGCGCCCGGAGATCTCGTGCAGAACCTTGGGGGTCTTCGACTTCATGCGGGTGCCCTCACCCGCTGCGAGGACGACGACGGCTGCCGGGCTGGTTGCGCTCACGGATGTGCCCTTCGGCTTCGGGTGGTGGTCATCCGCAGGATACCGGGGGTGTTTCCGCCGGAAACGGGGGCGGGCCCCGACCGGCGTGGTCGGGGCCCGCGCGCTGGAGCTCCCCCACCAGGATTTGAACCTGGACATACGGTACCAAAAACCGCAGTGCTGCCTGATTACACCATGGGGGATCAATTCCAACTAAACCGGACATTGTGTCGGTTCGCCGGATCAGCACCCAACACTATGCCGTACCAAGCGCCTTCTACGCGACGACAGAGCCCGGCGCTCTTGGTCACATGGATGACGAGGCGGGCGTCGACAGGCCTCGCCGGTGTTCTCGCGGTCGGTCCTCCGGTGGTGCCTCTTGGGCGTCACCCTCAGGGAGCCGGCGTACTCGCCTGTGGTTCCGGCGTACTCGCCTGTGGTTTCCGTCATAGCGATCGCCGTCCGGAATGCGAACGTCCAGGTCGAAAGTGCGATCGGATCGCCATTTCAGGCGATCGGCATGCGTTTCGTGCTTGTTCGCATGCGGAACGTGCTGTTGCCGGTCGCCCGAAAACGAGGTGCGTCCGCCCGTACGCTGGATGCCATGACCGCAACGGGGGCAGACCGGGAAGCGGCGGGATCGACCACCCGCGGCTACTGGTGGTGGGAGCGGCGACGCGGTGTCGCCCTGGACGTGGGACTGGCGCTGGTGTCGGCGCTGGAGTGTGGACTGGAGGGGGTGGAGTTCGCCCGGCGCACCGGGATACCGGTGCCGGTGGGCGTGGTGTTCGGACTGCTGGCGGGTTCGGTGCTGCTGGTGCGCCGGCGGTGGCCCATCGCCGTGGTGCTCGTGACGATCGCGATGACGCCCGCCGAGATGGGCTTCCTGATGGCCCTCGTGGGCCTCTACACCCTGGCCGCGTCCGAGGTGCCGCGCCGGATCACCGTCGTGCTGGCGGGGATGGCGTTGGTGGGGACGTTCATCGTCACCTGGGTAAGGCTGCGGCAGAGCGTGGCGGAGCAGGCCGACTTCGGGCCGGGGGACTGGTACGTCCCTCTGATGTCCGCCTTCATGGCGGTGGGGCTCACGGCCCCGTCCGTGCTGCTCGGCCTCTACATAGGAGCCAGACGCCGCCTGATGGAGAGCCTCCGGGAACGGGCCGATTCGCTGGAGCGGGAGCTGTCGCTGCTCGCGGACCGGGCCGAGGAGCGGGCCGAGTGGGCACGTACGGAGGAGCGGACCCGGATCGCCCGGGAGATGCACGACGTGGTCGCCCACCGGGTGAGCCTGATGGTGGTCCACGCCGCCGCCCTCCAGGCCGTCGCGCCGAAGGATCCGGCGAAGGCCGTGCGTAACGCGGCACTGGTCGGGGACATGGGACGGCAGGCGCTGACGGAGTTGCGCGAGATGCTGGGGGTGCTGCGTTCCGGGGACGCGCTGACCGCGCCGGCCGGCGCGGGCGCGGTTCCGCTGGCGTCGGTGAGGAAGGCGGCCGTCGCGGCCGCCACCGCGTCCGATGACGGGCCCCGGCTGCACGAGCTGGAGGCGTTGGTGGCGCAGTCGCGGCAGGCGGGGATGATCGTCGAGCTGTCGGTGGACGGTGAGCCGCGGCCGTATCCGCCGGAGGTCGAGCAGACGGCGTTCCGGGTGGTGCAGGAGGCGCTGACGAACGTGCACAAACACGCGGCGGGCGCGAAGACATGGGTACGGCTCGCGCATCGGGAGGCCGAGGTCGCGATGCAGGTGGAGAACGGTCTCTCGGACTCGGCGGCGGCGGACGCGGGGCTGCCGAGCGGGGGCAACGGGCTGGTGGGGATGCGGGAGCGGGTGCTGGCGCTGGGAGGTGTGTTCGTGTCCGGTCCGACGGACGCTGGGGGCTTCCGGGTCTCGGCGGTGCTTCCGGACGGCTCGGGCGACGACGTCTGAAGCCGGCCCGCCCCGGTGCGCCCGCTCGAGGCGGCCGGTTCCGTCTTCGAGCGGCGGACGGGCTGGGGCGGTGCCGGTCCGTCCTTGGGCGCGAAGGGCTTCAGGCGGATGTCAGGCGGATGTCAGGCGGGCCGGCTGGACGCCGGTGACCAGGGTCGCCAGGGCCTCGTCGATGTCCTGGCCCAGGAACCAGTCACCCGTGTGGTCGATGCTGTACACCCGCCCCTCCGTGTCGATGGCCAGGACCGCCTGCTCCTCGCCCTCCGCCCCGAGTGGACTGACCTCCGTCTCCAGGGCGCGGCCGAGGTCCCCGAGCGTCCGGGCCAGGTGGAGGCCGCTGAGGGGGTCGATGCGTACCGCGGCGGGCGCGATGTGGCGGCCGGGTGCGGACGCGGTGATGCGGAGGCCGCCGAACTCCGCCCAGGCCTCGACCGCGGCCGGGAACACCGCGTGCCGGTGGCCGGCCGGGGAGGCGTGGGCGCGCAGCGCGTCGGCCCATTCCTCCGCCTGGCGGATGTCCCAGCGCCCGGGCCGCCACCCCGCTTCGCGCAGGGCGGCGTCGACGGCGACGGGGAACCGGGTGGAGGAGTGCTGCGGGCGGTCGTGCATCGGTGGGCCCTCAGCCCTTCTCGGCGGTGGTCGCGTCGCCGGTGGAGGTCAGATCGACGGGGCGTACGCCGAAGTGGGACAGGAGTGCGGAGCAGGACCGGCAGGGCGGTGCGTAGCTGCCGTGGAGGGGGTCGCCGTCCTCGCGGATACGGCGGGCGGTGAGCCGGGAGTGCTTGAGCGCGCGGCGCGCTTCCCCGTTGGTCAGGGGCTTTCGCTGAGCGCGTTTGGAGCGCCCGCTCTCGGCGGCGGTGAGCTGGCGGGAGAGCAGTATGGCTTCGGGGCAGCGGCCGGTGAAGCGTTCGCGCTGGCCGCTGGTGAGGGTGTCGAGGAAGTCCTGGACGAGCGGGTGCAGCACCGGTGGCTGGTCCCCCTTGCCCGCGGTGCAGGTCAGCGTCTCGCCGCGCACGGACAGCGCGGCGGCCACGGCGGGGAGAATCCCGTCGCGGCGGTGGATCAGTCGGGGCGTACGGCTGGACTCGTTGCTGCTCCAGCTGAGGCGCGGATCCCCTGATGTGACGGTTTGTGTGGAATGCATCGTGCTGACGTCCCTCCCTGCAATCCCCCGAGTTGCGGGGACAGCCTGCCAAATGTGCCAGGTGGTGGGGAAGCTGGGTCGGAGAAACGCGACCGTGTGTCGCCCGAAGGTGCGACACCACCGCCTCACCGTCACCCGAATGTGACCGTTCGTGATGGATCCGGCGGGACGGGATCCGCTGTTGCCCCACCGCTTAGGCTGTGCACAACACCGGACGCAGCAGGGGGCAACAGCCATGACGACAGGTCGGCTCGGGCAGCAAGCCGCGCCACCGAACGCCGCCTACGCCGGGCAGGTCGTGAACTTCCCGGACCCGGTCCGGGCGTCCCGCCACCCCCGAGGGGTGCGAATGGACCGGAGCGGCCACCCGGTTCTCTCGCCGTACGCGCGAGCCGCCGCCGAGATCGCCGATCCGCCCCCGGGCTTCGGCATCGATGAACTGCGCCTCACCGACTACGTGTCGGCGAACGCGGCGATGGCGGCGAGCGGTCACGACCTGTGGGACACGATTCCCGCGGTGGCGACCCCGCACGGCTGGACCTGGCACCACGTGCCGGGCGGCCGGCGGATGGAGCTGGTGCCGGTCGAGGTGAAGGCACTGCTGCGTCATCACGGCGGTCTGGCGGGTACGGACGTGGACCAGAACCGGCGCGGCACCCGCCCGTTGCGGGAGACCCGCCCGGCCCACTTCCGGCTGCCCAGGGGCGCGTCCGCGGTGAGCGAGCAGCAGGTCCAGGGTGTCGAGGAGGACCTCGGCTACCGGCTGCCCGGCGCGTACCGCTCGTTCCTGAAGGCGGCGGGCGGTTCGGCCCCGGTGGGTGCGGCGCTGGACGCGGAGTTGGGGCTGCTGGTGGACCAGCCGTTCTTCACGGTGCGTGACGAGGCCGCGGTGAATGATCTGGTGTACGTGAACAAGTGTCTGCGGGACCACTTCACCAAGGACTTCCTGGGCGTCGCGTTCGTCCAGGGCGGGATTCTCGCCGTGAAGGTGCGCGGCCAGGACCCCGGTTCGGTGTGGTTCTGCCCGTACGACGATGCCCGGGACCAGGACGGCTGGAGTGTCCAGGAGCGTGTGGAGCGGCTGTTGCTGCCCTGCGGCGCGGACTTCGACGCCTTCCTCCAGCGGCTGGCGGGCAATCCGCCGGAGCTGGAGACCGTGGCGAACCTGATGGTGGACGGCGGCTTCGCGCGCGCCGTCCCGGTGGAGGGGTGAGCGCGGTGGTGACTTTCGCGCAGGCGCAGGAGCGGGCGGACGAGTGGGTCAACGGTGACGTGCCCGCGTACCAGCACCGTGAGGTGCGGGTCCGTGAGTTCGAGCTGGGTTTCGTGGTGTGGGCCGAGGACCGGTCGGAGGGCCCCGTGTCGGACGGGGGCCGCCAGCGGCTGGTGATCGCGCGGGACAGCGGTGAGGCCACGTTGTGGCCGGGACTGCCGGTGGGTGAGGTGATCCGGCGGTACGAGGAGGAGTACGGGACTCCGGCCGGTGCGCCGGTCGCCGCCCCCGAGCCGCCGCGGCGGGTGGATCTGAACCAGACGTCGTTCCTGCTGACCCCGCCGGAGTGGCTCCAGGAGGCGGCGGACAAGCTGGGAATTCCGGATCATCGTGCTGAACGGCGGGAGTCGGCGGAAGCGTCCGGGGCCGAGCCCGGTGCGCCCGTCGCCGTTGCCGATGCCGCTCCTGTTCCCGAGCCCGAGCCCGGCCCCGCGTCCTTTGCTGTCGCGGACACGCCGCCGCCCTCTCCCGTTCCCGCCGGGGGTTCTTCCGCCGCGTCGTGGCCCGCCGCCGGCGGCGACGCCCACGAGCCCACGGCCTCCGACGGCGTGCCCGCCGGGGCGACCCCCTGGGCGGGTACGGACACCAACTCCGACTCCGACGACGGGGCCGTTCCGCTGCCCGTGACGGTGTTCGCGCCACCGCTGTCGGGCACAGACGACGAGGGGGCCCCGCCGCCGGTCGTCCCGGCGGAGGCGCCCACCGCCCTGATGTCCGGGGGCAGTCAGCTGCCGCTCACGCAGGTGGCGCAGCCGCTCCGGTTGGACCAGGGCCCTGTGGGCGGGGCCGGTGACATCGCGGACGCGGCCACCAGCAAGGCCGTCGTGCCGCCGCGCGGGGCTCGCGGGGGCGGTCCGTCGGCCCCGCCGCCGCCCGGCGCTCCGGGGGTTCCCGGGATGCCGCCCGGTGCGACGCCGCCGCCTTCGGGTCCGGGTGCGCCCGGTGTGCCGGCGGGCGGCTACATCCCGACGCAGCTCGTCTCCCAGCTCGGCCCGCCCGGTGCCGCTCCGCCTCCGGGGCCCCCGCCGGGTTCCACCCCGCCTCCCGGGCCGCCGCCTGGTTCCACGCCGCCTCCGGGTGGTGGGATGCACCATGCCGCGACGGTGTTCGCCGACGGGAGCAGCATCGGCGCGGGTGTCGCGGGTCCGCCCGGTGTTCCGGGAGTCCCGCAGCCTCCCGGTCCGCCCGGTGTTCCGGGTGCGCCGCAGCCTCCCGGTCCGCCGGGGCCGCCGCCGGGTGCCACGCCGCCCCCCGGTGGTGGGGTGCACCACGAGCAGACGATGTTCGCGAGCCCGGGGCAGGCCGGGCCGCCCGGTCCTCCCCGCCCGCCCGGGGCCCCCGGCGGCTCGCTGGGCGGGGCCCCCGGTTTCGTACCGCAGCCGCCGGGTCCGCCCGGTGCGCACAACCCGCCGCCTCCGGCGTACGGCTATCCGCAGCAGCCCCCCGGCCGGCCGGCCGTGGGCCCCGGCTATCAGGCCGTGCTGCGGTTCCGGGCTCCGGACGGCAGCGAGCAGCAGCTGATCCGCCGCTCGGCGCCGGGCACCCCGCACCCCGAGTGGCAGATGCTGCACGAGCTGCGGGCGATGAACGTGCCGCCGCAGCAGGTCATCGAGCTGCACACCGAGCTGGAGTCCTGTGAACTGCCGGGCGGGTACTGCGCCCGGATGATCCGGGAGACCTGGCCGCAGGTGCGGATCACCAGCGTCGCCCCGTACGGCACGGATCACGCCAGCCGGCAGCAGGGCATGCGGCATCTGCTGACGCACCAGGGCGAGCTGCACCAGGTCGCGGACGGCCCGGCGCGGCCCGCTCCGGTGCGCGCGCCGCTGCCGCAGATGCCACCCGCGCCCGCGCTGCCGCCGGAGGCGGTGGCCGAGGAGCTGGCGCAGGCGTTCGGTCCGCAGGGCATCCTGCGGTTCGACCAGCGTGCGGTGTCCCGTCAGGGGGTGCCGGAGATCGTCGCGCACACCCTGGTGTGGGCGGGGCTGCCCGCCGATTTCGGGCCGTTCTTCTGGGCGCAGCCGGGGCAGCCGGTGGTGCCGACGCTGGGCGAGCTGGCGGCGCAGCGTCAGGTGCAGGCTGCGCCGGACGCGGGGTCGTATCTGGTGATGGGCACGGACTTCGGCCGGGCGATCTGTGTGCAGTACGGGACGGCGAACATCGTGGCCGTACCGGTGGAGGCGGGTCCCGGCGGGCAGTCGGTGCCGCCGCAGTTCGTGAACACCGGGCTGCCGGAGTTCGTCCGGTCGATGGCGTTGCTGGGCCGGATGTGGCGCCTGCGGTTCGGGCTGAATCCGGAGCAGGCGGGCCGCTGGACCGTGGACTTCCAGGCACAGCTGGTGGCGCTGGACCCGGCGGCGCTGGCGTCACCCGAGAGCTGGTGGTCGGTGCTGCTGGAACAGATGTGGGACGGCCTGATCTGAGCCGTACGCGGGGCTGAGCGGCGAGCGTGTCCGAGGCGCCCGGACCCGGAAGGGGCCGGGCGCCTCGGACACGGGGTGTCCCGTGGATCATGGCCGGTGATCGCCGGTCCGCCCCCGGGTCTGTGATGCCGGTCGCTTCCGGCCTGAATGCCGCTGATCGATTCCGACTTCCGGCGCCAATTGCCGCATCCTTGACGTAGTACGGGCGTCGGAGCGTGGCAGAGCGTGGCAGAGCGTGTCGGTGGGTTGGAGAGAGGTTTCAGGGATGAGTGCTGGACCGGTGTCCGCGTACGACGTCGTCGGGGTACGGGGGCGTGGCTACCGGCCGGATCAGGTGGACCGGGCGGCGGTCACCCTGATGGCCGAGCGGGACGGAGCGCTCGACGAGCTCGCGCGGCTGGGGGACCGGGTCCAGGAGCTGCTCGCCGAGTCCGCCCGGCTGGCGGAGACCGTCGCGACGCTGCCCGTGCAGGACTACGCGGAGCTGGGGGAGCGGGCGCGGCGGATCCTGACCCTGGCCGAGAGCGAGGCCCAGGCGCTGGACGCCGCGGCGGCGGAGGCGGGCCAGGCGCTGCGGGACGCGGCCGAGGCGGCGGGCCGGGCCGCCGGGGGCGCGGCGCGCGAGGCGGCCGGCGAGATGCGCGCGGCGGCGGACCGGGCGGCCGATGAGCGGGTGGCCGGGGCGGTCCGGGAGGCGGAGGGCATACTCGCCTCGGCCCGGCAGGACGCCGGGGAGGTGCGGGCGGATGCCGCTTCCGCGATGGCCCAGACCCGTGACCGTACGGCGAGCGTGCTGGCCCACCAGGAGCAGGAGCACGCGGAGCGCCTCAAGGCCGCCGAGGCCGCACTGACCGACCGGGAGACGGCGTCGCAGACCCGGTTCGCGGGGCTGACCGAGCGGGCCGAGGCGCTGCTGGCGGAGGCGGGCCGGGACCTCGCCGCCACGCAGGAGGCGGCCCGGCACGGCCAGGAGGACGCGGAGGCGCGGGCGGCGGAGCTGCTGGCCGGGGCCCGGGTCCGTGAGGAGCGGGTGGTGCGGGAGACGGAGCGGATCCTGCGGGAGCACGAGGAGGGCCGTGAGGAGGTCCAGGCGCACATGGCGCATGTGCGCAGTTCGCTGGCGGCGCTGACGGGGCGGGTGGCGTCGGGGTCGGACGGGCCGGAGGCCTGAGCGGGTGCCGGGACCTGGGACCTGGTAGCTCGCAACGGTGGGACCTGGAACCTGGGACCTGGCAGCTCGCAACGGGTGGCAACTCTTGACGAACGCGTGTTCTCGGGAGGTGATGGGAGCGTTCAGTTCACACGTTTCCGTTCCCCGTTCAGCAGGGAGTGTTCATGTCGGTCCCAGCGCCGGACATTCTGTCACCGGAGTTCGAGAGAGATCCCTACCGGGCGTATCGCCTGATGCGTCAGGACACGCCTCTCATATGGCACGAGGCCACCGGAAGTTACATCGTCTCGCGTTACGCGGACGTCGAGCGCGTCTTCAAGGACAAAGAAGGCGAATTCACCACGGAGAACTACGACTGGCAGATCGAACCCGTGCACGGGCGGACGATACTCCAGCTCAGCGGGCGTGAGCATGCCGTGCGTCGGGCCCTGGTCGCACCGGCCTTCCGGGGCAGCGATCTGCGGGAGAAGTTCTTGCCGGTCATCGAGCGTAATTCGCGCGAATTGATCGACAGGTTCCGCGATTCCGGTTCCGTCGATCTGGTCGCCGACTACGCCACCCGTTTCCCTGTCAACGTCATTGCCGACATGCTGGGACTGGACAAGTCCGACTATGGGCGATTTCACGGCTGGTACACGGCCGTCATAGCATTTCTCGGCAATCTCTCCGGAGACCAGGACGTGGCGCGGGCCGGTGAGCGTACGCGTGTCGAGTTCGCCGAGTACATGCTGCCGATCATCCGCGAGCGCCGGGAAGCGCCGGGAGACGACCTGCTGTCGACCCTGTGCACCGCGGAGGTCGACGGCGTCCGGATGGGCGACGAGGACATCAAGGCGTTCTGCAGTCTGCTGCTGGCCGCCGGGGGCGAGACCACCGACAAGGCCATCGCCGGTATCTTCGCCAATCTGCTGCGGCATCCGGAGCAGTTGGAGGCGGTCCGCGCCGATCACGGTCTGATACCCCGGGCCTTCGCCGAGACGCTGCGCTACACACCGCCGGTCCACATGATCATGCGGCAGTCGGCGACCGAGGTGGAGCTGAGCGGTGGGACCATACCGGCGGGCTCCACCGTCACCTGCCTGATCGGCGCCGCCAACCGTGACGAGGACCGCTACCGGGACCCCGACGCCTTCGACATCTTCCGCGAGGACCTGACCGCCACGAACGCCTTCTCGGCGGCGGCCGACCATCTCGCCTTCGCACTCGGCCGGCACTTCTGCGTCGGTGCGCTGCTGGCCAAGGCCGAAGTCGAGATCGGGGTGGGCCAGTTGCTCGACGCGATGCCGGACCTGCGGCTGGCCGACGGCTTCGACGCGGTCGAGCGTGGTGTCTTCACCCGAGGACCGCAGAGCCTGCCGGTCCGCTTCACGCCGGTCTCCGGCTGACCGCGGCACCGTTCCCGAGCGGCCGGATCCATGGACTCCGGCCGCTCGCACCGCACCGCTGGTTCGCACCGCTGGTTCGTACCGCTGGTTCGCGCCGCTGGTTCGTACCGGCGGCCGGCACCGTTGAGGGCCGCTACCGCGCCATCGGGCTGAACCGGACCGGCAGCGTCGACAGCCCGCGCATCCAGATCGAAGGACGCCAGGAGAGCTCCTTCGGGTCGATCGCCAGCATCAGGTCCGGCAGCTGTTCCAGCAGCGTCTCCACCGCCGTACGGGCCATCACGTCGGCCAACAGCGGTGCGGGATAGGGGCAGCGGTGTTCGCCGCCGCTGAACGACAGGTGCGCGGAGTTCTCGGCGCCGACGTAACTCTCCGGCCAGATCTCCGGGTCGGTGTTGGCCGCGGCGAGCCCGAGGACCAGGCAGTCGCCCGCCCGGATGTGCCGGCCGCCGAGCTGGGTGTCCCGTACGGCCCAGCGGCCGATGAAGTTCTGCGTCGGGGTGTCCAGCCACAGCACCTCGTTGAGCGCCTCACCGACGCTGAGCCTGCCGCCCGAGACGTTCACCGCGAAGCGTTCGTCCGTCAGGAGCAGCCGCAGCGTGTTGCAGATCCAGTTCGCGGTGGGCTGCTGGGCCGCGGCGATCACCGAGATCAGGTCCTGGACGATCTCCTCGTCCGTGAGGCCCGCCCCGTGCGTCACCATGCGGGAGGTGACGTCGGGGCCGGGGGCCGCGCGCTTGTCCTTGACCAGTTGGCGCAGCCGGTCGCCGACACGCCCGTAGGCCGCCACCGGATCGTCGCCCTCGCCGGCGTCGAGCGAGATGCGCAGGTCGTCCACCAACTGCTGGGTGTCGGAGCCCGACACCGGCATGCCGCACATCTGGACCACGGCCCGCATCGGCAGGGCGTGGACGTAACTGCTCATCAGTTCCGTCCGGCCGCTTCCGGCGAAGTCCGCGATGAGCCGGTCGGCGATGCGCCGGCAGTCGCGTGCCAGCTCGAACTGGTCGATGCCTTCGAGGGCTTCGGTGATGACACCGGCCCTGCGCCGGTGCTCGTCGCCCTCGGTGAAGAGCACCGACGGCTGGTAGCCGACGAACGGCATCAGCGGCCAGTCCGGGGGAATGGTCTCCCACTGGTTCCAGCGGCGCGAGTCCCTCGCGAACAGCTCGTCGTGGGTGAGGACGTAGGACAGTTCGGCGTAGCCGAGCACCAGCCAGGCCGGAACGTCCCCGTCCAGCAGTACCGGCGCCACGGCCCCGTGGTCCCGCCGCAGCGAACGGTAGAGCTCCGTGGGCGTCTGCTGGTAGGAGGCTCCGGACAGGCGCACCGCGCCGGCGCCGGCGCCGACCGGGCAGCCGGACGGGGCCTGGGTACCGAAGGAGGGGCTGGAGGTGCTCATGGTGTCGTCTCCCGGGCGATGGCCATGGTGCGCAGATGGTCGACGAGCGTGATCAGGACGTTCTTGCTGGACCGCCGGACCCGGGCGTCGCAGTCGATCATCGGGATGTGCTCGGGCAGCGCCAGGGACTGACGGATCTCGTCGAGGGAGTGGGCGAGGTCGTCGTCGAAGCGGTTGACCGCCACGACGAACGGTGTGCCGTGGTGTTCCAGCCGGTCGATCGCGTACCAGGAGTCGTCCATCCGGCGGGTGTCCACCAGGACCACGGCGCCGAGCGTGCCGGAGAACAGCCGGTCCCACAGGAACCAGAAGCGTTCCTGGCCCGGAGCGCCGAACAGGTAGAGCACGATGCGCTCGTTGAGGCTGATGCGTCCGAAGTCGAAGGCGACCGTGGTGGTCGTCTTGGCGTCGACGCCGTCCGTCTCGTCGACGCCGACGCCCGCCTGTGTCATGACCTCTTCGGTGTTCAGCGGTCGGATCTCGCTCACCGAGTGGACGAGCGTGGTCTTGCCGACGCCGAACCCTCCGACGACCACGATCTTCAGGCCGGTCTCCGCGGCGTCGGCCAGCGGCGTGCGCTGGGCCGGCAGCTCATAGCTTTCGGAGTCCATGAAGCACCTCCTTCAGCAGGTCGGAGTCGAGGAGCGCGCTGGGTGAGGCGGCTGTGCGGGGGTGGCGGGCGGTGATACGGCCCATGTCGTGGAGGTCGTCGAGCAGGATGCGCACCACGGTGACGGGAAGCGAGAGTTCGGCGGCGATCTCGACGACGGCGGTCGGGTGGCGGCACAGGTCGAGGATCCGCGCGTGCTCCGACTGCATTCCGGCGGTGGGCCGGCACTCGCTGACCACGAGGGTCACCAGATCGAAGGAGTCCGCGGAGCGGCTGCGTCCGCCGGTGACCGTGTAGAGCCGGTCGGGAGCTCCGGTATCGACGGGGCGGAGCGTCATGACGCGCTCCTCGGCCCCTCGCCGCGTGGTGCGGCGCGCAGGTGCTCGCCGATCTGCTCGACCATCTCCGTCATCTGGTGGCCGACCACACTGGGGTCGGCCTCCTCCGTGGCGACGACGGCCAGATGCGCGCCCTCACCGGCCTCGACGATGAAGAGCAGGCCGCCGTGGAACTCGGTCATCGAGTGCCGGACGCCTCCGGTGCTGTCGCCGAACTCGATGGAGGCGCCCTGCGCGAGCGCCTGCATGCCCGAGCAGATGGCCGCCAGTTGATCGGCCTGGTCGAGGGTGAGGTGCTCGGTCCAGCAGAGCTTGAGCCCGTCGCGTGACAGGGCCAGGGCGTGCCGCGTTCCGGGGGTCTGCTCGAGGAGCTTCTGCAGGAGCCAGGTGAGGCTGTTGTCTGTGGTCTGCATGATGAGTGACGGGACCGTGGCGCTGAGGGAGCGGCAAGGGCCCGTACCTCCAATCTCGGATGTTCGAGCGGGCGCGTCCGGTGGACCGGACACCGTACGGATGGGCGTTCCGGGTTACGGAGCGGTGGTCGGCGGTACGGCCCCGCCGTCGGGTCCTTCGGCCCTGCCGTCGGGTTCTCCGGCCTTGCCTCCGGGCTGGGTACCGCGCCGGAAGGCGCCGAACTGCTGACTCGCGCTCCGTGGCGGCGAGTTCCGCGGCGTGCTGCCGCGCGGGTCCCCGGGAGAGACGGGCGCGGGCGAGCCGCGATGACGGCCGCGCTCGCGGTCCGCCTCCGCCATGGTGCGGCCGGGCGTGCGCACGGGCAGGCCGCCGGGGGTGGAGCCGGCCGCCGGGCCGGCGGCCTTCCGCCGGGGCTCGCGCGGACCGACCACGAGGTGGTTCTCCGCCGTCGCGGGTGCCGGCCGGGGGAGCGGGGCCGGAGGTGCTACGGGGAGGGGTGCGGCTGCTTCCGGCACGGAGGGCGTCAGGGGCGCGGGCGCGGCGGGCGGCGTCGCGGAGACCGGTGACGGCGCTGCGGGGGCGGATTCGGGCTCGGGTGCGAGCGGCGGTGCCGGGGAGGCGGGTGCGAGCGGCGGTGTGGGGGAGGCGGGCGTGGGCGGCAGCGCGGGTGTGGGCACGGTCGGCGTCGCGGGTGTGGGCGGCAGCGCGGATGTGGGCACGGCCGGCGTCGCCGCGGGCGCGGCGGCTGTCCGGTGGGCCGGGGCCGGGTGGTGCTCGCGCGGCTCCTGTGCGATCAGGTGCCGGGGCAGCAGGACGACCACGCCGGTGCCGCCGCGTGAGGACGGGCGGTAGTTGACGCTGATCCGGTGCTTGAGAGCGAGCCGTCCCACCACGGCGAGGCCGAGCCGGGTGCCCTGGAGGGTCGCGAGGTCGGTCGTCCGGCCGGCGACGGAGTCCGCCGCCCGTCGCATCGCCGCGTCGGCCATCTTCAGACCGCTGTCCTCGATGGTGACGACGATGCCGGTGCCGCGCTCCTCGACGTAGACGTGCACCTCGTCGATGGGCGGCGAGAAGTTGGCCGCGTTGTCCATCAGTTCGGCGAGCAGGTGCATGACGCCTTCGGCGGCGAAGCCGGAGACGGAGACGCCGGAGGCGCAGTGCAGCCGTACGCGCTGGTAGGCGGCGATGCGGCCGACCGCGCCGCGCAGGATGCTCTCCATGACGATCGGCCTGTTCCATGCGCGGCTCGGCCGGCCGCCCATCAGCAGCGCCAGCCGGTCCGTCATCAGGCCGAGCTGCGAGGTGCTGTGGTCCAGCTTCAGCAGATCTCCGAACACCTCTTCGCCGTGACGTTCCTGCATGGTCCGCAGGTCGGCGAGCATGCTGACGGATTTCGCCTGGACACGGCTGAGCGCCTTGGCCGACGCGGTCGTCGCCGCGAGAGCACGGCGCTCGCTGAGCGCGAGCTCCCGGAGCACCGCCTCGATCGACGCGCGCAGCAGCGGCTGTTCCGGCAGGTACACCTCGGCCTGCACCGTGGTGCCGGACTCGCCGTCACGGAGCCTGGCGACCACGCCCGGCAGCGTCTCGCGGGTGAACCGTTCCACCTCGGAGGTCAGCGCGTGCAGTTCCTCACGGAGCCGTACGTTCTCCGATCCCAGCTCGTCGTGGACCCGGGTGCTTTCCGCCCGCAGCGAGAGGGTCTGCTGCGTCTGCCCCTCGACCGTGGTCGCGAGGACGTGCAGCAACTTGCGCTGACGCGGGCTGCGCGGCAGCGGGATCCGGCCGAGGGCGTCGGTGGCCCCCGCCCCGCCGCGTACCAGCTGGATCAACGCGGGCAGCGCCACGTCGGTGGTGTGCGCCGTGTCCGTTTCGAGTGCGGCCAGCGAGGCCTTGAGCCGTTCGGTCTCCGCGAGCCGGGACGCGGCCGAGCGCCGTGCCCGCCGCGTGACGCCGTGAGCGACGGTGAGCGCGACGGCCAGGACCACCCAGGCGGTGAGAACCACCGCGACCACCCAGCCGCGCGCCTCCGAAGGCGCCAGAGTCGCCGCCACGGCTCCGGCGACGGCACTCGCCGACAACACGGCCACGAGCGGGGCTATCGCGACTCTCGGCGTTTTCGTCGGCCGGTGCTGACTGGCTGGTGCGGGTTTCGGCATGGATGCGGTCCCTCAGTTCTACCGGGCAGAAGGTATGCGGCCGCTCCGAGAAGGTGCAGTTCACCTTGGTGCATCGGAGGAAAGCGGAAGCAGCCTTTCCTGTCAGGGGTTGACCACATCGTAGACATGCTTGCGAGTCGGATGATCCGGTCGGCGGCGCAGTCCGTAGGCAGAGTGAATTTGTCGAGAAGTGACCGGCTGCCCTTGGGTGCTGTGGTACTCGCGCAGGAGCGCGTTCGCGATGGTGGGCGCAGGGGCGGGCACCGGCCACCGGAGGGCGGTCCTGGTGTGCGCGTTTGCGTCCCGCCGGTCGGCCGCGGATGGAGAACACGAGGCGGAGACGACGCCCGCGGAGGAGTTCTTTTCGGTCAATCTGGAAACCTTGCCGGACCGTTCGACCGGCCCTGCGGTACCGGTAGCTCCGGGATGGCACCGGTAAGTGCGCGGTGACACCAGTAAACGGGGTGGTCATCGGTTCTCGCCCGAGCGCCCGAGCGCACGCAGGACGGCCGGCCGGAAGGTGCGTCAGCGGCCGACGACTCCGGTGACGAACGCGGTCCAAGCGGTACTGGTCAGGACCAGGGCGGGGCCGTGGGGGTTCTTGCTGTCACGGACGGGGACGAGTCCGGGGAATCCGTCCGCCACCTGAACGCAGTTGCCGCCCTCCTCGTTGCTGTAGCTGCTCTTGCGCCAGGCGGCGGCGGTCAGATCGAGACGGGATACTCGCTGCACGGTAATCAGCCTCCAGCACGGATCGGATCAGGTCGAGCGACATCAGCGGCGGGAGAGCCATCGCCCTGAGGTGATCGTAGATGAGAACGAACCGCTCGACCTCGTCCGGTTCCTCGGTCAACTGGCCGTGGTGCGCGCCTTCCGTGTAAGCCACTTCGGTGCCGTCCGGCATCACCAGCACGGAGAGGGAACCGGCCAGTGCGCCGTGCGCGCCCTGGTCGAACGGCAGTACCTGAATGGTGATGTTGGGCTCCTCGGCCATCCTCAGCAGTTTCTGCAACTGGCCGCGCATGACCGCTGCTCCGCCGACCGGCCGTCGGAGCACGGCCTCGTCGAGGATGATCCACAGCTCCGGCCGGTCCGGGCCGGTCAGCCGCACCTGGCGGTCGAGTCGGGCCGCGACGCGTTCCTCCAAGTGCTCGGCGTCCCGCAGCGAGTGGCCCACGCTCAGCAACGCCCTGGCGTACTCCGGGGTTTGCAGCAGGCCGGGCATAGCGTGGGAGGTGTACTCCCGGATCACCGCAGCTCGGCCGGCGTGGGCGATGAACGCCCGCGACCAGTCCGGATACGCCTCCCGGTACACGTACGGCCAGAGGTCGATCAGCAGATCGTCCGCCACCAGCTCCTTGTCGAGGGCCCTGGTCAGCTCCAGGGTCGGCTTCGCCCCGGTGGCGCGCTCGATCTGGGCGATGCGGCTGCCGACCACATGCGTGAGCGCGCCCACGTCGGTCTGGGTGAGCCCGGCCGCCGTACGTAGTTTGCGTACGCGCGATCCGAAGAGCGCGGCCATGGAGGACTGCGGATCAATGGGTTTGGCCACGGCGCTACTTCCGTTTCTTACGGCCTGCGAGGTAAGGCGCTGTCACCTTCCGAGGCTAGGCCGCTCTGCCGACTCTTGAGTACGGAACGTCACGGAACCCGCACGTGTGGGTGACGTGAGGAGCGTCGAGCGAACGGATGGTCGGCATGACCGGCAAGAGGACGACCACGGCGATGAAGGCCGACGGGCGGGAGGCGGCCCCGCCCGTCCCACGCGGCTTCGGGCTCACCGCCAACGGCTACGGCTCCCTGTCCCGGCAGTTCCCCTCCACGCCCCGGGGTGCGCGGCTCGCCCGCCGTACCGTGGTGCGGCAGTTGGGCCACTGGGGGTTCGGGCCGATGACGGACGCCGCGTGCTCGGTGGCCATGGTGGTGGCGGAGCTGGCTGCCAACGCCGTGTGTCACGGGCGGCTCCGGGGGCGGGACTTCCATGTGCGGGTGGACTACGAAGGCCCCGCGAGCCGTTTCCGTATCGAGGTGTCGGACGCCGTGTTCGGCCGGACGCCCGAGGATCCGGAGCTGCCGCCGGACGACCAGGAGTCGGGGCGCGGCCTGTTCCTGGTGGAGTGCCTGGCGTCGCGGTGGGGATGGGAGCCCCGGAACCCGATCGGCAAGACCGTGTGGGCGGAGGTGGCGGCCGTCCGGCCCACGGGTGAGTCCGGTGGCCCCTGAGGCGTCTCGGCGGTCCGGCTACGCGCTGTGCATGATCTGGATCAGGTTGCCGACGGTGTCGTCCAGGACGGCGGTGGTGACGGGTCCCATCTCCGTCGGCTCCTGGGTGAACCGCACGCCGAGCTTGCTCAGCCGGTCGAACTCCGCCCGTACGTCGTCCACGGCGAAGGCGGTGGCCGGGATGCCGTCCTCGACCAGGGCCGTCGTGTACGGCTTCACGGCGGGGTGCTTGTTCGGCTCCAGGAGGAGTTCGGTGCCGTCGGGGTCCTCCCGCGAGACCACGGTCAGCCAGCGGTCCTCGCCGCCGAGCGGGACGTCGTGCTTCTTCTGGAAGCCCAGTACGTCGGTGTAGAAGCGCAGGGCCTTCTCCTGGTCTTCGACGAAGACGCTGGTCAGATTGATCCTCATGGGGCGCTCTCCGGTGCCTTCGGTCCGAGCCATCGACTGACGATGTGCTCAAGGGGTTCGGTGTTCAGGTCGTGGAACTTGTAGCGGCCCTCGCGGCGCGAGACGACCAGACCCGCCGCCTCCAGGACGGCCAGGTGCTGGCTCACCGCTTGTCGGGACAGGCCCAGGCCGTGCCTGGTCACCAGCCGCGCGCATATCTCGAACAGGGTCTGGCCGTTCCGTTCCACCAGCTCGTCGAGGATGCGCCGTCGCGTGGGATCGGCCAGGGCCTTGAAGACATCTTCCGCCATGACCCCATGATAGGCAAGTGGTGACTTGCCTATCATGGGTGGGTCCGGTCGCCGGGATCCGTTGTCGACTCGCGGAGTGTGGGCCATGGAGGGGGCCGAGGAGAAGGGACGCCGTTGCGTGCGGGGAGCACCCGTCGCTGAGGCGGGACGGCGTGACTCCCAGGGGTCCCCGCTCGCGCGGGGAGCACCTCCCGACGAGCCGGCCGACCTGCCCGGATCTGGTGTCCACCATCACGCGCTGGCTGGTGCGTGCTCGCCATCCGTGCTCGCTGGACACTGCGCCGTACCTCCGTGCTGGGTTCTGCAGCGTGCTTGATCGGCAGATTTAAGGTCAACCCTGAAGACAATCGATCATGGTCCCGGATGTGGTTACCGGGTGTAGCACGAGCCGCTGCCTCCCGACCGCGTCCGGGCCCGGCGCCTGCAGATCGCGGACAACATCCGCGCAGCCCGCATTTACACGGGCTACATTCAGGAGGAGGCCAGCATCAGGGCAGGCATCTCGCTCGACAGCTACAACCGGATCGAGCAGGGGCACGCATCGCCCAGGACCGACACGCTGATCAGAATCGCCGACGCGCTGGGCGTCGAGCTCGAGATCTTCGTACGCAGGTAGGCCCCCGGCCAACTGCTCGGCCGGGGGCCTACCTGTGCCTACGCCCTGCTGGGCTGGACGATCAGGTGCGGATCGCGCAGCCAGACCTGGTGGCCTCGAGGCGTCACGGTCAACCCGAACTGGTCGACGTCGGGGCGGCCAGCCTCTCCGTACTCCCGCCAGGCCTGTTCGATCTCCTCCCACAGGAAGCCGGGCCCGTACTGCAGCACCTCCCCGCCCGTGGCGGCCATGACTCCCGCCCCGTTCGCGCTGCTCACCCAGACCCGGGCGCCGTCGGCGGTCTCGTGGCCGGAGACCCGGACACCGGGCAGTCGGGCCCCCGCGTACAAGGCGAACCCGAGGTCGAGAATCCGCGCGGGGTCCAGGCCTGCGGCCCGGGCCCGACCGCTGCCCGTGATCTCGTGGTGGACCGGGCGGTGCGACCGCATCGGCATGTACATCGCCGAGCCGCAGAACGGGCCGACCGCGGTTCCGTCCTTCTGGACGTGGAGCTGGACCAGGGCGCCCGACCAGAAGTCCCGGGCGAGCGGGGCGACGATGACCCCGCTGGTCCGGACCTGCCCGACCAGCGCGTACGGGATGTACCGCAGCGCGCACGTGGCGATCAGCCGGTCGACCGGGTCCATGCCGGGGATCAGCTCCGCACCGTCGCCGACGTGGAGGTGCGGCCGGTATCCCGCCTCGGCGAGGTTCTCCGCAGCCTGCTGCGCGAGCACAGGGTCCAGCTCGACGCTGTAGACGTGCTTATCGCCGAGCCGCTCACTGAGCAGCGCGGCTGCGTACCCGGCGCCGGTGCCGATCTCGAGGACCCGGTGACCGTCCTCGACGCCGAGGAGCTGGAGCATTCGGGCCACCATTGAGGGCATCGAGTTCGACGACGTCGCGATGCCGGGCCCCTCCGCGGCCCCGTCGTCGAGCTGGGTAACTACCGGCTCGTCGCTGTTCACCAGGGCCAGTCGGCCGTCCGTCCCTACCACCGGCTCGCACCGGTCGGGGAGCTGACGCCAGATGTCCGGCGGGACGAACTGGCTGCGGGGTACTGCCTCCCAGACCTGCCGCCAGCGGGTATCGAGCAGCCCGCGGTTGGCGAGGTCCTGGACGAGGGCCGGGTACGTACCGGTCTCCTGTGCCGTGCTCACTGCGCGCGCTTCTGAGGCTGGCTGCCGTCGGGGGACGGAGCCGGAGCCGGGTCCGGCTTCCACGGCGTGTCGGACGGCTGTCCGCCGTGCTTGCCATCGTCGGCCTGTGCGGTGCGCGTGGTCATCCTGTCTCCTTCGTGAGTGGGAGCGTGGTTGTGCCAGAGCAGGGTGATGCCGTGCTCAGGGCAGTGGGCGCCGGTGCTGTCCTCAACGAGGTAGGGGTGCGCGCCGCCGTCGGCGTAGCACGTCGTCACCGTGCGGGCGTCTTGCACTCGGGGCACTCGCAGGCCGGGAACTGGTGCGAAACCTCGGGCTGTTCGAGGGGCACGACCTCCGCCTCCTCGTGCACGATGCGGGTAGGCCCGTCGCGTGTCACCTCGTACACCTTCATCGTCATCGCCATGGGCCTCTCCGCATCGCCGGCGGTTTCCGTCGCCATATGAGCGTCGACCCAGCGCCCTCCTTTCGGGATGACCGGCGGGGATTACCGAGGCGGTAATACACTCGTTGGCGCTCCAGTAAGGCGCCTGCGCGTGCATAGGATCGCAACGGAAGTCAGCCCATGGATGCCACTACCCCCGGCCTGCTCACCCCCGACGTGCTCGACAGAGCAGACGTACGGGCAGCCCTCGCGGAACACGACTTCGCCGCCGCCTTCACCCTGATCAAAAAGTGGGGCGGCCTTTCCCAGAACCGCATCGCCTCAGCCTGCCAGCTCACCCCCGGCAAGGTGTCCACGATCATCAGCGGTTCCCAGCGCGTGACGTCCTTCGACGTGGTGTGCCGGATTGCCGACGGGCTCCGCATCCCAGGTGCCCTACTCGGGCTCGCACTACGCCCCTGGGAGGGCAAGTCCGCCCCAACACCGAACCCGCCAGATGCTCCAGGTGACCGGCCAGACGCAGACGAGATCCCGTGGCGGCCTGACGCCACCGTGGACCTGGCCACCCACCTCACCAGGAGTGATCTCGTGATGGACCGACGGGCCCTCACCCGCGCCCTCGCCGGTGCTGCAGTCACCGGTGCCGCGCTTCTCGACAGCCTCGAAGGGTGGCTCGTCCCGGCGGCCACCGTCGCAGGGCCCCGTCGGCCGGGGCGGCTCGGCATACGCGAGGTCGAGGAACTGGAGACTACCGCGAAGGCGTTCCGCCAGTGGGACCACCAGTACGGCGGCGGCCTACGAAGGAAGGCCGTCCTCGGCCAGCTCGCGGAGGTATCCGGAGCCCTTGACGACCACCAGGCCCCAGCCGTGGCGGACCGGCTGTACCGCGTCATGGCTCAGCTGGCCGGCACTGCGGCGACCATGGCGTGGGACTCCGGACTGCACCGGCATGCACAGGACTACTACCGCCTCGCCCTCCGCGCCGCCCACGCCGGAAGCGACGTCGTATTCGGGGCGAACATCCTGGCCGGGATGGCCCGGCAGATGCTCTACCGGGACCGGGCAGACGATGCACTTCAGCTGATCCACCTTGCCCAGGAGGGCGCCCGCGATGTGATCGGCCCCCGAGTCCGCGCCATGCTCCACACTCGCGAGGCCTGGGCTTACGCCGCGCAGGGGCGAACCGCAGGATTTCAGCGGGCCACCGCCAAGGCTGCCGAGGACCTTGCCGCCGCCGAGGTGGACGACGAGCCGTACTGGATCGCCTACTTCGACGAAGCCGAGCTCGCGGGCGTCACCGGAGGACGGCTCCTCGACCTCGCCCGCGCCGACCCGCGCCGTCACGCCACCCAGGCCGCGGACAAGATCCGGACCGCTCTGGCGACCCGCGGCCCAGAAGCCGGACGCTCCCACGCACTCGACCGCATCGGCCTCGCCGAGTGCGCCTTCCTCACCGGAGACATCCAGGGAGCCGCCGCCGAGACGACCCTGGCGGTGCAAGCCGCGCGAGGCACGCAGTCGGGGCGTGTCCGCACACAGCTGGGGCACCTTTACCCATACACCGTGGGACACAGCGCCTCGCGTCCGGTACGCGAGGCGCGCGATAGTATCCGCGACCTGCTGTCGAGCTGAGGACCGCGCATGACGACACTTGCCGTGACCGGGCACATGGACCTGACCGACGAGACCGTACCTCTGGTGCGCGCCGCGCTGCGCGAGCTGCTCGCCGAGCACAGCGAGGACCTGACCGGAGTGTCGTGCATTGCCGCCGGCGCGGACAGTCTCTTCGCGGAGGAAGTCTCCGCTATTGGTGGCCGCCTCGTTGCGGTGATTCCCTCGCAGGACTACCGCGCCGCGAAAGTGAAGCCCCAGCACGCGGCGGTCTTTGACCACCTGGTCGAGGCCGCCAAGGAGGTTGTGACGCTGCCGCACCCGACAGCAAACCGAGCTGCGTACGAGGCAGCGAACTCGGAGTTGCTGCGCCGTGCTGACCGCCTCGTCGCGGTCTGGGACGGTACGCCTCCGTCAGGCAAAGGCGGCGGCACCGCCGACACCGTCGAGCAGGCCCGGCAGGCAGGCATGCCCGTAGACGTGGTCTGGCCAGCGGGGGCCGCTCGTCGAGGATGCGCCGTCGCGTGGGGTCGGCCAGGGCCTTGAAGACATCGTCCGCCATGACCCCATGATAGGCAAGCAGTGACTTGCCTATCATGGGTGGTTCCGGTCGCCGGGATCCGTTGTCGACTCGCGGAGCGTGGGCCATGGAGGGGGCCGAGGAGAAGGGACGCCGTTGCGTGCGGGGGAGCACCCGTCGCTGAGGCGGGACGGCGTGACTCCCAGGGGTCCCCGCATGCGCGGGGAGCACTCGGACGCGAGACCACCCGCGCCGTCCACGAGTCGGGACCAACCCCGCGCGCGCGGGGACCACTGAGAGACGGACAACGTCGCCGTCGGTCTCGAAGGGCCACCCCCGCACCGCGCGGGGACCACCTCCCGATGAGCCGGCCGGTTCCGCCGAGCATGGGACCACCCCCGCATGCGCGGGGACCACTCGACTCCGGCCGCTGGTACCTGACGACCGACGGGACCAACCCCGCACGCGCGGGGGCCACGTACGTGCCGGGCAGACCGTAGGCCCCGGCGAGGGACCAACCCCGCACGCGTGGGGACCACCCGCAGCATGGCCCGCGCCGTGCGCGGATCGCGGGACCACCCCCGCATGCGCGGGGACCACGCCGCTGCGGCTCTCCGCAGCTGAGGACTTGAGGGACCACCCCCGCATGCGCGGGGACCACCTCCAGCTGGTCATCCTCCAGGTGTGCGAGGTGGGACCAACCCCGCATGCGCGGGGACCACCTCGTCGGACTGATCGGGATGAGCACGGTCGAGGGACCAACCCCGCATGCGCGGGGACCACGGACCAGAAGAAATGACCACTATCCCGAATTCGGGACCAACCCCGCATGCGCGGGGACCACTCCATGAGCACCATGCCGAAACTGTCCATCCAGGGACCAACCCCGCATGCGCGGGGACCACAGTTCGTGACCTGCGGGTTTATGTGGCCGGGGGGCTGTTTTTACTTACTTCTTGAGAAGCGGACATATATCCCCTGTGTGGCAAAGCGGTCATCGTTCGTGGCCGGGTGTGTCAGAGCGTAATTCTGCCTCCGTCGGCTGTGCGGGGAGGCTCATTCTCCCTATGGCGAGGTTGCATCTTGTCCGGGACCTCGGGCTTGGGCTTCACTGCGTGCGTTTGGCGGTGATTTCCGGCGCCGGGACACGCGTTCTGGTCCGCCGGGGTGGCTCAAGGTGTCTTCAGTAGGTCGCGGAGGTTGGCCATGTGGGCCCTGACGGCGGAGATCTCAGCTGGTGTGGGCGTGTTCTCGGCGGTTCCGGAGTGGGTTTCGCGGCAGGGGTGGCAGAGGCCGTCGGGGAGGGCCTGTGGCCGGCCGGGGCGGCCGCAGTCGGTGCATTCCACGAGGATGCGGCGTGCTGGGGCAGGAGCACCGGGTGAGGCGTTCCGGACGGGCAGTCGGGGCGGCATCTTGTCCGTGAGGCGGCGGCGGACGAGGCCGAGCGGGCTGTCGACCTTGGCGGGGAGCCCCGCCGTCAGGGCGCTGGTCAGGTAGTCGACGCTCACGCCTCGGGTGAGCCATTCCGTCGCCTGTGCTTCCAGGGCGGTGCAGTCGTCGGCGGAGAGGGTGAGGCGGTGATCGTCACGACCGAGACGGGCCAGGGCGAGGTAGGCGGCGGAAGGGCCGGCCTCGGAGCTGCGGGGCGGTGCCGGGGAAGTGCCTGGGGCGGGCGGTGGAGCCTGAGTTGGCTCGGTGCCCGGTGTCTGGGAAGAGGGCCGCTGGTGCGGTACGGCGATGGGCTCGGGGGCCTGCTCCGTGCCGGGGCGTTCCGGGGCTGGCGGCGGCGGTTCCTCGGCCGGGGCCCACGGTGGCGGCGGTGCCGTGTCGAGGGCGGAGGCTTCCGGTACGGGGGCTGTGGCCAGGGCGGCTTTCTCGGTGGCGAGGTAGGTGTTCCACCACTCGTTGTCGCGTGCGGTGCGCGACCAGAAGGTGCGGAAGACCCAGCGGGTCTCGTCGCCCTCGCCGACGGGGCACCGGACGCGGCGCAGGTGTCCGGCGACGGACAGGGCCGTGAGGGCGGTGGAGATGGCCTGCTGGCCGTAGAGCGGGAGTTGCTTCGCCAGGGTCTTCACGCTCATCGCCGCGCCCTCGGGGAGGTGGTCGACGAACCCGGCGACGTACCGCTCACGCGTCGGCAGGAGAGCGAAGTCATGCCGTGTACGAGGAAGTTGGTCCGGTGCGGAGCGTTTGCCGTAGCCGGGCTTGGCCATCGGGTACGCGGCGGAGCGTGCGGGGGTGGGCAGGGCGGAGCTAGTGTGCTGGGTAGCCATGGGATCGGCTTTCTCGGTTATCGATCTTGCGGTGAGACCCCGGCCTGGTGCTCTAACACCGCGTCGGGGTCGTTTGGTTCTCGCACCGTAGGCAGTCGTGACGCTGTGCCGCAAGCTGTCACGATTAGTCATACTTCCTGGCCGTGACGGGTCAGGGAGGTAGGGGAGGTTTTCCCCAACCCCCTTCTTCTACCAACCGGTTAGAGAAGGCGCTCGAATCCCGGGTCTCGCATCCCGACGCCCGAGTCCCGGCACCCGAGCTTCGGGCCGGGGCCTCGCTCACGTACCCCCGGAAGAGTGACCTGACCGTCCCGAACTCCGGGGCCCGGGACCCGAGCTTCGGGGGATGACTCCCGTCGTGGGGCGGAGCTGTACACCGGACCGGACGGAAGCCTGCCCGGCCTGTCGGAAGGGCGGGCCTTCCACCGCACGGTTACTCGGCCGCCGCAGGGCAGCCTGAGCACAACGATCGAGCGCGTGGGCAGCGTATGGGCAGGCCGCGTCTAGGAGGGGCTGCCCTGCCGGTCCGCCGCCCCGGAGGCCTCCGGGACGGCCTCCGTAGTGATCCCGGCGGCCCCGGCCGTCTCGACGATGACCGGGAAGCGGCGCGGGGCCAGGGTGATCAGGGCGAGCAGGGCCAGGGCCGCGGCTCCGGCCGCCCCGATATAGACGTAATCCACCGCGGCGTCGACCGCCCGGCGCAGGTAGTCCGTCGCCGCCGCGGAGAGGGTGCCCGGGTCCTCCAGAGCGCGGGCCACCGTGTCCAGGTCGTCGGGGAGACCGGTCACCGGGGCGTCGAGGAGGCGGGCGGCCAGGACGCCGTTGGCGACGGCCCCGAAGAGTGCCGCGCCGATGCTCTGGCCGACCTGGCGGCAGAAGAGGACGGACGCCGTCGTCGTACCGCGCTCCGCCCACCCGACCGTCGACTGGACGCCCACGATCAGGGGGAGCTGGAAGAGGCCGAGGGCCGCGCCGAGCAGGAGCATGAGGAGGGCCGGGTGCCAGGGTTCGCCGGGGTAGGGGAGAAGAGGGAAGGCCAGCAGGATCAGCAGGGCGGCGCCGATGCCGATGATCGCGGTGAGCCGGAAGCCGATGCGGTTGTAGACCCGGTCGGACAGGGCCGCCGTGACGGGCCAGCTCAGCGTCATCACGGAGAGCACGAACCCGGCCGCTATCGGGCCGAGCCCCAGCACCGACTGGGCGTACGTGGGGAGGAAGACGGTCGGTGCGACCATCAGCAGGCCCAGCGCGCCGAGCGCCAGGTTGACCGAGGCGATGGTGCGCCGACGCCACACCCAGCCCGGGATGATCGGCTCCGCCGCCCGCCGTTCGATCACGACGGTGAGCGCGGCCAGCACCGCGCTCACCCCGAACAGGCCGAGCGAGGGCGCCGAGAGCCAGGGCCAGGCGACACCGCCCTGCACGAGCGCGGTGAGCAGCAGGGCACCGGTCGCGAAGACGGCGAGCGCGCCCGCCCAGTCGACGCGGGGCCGGGCGGCGGGGCGGGGGCGTGCGGGTTCGTGGAGGTGGCGGACGACCAGCCAGAGGGCTACCGCCCCGACCGGGAGGTTGATCAGGAAGATCCACCGCCAGTCGGCGTACCCGGCGAGCAGCCCGCCGACCACCGGTCCGGCGACCGCGGAGGTGGCCCAGACCGTGGACAGCTTCGCCTGGATGCGCGGGCGTTCCTTGAGCGGGTAGAGGTCGGCCGCGATGGTCTGGACCGTGCCCTGGAGCGCGCCGCCGCCCAGGCCTTGGACGATGCGGAACGCGATGAGCGCGGCCATGTTCCAGGCAGCCGCGCAGAGTATGGAGCCGATCAGGAACAGGATGATCCCGGCTATCAGGACCGGCTTGCGGCCGAAGGTGTCGGAGAGCTTCCCGTACAGGGGGAGCGTGACGGTGACGGCCAGCAGATAGCCGGAGAAGAGCCAGGAGAAGACGGTGAAGCCGCCCAGGTCGCCGACGATCTGGGGGACGGCGGTGGACACGATGGTGCCGTCGATGGCCGCCAGCGCCATGCCGAGCATGAGCGCCGCCACGACGGGTCGGCGACCCCGGGGGGTGGTGAGGGCGGGAGGCGTGCTCGTACCGTCCCGATGCCCTTCCCCTTCCCCTTCCCCTTCCCCTTCCCCTTCCCCTTCCCCTTCCCCTTCCGGGCCGGGACCGGAGCCCGTACCCGTACCCGTACCTGTACCCGTACCCGTACCCGAGCTCGTATCCGTACCCGCGCCGGGGGCGGGGTCGGCTTTGGCGTCCGTGCCCCTGCCCGCGCCCGCGCCCGCGCCCGTGCCGCCGGCCCCCGGTATGTCGCTGTCGCCTGCCCCTGTGCCGTCCGCGCCCACGTCGTTCTTGTCGTCCGTGTCGCTCACCGGGTTTCCTTCCCTATGAACGTATCTCCCCGGGGCACTGTCTCATTCGGGAGTGTCGGACGGGGCGGGTCCAGGAGAACGGTTGAGGGCCGGCGGGAAGGACCGGCGGGTGGGACCGCCGGGAGGAAGCGCCGGGAGGAAGCGCCGGGTGGGGAAGGGGGAGACCGGCGGACCCCTCCGCTCCGGTTGGGCGGCCGCCCTGCCCGCGGCCCCGCCGGGCCGAATGGTGTCCCTGACCTCGCCTCCGCCTGAGGGACGAGTCCCCTAGGGGGCGCCCCCTCATAGTGGCCAGGGCCCGTTCCTCCCGGCGGAGGACGTGACGGCCGGGGACGTTTCCTTAACCTGTTCTTACGTCGCCGCTATGGCCCGCCGCAGGGGGGCAGGTGGGGAAAACCCCACCTGAAGACTGCGCTGGGCACCATCGCGCCGGACACCGTCCCGAACCCAGACTCGGACCGTACCCAATGACGTCCAGTCATCGATCGACATAGGAGAAATACCGTGACAACGGCTGTAACCATTCCCAGGCACGGGGGCACTGGAGGGCGTACGGCCGTCGCGGCGCGAGCGCGTCAGGTCCTGAAGGCATACGGCACCGGGGAGACCCGGGTCGTCGCGCTCGACCATGTCGACGTGGACATCGCCCGCGGGCAGTTCACGGCGATCATGGGCCCGTCCGGCTCCGGCAAGTCGACCCTGATGCACTGCCTGGCCGGGCTCGACACGGTGACGTCGGGCGAGATATTCCTCGACGAGACCGAGATCACCAAGCTCAAGGACAAGAAGCTCACCCAACTCCGGCGCGACCGCATCGGGTTCATCTTCCAGGCGTTCAACCTGCTCCCGACGCTCAACGCGATCGAGAACATCACGCTGCCGATGGACATCGCGGGCCGCAAGCCCGACGCCGCCTGGCTCCAGCAGGTCGTGGAGACCGTCGGGCTCGCCGACCGCCTGGGGCACCGCCCCACCCAGCTCTCGGGAGGTCAGCAGCAGCGCGTCGCCGTCGCCAGGGCGCTCGCCGCCCGGCCGGAGATCATCTTCGGTGACGAGCCCACCGGGAACCTGGACTCCCGCGCGGGGGCCGAAGTCCTGTCCTTCCTCCGCAAGTCGGTCGACGAGCTGGGCCAGACCATCGTCATGGTCACCCACGACCCCGTCGCCGCCTCCTACGCGGACCGGGTGCTGTATCTCGCCGACGGTTCCATCGTCGACGAGATGTACAACCCGACCGCTGACCAGGTCCTCGACCGCATGAAGCACTTCGACGCCCGTGGGCGGACGTCATGACCGTCTGGAAGACCTCGGTGCGCAACTTCCTCGCGCACAAGGGCCGGATGGCCCTCTCCGCCGTGGCGGTTCTGCTGTCCGTGGCGTTCGTCTGCGGCACGCTCGTGTTCACCGACACGATGAACACCACCTTCGACAAGCTTTTCGCGGTGACCTCGCCCGACGTCACCGTCAGCCCGAAGACGGCCGGCGGGAACGACGAACAGCCCGACAACGGCAAGCCCGCCTCGCTGCCCGCCTCCGCCGTCCAGGAGGTCGCGAAGGCCGACGGCGTGAAGAAGGCGGAGGGCGCCGTCTTCTCCATGGCGGTCACCGTCGTCAACAGTGACAACAAGAACATGGGCTCCGAGACCGGAGCCCCGACCATCGCGGGCAACTGGACCGAGAACGACCTGCGTTCGATGGAGATCACCTCCGGACACGCACCCCGCGGCCCCACCGACGTGATGATCGACGCCGACACCGCAAAGAAGCACAAGCTCAAGATCGGTGACGAGCTGCGCACCATCACCGCCACCGGCGACATCACGGCGAAGATCAGCGGCATCGCGTCCTTCACCGTCACCAACCCGGGCGCGGCCGTCGTCTACCTCGACACCGCCACCGCCCAGAAGCAGCTGCTCGGCGCCCCCGACGTCTTCACCCAGATCCTGGTGAGCGCCAAGAGCGGCGTCAGCGACACCCAGCTGAAGAAGAACGTCGCCACCGTCCTCGACGGCTCGGCCGCGTACAAGCTCCAGACCCAGCAGGAGGCCACGGACGCCAACAAGGACTCCATGGGCTCCTTCCTGGACGTCATGAAGTACGCGATGCTCGGCTTCGCCGGAATCGCCTTCCTCGTCGGCATCTTCCTCATCGTCAACACCTTCTCGATGCTGGTCGCCCAGCGGACCCGTGAGATCGGGCTGATGCGGGCCATCGGCTCCAGCCGTAAGCAGGTCAACCGGTCCGTGCTGGTGGAGGCGGTCCTCCTCGGCATCGTCGGCTCCGTGCTCGGCATCGCGGCCGGCATAGGCCTCGCCGTCGGGCTGATGAAGGCGATGGGCGCCGTGGGCATGGAGCTGTCCACCGGCGACCTCACCGTCGCCTGGACGACCCCGGTGATCGGCCTCGTGCTCGGCGTCGTCGTCACCGTCCTCGCCGCGTACATCCCGGCCCGCCGGGCCGGCAAGGTCTCGCCGATGGCCGCGCTGCGCGACGCCGGGACCCCCGCCGACGGCAGGTCCGGCTGGATCAGGGCCGGTATCGGCCTGTTCCTGACGGCGGCGGGCGGTGCGGCCCTGTGGGCGACGAGCCAGGCGGACAAGGCCACCGAAGGCTCGATGTTCCTCGCCCTCGGCGTGCTGCTGACCCTGATCGGCTTCATCGTGATCGGCCCGCTCCTGGCCGGTGTGGTGGTGCGGGCCCTGAGCGTCGTCGTCCTGCGGCTCTTCGGCCCGGTCGGCCGGCTGGCCGAGCGCAACGCCCTGCGCAACCCCCGGCGTACGGGAGCGACCGGAGCCGCCCTGATGATCGGGCTCGCCCTGGTGGCCTGCCTGTCCGTCGTCGGGTCCTCCATGGTGGCATCGGCCACCGAGGAGCTCGACAAGTCGGTCGGAGCGGACTTCATCGTCCAGGACGGCAGCACCGGCCGCCCGATCGTGCCCCAGGCCGCCGACGCCGTGCGCGACGTCCCCGGCCTGGAGCACATGAGCGACTACACCTTCATCAAGACGAAGATCACCGCCCCGAACGGAAAGGCGGACGACGAGGAGATCATCGCCGCCGACCCGACGTACCAGCAGGACGTCCGGCGCACGGTCCTCTCCGGCGACCTCGCCAAGGCGTACGGCAAGGACGCCATCTCCGTCGGCGACGGCTACGCCGAGCTGCACGGCATCAAGATCGGTGACACGCTCACCGTCGCCTTCAAGGCGGGGGAGACCGCGAAGCTCAAGGTCGCGGCCATCACCTCCGACGACACCAACATCGACCGCGGCGCGATGTACATCAACCTCACGACGGCGGCGTCCTACGTTCCGGCCGACCGGATGCCGCAGAACGTGGTGATGTTCGCCAAGGCGGAGGAGGGCAAGGAGAAGGAGGCGTACGCGGCCCTCAAGAGCGCCCTCGCCGAGTACCCGGTCTACAAGGTGCAGAACCAGGCCGACTTCAAGGAGCAGCTGAAGGACCAGATCGGCCAGTTGCTGAACATCGTGTACGGCCTGCTCGCCCTGGCGATCATCGTCGCGGTGCTCGGTGTGGTGAACACCCTCGCCCTGTCCGTGGTCGAACGGACCCGCGAGATCGGCCTGATGCGCGCCATCGGGCTCTCCCGCCGGCAACTGCGCCGCATGATCCGGCTGGAGTCCGTCGTGATCGCCCTCTTCGGGGCGCTGCTCGGACTCGGACTCGGGATGGGCTGGGGCACCGCGGCCCAGAAGCTGCTGGCGCTGGAGGGTCTGGAGGTCCTGGCGATCCCGTGGCCGACGATCCTCACGGTCTTCGCCTGCTCCGCCCTCGTCGGACTGTTCGCCGCCCTCGTCCCGGCCTTCCGGGCGGGCCGGATGAACGTCCTGAACGCCATCGCCGCGGACGGGTGACGCGGCGCCCTCCCGGCAACGGTGACCTTCCGGGCGTCACCGTAGGATGACCCGCAGGCCCCGGGACGTTCCTCCAAACGTCCCGGGGCCGAGCCCGTTCCCGGCCCCGCGTCGCCCACCCTCCGAGGCGCTCGGGCCTCAGATCCAGCCGCGTTCCCGGGCCAGCAGTGCGGCCTGCGCCCGGCTGGCCGCGCCGAGCGTCCGCATCAGATCGGCGACGTGCCGCCGGTAGGTCCGCACCGACACTCCCAGCTCCCGCGCGCCCGCCTCGTCCTTGCCCGCCGTGCACATCGACACCAGCACTCGCCGCTCGATGCCGGAGGGACGGGGAGCGACGGTGCCCTCACCGACCCCGGTGCCCTCACCGACCCCCGTGCCCTCACCGCTCTCCGTGCCCTCGCCCGCCCGGGACAGCTCGTCGGCCTGGTCCCGGATCCGTTCGAACAGGGAGATGATGTTGGAGACCAGGGCGCTGCGGTGGGCGAGGAGCGCGCCCCGCGAGGTGCCGGGAGGGGGCGTACGGGCTCCCTGCTCCGCGCGTAGACCGTCAATGACGTGCCGAGACCGGGTGACGTGCTGCAGCTCCTGGTGGAGCTCGTGCAGCCGGACGTCCACCAGCCGGGTGAGGGCCACCTCGGGATCCGCCGGGAAGATCCGCCGCTCGGCGTCCTCGGTGCGCAGCAGCCCCAGCTCCTGGAGCCGGGCGATCCGGGCGCGCGCCTCCCGGGACCGGGAGTGCGGCCGGAAGTGGAGGTCGTCGGCGCGGGTGCCGGGGTTGCGCAGGAAGTGCCGGTAGGTCTCCTCCTCGGTCTCGGTGACCCCGAAGACAGACATCTCGTTCTCGCCCACGTACGCCCCCGATGCCTGATGCCGTGGGGCGCGGACCGAGGGGGATCGCCCCGCGCCGCCCGCCCAGGCCGCTGCTCGCTCCGCCGTGCCGTTGACCGTGCCCGTGCCCGTGTTCCGTGCCCGGTTCCGCGCTCGTGTTCTGTGCCGTTGACCGCGCCCGGTTCCGCCCGCCCCATGCCCGTGCTCTGTGCCCGGTACCGCAGGTGTGACGCGCGCGGCCGCGCACTCACCCGCGTGTCCGTGCAAGGGTCGGGCAAAGACTAGACGCTTGAATCAATCCTGTGAGGATCCCCGGCAGAACTGTGTGGGGGACGGAGACGAACGGTGCGCCACCGTCGACGAGCGGCGGCGTTGGCGCGACGGGCGGTGGGGCGGGCGCGTACCCGGGCGGCCGGGCGGGCGTGAAGCGGGCGGCCGGGCCCGGGACGCGGGCGTCGGTGGCGGGCGGGCGTGAAGCGGGCGCGGCCCGGCCGTCGTCCGCCACCCGCTCGCCCGTTGCGGGCGCGACTGTCACCCCCGAGCCGTACGCTGGAAACCCCGGCCCGTCCCACGTGTCGGGCCCTTCGCGTTGCCCCTGGCAGCGGCCGGCTGCCAGGAACCCCTGAGCTACCCCTGATCTGATCCCGGACGGAAACTTCATGAGTCTGCACGGTCTGCTGGATGTCGTCGTTACGGACCCGGCGCTCGCCGAGGCGGTGACGGCCGCCGGGGACGGGCACCGGGCCCATGTCGACCTGGTGGGCCCGCCGGGCGCGCGCCCGTTCGCCGTCGCCGCGCTGGCCCGTCGGACCGGCCGGACCGTGCTGGCCGTCACCGCGACGGGCCGGGAGGCCGAGGACCTGGCCGCCGCGCTGCGCACGCTGCTGCCGCCGGACACCGTGGCGGAGTACCCGTCCTGGGAGACCCTGCCGCACGAGCGGCTCTCGCCCCGCCCGGACACCGTGGGCCGCCGCCTCGCCGTGCTGCGGCGGCTCGCCCATCCGCGCGCGGACGACCCGGAGACCGGTCCGGTCTCCGTCGTCGTCGCGCCGATCCGCTCCGTGCTCCAGCCGCAGGTCAAGGGGCTCGGCGAGCTGGAGCCGGTGGCGCTGACCGGAGGGCAGAGCGCGGATCTGGGGGAGGTGGTGGACGCGCTGGCGGCCGCCGCCTACTCCCGGGTGGAACTGGTCGAGAAGCGCGGCGAGTTCGCCGTACGGGGCGGGATCCTGGACGTCTTCCCGCCGATCGAGGAGCACCCCCTTCGGGTGGAGTTCTGGGGTGACGAGGTCGAGGAGATCCGCTACTTCAAGATCGCCGACCAGCGGTCCCTGGAGGTCGCGGCGCACGGGCTGTGGGCCCCGCCCTGCCGCGAGCTGCTGCTGACCGACGAGGTACGGGAGCGGGCGGCGGCACTGGCCGAGGCCCACCCGGAGCTGGGCGAGCTGCTCGGCAAGATCGCGGAGGGCATCGCGGTCGAGGGCATGGAGTCCCTGGCCCCGGTCCTGGTCGACGACATGGAGCTGCTGCTCGACGTCCTGCCGAAGGACGCGATGGCGATCGTCTGCGACCCGGAGCGGGTCCGCACCCGGGCGGCCGACCTGGTCGCCACGAGCCAGGAGTTCCTCCAGGCGTCGTGGGCGGCGAGCGCGGGCGGCGGCGAGGCCCCCATCGACGTGGGCGCGGCTTCGCTGCGGGGCATCGCGGACGTCCGGGACCGGGCCCGTGAGCTGGGCATGATGTGGTGGTCCTTCTCGCCGTTCGCGGCCGACGCCGCCGACCACGACGAAGACACCCTCCACCTCTCCATGCGCGCCCCCGAGGCGTACCGGGGCGACACCGCCCGCGCGCTCGCCGACACCAAGGGCTGGCTGGCCGACGGCTGGCGCACGGTGTATGTGACGGAGGGCCAGGGCCTCGCCGCCCGTACGGTCGAGGTGCTGAGCGGCGAGGGCATCGCGGCCCGCCTCGACGCGGACCTGACCGGGATCACCCCGTCCCTGGTGCACGTCTCCTGCGGGGCCATCGAGCAGGGGTTCGTCGACCCGGCGCTGAAGCTCGCCGTGCTCACCGAGACGGACCTGACCGGCCAGCGCACCGCCACCAAGGACCTGGGCCGGATGCCGGCCCGCCGCCGCAAGACGATCGACCCGCTGACGCTGGAGGTCGGCGACTACATCGTCCACGAGCAGCACGGTGTGGGCCGCTACGTGGAGATGGTGCAGCGCACGGTCCAGGGCGCGACCCGCGAGTATCTCCTCGTCGAATACGCCCCCGCCAAGCGCGGCCAGCCCGGCGACCGCCTCTACATCCCCACCGACCAGCTGGAGCAGGTCACCAAGTACGTCGGCGGCGAGGCTCCGACGCTGCACCGGCTCGGCGGCGCGGACTGGACGAAGACGAAGCAGCGGGCGAAGAAGGCGGTCAAGGAGATCGCCGCCGACCTGATCAAGCTCTACTCCGCCCGGATGGCGGCCCCCGGCCACGCCTTCGGTGCGGACACCCCCTGGCAGCGCGAACTGGAGGACGCCTTCCCGTACGCGGAGACGCCCGACCAGCTGTCCACGATCGCCGAGGTCAAGGAGGACATGGAGAAGACGGTCCCGATGGACCGGCTGATCTGCGGCGACGTCGGCTACGGCAAGACGGAGATCGCGGTCCGGGCCGCCTTCAAGGCGGTCCAGGACGGCAAGCAGGTGGCGGTCCTGGTCCCCACGACCCTTCTGGTCCAGCAGCACTTCGGCACGTTCACCGAGCGCTACTCCCAGTTCCCGGTCAACGTGAGGGCGCTGAGCCGCTTCCAGTCGGAGACGGAGTCCAAGGCCACGCTCGAAGGCCTGAAGGACGGGGCCGTCGACCTGGTCATCGGCACCCACCGCCTCTTCTCCTCCGAGACGAGGTTCAAGGACCTCGGCCTGGTCATCGTGGACGAGGAGCAGCGGTTCGGCGTCGAGCACAAGGAGCAGCTGAAGAAGCTCCGCGCCAACGTCGACGTGCTCACGATGTCCGCCACCCCCATCCCCCGTACGCTCGAGATGGCGGTCACCGGCATCCGCGAGATGTCCACGATCACCACCCCGCCGGAGGAACGCCACCCGGTCCTCACCTTCGTCGGCCCGTACGAGGAGAAGCAGATCGGCGCGGCCGTACGGCGTGAACTGCTGCGCGAGGGCCAGGTCTTCTACATCCACAACCGGGTCGAGTCCATCGACCGGGCCGCCGCCCGCCTCCGCGAGATCATCCCGGAGGCGCGGATCGCCACGGCCCACGGCCAGATGTCGGAGTCGGCCCTGGAACAGGTGGTGGTGGACTTCTGGGAGAAGAGGTTCGACGTCCTGGTCTCCACGACGATCGTCGAGTCCGGTATCGACATCTCCAACGCCAACACCCTGATCGTGGAGCGCGGCGACAACTTCGGCCTGTCCCAACTCCACCAGCTGCGCGGCCGGGTGGGCCGAGGCCGGGACCGGGGCTACGCCTACTTCCTCTACCCGCCCGAGAAGCCGCTGACCGAGACCGCCCACGAGCGCCTGGCCACGATCGCCCAGCACACGGAGATGGGTGCGGGCATGTACGTGGCGATGAAGGACCTGGAGATCCGCGGCGCGGGTAATCTGCTCGGCGGCGAGCAGTCCGGCCACATCGCGGGTGTCGGCTTCGACCTGTACATCCGCATGGTCGGCGAGGCGGTCGCCGACTACCGGGCTCAGATGGAGGGCGGCGAGCAGGAGGAACCCCCGCTGGAGGTCAAGATCGAGCTCCCGGTCGACGCGCATGTCCCGCACGACTACGCCCCCGGCGAGCGGCTGCGCCTCCAGGCGTACCGGGCGATCGCCTCGGCCTCCTCGGAGGACGACATCCGCGCGGTCCGCGAGGAGTTGACCGACCGCTACGGCCCGCTGCCCGAACCGGTCGAGAACCTCCTCCTGGTGGCGGGCCTGCGCATGCTGGCCCGCGCCTGCGGTGTCGGCGAGATCGTCCTCCAGGGCTCCAACATCCGCTTCGCCCCGGTGGAGCTGCGCGAGTCCCAGGAACTGCGCCTGAAGCGCCTGCACCCCAAGGCGGTCATCAAGCCGACCGCCCACCAGATCCTGGTCCCGCGCCCGACGACCGGAAAGATCGGCGGCAAGCCGGTCATCGGCCGGGAACTGCTGGCGTGGACGGGGGAGTTCCTGACGACGATCCTGGGGTCGTAGGACCCGGGGATCCGCGAGCGATCGTGCCCCGCCGGGCTGACCGGCGGGGCACGACGCGTCCGGCCCCGGGGGGCTACGGTGCCGCGGACCGCGGTCGTAACGGGAAGGCCGTACCGCTATTCGCGAAAGGCGGCAAGGTGCTCTTCGGGGTGTTCGACGGAGTCGCCTACCGTGTGCATCGGCACTGGCCCGTCGTCGGCGAAGGAGGAGACCATGGGTGAGGGCGAAGTGATCAGTGCGTCCACTCACTACCTGACGCCGACGGAGGGCGGAGGCGACGTCTGGAGTGCCGAGGCAGCGGCGGCCGGGCGACGAGGCACCCAGAAGATCGTGAGTGCTGGTGAAGTCACCGCCCCGGAGCGGGTGGCCGACCTGCTCGCGGTGGGTCGGGGCGGACCGGTCGTCGCGCGGCGGCGGATCATGTATCTCGACGGCGAGCCCTGCGAGTTGACCGACACCTACTATCCCGTGGAGATCGCGCGGGGCACCGGCCTGGCCGGGACGGCGAAGATCCGGGGAGGAGCCGTACGGCTGCTCGCCGAACTCGGGCACGTAGGAGTCCGGGCGCAGGAGGATGTGGCGGCCCGCATGCCGTCCGGGAGCCAGTGCGCGGAGCTGGCCCTGAAGGCCGACGAGCCGGTCCTCGAACTGACCCGGCTCACGCTTGACGCGGCGGACCGGCCGATTCAGGTCGATGTGATGGTCATGCCTCCCCGGGGGCAGAGGCTGCGGTACGAGATCAGGATCGGATGACGGTGCGAGGACCGGAGACGGACAAGGCGGACGGCCGCCCCCCTGCACGAGCGGATCGCGGCCGATCTGCGGGACGACATCATGTCCGGGGACCTGGCCCCGGGTGACAGCCTTCCTTCCACCGCCCGGTTGGAGGAGAGGTTCAGCGCCGCGAACGCCACCGTTCAGAAGGCCTTGCAGCTCCTCAAGGGCGAGCACCTCGTGGTCGGCAGGGCGGGTGCGTCGGTGACCGTACGCGAACACCGGCAGCGCACGATACGGCCTGCCGCATACGGCCCCGGTGTCCTAGCTCAGGCACCAGCCGCAAAGTAGGTCGCGGGTAGCCGAGCGCGCCCCGTTTCCCGGCCCTGGACACCGTCGTTGGTCTGATCGGGTGATCGAGGCCAAAGGGGGCGGGCGTGCGACAAGAGTGGTCGCCAGAGGATCTGTTGGCGAGCTGGACGCTGGTAGACGGCGACTGGGACCTGGTGGCGAACAAGAGCGGGACGACCCGGCTCGGCTTCAGCCTGTTGCTGAAGTTCTTCGAGTTGGAAGGCCGGTTCCCCGATGTGCTGGAAGAGGTCCCGTCGGTCGCGGTGGAGTACGTCGCCGATCTGGTGAAGGTCCCGGCCACCGACTTCACGAAGTACACGCTGGTCGGCCGGACTGCCGAGTACCACCGCAAGCAGATCCGTGAGGCACTCGGGTTCCGGCCGGCGACGCTCGCGGACGAGGAGGCGCTCACCGGGTGGCTGGCTGCGGAGGTGTGCCCGGTCGAGCTGGTGGAGGCCCGGCAGCGCGACGCTCTGCTGGTCGAGTACCGGGCGCGGAAGATCGAGCCGCCGGGCCGGACCCGCGTCGAGAAGATCCTGGTTGCGGCCCGGGGCCGGTGGGAGGCGGCTTTCTGCACGCGCGTCATCGAGCGTCTGGGCGAGGCCGGCAGGGACCGGCTGCTGTCTCTGGTGGCCGAGGGCAACGAGACGGGCACCACCCTGCTGGCCGCACTCAAGCGCGACCCGGGCGCGGTCGGTCTGGACTCCCTACTCACCGAGATCACCAAGCTCAACGACGTCCGCAGACTGGGCTTGCCCGAGGGGCTGTTCACGGACTGCTCGGAGAAGCTGGTGGCCGCGTGGCGGGCGCGGGCGATCAAGATGTACCCCTCGGACTTCCGCGACACGAGCGCGGACGTGCGGATCACGCTGCTCGCGGCACTGTGCTGGTCCCGGCAGGCGGAGATCACCGACGCCCTGGTCGAACTGCTGGTCGCCCTGGTCCACAAGATCAATGCTCGTGCCGAGCGGCGGGTGGAGAAGCAGCTGACGGCCGAGCTGAAGAAGGTCCGCGGCAAGGAGGGCATCCTCTTCAAGCTGGCGACGGCCGCCGTCGACAAACCTGATGAAGTCGTACGGCGGGCGCTGTTCCCGGTGGTGGGTGAGAAGACGCTGCGGGAGCTGGTGGCCGAGGCGAAGGCGAACGAGAAGGTGTTCAAGGCCAAGGTCCGCACCACCCTGCGCTCCTCCTACAGTTCGTATTACCGGCAGATGCTGCCGCCGCTGCTGAACACGCTGGGCTTCAGGTGTGACAACACCGCCTACCGGCCGGTGATGGACGCGATGAAGCTGCTGAAGACGTACGCCGACATCGACGGCAAGACCCGCTTCTACGACGCCACGGACGTCGTGCCGATGGATGGCGTGGTGCGCAGGGACTGGCGCGAGGCGGTCGTCGATGACAAGGGCCGCGTCGAGCGCATCCCGTACGAGCTGTGCGTTCTGGTGGCGCTGCGGGACGCGGTGCGTCGCCGCGAGATCTACGTCGAGGGCGCGGCCCGCTGGTGCAATCCGGAGCACGACCTGCCCGGCGACTTCGAGGCCACCCGCACCGTGCACTACGCCGCGATCCGCCAGCCCCTGAACCCGCGGGCGTTCATCGCGGACCTGGAGAAGCGCATGACCGCGGGCCTGGACCGGCTCTCGGCGGCGCTCACGGACGGCTCGGCGGGCGGGGTGAAGGTCACCACCCGCAAGGGTGAGCCCTGGATCACCGTGCCCAAGCTGGAGCCGCTGGCCGAGCCCACCGGCCTCCAGGCACTCAAGGACGAGGTCGTACGACGCTGGGGCGTCCTGGACCTCCTGGATGTGCTGAAGAACGCCGACTTCCTCACCGGTTTCACCGAGGAGTTCTCCTCGGTGGCCGCCTACGAGCGCATCGACCGTGACGTCCTCCAGCGCCGCCTCCTGCTCGCCCTCTTCGCGCTGGGCACCAACATGGGCATCCGCGCGATCGTGGCCACCGGCGAGCACGGCGAGAGTGAAGCCGCCCTGCGGCACGTGCGCCGGCACTTCATCACCGTCGACAACCTCCGCGCCGCGGTCACCCGGCTGGTAAACGGCACCTTCGCCGCCCGTGATGCCGCCAGGTGGGGGCAGGGCACCGCGTGCGCGTCGGACTCGAAGAAGTTCGGTTCCTGGTCCAGCAACTTCATGACCGAGTACCACGCCCGCTACGGCGGCAACGGCGTGATGATCTACTGGCACGTCGAGCGGAAGAACGTCTGCATCTACTCCCAGCTCAAGTCCTGTTCGTCGTCCGAGGTCGCGGCGATGATCGAGGGCCTGCTGCGGCACTGCACCGATGCCGAGATCGAGTCCCAGTACGTCGACACCCACGGCGCGAGCGTGGTCGGGTTCGCCTTCACCGAACTGCTCAACTTCCGCCTGCTGCCCAGGCTGAAGAACATCGGCAGCATCCGCCTGTACCGCCCGGACGACACCCCGCCCGGCTGGCCCGCCCTCGGCGCCTCGCTGACGCGGCCGATCCGCTGGGAGCTGATCGAGCAGCAGTACGACCAGATGGTGAAGTACGCCACCGCACTCCGGCTCGGCACCGCTGAGGCTGAGCAGGTGCTGAGGCGCTTCACCCGCGGCGGCCCCAAGCACCCCACCTACGCCGCGCTCGAAGAACTCGGCCGCGCGGTCCGCACGGTCTTCGCATGCGACTACCTGGCCAGCCCCGGCCTGCGCCGCGAGATCCACGGCGGTCTCCAGGTCGTGGAGAACTGGAACTCGGCAAACACGGTGCTGCACTACGGCAAGGACGGCGCCCTGACCGGCCCGGACAAGGAGCACGCCGAAACCTCGATGCTCGCCCTGCACCTGCTCCAGTCCGCGCTCGTGCACGTAAACACCCTGCTGGTGCAGCAGGTCCTGGCCGAACCGGAGTGGGCGAGGAAGCTCGGCGACGAGGACAGGCGCGGCCTGACCGCGCTGTTCTGGTCGAACGTCAACCCGTACGGCACGTTCCGGCTGGACATGGACAAGAGCCTCGACCTGGGCCTCATGGTGCTCCGCCCCCGTACTCCGGCGGATGCTGCCGACCGGTCGACCACGCAGGCACGGTGAGGCGCACCTCGCACTGCCTGGCCGTTTCACAGGCGGTCGGTCAGTGGTCCCTGCGGTCGCCCGCGATCATCTCCGCGAGTACCAGGGCGCCGGTGTTCCTTCCGGCTGCACGAGTTGCCCGGCGGGCTGCGGCCGCCGGGCGCCTCCCGGGTAACCGATACCCGCCCCACTCAGTTGATCTTGTCGGCGATCCGGTTTCCTTCGGGTGGCCGTGTCGCGACATCCGCCCCTGTCTGGAGGAAGTTCCCGCCATGTTTCCCACCCCCGTCGTCCGCCGCCTGGCCGCCGTCGTCCTGCCCTTCGCGCTGGCCTGCGTGGGACCGGCGGCCACCGCGGCCGACAGCCCTGCCCCCGCCCCAGGCCCTGCCGTCACCGTGTCGAGCGGCGACTACCGCGTCACCTTCTCCACCACCTCCGCCGAACCGGGCGCCCCGGTCGACATCACGGTCACCCTCGACAAGACGGCCGGCCCGAAGGGCAGCACCATCCTGCGGCTGGCCGCCGCCGGAGGGAGCATGCCGTTCTCACCGGCGGACTGCACCAGTGAAGGAGAAGGCCTGAGCAGCTGCGAGCTCGGCCGAGGCTCCAAGATCGCGGGCTGGTACTCCTACCAGCGAGCCTTCCACTCGGTCCTGCACTTCCACACCACCGTCCCCGAAAGGGCCGAGCCCGGCACCCGGACCCTCACGCTCACCGGGATCTCCGGCGGCGCGTCGCAGACCTTCACCCCCGAGTCGTTCGACTTCACCGTCCGCCCGCGCACCGCCGACGTCGCCGTCGGTCTCAAGGCGTCCCGCAGCCCGCTCGCCCTCGGCAGCGGCATCGACTACGTCCAGAGCACCCGCAACCTCGGCCCCTCCCCGCTGACCCAGGCCACCGTCACCACCCAGCTGCCCACCGAGGTCACCTCCGTCACCGGCCTGCCCGCCAACTGCACCTACGACCACACGGCCCGCCAGGTGGCCTGCGCCTACGGCCCCCTGGCCGTCGGTGAAGCCACCGAACGAAGCTTCCGCGCCGACCTCGGCCTGCTCGTCGCCGGGAGCACCCTCACCGCCACGGCCACCCGCACCGGCAGCACCCCCGCAGACCCCGACCCCACCACCGACACCGCGACGGCCACCTGCACGGTCACCGCGTCCCTGCTTGTCTCCTGCTGATACCCCACCGCCCGGTCACCCCGGTGGTGCGCGCCCGGCGGCGACCGCCCGTGCCAGCGGCGGGCGTCGCCGGGCGCGAGCGGTCCGGCGACCTCGGCGATTCGCCTCGGCAGAGGACTGTGTCACGCGGATGGACCGAAGTCCGAAATCTGTGACGGGCCGCAGGGCTGGTCACCAAAGGGTGAGCTGGACGGGCTGCCGCTGGCCGGCGCGGACGAACACGGAGGCAGTGAGGGCGCGGGGGCGGCGTTCGCGCCCGGGAGTGCGCCCGTGCGCCACCAGGGCCACCTTGTGATGCCCGCGGTGTCGGGCGAGGTTGGATGCCTGAAGATTTCCGCCGCAGAAGGGATGGACCGCCGTGACGGGTTCCGGGAAGCCGATGCCGGGTGAGCTGATGACGCCCACGTATGTGGCGTCGCTGGCACGACAGGCGTATCTGTGGGGCTGGGCGCTGGAGAACGTGCACAACCGCAACGTCCTTTTCGAGCAGGTCACCGAGCCGGGGCTGGCCGGCGGGGTGATGCCGGTGGCGCCGCCGGGACGCCTCGCGATGCTGCACGACTACATCTCTCCCGACGAACGGCAGGTCGCCTGCCCCAACCAGGACGTCGCCTACGGCATGGGCCTGGTCACCGTCGGCAGCGGACCGGCCGTCCTGCAGGTCCCCGACTTCGGGGACCGGTTCTGGGTCTACCAGATCGTCGACCAGCGCACCGAGTCCTACGCCCCCCTGGGCAAGATGTACGGCTCCGCGCCCGGCCTGTACCTGCTGGCCCCCGCCGCGTGGGACGGCGTAGTGCCCGAGGGCATCGCCGGGGTGTTCCGGTTCGACACGGCCGTCTCGGCGGTCATCCCCCGGGTGTTCATGGACGACTCCGATGCCGACCGCGCGGCGATCCAGCCGCTCATCAACCAGATCATGATGTACCCGCTGGCGGAGTACACCGGGAAACTGCAGACCACCGACTGGTCCAAGGCCCCCAGCCTGCCTCCCCTCGGCGGCGACAGCGGCGACAGCGAGACCCACTGGGTCGACCCCACCACGTTCTTCGACGACCTGCCCGCCCTGCTCACCGAGGTGCCCGCCAGGCCTGGTGAGGAGGCTCTGTACGACTGGATCGGCTCACTGACCGACCCCACGGTCGTCAAGGCCCACGCCGCCCTGCTGCGCGACACCGCAGTCGCCGCAGAGAAGGACCTGATCGGCCCGCTCTTCCAGTTCCGCAACATCGGCGTACCGGCCGGGAACCACTGGACCACCCAGCACGACGGCGCCCGGTTCGGCACCGACTACCTCTCCCGCACCGCCATGGCCAAGGCCAACATCTTCGTCAACTCGCCGAACGAGACCGCCTACTTCTACCTCGACCTCGACGAGACGGGCGAGCGCCTGGACGGTGACCGCGCCTACACCGTCACCTTCCCCGCCGGACAGCTCCCGCCCGCCCGGGGCTTCTGGTCCCTGACCCTCTACAACCAGCACCACTTCTTCGCGCCCAACGAGCTGAACCGCTACTCGCTCGGCACGAAGAACAAGGACCTGAAGCCCAACCCCGACGGCTCCCTCACCCTGACCGTCCAGACCGCCCGGCCCGACGACCCCGACGCCAACTGGCTGCCCGCCCCCGCGGGTGAGGAGTTCTCCCTCTACCTGCGCGCCTACTGGCCCGAGGACGCCATCCTCGACGGCCAGTGGACCCCGCCGCCCGCCGTCCCCGCCTAGCACCACGCCACACACCGGCCAGCGGCCGTTGCTGTCCGAACCCGGCCCGTCTCCTGCCCACTCCCGTACACGAAGGTTCGTTCACCACCCTGAACGATCGGCGGACGGCCGGGGAAGGTGGGGGTTCGTTCTGGGTGAACGAACCCCCACCTGGGCGGCAGGTCGGCAGAGCGTTCACCCCGGGGCGGGTACAGGGGTCCGGCCCGGTGTCGCGCCGGGCCGCGGTCGGGCGGATCGGCGAGCCACGGGGTGCGGGGAGCCGGGCGAGCGCTGTCCGGTCTTCTGGCGGGTGCCGGTCAGCGTCTCGGCGAAACCGTCGGGTCCTGGAGGGTTGGAACTCCAGGGCCGAGACGTGCGCCGCGTTCATCAATCGACCGTTTACCGAACACGCGGCGAGCAGCCGTCCCGTGGCCCGGTTCCTTGCGGGAACCGTTCATCTTCCCGTTCATCAACTGCTAGCGTTCAGACCGCTGCCTGAAGACGTTTGATGAACGGAAGGGCTGCCCCGTGGCGCTTATCGGACTGGTCCGCGTCAGCACCGACAAGCAGAAGACCCTGCGCCAGCACGACGCCCTCGGCCCGATCTGCCTCAAAGTCTTCGAGGAGAAGATCAGCGGCAAGCTCGCCGTCGACGACCGGCCCGGCCTGACCGCCGCCCTCGACTACCTCCGCGACGGCGACATGCTCACCGTCCAGGAAGTCGACCGCCTCGGCCGCAACCTCCTCGAAGGACTGATCGTCCTCAACGACCTCTTCCAACGCGGCATCGCGGTCAAGGTGCTGGACGGCATCGCAACCGGCGAGCACACCGAACGCTCACTCATCCTCGACCTGGCCCTCGCCCTTGCCGAAGACCGGCGCCGCGACATCGTGAAGAAAACGAAAAACGGCTTGGGCCGCCCGCGCCCGCGGTCGCGTCGGCGGCCGGCGCCCCGTCGTGGACGACGACAAGCGGCGCGTGATCCTCGCCCGCCGAGCCGAAGGCCAGTCAATCCGCGAGATCGCCGTCGCCGTCAAGGTGTCGGTCGGCGTCGTGCACAAGACCCTCAACCCAGCAGCGGTACCCGTCGGCAGCTGACCCCAAGGGGCGGATCGCTACTTTGCGGCTGGTGTCTGAGCTAGGACACCGGGGCCCATACATGGCGCCGTCTCCATGGCACCAAGCCCGGTAGGCCCCGTCATGGAACACCCCCGGCGGGGCAGACGCCCCTAGGATTCTCGGCGTTCGGTTTTCTCCCCGTCAGAACGGCTTCACGTGATAGCTCCCCGTACGTACCGAGCGGCCCTGCCCGCCATCGGCGCTCTCGTCGCGATCGCCCTGGCGGGCGGCTGCGGCCTCGACGGCCTCGCGGCCGACGGCGGCGGAGCCGGCACGACCGGCGGGACCGACGGCGGCGCGGGGTCCGCCGAGGGCTTCGGCGTGAGCCCGCTGGACAATCCCGACGGGACCAAGCCGGGGCTCGCCGCGCTCACGTCGGAAGCGGACAAGGCCGGCGCGCGCAAGCTCATCCAAGGACTCACCACAAAGGGGCGTGGGCCGAAGACGGGCTACGAACGGGAGGAGTTCGGCTACGCGTGGATGGATACGGCGGACGGGGTGCCGCTTGCGAGGAATGGTTGTGACACGCGGAACGACTTGTTGAAACTCCATGGGAGGCAGGTGCGGTTCCGTTCAGGTTCCGACTGCGTGGTCGTCGCGATGAACCTGTACGACCCTTACACGGGCAAGGACATCGCCTGGAAGAAGGCGAAGGCCACCGAGGTGCAGATAGACCACGTGGTTCCGCTCTCCTACAGCTGGCAGATGGGCGCCGCCCGATGGCCGGAGAGCAAGCGCAAGCAGCTGGCGAACGACGCGCTCAATCTGCTCCCTGTCGAAGGGCGCGCCAACTCGGCGAAGCGGGACTCGGGGCCCGCGTCCTGGTTGCCGCCGGACAAGAAGATCCGGTGCTCGTACGCGGTGAGGTTCGCGCAGGTGGCGCTGAAGTACGACCTGCCGGTCACGGGCCCGGACAAGAGCATGATGCTGCGGCAATGCGGCATGTGAGTTCGCCGTTCCTGGTGGTGAAGCCTCGTCGCCCACGTCCCGGCCGGGGGTAGGGTCACACGCATGTGGGAGGGGCTGGAAGCGGTCGACTGGGCGGGTCTGGAGCACAACTACGGGTCCGCCGAGGATGTGCCCGGCCTGCTGCACCGATGCGCCGGTCCGAGTTCGGATGACGTGGACGAGGCGGCGTCCGAACTGCTCAACCTGCTGTTTCACCAGGGTGGTTGGATCTGTTCCGCCGCCCCGGCCGCGTTGCCCTATCTGCTCGGTTTGGCTGCCGAACCGCACGTGCGGAGTCGTCGCGCGATGCTGGAGCTGGTGGCGAGGCTTGCGGCGGAGGCAGGACAGGTCGCCGAAAGGTTCCTGGATCCCGGCTGGTCACCGATGTGGGAACGAGCGCTGCCCGATGTCCTCCATCTGCTGACCGATCCCGATCCGGAGATCCGGCGGGCCGTGGCCCACATCGTGGGTGTCTGCGCAAGCCCCGGTGCTCTCCTGGTGCCCGCGCTCCTGCGCTGCTGGTGGGCGGAGAGCGACCTCGTGAGCCGTCTCGACCTCGTTCTCGCACTCGGCCGGGCGGTCACGCGGGAGCCGGTTGGTGACCGGTCGGACGAAGTCGGTTCCCTCCTCCTCTCGTTGCTCGACCATCCGGAGCCCCAGCTTCGCCTCGCGGCCGTGCACGCGCTCGCGGCCGGCGACTCCGGCCTCGCGGCGAGGCAGCTGGATCTCGTACTGGACGCGGTCCGTGATCCGAGCGTGGAGTTGTGGCAGCACACCAGCTCGGTGGAGAGCGGAGTACGGGGTGTTCAGCGATGGACTGCTGGGCTGTTCGCAGTCACGTCCCCCGTGTTCACACGGGGTCTGTTCGCCGACCACCCCGATGAGGCGCAGCGGGTCGGTGCCCTGGAGCGGGCGGGCGGGCTGTTGTCGCATTGGCGGTCGCCGGCGGATGCGCTGCTGCCGGCCATCGTGTCGCGACTGGACGATCCGGCCCCCGAAGTGCGGTACCGGGCAGTCGAACTGCTTGCCTGCCTCGGTCCGTCAGCCGCTGTTCATGCGGACGCGGTCGCCGGGCTGCTCGGCGATACCGCCGTCCGGCCGAGTCGACGGGGCGAGACGGTTGCCGAGGGGTCCCTGTGGGCGCTGGCCCGAATGAACGATCCACGCTGCGTTCCGGGCCTGGCCGAGCTTGTGGCCGGCACCCCGTCCGGCTTCGCGCCGGCCTCTGCGTCCTGGGGCAGTGCCGGCTCGGGCCACTTCCCCGCCCTCCCCGCTCTCCACGAGGTAGTGATCCGCCTTCCTGACCATGCGGAGCTACTGCTGCCCGCGATCTGTGACCGACTCGGCACCACCACGGACGTTCGCACCCTCGGTCAGCTCTGCGAAGTGCTCGCCGCCTGGGGGCCCGCCGCGAAGGCAGCAGTGCCACAGCTGCTTGACCTGCTGGCGGACGGCCAGCGGTGGGCTGCGGCGGCGACAGCCCTGGCCGGAATCGGTTCGGCGGGTAGTGGGGGACGCGAACTGCTGCTGGCCCGGTCGACGGGAGGCGCCCACGCGGACGCGGTTCTCGCCGCCTGGGCGTACTGGCGGGTCGGCGGCGAGCCGACCACGGCATGGAAGGTCCTGGGCCCTGCTGCCGCTGAGGGCGGATTCTCCCACCCCACCCTGCGCAAGCTGGCCGACCTCGGCCCGCACGCCGCTCCCTTCGCGAATCAACTTCGGACGATGGTCGGCGCCGCCGACGCCTGGACCAGCGTCGAGGCCGCGCACGCCCTATGGGCCGCGACCGGTGAAACCGAGAGCACCGTCCCGGCTCTCCTGGAGGCCGTGCGGGACCTGGCCAAGGGGGCCTACCTGCCGGTCATGCTCCACGCGGTGCGCCATCTGGCTCGGATCGGCGATGCCGCCCAGCCCGCCACTCACCTGCTGCGCGGCCTGCCGACCAGTGACCGGCGACTCCATTACTTCGGCGGCTGGCGAGCCTTTACCGAAGACGAGTCCATTCGCATGGCTATCGACCAACTGCTCACGGCGACCGAGTGACCGGCTTCATCCATCAGTGAGCGGCAGCCTTGGCCTGTCGGAAGAAGACTCGTTGCCCGAGCCCAGGCGCCTGAGCCCAGGCGCCTGAGCTGCCTGATCACTCCTTCTTGCCCTCCGTCGAGCTGGGCTTGAAGCCGCCGGGTGTCTGCCTCCAGCTCCGCGTTCCTGAGGGCCAGGACCTGGATCTGGTTCGCGTACGCCGCGACGGTGACACACAGTCCCCCTCAACGAGTTGGCCACCCCCGGCGCCCGCGTCGCCGGGGTGCTCCCCGGACAGGTTGCGGCCGCAGACCGTGGTGGTCGGGATGGGGCCGCCCTTCTTGTCGTCGCAGGGGCCGAAGACCCGGGAGACCTGGATGATCAGATCCGTTCCGGCCGGACACTGGATCGCGTTGGGCATGATGCTCGCGCTCTTGATCTCCAGTGCCTCGCACACCTCACGGCTCCGGCCGGATCACGCCGGTGAACGCACGGTGGTTCCGGGACGATATTCGCTGGTCGGAGCGGATGAGGCTGTTTAGGGTCGCGCGTATGGAGCTGAATATCACCACCCTCGCCGAGCGCCCGGACCTGGTTGACGCGCTCGACCGGATGCCGGACACCTGGCCGGAGTTCGTGCTGGAGGACATCGTCGGCTGGGCGAACTTCGCACGGATCGCCGTCGAGTTCCCCCAGTACGTGCTGGTCGCGACCGACCCCGAGGGTGTCGTGGTCGCGCGCTCCTACAGCGTGCCCTTCGTGCTGGACGCCCCCGGTCGCGGTGAACTGCCCGTCGGCGGCTGGGACCGGATGCTGCTGTGGGCGTTCGCGGACCTGCGGCGCGGGCGTACGCCCGACACGGTCGGCGCGATCGAGATCACGGTGGCCACCGGCCAACAGGGCAAGGGGATATCGGGCCGGATGCTCGCCGCGATGCGCGGCAACGCGGAACGGCTCGGCTTCCGGGAGGTCGTCGCCCCGGTGCGGCCGAGCGGCAAGCACCTGCGGGCCGGTCTGCCGATGGAGGAGTACGCCCGGCTGACCCGCCCCGAGGACGGGCTGCCCGAGGATCCCTGGCTGCGGGTCCACGCCCGTGCGGGCGGGGTGGTCGACTCGGTCGCCACCGTGTCGATGACCGTGAGCGGTTCGCTCGACCAGTGGCGGGAGTGGACCGGGCTGCCGTTCGACACGGACGGCCCGGTGGAGGTGCCGGGGGCGCTCGTCCCGGTGCACTGCGCGCTCGCGCACGGGTACGCGGTCTACGTCGAGCCCAACGTCTGGGTACGGCACCGGCTGTGACGGCACCTCCCGCCGCCGCTTCTTCCCCCGTCCCCGCTTCCGTCTCGGCTCTCGTGGTGCTCGTCGCGGACGGGCACACCACGTCCGTCCGGCCCGGCCCCGGCCCGTACGCCGCTCCGGAGGCGTCCCTCGCGCACCCCAACGAGATCTACCGCAACCTCCGCCTCCCCGGGCGCCGGGTGCGCGTACTGCCGTCGGCCGAGGCGGACTTCGGAGGCGGAGCCCTGGCACAGGCCGGGTGACCGGGGACGGCGGGCCCGGAGGGCGGGGTGACCACAACGGTCGGGTGCGACCCGGGGACGGCCGGTCGGTGGAGGTGTATACGCTCACCCCACACGTCCGACATACGCGTCCCAGGAGCAGCACATGCACGGCTACGGCCCGATGCCGCAGCAGCAGACGACATCCCGGCCGTCCTCGGCGACGCTCACGACGGTGCGTGTGATCCTCGTGACGGTGACCGTGTTGAGCTGCGGCCTGTTGGGCTGGGTGGCGATGCTGCGGCTCGCGATCGTCACCCGCAGGCCGCGCGACCGGTTCCTGCTCGCGGTCGTGATCGTCCTCAACATCGCGCTCTTCGCCTTCATCGTGGCCACACCGGAAGACCCCGACGCCATGTCGGACGCGGCGGTGCTGTTCATGATGGCGTGGATCATCGGCCTGCTGGCCGGGGTGATCACCTATTACCTGTACACGGACATCCGTCACTACAGCTCGTCCGGCTCCCCGACCCCGTTCGCCGCTCCCGCGCACCCCGGGCAGCACCAGCACCAGCCGCACCCTGGGCAGCACCAGCACCACCAGCCGCACCCCGCGCAGCACCAGAGTCAGCAGCCCAACCCGTACACCGTGCGGACGCCGCCGCCCACGCCCACCCCCGCGCCCCAGCGCCTCGACCAGGTCCGTGCCGAGCTGGACGAGCTGAGCGACTACCTCCGCAAGGAGAACAAGGAGAACAAGGAGAACAAGGACAGCGGGGAGGGCGAGGGCCGGTGATCGGGCGGGTCATCGCCGACCGGTACGAACTGGCGACCATCCTCGGGCAGGGCGGCATGGGGCAGGTGTGGACGGCCTACGACCGGCGCCTGGACCGCCGCGTCGCGGTGAAGCTGTTGCGCCCCGACCGGGTCGCCGGGCCCACCGGCAGCGACGCGGCCGACGAACTGCGCCGCCGGTTCGTCCGCGAGTGCCGGGTCACCGCGCAGGTCGACCACCCCGGCCTGGTCACCGTCCACGACGCGGGCAGCGACGACGACGACCTCTACCTCGTCATGCAGTACGTCGAGGGCGCCGACCTCGCCGACCACCTGGCCGAGCGGAGCCCGTACCCCTGGCCGTGGGCCGTCGCGGTCGCCGCCCAGCTCTGCGCGGTCCTCTGCGCGGTGCACGCGGTGCCGATCGTCCACCGCGACCTCAAGCCCCGGAACGTGATGGTCCGTCCCGACGGCACCGTCACCGTTCTCGACCTCGGCGTCGCCTCCGTCCTCGACACGGACACCACCCGCCTCACGCACACCGGCTCCCCCATCGGCTCCCCGGCCTACATGGCCCCCGAGCAGGCGATGGGCGGCGCGGTCGGCCCGGGCACCGACCTGTACGCCCTCGGGGTACTCCTGCACGAACTCCTCAGCGGTGACGTGCCGTTCGCCGGGTCCACCGCGCTCGGCGTCCTGCACCGCCACCTCTACGAGCCCCCGATCCCGGTCCGGGCGGCCCGCCCCGAGCTCCCCGTCGCGCTGGAGGCCCTCGTGCTGCGGCTCCTCGCCAAGGACCCCCAGGACCGGCCCGCCTCCGCCCAGGAGGTGTACGAGGACCTGGCCCCGCTGCTGCCGAAGCACGGAACCCCTGCCGGGCCGCTCGACCCGACGCGCCCGTTCCTGCGGCCGTACGCCCCCTGGCCGGACCGGGCCGCGACCCCGGCGTCCGTGCCCGCACCCGCGACCTTCGCCGCGACGGCCCCCTCACTCGGCGCCCCGCCGCCCTTCACCCCGCCCCCGGCCGTCGTGCCGACCCCCGCACGCCCCGCCCGCCCGCCGCGGAGCACCCCGCCGCCCGGCCGGCCGGATGTCGCGCGGGCCGTGGACGAGGTGAAGAAGCTGCTCGGCGAGGGCCGGATCACCCAGGCCGTGGACGTGCTCGGCGCCACCCTCCCGGCCGCCGCCGCCGAGCACGGCGAGCACTCACCGGTCGTCCGCATCCTGCGCAAGCAGTACGCCGCGACGCTGATGGACGACGGGCAGTACCGCCGCGCCCTGCCCGAGCTGCGCCGCCTCGCCGAGGACCGCGCCGCCGAAGCGGGCCGGGCCGACGCCCAGGCCCTCCAGTTCCGCTACGACGCCGCCCAGTGCCTCGAACAGCTCGGCGAGGCCGGGGCCGCGCTGGTCGAGTACCGCGCGGTCCTCCCGTACTACGAGAACGCCCACGGGCCGATCGCCTCCGACCCCGGCCGCGCCCTCGACATCCGGCACCGCATCGGGCAGCTGCTCCTGGCGGTCGGCGACCACACCGCGGGACGGGCACAGCTCCAGGCCCTGCTGTACGACGCCGAGCGCACCTACGGGCCGCACCACCCGCTGCCGATGGACCTGCGCCGCCTGCTCAGCCACCAGCGGGACGTCCGCGGAGGCTGACAGCGGCCCCCATACCGGGCCACATCCCCAACTCCTCCCGAATCGTTGGCCGAATCGGTGGCACCGGCCACCTCCACTGCCTAACATCGATCTCCGCAAGGCTTTGTGCACTGATGCACAAACTCTCCCCGGGAGGCTCCTTTGCACCGCCGTCGTCGCACCGCGTTCACCGTCCTCGCCGCGACACTCGTCGCCGCTCCGCTCCTTTCGGCCTGCGGCAACCAGTCCCACCCCGGCGCCGCGGCCGTCGTGGGCGGAGACCGGATCGAGGTGTCGACGGTCCAGGGCCGCGCCGCGGACGTCCGCAGCGCCCAGGACAGCTCCCCGGAGGCCGCCCAGCTGGTGAACAAGTCGGGCCAGCTCAACCGCGCCAAGCTGCACGGGCTGATCTTCGGCCGGGTCCTCGACCGCGCCGCCGCCGACGCTGGGGTCACGGTCAGCCGCAAGGAGATCCAGGAGATGCGGAAGGCCAGCGGCGCCCAGCAGGGCGGCGAGGAGCGGTTCGAGGCGATGATGCTCCAGCAGCGCTGGGTGGCCCCGGACCAGATCGACGCCGACATGCGCCAGGAGGTGCAGCTCCCGAAGCTGGCCGAGGCGCTCGGCGCGGACCTGGGCACACCGGCCGGCCAGCAGGTCGTCGGCGAGGCCCTCACCAAGGCGTCGAAGGCCCTCGACATCGACGTCAACCCGCGCTTCGGCACCTGGGACGACCGGAAGATGCAGCTCGGCAACTACAGCGCGCCCTGGATCACCCAGCGCACCGAGTTCCCGCCGAAGGACTCCCCGACGGGCGCCTGAACCGGCGGGCCGAAGGCGCCGGGCCCGGAGGTAGGTTCGCGGGGTGAACGCTGACGCCCCCGACACCTCTGTCCAGTCCTCTGCCGACCCCGGCCGCATCGTCCTGCTCACCGCCAGCCACCGGGTCGCGCCGGGCCTGCTGTCCTGGCCGGCCTGGCAGACGCTGCACGCGGCCGACCGGGTCATCGTCGCCGACCCTGACCACCAGCAGCTCCCCTACCTCCGCGAGGCGGGCGTACGCGTCGAGCACGCCATGCCCTCCGCCGATGAACTGGTCGCCGACTGCGCGGGCGGCCGGACCGTCATCGTCCTGGTCGGTGGCGAGGGCGACAGCCGTCTGACGGACGGCCTGGCCCGGCTCGGCGGCTCGGGCCGGGTGGCCATGCCGGACCTGGAACTGCTCCCCGGCTCCTACGACCTGCCCGGGGCCCGTCTGCTGGACCTGGTCCAGGTCATGGACCGGATCCGCCGCGAGTGCCCCTGGACCTCACGGAAGACGCACCGGGGCCTCGCCAAGTACGCCATCGAGGAGGCGTACGAACTGGTCGAGGCGATCGAGGACGGCGACCGGGACGAACTGCGCGAGGAACTCGGCGACGTCCTGCTCCAGGTCGTCTTCCACGCGCGGATCGCCGAGGAGGGCCGCCCGGAGGACGGGGCGGAGCCCTTCGCCATCGACGATGTCGCGGGCGGCCTCGTCGAGAAGCTGATCCACCGCCACCCGCACGTCTTCGGCGACGAGAGTGCCGAGACCCCGGAGGACGTCCACGCGCACTGGCTGCGCACCAAGGCGATCGAGAAGCAGCGCACGTCGGTCACCGAGGGCGTCCCTCTCGGCCAGCCCGGCCTGGCTCTCGCCGCGAAGCTCGCGAGCCGCGTCCGTACGGCGGGCCTCGCCGTTCCCCTGCCCGTCGGCGACACCATCGGCTACGAGCTCCTGGCCCTCGCGGTCTCCGCCGAAGCGAACGGCGCCGACCCGGAGGCCGCCCTGCGCGCCGCCGCCCGCGCCTACCGCGACGCGATCCTGGCGGCGGAGAGCGCCGCGGGTTGAGGACGGTGGCACCAGGGGCCCGAAGAGGGGGGAGCGGTGGGGGACGGGCGTGGACGACGAACTCGAAGCGCCGTACCGGGCGGAGGCCGACCGCTCCGTGCGCCGTACCGGGCGGAGGCTGACCGCTCCGTCTCCGGTGTGCGGCGGACCCGACGGCCGTCCGGAGAGTCCCCCTGCCGCCCTACGCGGACCTCCTCGGCATGACGCCGGTCCACGCGTACCGCCCCCGCACCCCGGCCGATAACGTCGAGGAGTGAACGACACCCCCGCCTGCCCCCACTCCTCCACCGCCCGCGAAGGCGCCCGCGAAGGCGCCCCCGAACTCTTCACCTGGGAGTTCGCCACCGACCCCTACCCCGCCTACGCCTGGCTCCGCGAGCACCGCCCGGTGTACCGCACCGCGCTGCCCAGCGGTGTCGAGGCCTGGCTCGTGACCCGGTACGGGGACGCCAAGGAGGCGCTCGCCGACGCGCGGCTCTCCAAGAACCCGGCCAACCACGCCGAGTCGCCGCACGCCAAGGGGAAGACGGGGATCCCGGGGGAGCGCAAGGCGGAGCTGATGACGCATCTGCTGAATATCGACCCGCCGGACCACACCCGGCTGCGCCGGCTCGTGTCCAAGGCGTTCACTCCGCGCCGGGTCGCGGAGTTCGCGCCCCGCGTGCAGGAGCTGACGGACCGGCTCATCGACGCATTCGTGGAGAAGGGGAACGCCGACCTCATCCATGACCTCGCCTTCCCGCTCCCCATCTACGCCATCTGCGACCTGCTCGGCGTCCCCCGCGAGGACCAGGACGACTTCCGGGACTGGGCGGGCATGATGATCCGGCACGGCGGCGGGCCGCGCGGCGGGGTCGCCCGGTCGGTGAAGAAGATGCGCGGCTACCTCGTCGAACTCATCCACCGGAAGAGGGAGAACCCCGGCGACGACCTGATCTCCGCGCTGATCCGGGCCAGTGACCACGGCGAGCACCTCACGGAGAACGAGGCGGCCGCCATGGCGTTCATCCTGTTGTTCGCCGGGTTCGAGACGACGGTCAACCTCATCGGCAACGGGACCTACGCGCTCCTGTGCCACCCCGAGCAGCGCGCCCGGCTGGAGGCCTCCCTGGCGGCGGGGGAGGACGAACTGCTGGCCACCGGCATCGAGGAGCTGCTCCGGTTCGACGGGCCGGTCGAGATGGCGACCTGGCGGTACGCCACCGAGGCGCTGACCCTGGGCGGCGAGGAGATCGCCGCCGGGGACCCCGTACTGGTGGTGCTGGCGGCGGCCGACCGTGACCCGGAGCGGTTCACGGATCCGGACACCCTGGACCTTGCACGGCGTGACAATCAGCACCTCGGATACGGGCACGGCATCCACTACTGCCTGGGTGCGCCGCTGGCCCGGCTGGAGGGTCAGATCGCGCTGGCCACGCTGTTGAGGCGCCTTCCTGACCTGCGACTTGCGGGAGAACCTGGGGATTTGCGCTGGCGCGGCGGGCTCATCATGCGTGGGCTGCGCACCCTTCCTGTCGCGTTCGAACCGGGAAGCCGATCCGATGGAAGTGACACAGCGTCAACTCTGTGACTTTTACGTGATCTGCGCTGCATCGACTTGTGACATACGTTCGAGTCCCGCTAGGTTCACGTTTCGACGCGTCGGCCGCACCTTGCTCACGCGTCACTTGTGCGCCGAAGCAGGCACGAAGACCGCTGCGCGGCGCTCAGGCCACTCGCTTGTCAGTCGCACGGAAGGCATACCCATGGGCTCCGCGAACGGCAGACACCGCCGCCCTCGTCAGGCACCCGCCATCATCGTCGCCGCAGGGGTGACGGGATCGGCCATCGCCATCCCGCTGCTCGGCGCCGGCGGTGCGCACGCGGCCGAGGCCACCACCTGGGACCGGGTGGCGGAGTGCGAGAGCGGCGGCATGTGGAGCGCCGATCTCGGCAACGCCCATTACGGCGGGCTCCAGTTCACGCAGGAGACCTGGTCGGCGTACGGCGGCACCGCCTTCGCGCCCCGGGCCGACCTCGCCAGCCGTTCGCAGCAGATCTCCGTCGCCGAGAAGGTCCTGGACGACCAGGGCCCGAAGGCGTGGCCCAGCTGTGCGGTGATCTCCGGCCTCGCGGTGGACGGCAGTCTGCCCGGCGTCGACCCGGGCACCTCGCCGTCCACGGACCCGTCCACGGACCCGTCCGCCGATCCCTCGGCGGACCCGACGGCCACCCCGACCGACGAAGCGGATACGACCGGCGAATCCGGCAAGGGTGGTAAGTCCGGAGAAGCCGATGGATCCGGCAAGGGCGGGAAGGGCGACGAGGCGGGCAGTGGCGGTGGTGGTGCGGAGAAGGGGAGTGGGGCCCCCGACTCCTCGGTGACGCCCTCCGCCCCGCCGGTCTCCGACGCCCCCGATGCCTCGAACCCGTCCACGGCGCCCGACGCCTCTACGGGCGAGGACGGCGAGGGGGGTAAGCACCGGGGCGCCCCCGCGCCCGAGGAGGCCGGCGCGGGCCAGGAGGACGGCCCCCGCGAGTCCGGCCGGCACGCCTCGCGCGGCGACGGCGACGCGCGGGACGGCGGCGCGGCGACCGCCGACGGGTACACGGTGCGGCCCGGGGACAACCTCTGGGCGATCGCCGACGCCCAGGAGCTCCCCGGCGGCTGGACCGGTCTGTACGAGACGAACAAAGACCTCCTGGGCCCCGACCCGGACCTGATCCTGCCCGGCCAGAACCTGGACCTCGGCCTGGACCAGGGCGCGGGCAAGGCCGCGGGCAAGGGCGCGGACCAGGCCGCGCCGGCGGGCGCCGAGGTGCCCGCCGGCGACTGATCGAATGCGGGGGAACACCTCGAAAATCGGGGCAGTTAAGAGGCCTATGTCCGCTTTTGCGTAAGTGAGACATGGATCTCTTTGCCTCAACTGGCGTATTCCGTCAGGCCGGTCCGGCTGTATCGCCCCCCACCTGCGGAAACGGCCCGCAGGTCGCCGTGAGTTCGAGTCGATTGCCCCCTATGTCCATCTTTGAATGTCGGGGTTCCCTGTGTTTACGGTCGGAGCCGCTCGCACCGCGGGCCCCGTCGACCGTCACGCCGAATCCTGCCGTCGGTCGAAGGGAACAGACGCGTAAGCGCCGTAGGCAGGAGCGGGGGACCCAGGTAGGCCGCCGGGTCCGGACGCCTCGTCGAACCGACGGGGATGTACGGGACCGGCTAGGGGTGAAGTCGCGAGCAGTACCACGCGACCGGGCAACTCATCAGCCCGAACCCGACAGCTCACCTCGTAGGCGTCGGTGAGGAGATTCGTTCCATGCTGCTGAACAGCAAGGGCAAGCACCGCCGCCCGTCCAAGGCCACCCGTATCGCCACCCTCGCGGGTGTCACCAGTGCCGCCGTCGCCGTCCCGCTGCTGGGTGCGACCAGCGCTTCCGCCGCCTCCGTCGAGACCTGGGACGCCGTCGCCCAGTGCGAGTCCGGCGGCAACTGGTCCATCAACACCGGCAACGGCTACTACGGCGGACTGCAGTTCTCGCAGTCCAGCTGGGCCGCCGCCGGCGGTACGCAGTACGCCTCGCGCGCCGACCTGGCCTCCAAGGACCAGCAGATCGCCACCGCCGAGAAGCTTCTCGACATCCAGGGCCCGGGTGCCTGGGCCTGCGCCGGCGCCGGCGGCCTCACCAACGACGGTGTGGACCCGGGCGTGAACACCGGCTCCGGCTCCGGCGAGAGCAAGCCCGCGCAGGCGCAGCCCGAGCGGCAGGCCGAGCAGCCCACCACGCGCTCCGAGCAGCGCACCGCTCCGCAGGCCGAGAGCAAGAAGACCGTCACCACCCCGACCGGCGAGAAGGTCCAGAAGGGCGACGGCGAGTACAAGGTCGAGGCCGGCGACACCCTGAGCAGCATCGCCCAGGCGGAAGACGTCAAGGGTGGCTGGAGCAAGCTCTTCGACCTCAACGGCGACATCGTCAAGGACGCGGACCTGATCTTCCCGGGTCAGCAGCTCCACCTGAAGTAACCCGCCGTCTCTCCTCTCCGGGGGAGAAGCGTCCGGCGGCACTTCTCCCCGCACGGCTTCCCGGCCCGGCGCGCCCGTCCCCCCGGCGCGCCGGGCCGGGTTCTTCGTGAGAGGCGGGCGCCGACGGGCCCGCGTTCGTTCACCTCTTGTTGTTACCGGTCGGTAGATTTCTAGAGTTTTGTCCCGTGATGCAGGTCCCTGGGTTCTTTTTCGTCCCAGGAGGCGGGCGGTCGGCCGGCCGACGGGGCCGGGCCCGATAGGCTCGTGTCGCAAGGCCGCAGTGACCCTGCACAACCAGTGTCAGATCCCAGAAGGAGATGCCTCGTGCCGTCCATCGACGTCGTCGTAGCCAGGGAAATCCTCGACTCCCGGGGCAACCCCACGGTCGAGGTCGAGGTTGGCCTCGACGACGGCAGCACGGGCCGTGCTGCCGTTCCGTCCGGCGCCTCCACCGGCGCGTTCGAGGCTGTTGAGCTTCGCGACGGTGACCCCAACCGCTACCAGGGCAAGGGCGTCGAGAAGGCCGTCCTCGCCGTCATCGAGCAGATCGGCCCGGAGCTCGTCGGGTACGACGCCACCGAGCAGCGCCTCATCGACCAGGCGATGTTCGACCTGGACGCCACCGAGAACAAGGCCTCGCTCGGCGCGAACGCCATCCTCGGCGTCTCGCTGGCCGTCGCGCACGCCGCCTCCGAGGCGTCCGACCTGCCGCTCTTCCGCTACCTCGGCGGCCCGAACGCGCACCTGCTGCCCGTTCCGATGATGAACATCCTGAACGGCGGCTCGCACGCCGACTCCAACGTGGACATCCAGGAGTTCATGATCGCGCCGATCGGCGCGGAGTCCTTCTCCGAGGCCCTGCGCTGGGGCGCGGAGATCTACCACACGCTCAAGAAGGTCCTCAAGACCAAGGGCCTGTCCACCGGACTCGGCGACGAGGGCGGCTTCGCCCCGAACCTGGAGTCCAACCGCGCCGCCCTGGACCTCATCGTCGAGGCCATCAAGGAGGCCGGCTACGTCCCGGGCCGTGACGTGGCGCTCGCGCTCGACGTCGCCGCGTCCGAGTTCTACAAGGACGGCGTCTACGAGTTCGAGGGCAAGTCCCGCTCGGCCGCCGAGATGACCGAGTACTACGAGGAGCTCGTCTCCGCGTACCCGCTGGTCTCCATCGAGGACCCGCTGTACGAGGACGACTGGGCCGGCTGGAAGGTCATCACCGACCGCATCGGCGCCAAGGTCCAGATCGTCGGCGACGACCTCTTCGTCACCAACCCCGAGCGTCTGGCCCGCGGCATCGAGGAGGGCTCCGCCAACGCCCTGCTCGTGAAGGTCAACCAGATCGGTTCGCTGACCGAGACCCTGGACGCCGTCGAGCTGGCCCAGCGCAACGGCTTCAAGTGCATGATGTCGCACCGCTCCGGCGAGACCGAGGACGTCACCATCGCCGACCTCGCCGTCGCCGTGAACTGCGGCCAGATCAAGACCGGCGCCCCGGCCCGTTCGGACCGTGTCGCCAAGTACAACCAGCTGCTGCGCATCGAGGAGATCCTCGACGACGCCGCGGTGTACGCGGGCCGTTCCGCCTTCCCGCGCTTCAAGGGCTGACCCGTAGCGTCAAGACGGTAGCCTCCGCCCGTCCCCGCACCCGGTCCCGTACCGTGTGTGGGGACGGACGTGCGTAACGGGGAGGCGGGAGACATGGCCGGGAAGGACCGCGACCGGTTCTCCACCGCGACCAGGCTGCGGCTGCTCGGCGAGCAGACCGCGGCCCGCGTGTACCGATCCCAGAACCGCCGGCAGGCCCGCCGCTCCCGGCTCACCGGCCGGGCCGCGTTCCTGGCGCTGGTGGTCTGCTCCATGGTCGTGGCGCTCGCCTACCCGATGCGGCAGTACGTCTCCCAGCGCGACGAGATCGCCGAGCAGGAGCGGCTCTCGCAGCAGGCGGAGCGGCGCACCGAGGAGCTGCGGGACGAGAAGGCGCGGCTCCAGGACGACGCGTACATCATGCGGCTGGCCCGCCAGCACCTCCATTACGTCCTCCCCGGGGAGACCGGTTACACCGTGGCCGACCCCGACGCGGCCCAGGACCGCCGCGGTGAGCCGGGCGCGAGCGACCGCCCGTGGCACGCGAACCTCTGGGACGGCGTGGACAGCGCCGACCGGGCCGACCGCGACTGACCGGCCCACACCTCCATCCCCACCTTCACCTCCACCTCCACCTCCACCTCCACCTCCACCTCCACGAGCTTCCGAGCAGAACCAAGGCAGGCATGGAAACGCCCCCTCCGCAGACCGAGTCCACCCAGCCCACCGACGCGGACATCGCCGCGTTCGAGCAGCAGCTCGGCCGCCCGCCGCGCGGTCTGCGTGCCATCGCGCACCGCTGCCCGTGCGGCAACCCGGACGTGGTGGAGACCCAGCCCCGTCTGGAGGACGGCACGCCGTTCCCGACGACGTACTACCTGACCTGCCCCCGGGCGGCCTCGGCGATCGGCACGCTGGAGGCCAACGGGGTCATGAGGGAGATGACGGCCCGTCTGGAGACCGACCCCGAGCTGGCCGGCGCCTACCGGGCCGCGCACGAGGACTACATCACCCGCCGCGATGCCATCGAGGTCCTGGAGGGCTTCCCGAGCGCGGGCGGCATGCCGGACCGGGTGAAGTGCCTGCACGTCCTGGTCGGCCACTCGCTGGCCGCCGGCCCCGGGGTGAACCCGCTGGGCGACGAGGCCATCGCGATGCTGCCCGAGTGGTGGGCCAAGGGCCCCTGCGTCACGCCGTGCACGCCGACGGGCGAGGGCGACGGCTGGACGGTGGAGGAGGGCGACGGCGGTCACTTCGCCTTCCGCCCCCTGGACGGCCCCGCCGACGGGAAGCGCGCATGACCCGGGTCGCCGCCGTCGACTGCGGCACGAACTCCATCCGGCTCCTGGTCGCCGACGTGGACCCCGCCACCGGCTCCTTCACCGAGCTGGACCGGCGCATGACGATCGTCCGCCTGGGCCAGGGCGTGGACAGGACCGGCCGGCTCGCCCCCGAGGCACTGGAGCGGACGTTCGCCGCCTGCCGCGCGTACGCGGCGGCCATCGAGGAGCTGGGCGCCGAACGGATTCGCTTCGTCGCCACCTCCGCCTCCCGCGACGCGGAGAACAGCGCCGACTTCGTGGCCGGGGTCCGGGACATCCTCGGCGTCGAGCCCGAGGTGATCACCGGCGACCAGGAGGCGCAGCTCTCCTTCGACGGGGCCACCAAGGAGCTGGCGGGCAGCGACCACCTGGACAGGCCGTATCTGGTCGTCGACATCGGCGGCGGCTCCACCGAGTTCGTCCTCGGTTCGGTCCGGGTGGAGGCGGCCCGGTCCGTGGACATCGGCTGCGTACGGATGACGGAGCGTCACCTGGTCGTGGACGGGACCGTCATGGACCCGCCCAGCCACGAACGGGCCGCGGCGATCCGGGCGGACGTCGACGCCGCACTCGACCTCGTCGAGCAGACCGTGCCGCTCACCGGGGCCGGTACGCTCGTCGGCCTGGCGGGCACCGTCACCACCCTCGCCGGGATCGCGCTGGAACTGCCGGAGTACGACTCCGGGGCCATCCACCACTCCCGGGTCACCCGCGGCCAGGTCCGCGCGATCACCGAGCACCTGCTCCGCTCCACCCACGAGGAACGCGCCGCGATCCCCGTGATGCACCCGGGCCGGGCCGACGTGATCGGCGCGGGGGCGCTCGTCCTGCTCGCCGTGATGGAGCGGACGGGAGCCCACGAGGTCGTCGTCAGTGAGCACGACATCCTCGACGGCATCGCCTGGAGCGCCGCGTAGCCGGGCGGGCAGCCCTCGGGCTGCCCGCTCAATCGCCTCGTCACCTGCGCCGTTGAGCCATGAGCCGGCTTCTCCGGCCCGTCCGGGGGACGCTTCGGGGACACGCCGCGAGAAAGTTCGTGAACTTCTTCACAAGGAATGGGGCCCTGTTGGTCGCAGTTGGGGCCCATCAGGCCGGAACTGGTCGCCCCGGAGGTGCCGCGCACACGTTCCGGGAGTGTTGCGTCCGTATGAAGGGGAGGGGTGGTCCACCCCTCCCGAAGGGGCAAGGGCCAGCTCACAAGCGGTGAACAACGTTTTCCGCGGTGCTGTGGTTCCCTTTCGTGCCCATGACCTGGGTCACGTGGGCGGCGAAGTGTAGCAGAGGGTTGGTCAATCCTTGTGAAGGGGCTCACGAGCACCCCCCTGGGGTGGGGTGGATACTCGATGGCATGAGCACCACGGAGCGTCCCAGGATCCTCGTTGTAGGCGGTGGGTACGTAGGCCTGTACGCAGCTCGTCGCATTCTGAAGAAGATGCGATACGGAGAGGCGACCGTCACGGTCGTCGACCCGCGGTCGTACATGACGTACCAGCCCTTCCTCCCCGAAGCTGCTGCCGGCAGCATCTCGCCTCGGCATGTCGTCGTCCCGCTGCGACGTGTGCTGCCCAAGGCCGAGGTTCTCACCGGTCGTGTCACGACCATCGATCAGGACCGCAAGGTCGCCACGGTCGCGCCGCTCGTCGGCGAGGCCTACGAGCTGCCCTTCGACTACCTGGTCATCGCGATGGGCGCGGTCTCCCGTACCTTCCCGATCCCCGGCCTCGCCGAGCAGGGCATCGGCATGAAGGGCATCGAGGAGTCCATCGGTCTGCGCAACCACGTCCTGGAGCAGCTGGACAAGGCCGACTCCACGACCGACGAGGACGTCCGCCGCAAGGCGCTGACGTTCGTCTTCGTGGGCGGCGGCTTCGCCGGCGCGGAGACCATCGGCGAGGTCGAGGACATGGCCCGCGACGCGGCGAAGTACTACACCAACGTGAAGCGCGAGGACATGCGCTTCATCCTCGTCGACGCCGCCGACAAGATCCTTCCCGAGGTCGGCCCGAAGCTGGGCGCCTACGGCAAGGAGCACCTGGAGAGCCGCGGCGTGGAGATCTACCTCTCCACCTCGATGGACTCCTGCGTCGACGGCCACGTGGTGCTGAAGAACGGCCTGGAGGTCGACTCCAGCACCATCGTGTGGACCGCCGGTGTGAAGCCGAACCCGGCGCTGGCCCGCTTCGGCCTGCCGCTCGGCCCCCGCGGTCACGTGGACACCTCCGAGAAGCTCCAGGTGCAGGGCACCGACTACGTCTGGGCCGCGGGCGACAACGCCCAGGTGCCGGACATGATCGGCCGCCGCGCCGGCAACCCGAACGCCTGGTGCCCGCCCAACGCCCAGCACGCGCTGCGTCAGGCGAAGGTCCTCGGTGACAACGTGATCTCCGGCATGCGGGGCTTCCCGCAGAAGGAGTACAGCCACGCCAACAAGGGTGCGGTCGCCGGTCTCGGCCTGCACAAGGGCGTCGCGATGATCGTCATCGGCAAGGTGAAGATCAAGCTCAAGGGCCGTCTCGCCTGGTACATGCACCGCGGCTACCACGGCTTGGCCATGCCGACCTGGAACCGCAAGATCCGGATCTTCGCCGACTGGACGCTGGCGATGTTCCTCAAGCGCGAGGTCGTCTCCCTCGGCGCCATGGAGACGCCGCGCGAGGAGTTCTACGAGGCCGCGAAGCCGGCCCCGGCTCCGGCCGCGGCCAAGCCCGAGGGCGAGAAGGCCAAGGCCTCCTGACCTCCCGGTGAAGTGCTCCGCGGGGAGCGCACCGTACGACGCCCGAAGGGGCCGTCCGCCATCCGTGGTGCGGACGGCCCCTTCGGCGTATCCGGGCCCCGGCCCGGGCCGGGGCCCGACGGCGGGCCGTGGCCTGTTCCCGTCCATGTGGATGGCGCATACATGGGCTTTGCCGTTTCGTTGCCGGGTAGCGGGATGACGGAGAGTGCGGGGAGAGTTGACGCAGGTGTACCTCGCCACGTCACCCGGGGTGTCGCGGCGGGGCTACGAGCATGTCTGTTCGCCTTGTGCTTGTTGTGCTTGTCGGGGAAACACCACGGAGGTGTGCGCCATGGCAGACGCCGCGTCGCGGCTGACCGCTCTTGCCGAAGAGTTGCTCTCGGAACCGTTGCCGGTCCGCATCCGGGCCTGGGACGGCAGCGAATCGGGGCCGCCCGGCGCCCCGGTCCTCGTGATCCGCCACCGCCGCGCCCTGCGCCGGTTCCTGTGGAAGCCGGGCGAACTGGGCCTGGCCCGCGCCTGGGTGGCCGGGGAGATCGACATCGAGGGCGATCTGTACGAAGCGCTCGGCCATCTGGCCGGGCTGCTCTGGGACCGAGGCGCCGACGCCAAGGATTCCGTCCACCCGGTCCGCGACCCCAAGGTCCGCGCCTTCGCCCGCGGCCTCCTCGACCTCGCCGGCCCCTGGCCGCCCCCGGCCCCGCCCGCCGAGGAGGTGCGCCGCCGCACCGGCCCGCTGCACACCAGACGCCGCGACAAGGAGGCCATCAGCCACCACTACGACGTCGGAAACGACTTCTACGCCCTGGTGCTCGGCCCCTCCATGGTCTACTCCTGCGCCTACTGGCGGGACGGGGAGACCCTGGAGGACGCCCAGCGGGACAAGCTCGACCTGGTCTGCCGCAAGCTCGGCCTGAAGGAGGGCGACCGGCTCCTGGACGTCGGCTGCGGCTGGGGCTCCATGGCCATCCACGCCGCCCGTACGTACGGGGCGCGGGTCACCGGCGTCACCCTCTCCCAGGAGCAGGCCGCCCACGCCCGCAAGCGGATCGCCGAGGAGGGCCTGACCGACCGGATCGAGATCCGGGTCCAGGACTACCGGGACGTCCGCGACGGCCCGTACGACGCGATCTCCTCGATCGGCATGGCCGAGCACGTCGGATCGGTTCGCTACCGGGAGTACGCGGAGGACCTCTACGCACTCCTGAAGCCCGGCGGCCGACTCCTCAACCACCAGATCGCCCGCCGCCCCGAGGGGGACGAGGACGCCTACCGCATCGACGCGTTCATCGACGCCTACGTCTTCCCCGACGGCGAACTGGCCCCGCTCGCCCGCACCCTGGCCACCCTGGAGGGGGCCGGCTTCGAGGCCCGGGACGTCGAGGCGCTGCGCGAGCACTACGCGCTGACCCTGCGCCGGTGGGTGGCCAACCTGGAGCAGCACTGGGAGCGGGCGGTCCGCGCCACCTCCCCGGGCCGGGCCAGGGTCTGGCGGCTGTACATGGCCGCCTCGGCGCTCTCCTTCGAGAACAACAGGATCGGCGTCAACCAGATCCTCGCGGTGCGCCCGCTGGACGACGGCTCCCGGATGCCGCTGCGCGCCCGCGCCTGGACGGAGGGCACGGGCGCCTGACCCGTGGCCGTACGCATACGGCGAGGGGCCGGCCCACCGCTGGAGAGCGGTGCACCGGCCCCTCGCCGTACCCACGTACGGGCCTTCCGGACCAGGGCTACTCGGTCTTGATCGCCGTCAGCATGTTGAGCTTCGCGGCGCTGCGGGCGGGCCACAGCGAGGCGAGGACGCCCACCAGGCCGGCCAGGAGCAGGAAGAGGCCGAGCCGGTCCCACGGGATGACCAGGGCGTAGCCGGGGATGTCGGCGGACAGGGTCTGGCCGATCGCCCAGCCGAGGAAGACCCCGAGGCCGACCCCGATCACCGCGCCGAAGAGCGAGATGACGACGGCCTCCAGACGGATCATCCGCTTGACGCGAGTGCGGTCGAGACCGATCGCGCGGAGCATGCCGATCTCCTGCTGCCGCTCGAAGACCGACATCGCGAGGGTGTTGACGACCCCGAGGACCGCGATCAGCAGGGCCATGGCGAGCAGCCCGTACATGATGTTCAGGGCGGTGTTGATGAAGCCGCCGAACGTGTCACGGATGTCCCGCTGGTCCATGACGCTCATCGCCGGGTTGTCGCCGAGCGCGTCCACGATCGACTGCTCGTTGGCCGCGCTCGCGCCGCCCTCCGCCTTGATCCAGATCTCCCGGATCTCGGGGTGGGAGGTGGTGCTGTGCTGGTCCGCCAGCTCCTTGGGGATCACGAAGGGCGAAAGGAACTCGTTCTCCTTGTAGAGCGCCCCGATCGTCAGCTCGCCCTTCTTCTCGTCCTCGAACTTCACCGGGAGCGTGTCGCCGGTCTTCCAGCCGTTCGACTTCGCGGTCTTGGAGCCGACCGCGACCTGGCCCTCCTTCAGCGTGGCCAGCGAACCGGACTCGATCGTCAGCGAGAAGACCTTCTCCACCTCGCCCGGGGTGACGCCGGAGGCCGAGTGGTACTCCCCGTCGACCTCGAACCAGGCCGACTGCTGCGGGGAGAGCGCGGAGATGCCGTCGGCCTTCTCCAGGGCCTTGAGCGCGGACTCGTCGAGCATGTCGCCGCTGGCCATCGAGACCATGTAGTCGGCCTTGATGTTGTCCGTGGTCATCTTGTCGATGGCCTGGCCGAGCGTGACGCCGAGCACCGAGATGCCGGTGACCAGGGTCAGCCCGATGGCCAGCGCGGAGGCGGTGGCCCCGGTACGCCGCGGGTTGCGGACCGCGTTCTGCGAGGCCAGCTTGCCGGAGACGCCGAACAGCTTCTTCAGCAGCGGCCGGACCAGCGCGATGACCGGGCGCGAGAGCAGCGGGATCAGGACGATGACGCCGATCAGGGCGAAGAACGCGCCGCCCGCGACCAGCTGCCGGCCGGACGTGCCGCCGGTTCCCGCGCCGCCGACGATCCCGGCGGCGCCGATCAGGGCGATCACGCCGCCGATGGAGTTCCGTACGACCAGGGACTTGGTGGAGGCGGTGGCGTGCACGCTGCTCATCGCGGCCACCGGGGCGATCTTCGCGGCCCGGCGGGCGGGCAGCCAGGCGGCCAGCACGGTGATCAGGATGCCGACCGCGAAGGCGGAGCCGACGGCGGTCGGCGAGACGATCAGCGGGCCGGCGGGGATCTTGCCGCCCAGGAGGCCCATCGCGGAGCGCAGACCGGTGGCGAGGCCGAGGCCGAGGACGAAGCCGATGACGGAGGCGAGCGTACCGACGACCCCGGCCTCCAGCAGCACCGAGCGCTTGATCTGGCGGCGGGTGGCGCCGATGGCCCGCATCAGGGCCAGCTCACGGGTCCGCTGGGCGATCAGCATGGTGAAGGTGTTGGCGATGAGGAAGATGCCGACGAACAGGGCGATGCCCGCGAAGGCCAGCAGCATGCCGTTGAGGCCGGCCAGCCCGCTCTCGATGTCCTTCGCCTGCCGGTCCGCCAGCGCCTTGCCGGTCTGCGCGGTGGCGTCCTTGGGCAGCAGCGGCTTGATCGCGCCCAGCAGCTTCTGGTCGGAGACGCCGCCCGCCGCGCTGACGGTGGCGTTCTGGAAGACGCCGGGCTTCACGAAGAGCTTCTGGGCGGTCGTGGTGTCGAACAGCACGAGGCTGCCGCCCGCGTTGACCGCGCCGTCCTCGGTGGTGAAGATCCCCGAGAGGGTGTACTCCTTCACCGGGCCGTTGGTCGCGACCCGCACCGGGTCGCCGACGCGGTACTCGCCCTTGCTCGCGGTGTCCTTGTCCAGCGCGACCGAGCCGTTCTTCGCCGGGCCCGAGCCGTCGGTGAAGACGTAACTCGCGTCCTTGCCGTCCTTGCCGGGGGCGAAGTTCGCGCCGGTGTTGGACCAGCCGTTGCCGATCAGCTTGCCGTCCGGGTCGGCGACCCCGGCGAAGCCGGAGACCCGGCCGGTGGCGGAGGCCACGCCGTCCAGGCCCCGGATCTTCTCCAGGGTGGCCTCGTCGATGCCGGGGGTCTTCTCGTCGCGCCCGCCGGCGTACGTCTCCACGGCGACGGCGACGTTGTCGTAGCTCTTGGCGGACTGGTTGCGGAAGGCGTTGCCGAGGGTGTCGGTGAAGACGAGGGTGCCGGAGACGAACGCTACGCCGAGCATGACGGCGAGCACGGTCATCAGCAGCCTGGCCTTGTGCGCGAGCACATTGCGCAGGGCGGTACGGAACATGTCTGTGTGTCCTGGGATGGGTTCCGGAAGGGGGACAGGGGCGCGGGGCGGCGGCCGGGCAGTGGCCGGCGCCCGCGTCAGCCGGTGCGGCGGCGGTGTCGGCCGACCGCCGACGGCGTCAGCTCGTGCGGCCCTTCGCGTCGAACGCCTTCATCCGGTCGAGGACCCCGTCGGCGGTCGGGTGCATCATCTGGTCGACGACCGCGCCGTCCGCGAGGAAGATGACCCGGTCCGCGTAGGAGGCGGCGACCGGGTCGTGCGTCACCATCACCACGGTCTGGCCCAGCTCGCGCACCGAGTTGCGCAGGAAGCCGAGGACCTCGGCGCCGGAGCGGGAGTCCAGGTTCCCGGTCGGCTCGTCACCGAAGATGATCTCGGGCTGCGAGGCCAGGGCGCGGGCCACGGCGACACGCTGCTGCTGACCGCCGGAGAGCTCGGTCGGGCGGTGCTTCAGCCGCTCCGAGAGCCCCACCATGTCGATCACCTTCTGCAGCCACGCGGCGTCGGGCCTGCGGCCCGCGATGTCCATCGGCAGGGTGATGTTCTCCAGCGCGGTGAGCGTCGGCAGCAGGTTGAACGCCTGGAAGATGAAGCCGATCTTGTCCCGGCGCAACTGCGTGAGCTGCTTGTCCTTCAGCGTGGACAGCTCGGTCTCGCCGATGCGCACCGAACCGCTGCTGAAGCTGTCGAGCCCGGCGACGCAGTGCATCAGCGTCGACTTGCCGGAGCCCGAGGGGCCCATGATCGCCGTGAACTCGCCCTGCGGGAAGTCCACGGTCACCCGGTCCAGGGCGACGACCTGCGTCTCGCCCTCGCCGTAGACCTTCGACAGCTCCGTGGCGCGGGCAGCCACCGTGGTGGCGCGGTGAACGGTGGGGGTGGTGGTCACAGGGACGCTCCTGGTTCGGGTGACGCGGACGCATGGGCCGTGCTGGGGCGGGCGCTGAGCCGTACCCCGGGGACTTACTCCATCGTTACGTCCCGATCGCGCCCGGTCGTCACTCCCGATGCCCGTTCGGGTGGCCGTCTTGAGTCGCATCGAGGGCGTGGATCCGTCCTCCTCGGGTATGACACCGACCCTGACCGGAGTCGTGGCCACCGCTTCGTGGTCACCCACCGTGAGTGCGCGGGGACGCGGGCGGGGAGCGGCACGGACGGCGGGCGGACCCTCCCGGAGCGATGCCGGACCCGGGGCCGGATCGGCGTCGGACCCGAGGGTGGCGGATGCCCTGGCGAAGCCTGGCGCGGACCTGGCGCGTTGGGCTGTACGAGTGCGGCGACTTTCCGTCATTCCCGTGCGGCGCGCGGACTGCCCAAGATCGGCCGCGGGTATGTGGTCAGCGCGGGCCGGATGTCCTGACGGACCCTCAAGCGGTCAATAAAATAAGACAACATCGCGCCACTGTTCCGCTGGTCGAGGGAGGTCCCCGGCTATGGTCGGTAGCCAAAAGCGGAGCCGCGCGGCACGCCCGGATGGTGGAACGTAGACACGGCGAGCTTAAACCTCGCTGCCCCTCGGGGGCGTGCCGGTTCGAGTCCGGCTCCGGGCACCACGCGCCACACAGAGCGTGACCCGGACGGCCCGGACCGTGACCCGGACGGCCCAGGCCGTGACCGGCGTCCGGTCCTGTGAGCCGGGCCGCCTGTGCGCCCCGTGACCCCGGCTTCGTACGCCGGTCCTCCCGGCCGCTCGGGAGCCCCGACGCGGGCCGGCGCAAAGATCCTCCCCTGGCACTGGGGTGATTCTTTTGCCCACCCATTACTCTTGTGCCAAGGCCACGCAGTGTGGCCATGGAGGAGTGAGATGAGGAGCAGCAACCCGGTCTTCTCGCGACGGGGGTTCAGCCGCGACAACGGCCACGCGGGCTTCAACGCGACGCCGCAGGCCGGGGCCACCGCGACGGGTGCCAACCCGTACGCGCAGGGCACCGCCGCCAACCCGTACGCCACCAACCCCTACGCGCAGACGGACATCCAGGGCGCCCCGCAGGCGCCCGCCCGTCCCGACGTGATGACCATCGACGACGTGGTGACGCGTACGGCGATGACGCTCGGCACCGTGATCGTCGCCGCGACCGCCGCCTGGTGGACGCTGCCGGTCGACAAGGAGAACGTCGGCACGGCGATCGGCGTCGCCATCGGCGCCGCGATCATCGGCTTCGTGCTGTCGATGGTGAACTCGTTCAAGCGTCGGCCCTCGCCGCCGCTGATCCTGACGTACGCCGCGTTCGAGGGTGTCTTCCTCGGCGTCATCAGCAACATCGTCAGCGTCTACTGGGCTCCCGGCGCCGCGATGCAGGCGGTGATCGGCACCATGGCGGTCTTCGCCGGTGTGCTGATCGCCTACCGCACCGGACTGATCCGGGTCACGCGCCGCTTCTACGGCTTCGTGATGGCGGCCGCCATCGGCTTCACCCTGCTGATGATGGTCAACCTCCTGTTCGCCGTGTTCGGCGGCGGTGACGGCCTCGGATTCCGCAGCGGTGCGCTCGGCATCATCTTCGGCATCGTGGCCATCGTCATCGGCGCGTGCATCCTCGCCCTGAACTTCAAGCAGGTCGAGGACGGCATCGCGTACGGCGCTCCGCGCGAGGAGTCCTGGCTGGCGGCCTTCGGCCTCACCGTGACCCTGGTGTGGATCTACATCGAGATGCTGCGCCTGGTCGCGATCCTCAGCGGCGACGACTGACCGACCGCAGAGCACCCGTAGCACCAGCAGTACCCGCGACACCGGAACGGCCCGCAGGCCTCGCGCCCGCGGGCCGTTCTGCGTTCCGCCGCCGTTCCCTTTCCCATGGCCCCGCGATGGGGCTCCTGGCCCCCGGGGCGTTGGCGGCCGGGCGGGAAGGCCGCGTAGGGTCGGCCGGGTGCTCGATATGACGCCCCTGATCCTGGCCGTGGACCGTTTCGCCGACCGGCTGCGCTCCGCCCCGCAGAGCCGCCTCCAGCGTGGTGCGGCGGCCGAGGCGCTGACCGCGGCCCGCGAGCTCGCCGCCAGGGCCCAGCGCCTGGAGAACCCGGCCGCCGAGCCGCGTGAGCTGCCGGACGCCGGGATGTTCGCGGTGGGCGACCAACTCGCCGTCGCGGGGCGGGACCTGGCCGTGGCACTGGAAACGGCCCCGTCCCAGGAGCTGGACGAGGCCGTGCGGTATGTCGGGGAAGCGGCGGCGCGGGCTTTCGCGTGAGCGGCCCGCGCCCGGGGAGCCGGAGCGGTACGGGGTGGATCCCGGTCAGAAAGAGGCGATGACGCGGTCGGCGAGGATGTACACGTTGTCCTCGCCGCAGGAGAAGGTCAGCGCGTAGGCGCCCGAGACGCCCGAGCCGCCCAGCAGCACCGGTTGCCGGCCCGCCCGCAGGGCGTCGGCGAGGCGCTCGGCGGTCTCGCGGTGACCGGGGGTCATGCAGAGCGTGGTGCCGTCGGCGAAGACGTACACGTCGAGCGTGCCCAGCGGGCCGGGCCGCACGTCGGTCAGCTCGGTCGCGGTGTCCGCCAGCTCCTCCAGCCGGTTCACCGTGCGCTCGTGGTCGGTGACCACCGGTATCTGTGCGGGGATGAAGTCGGGGTGCGAGGGGTGGCGGCGGCGGGCGGCGGCCAGCTCGGGGGAGTCCTCGGGGAACTCCGCGATCTCCGGGAGGTCGGTCAGCTCACCGATCTCGTGCTCCGCGAGGGTCCGCTCGCTCAGCTCCGCGAGCTCTTCCATCGCCTCGGCCGCTTCGAGGTCCATCGACTCCAGACCGGCGAAGTCGGCCTGCCGGGGCAGGTAGTACGGGGCGTCGTCGCCGAGGCCGGACAGGCCGCCCAGCAGGGACGGGGCGTCGGCGGCGTCACGGGCTTCCTGGGCGGCCCAGAAGGCGCGCGCCTCGGCCAGCTCACGCTCGCGCTCCTCGGCGAGTGCTTCGGCGACGGCCGCGCGTATCTCCTCGGCGGGAGTGGCCGTACTGCGGCTCTGTGGTGGCACGGAAGCGCTGAGGGCGTGACCGGCGGCCAGCTCCGTGCGCAGCGCCGCGACCTGCTTGCGCAGCCCGTGAGCGGCGTGCAGTGCGGCGGCGCCGACGGCCGTGGCAGCGGCGGTGGTCAGCAACAGGGCAAATGACATGGCGCTCACTGACATACTCCCGCTTTCTATCGATACCCCCGACTTCCTACATCAGCTTGGCCTGTACCGGTACGCGCTGTCAGTGCATTACGTCACGAAATGGACAGGTCTTTCGGTCCGATGTTTAGCCCCGTATCGGCGGTGACCTGCGGAAACGAATCTCCCCCGGATGCAGATCACATCCTGGGGGAGATTCGGTCACGGTCGGAGCTCGGCGGGGTCGGCCGAGACGCTCGTGCCGGTGGTCGCGCCGGGCTCCACCCCCGCAGGGGGCAGGTGCCACCTTCGTGCTCAGGCGGCTCCTGCCCTCCGCCGCGTCTCAGCTCAGCCGCTCGATCACCATCGCCATGCCCTGGCCGCCGCCCACGCACATCGTCTCCAGGCCCCACTGCTTGTCGTGGAACTGGAGGCTGTTGATCAGCGTGCCGGTGATGCGGGCGCCGGTCATGCCGAAGGGGTGGCCGACGGCGATCGCGCCGCCGTTGACGTTGACCTTGTCCAGCGGCAGGCCGAGATCCCGGTAGGAGGGGATGACCTGGGCGGCGAACGCCTCGTTGAGCTCGGCGAGGTCGATGTCGTCGATGGTCAGGCCGGCCCGCTTCAGTGCCTGCTTGCTGGCCTCGACCGGTCCGTACCCCATGATCTCGGGGGAGAGGCCGCTGACGCCGGTGGAGACGATCCGGGCCAGCGGGGTCAGACCCAGCTCGCGCGCCTTGGTGTCGGACATGATCACCAGTGCGGCCGCGCCGTCGTTGAGCGGGCAGCAGTTGCCCGCGGTGACCAGACCGTCGGGGCGGAAGACCGGCTTCAGGCCCTGCACGCCCTCCATGGTGACGCCCGCGCGAGGGCCGTCGTCCTGGGAGACCACGGTGCCGTCGGGGGTGGTGACCGGGGTGATCTCCCGCTCCCAGAAGCCGTTCTTCAGGGCCGCCTCGGCGAGGTTCTGCGACCGTACGCCGAACTCGTCCATCTCCTGGCGGGTGACGCCCTTGGACCGGGCCAGGTTCTCCGCCGTCTGCCCCATCGAGATGTACGCGTCCGGCACGAGGCCGTCCTCGCGCGGGTCGTGCCAGCTCGCGCCGGACTCCTCGGCGCGGGCGGCGGTGCGGGCCTCGGCCTGGGCGAACAGCGGATTGTGCGTGTCGGGCCAGCTGTCGGAGTTGCCCTTGGCGAAGCGGGACACCATCTCGACACCGGCCGACACGAAGACGTCGCCCTCGCCCGCCTTGATCGCGTGCAGCGCCATCCGGCTGGTCTGCAGCGAGGAGGAACAGTAGCGGGTGACCGTACAGCCGGGGAGGTGGTCCATCCCCATCTGTACGGCGATGATGCGGCCGAGGTTGTTGCCCTGCTCGCCGCCGGGCAGGCCGCAGCCCAGCATCAGGTCGTCGATGTCCTTCGGGTCCAGCTCGGGGACCTTGGCCAGCGCGGTCTGGATGATCGTGGCGGTCAGGTCGTCCGCGCGCAGGTCCTTCAGGGATCCCTTGAAGGCGCGGCCGATCGGTGAACGGGCGGCAGAGACGATCACGGCTTCGGGCATCACGCGGCTCCAAGGGGGCTGGAAGGCTGTGTGGACGGGCAGAACTCCCCTGGAAGTTACCCGGACGTATCGCCGGGGTCACCCGGCGGGCCGTGTGATGCGGGACTCTTTTCTAAGCGCTCGCTCAGGCTTCTTCTCTCCGTCGAGTCGGACCGGTCCGACCGCACCGGACGGTCGGGCCGCACCGGTCGGACCGCACCGGACCGTCGGACCGCAGCGGCTCGACCGCACCGACGGTCGGGCCGGTGCGGCCGGGGCCCTCGGGATCGATCGGTGTGCCCGGCCCCTATGCGTGCCCGTGGGCGGCGTCCGGGTGCGGGTGCGGCGTGGGTTCCGTGGAGGCGGGCAGACGCCGCCGCCGGCGGTGCTTGAGGAGGGCCCAGGGAGCGCGCGCCCCCGTGACCTCCGTACCGGCCTCCCGGGCCGCCTGGGACGCGGCCTTCGCCACCGGGAGGATGTCCTCGCGGCGCCCGCCGTCCAGCCGGTCGGTCTCCGGCCACAGGCCCAGCACCGCGCACAGGGTGGGCAGTACCGCCATGGCCGCCGTGGCATAACCCTCGGCGGAGGGGTGGTAGTTGTCCGGGCCGAACAGCTCGCGCGGGTTCGCCGCGAACTCCGGGCCCAGCAGATCACCCAGCGACACCGTGCGACCGCCCTGCTCCACCGCGCCGATGGTCTGCGCCGCCGCCAGCTGCCGGCTCACCCGCCGGGCCAGCCAGCGCAACGGCTGGTAGACCGGCTCGATCGTGCCCAGGTCCGGGCAGGTCCCGACGACCACCTCCGCCCCCGCCGTCCGCAGCCTGCGCACCGCCGTCGTCAGACAGCGCACCGACTGGGTCGCGGGCATCCGGTGGGTAACGTCGTTCGCCCCGATCATGATCACGCAGACGTCCGGGATCCGTGCCGGATCCGCCAGCAGCAGCGACACCTGCCGCTCCAGATCGTCCGACCGCGCCCCCGGCAGGGCCACGTTCCGCAGGTCCACCGGCCGCTCGGCCACCGCCGCGAGCCCGGAGGCCAGCAGCGCGCCCGGGGTCTGCCCGGCCCGCCGCACCCCCTGGCCCGCGGCCGTCGAGTCCCCGAGCATCCCGAGCCGCATCGCGTCGTTCGGCCCGGCGAACGCCACTCCGTACCGCCCGTCCGCGCTCGGTGGGACCGGAGCCGTCCCCCCGCCCACCTGCCTCTTCGCGAGCTGGACCTCCGCCAGGAACACGCCCACGGCCGCCGCACCGATCAACCCGATGCTGCCACCGCCGTAGGCCGCGCCCGCCGCGATCCGCCGTGCCACCCTTGCTCTCGACACAGTCCGGTCCACCTCCTCCTCGCCGTACAGCCGTACACGTACCTACTTGCCCCGCCAGGGGCTCGGTGTACTCCTTCCCGTACGCGGAGTGCGTCCCGTACGCATACTCTGGGCCGGACCATCTCGGAGATCCCGGAGTACACGGTGCAATTCCACGATTCGATGATCAGTCTTGTCGGCAACACCCCGCTGGTGAGGCTGCGCAACGTCACGGCAGGTATCCAGGCGACGGTCCTGGCCAAGGTCGAGTACTTCAACCCCGGCGGGTCGGTGAAGGACCGCATCGCGCTGCGCATGATCGAGGCGGCCGAGCGGAGCGGGGAGCTGAAGCCCGGCGGCACGATCGTCGAGCCGACCAGCGGCAACACCGGCGTCGGGCTCGCCATCGTCGCCCAGCAGAAGGGCTACAAGTGCATCTTCGTCTGCCCGGACAAGGTGTCCACGGACAAGATCAACGTGCTGCGCGCGTACGGCGCGGAAGTCGTCGTCTGCCCCACCGCCGTTGACCCCGAGCACCCGGACTCGTACTACAACGTCTCCGACCGGCTGGTCACCGAGACGCCGGGCGCCTGGAAGCCCGACCAGTACTCCAACCCGAACAACCCGCGCTCGCACTACGAGACCACCGGTCCCGAACTGTGGGAGCAGACGGAGGGGAAGATCACCCACTTCGTCGCGGGCGTCGGCACCGGCGGCACGATCAGCGGCACCGGACGCTATCTCAAGGAGATCAGCGAGGGCGCGGTCCAGGTCATCGGCGCGGACCCGGAGGGCTCGGTCTACTCCGGCGGCTCCGGCCGTCCGTATCTGGTCGAGGGCGTCGGCGAGGACTTCTGGCCCAGCGCCTACGACCGCACCGTCACCGACGAGATCGTCGCGGTGTCGGACAAGGACTCCTTCCAGATGACGCGGCGGCTCGCCAAGGAGGAGGGGCTGCTCGTCGGCGGCTCCTGCGGCATGGCGGTCGTCGGGGCCCTGGAGGTCGCGGGGCGGCTCGGTCCCGAGGACGTCGTCGTGGTGCTGCTCCCCGACAGCGGGCGCGGCTACCTGAGCAAGATTTTCAACGACGAGTGGCTGGCGCAACATGGGTTCAGCGACCCCATCGCAGAGCCCACGGCGGGTGACGTGCTGGCACAGAAGACGGACGGCATCCCGAGCTTCGTGCACGTACACCCCACCGAGACCGTTGGCGACGCGATCGAGGTGCTGAGGAAGTACGGGGTGTCTCAGATGCCGGTGGTAGCACCGGGAGCGGGACACCCGGACGTGATGGCGGGGGAGGTGATCGGAGCCGTGGAGGAACGGGAACTGCTGCGCGCTCTGTACGCCGACCGCGCCGGATCGGGCGATCCGCTGGAGAAGCACATGAGCCCGGCTCTACCTGTCGTCGGTTCCGCAGAACCGTTGGCGAAGGTGGCATCCGCGCTGGAAGGACGAGACGCGGCGGTGGTCCTGGTGGACGGCAAGCCCACCGGAATCATCACCCGGCAAGACCTCCTTGCGTACCTGGCTGACAGCGGGAACGTGCAGGCCCTCACCACCTAACCCCGTGGGGGGTCGCGTCAACATCAACGGTACGAGAAGGAACGAGACGCTGATGGCAGAGACGCAGAACACCAAGGACAGCCGACCGACACGCGATGAGTGGGTAGCTCAGCAGCTCCAACTGCTCCTGCCCGCAATCTCGGAATCGTCGTGGGGCGAAGTCTGGGAAGTCATCCAGCCCGCCCCCGTGGTCCCGTAAGGCTCGTAGGCCGTCCCGTGCGGCCCCCAGCAACCAAAGAGGCCCCCTCCGAGCGGAGGGGGCCTCTTTGGTTGCTCTGCGCTAGATCGTAGCTGCCTTGGCGTACTCCACCAGACCAGTCCACGCGGACCGCGACAGGGCCAGGGAGGGGCGCTCAGGGGCCTTGGAATCGCGAACAGGGACGATGCCTGTAGAGGCGGCGACCGAAGGTGCCCACTCGACGCACTCCGCCCCCTGGCCGTTGCTGTAACTGCTCTTTACCCACATCGGGGCGGCTGCGTTTCCATCAGGGCTCAAGATCATTTCCATACTCTCTCAGATACTCGCGGAACAGAGAGACGCTGTCCTCGCTGTCATTGGCCTTCGAACGAGTGATGTCCAGAAGCGTCGTCAAGTCCAGGACATCAGAAGGGGCGTCAACCGACGTGCCGGACGCGAAGCTCTCGACGTAAGCGAAGCTCGTGCCATCCCGAAGGGTGAGCAAACTCAAGCTACCGCCCAACAGCGGGTGCACTCCACGCCCAAAGGGGAGCACCTGCACCCGTACCGCGCTGGAAGCCTCGATCACGTGAAGTATGTGCCGGATCTGCTCCACCATGACCGCTGAACCGCCAACCGGCCGGCGCAACGCGGCTTCATCCATGATCGCCCAGTAGAACGGGGGTGTGGCCGAGTCCAGTACCGCCCGCCTGTGTGATCGCATGGCAACCTGGAGCGCAACCTTCTCTGCGTCCTTGCCCGGCATCGACTCGGTGAACAAGGCGGTGGTGTACGCCTCGGTCTGCAACAGCCCGGGTACGACACTGCTGTTGAACGTTTGGATGCGAGCGGCACGCGTCTCCTGTTCCAGGACCTTACGGCCGTAAACAGGAACCTCCGCCGCGACTACCACCCGGAGCAAGTCCGCGAAGAGGCCGTCTGTCCCGTAGAAGTCGTCCATGGCTTCTGCAAGCGCTTCTGAAGGGGGCTGCTCCCCTCGTTCGACCCTGCTGAGGTAAGTGTGCGGGTAGCCGATCTTCGCACCGACCGCGCGCAAAGAAAGACCGGTCTTAGCCCGTGCCCGTGTGGCACGGGTGGCCAGCATCCCCGCTGGTGTCGCTGGCATTGCGTCCTGCTCTGGCTCCAACTCCAACGCCTTGACCTCCTCTCAAAAGCTTGTCCACTCAGGGTATTTGGTTACACGCCCTTCGTGTACCCGGCTCGTTGAAACGGGGAGAGTGATGTCACGGGGCAGCCCGTGCCCGAGTGGGAACGAAGGGCGACCTGCCGCCGTGACGACAGCCCCCACCAGGAGTGCCGACATGACCCGCTTCCCGCTGCCGACGGTGCCACAGGAACTCGCCGCGCCCACAGCCGCAGACGCAACCGCCACTGCCACCCGGCTCACTCGCGCATTACGGGGCTGCAACATCTTCTTCGAACGAGTGCGACCCGACTCTGTGAGCGGGCTGCCCGTGGTCTCTGTCTCCGGCAACATCAGCGTGGTTGCGGCGGCACGCCTGGCGGAGAAGTTGGAGTCCTTTGCCGGGCGTCCAAGTGCCACCCTGGAAAGCCTCCGCCCCCCGGGGACACTGCCGCTGGAGGTCCAGCACTATGAGGTGCAGGTGGGCGATTACCTCCCCCTCGATGAGGGCTGCTACCGCGTCGTGGATATGCGGGGGGCAGGTGCAAGCAGCCGAATCCTGGTGCTAGAGGGACGGCAGCCCTACGTCATGACCGGCCCCCGGATCATCTTCCGACCGGCCGAAAAGTTCTACGGCTCAACCTCACCATGATTCTTCAATCGATCCTCGGTCCCTGCTGGCTGGGCTGCGGCAAAGAGTGCACGTGGTCCCGGTGGTTCGGTCCCGTACGGACAGCGGCAGGCGACGCCGACATGTTCGCTTGCGACGACTGCATTGCCCGGGTTGAACGGATGGTGTCCGAGCAACTGGCCCGTCGAGACGCAGCCGATCTGAACGCCCGGTCCACGACCTACCGGGGCTACGTGTGACCCCACCGCACCCACGACGGCCCGATTCGTCCGGCCTGCTCTGGAAGTTCCTCGTAGCCCCGGCTGCGGCACTGAGTACCGCTCTCATCACCTTGACCCTGCTAGGGAGGCTCTGAAATGACCAAAGCCGAGACCATCGAGACCGACCTTGTCGGCGCGCTGCTCACCGCAGAAGAGGAAGCGCCCACCAGGCCCTTGCTGAGACACAGCTTCGGCGCGCAAGTCCTGGTCCGTGACCCCCGGAACCGCATCCTCATGGTCAAGCCCGTGGCACAAGACATCTGGGTCCTGCCTGGCTCCCTCGGCGGGATTCGGGAAGGTGAAAGCGTTTCCGACGCTGCTGAACGGGAGCTGCTGAAGGACACCGGCGTTGCGAGGACCGTTACCCACGTCCTGTCCGTGGATCAGGTCCCCAGTCTTCCCCGCGCACCCCTGGACCGGTTCATCTGGGTATGTGACGGCGGAGTTGTCACCGTCGATGAGGCCCACGAGACCCGCCTTCCCGATCCGGCCAAGCCTGTACTGGAGGGGCTTAGCTGGATCGGGCTGGGCGAGATGCCTAACTACACGTCAGCGCCGCAACTCAAGTGCATCAACGAAGCCATGGTTAGCGTGGACTTCGGCTTGGGGGTTCCCCTCCTGGAATTCGGTGAACGCGTCGAGACCTGGAAGCCGGCTGCCGCGTGAAAGTCCGCCACACCCCCAAAGACGGACTCGTCAAAAACGACACAGTCGGCCCCGACTACTTCGACAGCGTCGACCGCGAACAGGCCATCGATGCAGGCGTTCAACTCGTCAATGCCCTGCGGAGATTCGGGGTCAATCTCGACGGCATCGGAGTAACGCAGGTCTGTGATACCTGCGGCCCCAACCTGAAACACGCCTACTGGGTCGAGTTGGGAGACATCCGCCCGGAGGAAGCTGCCGTGATGGCCACCCAACTCGACGTTTTTGCTGCTGAGTTCCGGCGAATGCAGGACCTGTTGCAGCCTGCCAAGAATGCTGAGCGATCACCTAGTCAAGGTGCCCCCTAGTCTCCCGTCCCTGCCGAATGTGGCTGATCGAGGTCCCCCCCCGGACCTCTCGGCCCCCGGCAGGGGCGGGGTTCACGCCTCCCTCACAGGGATGTCACCCCTGCCCGACCCCTGTGAGGGAGGCTATCCAGACCCCTTCCCCTGCGCGGCAAAGGCCGCCGGAGAAGGTCAGCAAGGACACGTAACACAACGTCGAGAACGGAGTGTTGAAATGTCAACTGCAATTGCCGAGCTGTCCGCGAGGACGCTCGTACCGGCCGATTTCTTCGCACGACTCAGTAATCGTGTCGTCCAGCTCAACGAGGTGGACGAGGGCTTGGCTGACCGCATCACGGAACAGGCGCTCGCCTATCTGGCGACCTGCGCTCAGAAGCCGGCTGGCACCCCGTCGCTGGGCATGAGCCCTCTCGTGGATCTCGGCTGGCACGCGTTCATGGAGTACACGCGGCAGTACGACGAGTTTTTCGCCGCGAACGGCTGGCCCAAGGTCCACCACAACCCGTGTGACAGCCCGGACGGGGACTACGAGCCCGCCGCGACGTGGCTCCCCAAGACGGAGGCCGCCATCGAGGCGGCGGGCTACTACGTAGACAAGGAGCTGTGGCAGGCGAGCCGCAGCGACTGCGGTGACACCTGCGGAGACGACGGGGGCGGCGGAAACCCGCTGCCCACGTGTGAGCACAGCGTCTAGCAAGATCATGTAGGGCGTGGGTGGCCTCACCTATATTCTGGTGGGGCCGCCTGCGATTGGAGAAACATGAACGAGAGCAAGAACAAAAACCCAAAGGGGCGCGGCCGTGTCACGGTATTCCACATCGTGCACCTTTGGCCGGACAACCATGTGGTTCTTGCCTACACCACGGTGCCCGACCAGGACCAAACTTCCATCGTGGGAGTGGTCCCCGTGGAAGGTAATGTCCACGAGCCCGGCGATATGTTCGCCATGGCTGGACGGCATGACCCCAGCAGGCTTTACGGAGGAAAGAGCCCCGAACAGGCTCGCGCCGCATGGCTCGCCTGCACTGGGGCCTCTGCCCGCCTGGTCATGGCACCCGACTCTCTGAACCTCGAAGATGTCGAGTGGGAACTTCAGATGCCGCAAAGCGTCAGCCTGGAAACCCCGATGTACGGGACTCGCAGAGTTCTCGGCGGACGATTCACCTTCGCTGATCCGGAGATCACGGCGCGAGCACAAAGTTTGATCACCATCGCAAAATAGCAGCGAAACCCATGGCGGGCGGCCAACCCTCGCTTCCTGGGGGGCGGCTGCATCCGCCGAAAGGTACGCAAGCATGACCTCCCCTGGCCCTTACGAACTCCCCACTTCTGCTATCGAAGCCCTTCGCCCACTGACCGGCCGCTTAGTAATGAACCGGCGCGGGACCACCCTTTGGGAAGTCCGGGCACCAGGCCAGTATTACGCCGTGAAGATTGGCTATCCCACCAAGACGCACAAGTGGACAGCCCTTGCCCCGGGCAGAGAAGCCGCAGTCCTCCGACAGCTCACTTCGGAGAAATTCCCTTCCGGCACGTGGGAGCACGGCACATGGGGTGCACAGCCGTGGCGGACCGGCAGCAGCCTCTACGAACTCTGGGAACCGCACCGCACCGGGCACGAACCTCCGCAGCCGGACTTGCGGCAGGCCGTTTCCTGCGTCGCAGCACTGGCCGAGCTGCACCGAAAGCACTGGGTCCACGGCGACATTCAGCCCGCACACCTGATCATGGGAGATCCGGGGACGTTCATCATCGACCTCGCCCTAGCCCAAGGTGGGCCAATCCCCGCTGACCTGGATTTCGCATACCGGGGCTGCCTTGTTCATTACGAGGCCCCGGAGATCGCCCGAAGCGTGGTGCAAACAGGTTTCGCCATACCGACACGCGCGTCAGACGTCTACGCCCTCGGTGCGTCTCTGATGATCAGTGCGACAGGACAACGGCACGTTGAGTACCGCGACGACGCCGACCGCAGAGACCAGCGAAAAGCCATCGCATACGGAACCAGCCTGGCAGTTGAGATTCCCGGTGAAATCGGCCGGCTCATCAAGGCAATGATGTCTCGAAACCCAGCCGAACGGCCAACGGCCGACGATGTATGCAGACAACTGGCGGCTGCCTGTAAATCTCGCTACCAAACCTAGAAGCACTGCACGCACAGGAGAACAACCGTGAGGCAAGAAATGTCAGGCCCCTCACCCGACCGCAAGAACTTAGCCCGTACCCTGCGGGAAAAGGGGGCCCTTCCTCGCGAATGGGTCTCTGCCTCCGCCCATGTCTCTCGATCCTTCTTCCTTCCCGATACCTTCTGGGCTTTTGACCCGGATAACGGAATCGATGTCGAGATTTCCCGGACCGCGGACCCGTTCTTGTGGCAACGATACGTTTTCACAGACGTTCAGCTCGTCACAGAATGGCGAGCCGGCTCGGGGGCCGGACAGGTAGCAACAACGCTTTCCCCTAAGCCTTCCCACCTATTTCCCATGCTGGGAGAGCTGGACGTCACACCCAGTTCCCGAATCCTGGAAATCGGGACGGGTACAGGGTGGACAACCGCTCTCCTGGCCTTCCGGGCAAGAGCCGACAACATCGTCTCCGTGGAAGCCCGGGGCGACGTAGCCCACCAGGCGATGAAGGCATTGGCCGACCATGGTGACCCCGTACGGGTGGTGATCGGAGATGGACTGGACGGGTACCCGCAACGAGGCCTGTACGACCGCGTCCTAGCCACCTGCGCAGTGCACGAGATCCCGTTCGAGTGGGTTCAGCAGACCACCCCCGGAGGCCTCATCGTGACCCCATGGGGGACCTCCTACGGCCAGGCCCGCGCCATTGTCACACTTACCGTCGACAGCGATTACCAGAGGGCCACAGGGCGCTTCGTGCGGCCGATCGAGGCACCCCTTGCGCAGACTCTTCGGTTCGAGAATCCGGACCCGGCCCGACAGTTGCCACTTCCTTCAGCCATCGCCACCACAACGGGCACGAGTCTGACGGCGGATGACCTCTTGGGGCACGACCAGGGCGGCGTTCAGCGGTTCGTCATCGGTCTCCGGCTCCGCGACTGTACACACGCAGTATCCCGGCAGGCCGATGGGCAGTTGGCCTTGTGGCTGTACGGGCTCACAGACCGTTCCTGGGCCTGTGTCGCCTTCCGAGAAGGGGCCTCGGCCAAGGTGTGGCAGTCCGGCCACCGGCAGCTCTGGACGGAAGCCAAGGCTGCGTACACGTGGTGGGTCGAGCAAGGCCGCCCCGGATATGGGCGCCTGGGCCTCTCTGTCGACGCCGAAGGCCAGAGGGCTTGGCTCGACGACCCCGGGAACTCCTGGCCCCTCTGACCCGCGCGGCCTCGCTCTGCGTGGGCGGGGCCGACGCCCCCGGAGATATTAATTCTTTCTCGGCAGCAACATGAGTAGCGACCGAGAGGGCCAGGGCCTCCCCCACCCGACGAGAGGTCGGTGCCCATCGAGGCCGGGGCCGAGTTCGTCACTTAGCTCGGCCGGCTCGGAAGCCTCCTGCTGCACCGAGGCCTCTGGAGAGGAGTCTCATGAAGACGATGAAGGCCTGGTGCCCTTCGTACCACCCGGTATCAGATTTACGTCGACGAGAAATCAAAGTGCAGCGGAATCAGAAGAACCTGACAGAGGTGGCGATTATGAATCGCTGCACACAATCCGGAATCCACTCGGATCACGTCAAGCTGCTCTCGGTCAGACAGGACAGGCGGGGTGCCGATATCGGAATTTGGCATGTCTGGAGAGATGAAGAGGAAACAGACTTCATCAAGTGCGGTTACTTCTGTCAGATCCCTCAACGACAGGGCCGGATTACCTGTCGACTGTTTGAATGCCACCTAGGTGAATGCCAGATCAGCTAGCAAGACCTTCAGCCGCCTCTTGAGGGCGGCCGGGGGCCTCTCAAGACACTCCAGGGCAGGAGGTAATACCCCTGCCCTCACTAAATACGTAGGTGTCCGCTGGCAAGTTTCGTGACATGACTGTGGTCAACCTCACTGAAAGAAGGCTCCGAAGTGGATCAACTGCCTGATCATGCGCGCTGTATCTGGGTGTACGAGGGCAGGAAAGGCAAGCCCCGCTGCGAGAACGTACGAGGCACCAAGTTGGAGCACTGCCTTCCTCACGCCATGTTCCTCAATCCCGGGCTCACGCCGAAGTTTCATCGGAGGTTGGTGGGTGACGAGTTGTTGTGGCGGTTTAACGAGGATAAACGGGGGCCGGCATGGTGGAAGACGAGCCGGCGGAAGCCGCGGTGAATATTTTTAAACCCGTACAGGATCGAAGGAAGGCGCCCCCCTGCGGTACCCGAGAAGGAATTACATGCATTACCCCGGGGTGTGTTTATGGTGAGAAAGAATTAATATCTCGCTCATGTGAGCGGGTTATTTGTTTCTCGGCATAGGGGTGGGGGAGAGGGTGGGGAGGGGTGAGAAGTAATTAGGTGAGGTGAGTCACAGGGATTTACCTGTTGACTTTGTGCGCACGCCATGCGTGACAGCCAGGAATGCAGACCTCCTTTCGGGGTGTGTCCGTGAGCCTGGCTTTTCTCATTTCAGGACATAGGGCGCGTCTCAGTTCCCTGACTCTCAGCCAGAACCACATATGCAGGGACCTTGCGTATATAGGTTTGGGCTATATGCCGGAATCTTGCGAGAGGGCTTTAGGTAAAGAGTTCCTTTGGTTGTGCGCTTGTGATTCGGGGCATAGTGGACAGCTTTGCAAAGAGAAGGTAAAGGCTTGTCAGTAGGGAAGCAGGGAGCAAAGTAGGGCAAGTGGTGCACTCTCTTGGCTCGTGACGCCCTGACCTCTCCTTATGTCTTTACGCGTGCCCGTACTGGCCCTCATCTCGGCCAGATGAGCCGACTTGTCAGTTGGGAAAGCGCGGGGCAATGTTCAGCCCGTCACCAACCGCCGCCCACCGGGGCGGCAGAGCGAAAGGCAGGCAAGCGAATGAGCGCACGGTCCCCACCACACAGAGCGCGGGTGAGTGTCCACCACTCACCGGGCCCGGAATCGGCCCTGAGAGCGCGGGAGACGGCCTAGCGGCCCTCTCCCCAAGGATTCCTACTCCTCCGCGTACGGCGTCGACACAGACGGACCGCGTAGCCACCTTGAGAACTGAATCAATAGCTACTCACACCCGGGGGAGAACTCCGAGTGAATCCCACAGTGCCTAGCGGACCCGAGAGTCTGCCGTCATCGGCTGAGAGCGCGAAAGCGTCGGGGAGTGGTGAGGAACCGGGACTGATCGTCCGGGCGATGAATAGATCGATGTGCGTGACAGCAGACGGCGAAGCGAATCAAGACCAACCGTCAAAGACGTGCCAGCAACACCCCTGGACGCCGTTCTAAGGACTCCCGAGACCCGTAGCGGGTCGGTTGCAGTCAGACGGTACGAGGGGGCGTGAGGATGCCGGTAAGACACGTCTTGTGACGGCTGAGTGGCGTTACCTAGTAGCCGCTGAATGACGCGTATGCATGACGTTTTGGGTGGGCGGATACCACTTGAACCTGTCAATGGTTGTCGCGAGAGGGGAATAGGCGCGGGCTCCCGAAAGGTGACCCCGTGATGACCCGTGAGGACTCGTGAAGCTCAACAGGATTCGCCCCCCATGCCTTACCTGATTTGCCTACGGCTCATGTTCTCGACATGGCGCGTCCAGGCTCCGGCCGGTCATGGTGACTGATACTCACCGGACCGCGTGAGCGGGTCTCTAAGCGGCTGAGAGCACGTGAGTCTAGGGGAGAGCCGGTAAGGCGCTTCCGTGGCCCGTAACGGGCTGCGTTGACCTATTGAAAGGGCTACAGATATGCGTCTGAGCCTCATTAAGTACCGCTGTAACCAGTCGGGTTGCTGGGAGACGGCATCCGTTGCCCGGACGTACGTCCTGGAAGGGCGGCATTTCGTTGATGACCCTGCCTGTCTGGAACACGCGGGGGAGTCTTTCCCTTCCGCCCTGGAAGGGGACTGGCGTCCCATTGCGTTTACGGAAACCGATCTGGAAACGGTGATCTACTACCGGCGCATCCTGGACTTTCAGGTAATCGGGGAGCTGTGGTTTTAATGCGCGTACTGGAGATACATAGCTTCTCTCTCGTCCTGAGTGAGTGGCTGAGCGACAACGTCAAGGTAGACGTTCACCTCGACCGACGAGAAAACCTCGTGTGTCGGAGTGAAGTCACCTTCTTTGTGGGCGACAACCCCTTTGACGGGGGCCCGTGCCCCGCGCAACCGGGCGAGGAGTGGGAAACGGGTCTCGCCCGGGTCAAATGGTGGCTCGGTGGAAACGTGAACTACCGGGCTAACCTGATTCTTCCGCAGCACGGATATTCAGCGATGTACTGCACCAACATGCCCGGTTGCAACTGCGAGCATCACAAGGAGAATGACAATGACTGACAACTGGCGTGAAAGAACTAGGGCTCAACTTGTGGCGCTCGAAAGCGCACAGAATGCGGATGATGTACTTCGCATTCTGCCCGTGGTGCCTGGTGTCTCGGCCGGTGACGGCTTTTACGAGCTGTCCGGCAGTGATCCGAGTGTCTGGGATTCTCTGCGGGCGGCGGGGTGGGTTCAGATATGGGCCAGGGCCTCCTACTACTACGCGATGCGTGCCCCGGACGGGTCGGCCATTACCTACATCGAGGGCGACATTTACCGGGGGGACGAGCGTGGCTAAGGGGGAACGCTACTTCTACTACGAGCCTGCCGATTACATGGCTTGCCCCGGACACATGGGGGATGCTCTGGCCGGATGGTTTCCGGAGACGGCGGAGCGGGTGGGGCCGTCTCTCTGGGGGGACTATGACGTGGACTCCCTCATACCGGCTTTGCTGGAATCCGGGGAAGTGCTGAAGACGCAGTTCCGGCGGATCGGCACACGTTTCGGACCCGTCGAGAACTACTGTGCGTCGCTGCACTAGGGGGAGTGAATGAGGCTGCAAATAACTGTCACGGACACCGGTGAGTCGTACGATTATGACGTAGGGAACGAGCGGGAGAACGAGGCGTCAGAACGGTTTCTCGGCAACTGCCTAGCCACCCTGGAAGTGTCCCGGCATGGTGCGGACGGGTACATAGGTCCGCGTGTGGAACTGCGCTGGATTCCCTGACGGGATCTGTGGGTTCATCGGAGACACGTCCCGTACGTGTCTCCCCTTGTCCCTGTAGGTGCTAGTGAGAGGGAGCCATGAGGCTTTCTGAGTTCATCGAACGAGCGGAAACCATCCTCACGGAGGACGGGGATATGGAAGTTGTCGTCTGTAAGGGCCGCAACCCGGACATGGTGGCGGCGGACATGACCATTGAGTCTGAGAGCGACGGGGAAAAGGCCTTGCTCATCCACTAGGGCCATTCCTCACTCAGGGCGCACGAGCCGAGCAGGCCGTGCGCCTTTCTCATGCCCGAAACCAGGACGGAGTTACTGCGTGAACGCATGGCAAGAGGCCGGGCGAATGGCTGCCTACTACTTGGGGACGTCACTGCCTGCTGAAGAGATCAAGCGGGGCGACATTGTTACGGGATTCCACCGGGAACCCATTGCGGTAATCGAGTCGGCCCCGGTCCCCCACCCGACGCATCCGGGTTGGTGGACGTACGAAAAGGCGAACCGGTACGGGGTCGGTACGTACGTCCTCACGGACGGCGGAACGGTGAGCGTGGGCCGAATCCCCCTGACATCCCATGACCCCGGGCCGTACCGGCGACTCCTCGGCGCATGGGCGGCCCCGTGCGGCTGCTTGGTCAACCGGGGTGAGCACTGCGAGGAATGCGGGCCCTACAACGGGAACAGTCCGCTCTGTATCAACAACAAGGGAGTCCGAACGTGAAGAAGTCTCTGCTGTGGCACGTGTTCGCCGCTGGTGAGTGGCTGGCTACGGAATGGAGCGATCTCGGCCCTGTGAATGTGATGGTGGGTGAAAACATGGTGCCGGTTGTCTACCGACACTTGTCCGGTGACTGCGTCCGCGACGAATGCAAGGACTTGCTCGTGTGGGGCTAGGGCTGTCTGTAGCGGACCAATATCAGGGGCAAGAGAAGTGCAGACGCGGCGGCGTCCGATGCCACTCCTGCCCCTGGTGTTGAGCCTCTAGAGATCAGCTCGGAGGCCCTGCGAAAGGGCACGCACGTGAGTGTCAAGTTCAAGTGCGAGAGCACCGAAGAAGCGGACGTTCTCCGCCTTTCCGTGAACCTGTACGGGCGGGTGGCGCTGCCCGCGATGGGGATAGACCCCCGGACCTATGCCATGCCGACAAGAGGAGGAGGTGCAGGGTTCGGGTGGGACGCAGTCCGGGAGGTGGCCTACAAGATGGGCCAGGGCGTCACGGTGACCATGTCGTCACGGATGGCGGAGGCCGTCCGCGAGGCCCTGGCGCACAAGGCACGACTCTCAAGGCAACACCTGGCCGGCCGCGACCAGGAGCGGGCTGAAATGGCGGGGCGGCTCTCTGCCCGCATGTCCGCCTGCATCCGGTACGCCTCGGGCGCGACCTCCCACGTTCACCGTCCGTCGCAGGCCATTGCCATGGACCTCCGGTTCCACGTGTACGCCAGTGAGCCCGGGGCGACGTGCAACACCTACCCGTCCGGGGCCGGAAGTCCCCCCGTTCAGGCCCGGTACTCCGAGGAGCAGAGAGCGGAGAACGCCCGCAAGCGTGACGCCGTCCTCGCAGAGTGGGCCGAGACCGACCCGGAAGGACACGAGGGGTGGCGCAGGGCCTCGGCGGAGCTGTCCGCCAGTTCGGAGGCTCCCCGGGCGGGATGGGCGGCACTGGTCTACGAGCGCGACGGAATCCGACTCGTCGACCCGTGCGCGCACTGCCGTTCCTGCCGGGCCCGTCACCGCTAGGTGGGGAGTTTGGGGCACGGGCTCCCCCGTGCCTCTTGCGCTCCATCTAGTGAGAGGACATGCGTTATGGCCAGTCAGCAGACAGGCGACTTCATGTGTGAGGTCTTCATGCGGAAGGAGAGCCCGGGGCACTGCCCGTTCCCCGGCTCCGTCGTTCGGCATACGGGCTACCAGGGAAAGCGGCTCCGGATGATTCTTTGCGGAGGCCATGCCGGGCTCTTTGGGGATTGGGAAGTGAAGCCCATTGAGGAGTACCGGCAGGCCCACGGGCTGATACCCGATGCGGCGATCATCGGGAAGCGGGTACTTCCCAACCCCTACTTCACCAACTTCGTGGAATCGGCCGCGAATGCCGAGACGATGACAGAGCGGAACATGTGGATCGCCATGCACAGGGCGGCCCGCACGTTCGCTGAATTCATGTACTGGCAGGGCCATTACGCGAAGTACCCCCTGGACCTGAACGCGAAGACACGCGACGGTGCGCGGAGTAGCTGGGATACGGCACAGGAACACGCCGTTGGCATGTACGCCGTGTACACCCGTGAGGATCACGGAAAGGAAGAGAGGGAACTCCCGGACTACTTCCTGCACTCCATCGGATGCCTTGCGGCGGAGCTGCTTTCCGCCCGCCCGAACTAGCTCAAAGGAGAAGTGGACAGTGTCAGACAGCACCCCGGAGATATCGCCGGTACTCAAACAGGGGGCGAACAAGCGGAACCTTGACGCGGCCCGAAAGGCAGTAACTACCGGCCGGTTCCATGCCTGGACCCTCGTCGGCCCGTACATGGGAAGCGATACCCATTCCGAGTGGGATTGCGAACTCGGGTGCGGGTGGAGAGGGAAGAAGTTTTACAGCCACATCCGAGGACGCACCGACAAGGCGGGCAACTGGACTCCGTGTCACAAGACGCGGCACCCTGGGTGCATCCCTGCCGATCAGCAGGAGGCCGCTTTGAAGGAGTGGCGTACCCGCAACAACCTGATCTAGCCGGATGCGTTTGAGGCACGGGGAACTCTCCGTGCCTCTTGCGCAACCTACTAGTGAAAGGGAGTCGCGTGGACGGAAACGTGCCCAACAACTTGGCGATTGGGATATGCGCCACGTACAACGTGCGGGTCCACCTTGAATGGGACACCCGCACATCTGACGTTCAGCTCCTCGTGTACGAGGCTGACACGCTGAAAGAGCGCAGAGTATACCGGGCCTTCTGTGACGTGCTGCCGGTAACGACACCGGCTTGTGAATGGTTCAACGCGCTTACGGTTTCCATGCTTCAACTCGTGGACATAGACGGACCCGTGACGATGTTCCTCGGGGATTACGGGGCGCTCGCCAAGTTCGTTGCTCTCTGGGGCGATTACGAATGGGATCTCGTGGTGGACAGCACAACGAAGGGGGAGGCGCATGCCTGAGCGAACCTACAGGGACGCGGCGGTGGCCCCGCTGCCGAACATCCCCGATGCCCTGGTGGCCGTCCAGTGGACCCCGGACACGCCAGGCGTCCTGGTCACCATGTGCGGCCCCGGGTGGCTGGGAGCGGAGGAACTGGAGCTGCCTGACCTCCGGATGCCCCACCACCCTTACCGGGGTGAGGAGCCGTCGCCGACGGAGGCCCTGGAGGCAGTCCTCCAGGCGCAGCCGGACAGCTCGGTCTTCGCGGCCATGGTCCTGGAATCCATCACGGACCGGTGGGAGTGGTGGCCTGCTAGCTCCGTTCCCGGCAAGGACCGTGAACGCCTCGGAATCAACGGGGACTAGCCATGGGAGCGGTCAAGAACTTCGCTCGGGACCTTCGGGAGTCCCGGACGTGCGGGGAACGTGCGGCCGAACTTCCGAACATAAGACTCCGGGCCGCCGCGTACAGAAATACGCGAAACGGCTTGCAGTTGGCTGCTTCCCGATATAGTGACCCCGTCACGGCATTTGCGGTGTTGATGCGCGAGGCCGTCACGGCTTACCAGGAAAAGCGAGCATCGATTACATGAGACAAGTCGGCATGTGGGATCTCATCGTGGAAAGCGCCGCCTGGCGCTTGTCCGGAGTGACCGCCCGAATCCAGATGACGGAGACCCGTCCGGGAGTCCGGTTCGTGACCGACCATCGGCACTATGCCGGAGACGAGTTCCCGACCCAATGGGCAGAGCCTGACTCGTTCGGTGCCGATCAGCACGGAGAGGCAGAACGACGGTTCAACGAGCTGCTGGCCACCTACACCAACCGGCACGGTGAACCCACGGAGAGAGCACAGATGATTGACCCCCGATATCACGCGGACAGAGACACAGTCCTCCGTGAGTTGAGGTTCGCCGGCCTCGAAATCTCAGAATCGGATATCGTGCCCTGCCCTGAGACGGGGACTCTCACCATCGACGGGATGCTGTGGTGGGAATGGTGCGCAGCGATGACAAGTCTCTAAACAGAATCGCCCGCCATCGGTCGGGCGACTAGGAAGCGTGAGCCGCTTTGGTGACGGGCAACGATTCGTCGGTGTCCCGATCCATAGATGCTCAGGCTAGGGAAGGGTGAGAAGTGAGGGTTCTGAACGGTCGACTCGACCGGTTCGAGGAAATGACTTACGGCCCGATCGGGCGGGCGGTGCAGCAGGCGAAGCCGCACACGGAGGGCGATCCCATCGGGGTGCTGGCTGCCACCTACGCAATGCTGTCATCAGCTTTCGCCGGGCAGGTCCTTTTGCCGGGCGGGACTCGCCCCGCTCTCGTCTGGACCGTACTTGTCGGCAAGTCCTCCACGGGCGGAAAGGGCACTGCCTACCGTGTAGCAGGGAAGATCACGGAGGGTGCCATCGGGAGCTATCTCGGAGCCCGAACCAAAACGTCGATCAAGAACGCGCCGACCCTCGTCCGTGTCTTTACCCAGGCTATCCAGGAGTCGAGTGGAACCGAGGCCGGGGAAGACAGCAGGATTTTCATGCTCTGCGACGAATGGGGGAGCACCCTCAAAGTGCTTAACCGGGATGCACAGTTTTCGGAGCACTTGCGCAAGGCGTGGGACGGAAGCTCCATCAGTAACACCATTAAGGGCAAGACGAAAGGGGAGGCGGAAGAGGAGTGGATTGATAAGCCTCTCCTGGGGTTCCATGCTCACATCCAGCCGGGTATCTGGCCTACTGCTATCAGCCGAACCAATGCGCTCGGAGGGGACTACAACCGGATGCTTCCAGTGGCAATCGAGGAATGGCAAGAGCTGGACGATGTTGCCGGACTCAACGCCGAACCGGACTCGTTTGTGCAGTCCTCCGTTGAGATCGCCAATGCTTACGAGTGGGTTCGTAAGGGGGCGGCCAAAGAGATGAAGTATTCGGACGCTGCCGGACGCGAGTTCATTGCGGCACGTAAAGCCCACAAGCGCATCGTCGCCGAGGAGGACGAGCACGTTGCCAGTTACTTCGTGAGAGCCCCCGAGAATATTGCCCGGATTGCTTGCCTGCTTACCGCCACGGAACGGAAGACGACGATCTCTGTCGGTGCCGTGCGTGCCGCACGAGCTTTCGTTGAATACTCCCGGGAAACCGTTATCGAGTTGGCGAAGATGCCTTCCCTGGTTGCCCGGTCTAATCAGCCGAAGACGCTTGAGCAGAAGATCCGGGATGCGATCGGGCGTGATGGGGAACGTACCCGGACTCAGCTTTTCAGTGCCGTGGGCAACCGGCACACACACGGCGAGATTGAAGAGGCTGCGGCCCGGATGGCAGATATTCGACGCATGGAAAGGACGAACGGCCGACCCGGGCCCAACCCTGTGTTCTTCGACTTCGCTCCGGAGGAACCGGAGGAGAGGGAGCCGGAACCCATTGTGACGGTTGTCCGGCAGCGCGCCGCGAAGCGGGCACCGGCCCCGGTGACTTCCACCACGCAGACGCCGGTCAAGGCGACGGCGGCCCGGAAGACGGCAGCAAAGAAGGCCCCGGCCAAGAAGGCTCCGGCTGCGGAGCCAGGGGCGAAGAAGGCGGCTCCCGCGAAGCGGGCCCCGGCCAAGAAGACGACGGCGAAGAAGGCCGCCGCGAAGAAGACGACCGCGAAGCGGGCGTCAGCCGGGAGCGCCACCGGTCAGGGCGATCTCTTCAACTAGTACGAAAGGGGGGGTGGGTTGTGGATCTCAGCGCGGAGGAGAAGCGTGCCCTGGGGCTCATGTGGCGGGGAGACCGAACCATGATCAACGGATTCGGGGTGAAGCTTCAGACCATCGAGGCACTGAAGGAAAAGGCGCTTATTGATCTTCACGTACACAGCAGCCGCCGCAAGTGGGCTGCTGTACTCAACGAAAAGGGGCTGACTCTCGCCCCACAGTTCAGCGACCATCGAACGGATGTATCCGTAGACCCTGGTGAAGCCACCCGGGCGGTAATGGTAGAACTGGTCAGGGAACGGCCGGAGAAGGGGCCTTTCGATGAGGTCTGGCATTCGCTCAGCCTGGAAAGCCTAGAAGGGTTCACCGTTCATGCGAAGCGCTGGCTATCCGATAGGTCTGGACTGCCCACGCGAGTCATCAACTCGGCCGACTACGTTGCCCTGTTGAACTCGTTCCGCGAGTCGGAAAACCTCCCCCCGATAGGTGGGGGAGCAGAAGCTAGGGAAGTAGAGAGAGTGCCGGAGAAGGAAGCACCGCAGGCGAAGAAGCCCGGTGCAGCGAAGAAGACGGCAGCGAAGAAGGCCCCGGCGAAGCGGGCCCCCGCGAAGAAGGCTCCGGCTGCGGAGCGGGCCCCGGCCAAGAAGACGACGGCGAAGAAGGCCGTGGAGCCCGAGACCGTGACCCCGCAGCGGGGCGTGATGGTCCTGGGGGAGGACGGCCTTCACCGGCTTCCGTGCCTGACCCCGGCGAACGTGCTCCTGGGGTGGACCCTGTACGACTCTCCCACCGGTAAGCCACTGCGGAACGAGTGGATCTAACCGACTGCCCGACACGAAGGGGAGGCTGCACCTGCGGCCTCCCCTTTGTCGTACCCGAAAGCTGCAACGTGCGACCCATGCATTCCCACCGGGTCAACTGGTCCGGAGTCCCGCCCGGGTGACCAGTTTTACATCCGGCTATCCCTTGAATTACCCCTGACTTGGTGAACCGCACGGCGGTCACCAGAACATGAAAGGCATGACCACCATGGCTCAGAAGGTCGAAATCCTCCTGATTGACGACGTCGACGGTACGGAGGCGGACGAGACCCTGACGTTTGGTCTCGACGGCAACGTGTACGAGATCGACCTCTCGATGGTGAACGCCGTCAAGCTCCGCAACTTCCTGGAGCCCTACCGCAAGGCCGGCCGCCGGATGAAGGCGGGCGGCGGGTCAGCTCCGATACGGAAGGCCAGCGGTTCGGGCAAGGCCGGTCCGAAGACGGCCGACGTGCGTAAGTGGGCCCGCGAGAATGGGTTCAAGCCTATGGACCGAGGCCGCATTCCGGCCGAGATGAGGGAGGCGTACAACAAGGCGCACGCCTGATCAGGAAAGAGCGCAAAAAGAGAGGGCCCCAGATCGGGGCCCTCTCTCAACTGGCCTGATTCGGGCGAGACATGAAAGAATTCCGTACCGCAGGGCGACACCCAAGGAGGGGGCCACAATGGCACTTCAGCAGATCCGAGTGTGTGACATCACAGGGGAGAAGGAAGGGGTGGAGGTCCAGGAATTCGAGGTAGATGACCGGAAGTACCGAATCGATCTCACCCCGGGGGAACAGGAGAGGCTGTCAGGTCTCCTGAAGCAGGCGCACGAAATCCGGGAGGCGCTTCAGGTGTACGTGGAGAAAGCCGAGGACACCACCCCGGGTCAGCCCATGCTGCCCGGCAGGGTTGCCAAGAAGGATGACGGACCGGACGCAACGGCTGTCCGCCGGTGGGCGAAGGAGTCCGGCCACCTGATCGGCGGGGAGTCGATCCCTGACCGGGGCCGCATCCCGAAGGCCTGGAGGGAGGCCTACGCGGAGGCCAAGGAGAAGGAGGCTCTTACGCGGGCCCTCCCGCACCTGGCGGAGAGCAAGGCCCCTGGGGTCGAGGAGCCTGCCACGGTCTCCGACATGGCAGCAGACAGCAAGTAGGTAGATGGTCGCCCTGGTCCCGCGTGAGCCACACGAGAGAGGGACAGCGTGTATCGGGTAGCGAGAGAGGCCGTATGCAGCGGCCTGGAGGCCGATCACGGCAAGGCGTACGCGTCCGGCCTGGCCACCACGGTCGGCCTGGCCGTGCAGGCTGAGAGGGCCGAGAAGAAGCCGACAGCGGCGGCGAAGTCTCGACTCCTTGGCCGGCTGGAGGGACGCCGGGAAATCCTGATCAAGGTCATCCAGGATTCCATTGTCGGGCCCGGTGATGAAGAGGGCGCTCGTAAGGTCCTCCAGGGCCACGAACGGCGGTACCGGGAGGCCCTGGTCGAGGACGAGGCGTGGATGGAGAGAAGGGCGTGAGTAGCCGTTCAGAGAGCCAGGCGCCCCCGCCCTCCGACTGCCACCGCTGCGGAGCAGTCCCCGGTGAGACCTCCTGCCGGATCTGTTCGCAGCCGATCTGTCGGAGCTGCCTTACTGACCATCACCACCCGTGGTACGGAGTGCCCGAAACCCGCCCGTGGTAGCCAGAACTAGCAGAATGAGACACGCATAGTGAGCGAGATTGCCCGCATCGAGGCGCTGACCAAGAAGTCCCGGCGACGCCCGGCCTTTGACGAAATCACGGATTGGTCCAACGAGTTCCGGGATGGTCCGCTGTTCAGTTACGAAACCGCTGCGGAAACAGTTTCCGAGATTCAGGAAGGCAGCGAACTCTTCAAGTTCCTGGACTCCCTTGACTCCCTGGCCGAGGGAGGACTGATCTCTGAGGAATTCACGGAGAAAGTTCATGTCCTCCGTGAGGCTGTCTACGAGGTCGCCGGAGAGGGGAACCCTTTCGAACAGCTCAAGGAACAGTGGGAGGTCTTCAAGGAAATGCTGACCCAGATGGAGAGGGCTTTCGACCATCCGAAAGAGTATGAGACCGACGAGAAAGATGCGATGTGGGACGAACTGACGACGAGCCTCGGCGATATCTCCGACACGTTGAAGGTTCTGGTATCAGGAGAGGGAGAGGGGACGTCGTGAGTGTACTGCCAAACAAAATAAGGTCCGGCATACGGGCCGCTGACCTCGACACTCGCCCTTGTCCCGGCGCGAATGAGTAAATAGGGTGAGTCCATCACCGTCACCAATGGAGATATGTCACAGCTAGCCGGCCAGCGCGGCAGGGGTGTACTTCAGTGAAGCGAGTTCGTGGCAGCGGCTTCCCAACCAATGAGAGGTAGCCGAGATGGCGCAGTGTGATTCCGGAAACGGCCTGACCGAAGACGGCACGGGGCTGTGTCTTCGGACAGCCACTTGTCAGGTTGAAGAGACACGAGGTGGGAGGGTCACTATCCACAACATGTGTCAGGGGTGTGCTGGCCACTGGACGCTAATGCATCCCACAACCATGGTTCTCATCGAGGAGAGGAGTTGAGGAACTTCAAGGTCCGTTGGGTCGAGGGCGACCGAGAGCGCGTGTCCGTCGTGGCGTACGACGAGCGGAGCGCGAGGCAGCATGCGGAGGAACTGGAGCCCTTGGAGGACGTCAGAAGCGTTCGAGTCGTGCCTGTCACCCCCGGGGCCTGAGAGACCCGCTATCCGTTTCGGTGCGCGTAACTGCCCCTGCTTGGTGCGTTTCTGACAGCCCTTTAATGGACCCCAAGGAAGATCAACAAAAGTGGGTCTAACTCTGCCGCTCTACCGAGCCGGCAAAGGATTGGGAAGTGGGGCCCCGGAGCCGTATCGTGGACGCTGACCAGTCAGACATTCACGGGGGCCCGCGTCAGTTTCCGAGGGCCAGTGGAACGAAAAGAAGGGCCCCGCCGTAGAAACGGCGGGGCCCGGGGTGCGTTATGAACAATTCCAAGATGGCCGACCCGAACGGGATCAGCGCGGCAAGACCCCTCTCGCCTGAGATACGGAAGCTGGACAAGATGCGACTGATAGCAGTCGCTGAACCCATCCGGCACACTGAGCGGGAGGGAAAAAGCGTTAGCCTCACCGAGTTCAAAGATCCTGAGTCCGGACAAACCCGATGGGCCGTCGAAACCATAGAGCTGTACGGACTTACTCGCGAGATACGTGACTCTGGCGACGAGGCCGCAGCCGGCCGGTGGGCCGATGCGGAGATTGCGCGCCTTGGACTTATCTGAACCCAGGTACAGAAAAAGGGCCCCCCTCCAACCGGAGGGGGGCCCTTTTTGCGTTTCTCAACAACGGTGAGGCAGCAGTTTGACTAGCTGCCGTACTTGTCTTCCTTGTACTCGCCCATGGCGTCCGCTGCGTTGTCCGCCCGTTGTTCCATCCGATCAACCTCCTCTCCGTCTCCGGCGAGCCGGGCAGCCTCCGCCCTATTGACGGCGTCCTCCTGCACTCGGGAAGCCATGGAAAACCCGGTGCCTGTGCTGATCCGTTTCCAACCCATGGCGAGAAGCTATCCAGGCAAAACCGATTGCAAGATCAACAACCTTCTGATCACTCGTTCGAGTGGTTGACCTCCTTGACGAAAGGGCTCTCCTGATATAGGGCCCGGATTGTCTTGGTGTCCTCGTGCCACGCAACCGCAGCGCCGGTACCGAGAAGGGCCGCAGACGCGGCTAGGACTGCCTCCCACGGAACCGATGGCCACAGCTGGAGGCAGAGGGGCAGGAGCGCGGCCAGGGCCGCGTAGATCCGAGCGCCGTAGCGCGACACGAAGTTATTAATTCTTTCTCAGCACCTTCAGGTAGAGCGGATCAGGAGAACAGGCGGGACCAGGTCGAGGGACCGGGGTAGCCGTCCGCATCGGCCCCCGTCCAGCCCTGCGACTTCTGGAAGGCCTTCACGGCGGCCCGGTCCGATCCTGTCCAGGTGGGACCGGCACCCACCGAGTAGAAGCGGCCGTAGCCCTTCTTCACGAGCTGCTTGCCGAGCTGGGTGACGTAGCCGTTGCTCGCACCGGGCCGGAAGTACCCGCGACCGGGGAAGGCCGGTGGCTTGGGCTTGACCGGCTTCGGCTTGCTGGGGGTGGTCGGCTTGCCCTCGGCCAGGATGGTCTTGATGTCGGACCGGACCTTCCCCATGTCCATCATCTTTCCCGGGGCCATGCCCGGGTCCCACTTCCCGGGGGAGCCCCATTCGCCGTGACCGATCACTGACTTCTCGGTCCAGCCGTGGAAGTCGCAGACCGCCGCCGCGAGCCGGCGAAGGGTCGCGTACTGGGAATCTGACATGCGGTGACTGCCGCTGTACCAAATCTCAACGCCGTAGAAGTGCCTGTTGCCATCAGTGTTGGACTCGTTGTCCGGAGGGAGAGGCTTCTCGTTGATGACGGCCTGGAGGACGTCGTCGTCACCGAGGCCCGCGTGATTCGCGCGGCCCCAGCCGATCAGGTGGACAGTGCCGTCCTGAGCGAGACCGAAGTGACTGAGCGGCCCGGGAAGGGCCGTGAAGCCGTCGTAGAGAAGCGCTCGCTGGTCTTTCGAGTCAGAGCCCGTGTGATGGACCATGAAGCCGTGAACGGGCCCCCACGGGCCCTTATGGTTTCGGTTGTACGTCTTCCAGCTCTTGAACTCCTTGAATGGAATGCCGAACTTCTTGAGCTGCGCAACAATCTGCGCAGCCGTCATCGGGGTTGCCAAATTCAATCCTCCGTAGGGTGGTTGGTGGCCAGGCGGATAACAGCCAGGCGAGATGGATCGAGAGCGGTTAGCAGAGCGATCAGGCGGGCGTTCTCAGACTCGATACGAGAGAGACGGTTCTTGATCTCCGTGAGATCGCCCGCCAGGCGGTCAGCGCGCTCTTTCTGCGCTTCGGCCTCCTCGCGCCAAACCCTCGCGGCACTCGTCCGGTAAGCGGCGAGAACAACCACAAGGGCAGCGATAAGAGAGGCGAGAGTGCCCAGGACGGGCAGAGCTTGAGTAAAGGTCATAGGACTCCTATGCGGCCGACTGGACACGGTCTTCTGCATAGTTGCTGCCTGCCACAGTGGTGATTGCGGTCAGTCGGATGCGCTCGGTTGTACCTTCCTGGAAGACACCGGCAGTTGTGCCGTGGAGATACGCGCCGACCACCGTCACATCACGGGCACCGGCTACACGAAGCCCGTATTCCGGGGACGTTCCCGCTGTCCCGGCGTCATCCGTCCCCACGTAGCACGTAAGCCCGTTGACCAGGACGGGAGCACGGTTGAGCAGAGCGAGCCCCGCGAACCCGCCACCGCCAGCGCCACCATTGCGGCCATCCCGCCGGGTCATAAGTGCGGAAACGATGAAAGGGCTGTTCCCGCTGGCGTCAATACGAACACCGTCCTGCCCGCAGCGATCGGTGGAACAGGCGGAAACAGTGGCGGAACCACTGCCCGGCCAGTTACCCCACGCGCCCGTGAAATGCATTCCGTGGGAGCCGGTCCACTCGGCCCTACATCCGATAAAAGTGCTGTTCGCACAGTTGGTGATTTTGAAGCCTACGGCCCAGCAGCCAATTGCCTGGCAATCAATCATGGTCAAGTCTGTATTGCGCTCGAATACATATCCGTTGCTGTGTGAGTTGTCCACCATGACCGAATGGAGACGCCAGGAGTAAGGAAGTTCACCCGCCGCGTTCCTGCCGGTGATGATGCCGTTGTTCGGCATGTCGCGGATACACACGTCTCTCAGTACGACGTTCTGAACGTTCCCCTTTGCGTAAATGCCGTCGAGGTTCCCCGACTTCACTTGAGAGCCGTCCAGCATGATGTTGTAGAGTCGCTGTTCGCCACTAATGGCGGGATGGCTTCCGTCAGCATCACCAATGATGGTGATCATGGCCCCGGTGGTGAAACTGGGGAGAGCCTGGATGTAACAGGGATAGTCAGCCTGGCTCATTCCAGGCCCGACCATCAGATTCGAGTGAGACCCGGTGAGCGTGACTCCCCGGGGAAGGTCGAGCGGCGCAGACGTCCGGTAGACGCCCCGGGGGAGGTAGGCGACTCCGCCGATACCGGCTGCGTTGATGGCGGCCTGGATGGCTGCTGTGTCGTCCGTGATCCCGTCGCCGGTAGCCCCGTAGGGGGCTGCTGTGACGCTGACCCAGTCGAGCATTACGGGAGCGAGAACGGGGAGCTGGTCCGCCGGGACCTGACCGAGACCATCGAGGGTGGCCAGACCGCCCGGAGTGCCACGCAGGGCAGCAAGCTCCGCCGAGGACGCAGCCTGTGACCCGTGAGGGTCCGGCGCGGCCACGTGGTCCGCCAGGCGTTCACCCGCATTCGTGGCGACGAGGGCGACCCGCGTGACCCCGAAGGTGATCCACAACTTCTCTGCGGCTTCCGGGCCCCAGAAGGGCGGGATCATGCCGTCAGCATCGGATATGACCGTGGACATGGGCGCATGGTCCGCGTCAAGGAGATCCGTTACCTGTGCGGCCCCCTCGGAAGGCCCGTCCCAAAGGGTGCCGACCACCCCCGGTATCCGTGCGCCTGATGCGTCTTCTGCTGCGTCTGCTGATGTACCGCCAAAGAGATTACGTGCCAAATCAATATTCCTTACTGTGGAAAGTCAGCGGCCTCGTAGACACCAGAAATGACAAGGCTCGAACTGGGCGGGAGTTTGGGAAGTCCGTCGAGGCCGGCTGAGGAGGTGTTCGGGTTCGGGTAGAGAAGAATGCATGTGTTGGTTGGCGAACCCACAGGAACCCATCCGGTTAGCTGGAAATAGTTCGGCAGGCCGGAGGCTGCCTGTCGAGGGCCGGTGTTCTGAACCAGGCCGTGAAACGTCTGGCCCGTGGCAGCGGAAGCCTTGACCGGAAGTGCAATGCCGACATACCAGCTAGAGTCAAGGTGCTTGATCTCTACGGGCGTTGAAACTCGCACGCTAAACCAGACGGTGTTGGGGCTGATCCACCGATAGCGTCCCGTCCTAGTTGCGATCCCTGCCGTGAGCGGCGCAACATTCACGAGGCTCGGCGTGTACTTACGCGTCGGGCCTAGCTGCCGAGCCACACGGGGCTTGTCCGAGTAGGTGAAATACTCGGTGATCTCCTCCGGGCCATTGTTGTCCATGTCGTAAGCGAAAGTATTCTTGGGCATAAGAGCCGCGGAAGCGCTGGCATTCCAGGGATAGGCGACAGGATCGGGAATGTTGTAGGGCCCGCGTGACGCCACAGTGGGAAGGCCCCCGTTAGCTGGAAGAGTGATCTCGTAGAGAGGCATCTCCCATACGCCGCCCGCTTGTCTGACCGGAGCCGGCTCAAGAGGCGTGGCCGCATTCACGCCCTTACGGATAGCCAAGTTCACCGCAGGCTTGGACATGTCCGCCCGAATGACCACGAGGTCCTTGCGGGGCGTGTTGGCCGTATTCGCAGCGACAGTCAGATTGAGAGCGGAGGTCAATTCGTAGTAGAACCCACCCACGAATGCCTTACCCGGGCTGATCTGGACTGTGGAGACGTTGACGACCTTGCCGGAGAACGGCAAGGTCGCCGCACTAGCCTGGCCGGTAAGGGACCGGTCAATACGGTCCCCTCCCCACATGCGGGCCATCGATTGCCACTGCGTTTCCGATACGAGGTTCGTCGCGCCTGTTGCGGTATCGGCCGCATTGAACGGATAGCTGATCTCTGCCAAGGGTCACATCCTCGCTTGAAGCCGGTCCAGCTTCCGTTGCATTTCAAATACCGTCTTGTACAGGTTGAGCGGTTCACCGCTGCCCTGTTCACCGATCTTCGGACGGATCTCCGTCGCGGTGCCGCCGTCATCCACGGAGATAGTGACCTCGCGGACAACATCGCTGTATTCCGTGCCGTCCACGGCAACTGTGACGATGTCGCCCACGAAGTAGTCCCTGCCGAATTTGCAAGAGTTCGTGTCGATCGGGTAAATCTGAAAATTGCCATTCTTCTCGCCCTCGGTGAGGGCGGTGGTCAACGCGTCATCAATGGAAGTGAGTACGGCCGTGTACTCATCCGCTGTCAGCTCAGGATCGGATTTCATCGGCTGGCCAGTGGTCATGTTCGTCTTGACTGGGATGTCTCGGCGGTCAATGAACCGCTCGATCTGCATGCCCCACTCTGCCTCGGAAGCCGTATCGATCTTCTGTTTCATGTACCGGTCTTTTCCTTCACCGGCACAGCCCACGATTGCCCGGGTGACCTTCGGGGACGACAGCGTCCAGATGTATTCGGTGAGGTTTCCGAGATCCGGGGAGAAGCGGACACCCTTAGAGCGGTCCTTCGGGGTGAAAATCTCAAGATCGATCTTTTGTGTTACCGGGTTGTAAATGAACCGGTAGGCGACGCTGCGTTCCTTGCACCACTCTTCCAATTTTTCTCCGAGGCCATCGAACCGGACGGTATCTCCAATTCCGAGGCCCACCGCAGAGTCGGTCAGGTTCAGGTTGGTAATACGTCGGTCGGTAAGGGCCGCAGGGCCCATGGATTTGTTGACCTCGTCATAGATGAGGTGGCCGGCTCCTTCAGCGGCCCGAATGGGGCGGCTTGCTCCACGGGCTAGGTACTGCTGTGAAACTGGCTTAGCCGGATCAGGGAAGAGGAGGCGTCGGTAGGCAAGAGAGTTATGGCACTTCCCGGCAATGTAAAGACTGCCGGGCCCTGTGTGCTGGAGCTTCGTCCAATATTTCTGATAGGAATCAACCTGCCCGGAGAGGACGGGTTTACTGACTCCGTCCTGCCAGATGACAATGCCGCCACCCTTCTGAATCATGGCGGCCTGCGGAGTCCCGTCCTTGATGAGGAGCTGCCAGATTCCTTCCTGGGAAAGCCGTACAGAGAAGTCCAGGGAGATCCACGAGTCGATCTCGCCCACTCGCTTCAAGTTCCTGTCGATCACTTCCACGCGGTATCCCATACGCCTCCATCACATGTAGCTTGCGAATCTCGGGTAGAAAGCCAGTGCCACGGATGCGTTTCCGGAACCCGTGACGATTTTGATTGAGGCCTGAGAGACACCGGGGTCTATCTGCCAGAAGCCCGGGTTCACATCGAGGAGCGGCCAGAAGTTCGTTCCGATGTCGTCCTTGACCGTCTTCTTTCCGGGGCGCGTATCGATGGTGACGACTCGGCCGGCTGGGATGAGATCGAGCCCGCTGGGAAGGGCAGAAGCCTTGATGGTCCGCCCATCTGTATGAGTGAGGGCAAAAGACTTGATCGGGCCTTTCAGCGTCCATACGGGCCACGCCTCGATGTCGCCGGGGTTCGTCAGGTCGTACAGGTCGCCAATGCCGCCCATGACGCCCTCAGCGATGCGGAGAGGGAAGAGGCCTGAAGGGTGAAGGAACGGCTCGCCCGTGCCGAAGGACCAGCGCTCTACATACTGGGAGGTGGCGTAATACCACGGATCCATAGCGGTGAATGTCAGTCCGTATCGAGTCCACGTGAAACCCGATGTGTCGACTCCTTCGGCCCCTTCCATGCCTCCCTTGTAGTAGGCCGTGAGCTGTCTCGTAATGCCACCCTCGGTGAACCGGAGAAGGCAGTATCCCTGTGACGGATTGAGTGCCTGGAAGAACTTGCGTTTCAGCCCGTTGATCGTCTGCCGGTCAATGCCGTGGAGATACACCGGAATCATGATCTCGCGGGCACTTGCACGGGCCGAGCGGAACATGGACCCGTCGAGATTCGGACTGTCATCGGAGAACACGGCAAAGGGAGGGGCGTCGAGCCCCGTGGCTCCCGGCTGGATGAAAACGCCGGGCCAAGCTTTACCGGCGAACCCGGTGAGGTCTATTTCCTCACCGCGGCCCGACTTTCCGATAAGCGTTACATGTGTGGTTTGCCATTTCACCGGCGCCGGGGCAAACACGTTTGGCCTGTTTACCACCGGCGCCGACAGTGCGGGTACAGGCATAAGACCCCCTTAGATGCTTGCGTAAAGGGCCTCCGCCTGCTGAAGGGCCCGCATTACTGCCTGCGGCGTAGGTTCGTTCTTGGCCTCATGGATATGGATTTCGTACTTCCTCCCCAGAAGAGATTCCGTCTCAGCGTTGTTGTAGACCCGCTGACCGCCGCCGCCGAAATCGATAAGCTCTCGGCCTTGTTCGCCGACAACCGCGAGGCCAGGAGAAGCAGATAGGGTTCCCTTGGCGTATCCCATCGTCCCGGAAAGGGCCCGAGTCCATCCGACGCCATACCTGTTCATGGCGTAGTTGATGCCCGCATAAATATTGGCGAGTGGATTCGTGATTCCCAGCTTCCGGAACGGACCCGCATACGCGTTGAACGTCGGCGGGATGGTCTGCATCAGCCCCTGGGACGGGACGCCATTTTTAGCGTTGATGTCCCAATTATTGATGGCGTTCGGGTTACCCCCGGACTCCACGCCGATCCGGTGAAGGATCAGCGGAATGTGACTGTCGGGCAAGTTGAGAGCCGCAAGGGCCTGCTTGATCACAGGAATCCATCGAGTCACCGCATCACCCTGTTTCGAGGGTGTGACGCTAAACAGATTGCTCAGGTCCGCGGACTGATCAGTGCTGACCTTCTCGCCCTTCTTGAAGTCGAAAAGACCTTCCAAGTTGGGCATGGACTCCCGGGCGTTATCAACGATTCCGCCCGCGACGCGCGAAGCGTAGTCGAGAGGAGAATTTCTGATATCTCGAACGACTCCCACCATGTCGATGAAAGAGTTGTACGAAGTCGCCACAGTGTCGTAGATGCCGCTGATTCCCTCGGTAACTGCCCCCATAGGATCAGCAATCACACCGGCAATGGACTTCCCGGAGTCCCACAAGCCTCCGAGTAGATCCGAGCTGACACTCGCCAGGGTCTTCATCGAGAACGTGTTGGAAAGGAAATCCTGTCCGCGCTCGACGATGTTGCCCCTGCCCTTCCACACGTCCGACCAGAAAAACTCTCCGAGCGTGGGAGTGATGGCCCCGCCGAGAACACCAGCAGCCTGGCCCACAATCGTCGGGACCTTCTTCATCAGCGTGAAGACGTCCCGGGTGATCCAGTCGTAAACCCCCCGGAAGTTGGAGGCCACCCCCCGCCCGATGAAGGCAGAGGAGCGGTCGCCGGTCCCGAGGATGCCGCCCTGGACCGGGCCCCCGAGTGGATCGGACGTCGAGCCCAGGCGCATGGTGTCGACAGCTGACCGGCCGTGCTGGACGAGGCCGTAATTCAGGTCGACGTACTGCTTCAGCTCATCGAGGGAGAACCGTCCGCCCCCGGAGCTGCCGACAACCCCACCCCGGGCACGGCGCGAGATACGGCCACGAATGGCCAACTCGTTCCACGCGTTGATGGTGGGTTCACCGATCGCGGCCGTCACCTCCGGCCGCAACACGCCTTCGCCGGGGGAGAGGATCGTAGGAACGCTGTCCACCCACGGGGCGTAGCCCGGAACGACACCACCACGGGCACGGCCCTTCGGCTTCTTCCCGCCGCTGCCGCTGCCCCCACCGGGGGAACGGTTGGAGATCCGGCCCAGACCGCCGTCCAGGTCGTCACTGGCGTCCGCCGCTTTACGCAGCGACTTGGCGAGGTCGTCAACGCGCTCGGTCACAGCCTTGAGGGAACGGCCGTTGAGCAGACCGATACGGCCTGCCAGCGAACCGGCCCCCGTACCCTGACCAACCTTCTTATAGGCGTCGTCAGCCCGCTCGTACAGCTTCCGGAACTCCGCAATGACATCGGTCAACCTGCGCTTGTTCAGATTGGCTGTACGGCCGGAAACGGAAGATGAATTGGCTCCGTCACCGATCCGGCCGGCTGTCCGCTCCGACATGGCACGGAGGCCGTCCATCGAGCCAGTGACGCCCTTGAGATCCCGGCCGTTGAGGTTTCCGACCCTGGTGTTGACCGACGTGACGTTCCTGCCGGTCGCCTCCGCCGCAGCAGAGAGCTTCCGGGCCTCACCGGTCACCAGGTCGAGCTTCGACGTGTTGAGGGACGCCGCCTTCGTCCGGGCCTGGCCGAACTCCTCGGTCACCTTCTTCACAGCGGCCTCGACCTGGTCCGCCTCCTGGCGGATCGCTGCCAGAGAAGCCCGGTTGATATCGGCTATGGCCGTCTGAAGATTTCCCGCCGCACCTTGTGCCTGACGGGCCGAGCCCTGGACCGAGGTCGAGCCCCCGGCTAGCGCAGCCTGGACCTGACGGAATGTCTGGCCGTCCACGGCACGCAGCTCGGCGCGCAGCTCCTCCACACGCTCCTCGACGGCGCGGGCCTGGCGCTCCATTTCGGCCAGCTCCCGCCGTCCTCGGGTGAGGTCCGTACGGTCACCGGTCAGGCGGTCCGTGACCCGTTGCCCGACTCCACGGCGGTCGTTGTCGCCGCGCTGCCGGGCCCGCTCCTCGCGGTAGGCGGTATTCGCCGTCCGTCGCGCTTCTCGGCTGCCCTGCCCGCTGGCACGGGCATCCTGGTAGGCGGTGGCACTGGTGTTGACCTGGGACCTGAGTCGCCCTGTTCCTCGGATGCCCCGGGCCGCACCCTGAACCAGGGCGGCAGCGGGGGAGAGGAGTCTCCCCACGATCCCGATTGTCTTGCCGAGCACCTTGGACAGGAGCCCCACGGCCAGGATGAGCGGTCCCCACTCCACAAGGAAGTCGGCTATGGATTCCCCGAGCTGTACGAATTCGTCGTGCTCGCGGAAAAATCCGACGACGCTGTTGATCATGTCTGCGAAGTTGTCGACTGCTTCAAAGAACTTTTCCAGGAAGACCGGAACCATCGGCGCGTAATCCCGCGCCATGTTCTGGACCTTGTCGACTAGCCCATCCTCGTGGGCCCTGCGGGAAACGTTGCCTCGCTCGCCGTACTCCACAATGTCCCGGCCCATAAGCTGCTCGCCCAGACCCGAGTATTTGAGCGATCCGTCTTCGTCTTCCTCGATGAACAAGTTGCCCAACTCGTAAGTCGCGCGCTCTTTCATCTGCTGGATACGGCCGGTGATGGTTTCATTCGTCATCGCCTGCGCGTAGCCAACGGACCCGCCTGTTTTCTGGTCTCCCTTGTACTTGGTGGGATCCCAGTAATTCAGCATGCTGTCCATGATGGACTTACCGGTAATGCCTCCGCCCTTTGCGGCCGGAGTGCCCATCACCTTGTACATTTTTTCGGAGTCGGGGAAGCCGAGAAGGTGAGCAAGCTCAGCGGCAGGGATACCCGTGGACGCGATGAGCTGTCTCACGTTTTTCGTGGGCGCCCGGTCCATATCCATGATCATGTCCATCGCGTACATAGCGCGAGTGAACTGAGTCGGGTTGAGGTTACCGGCACGGGCCATCGAGTCACCGATAGCCATAATCAAGTCCGTTGCCTGGCCGGCTGCCTTATCGGCGGCCTTGCCCTTCACGTCCGGATCTTCGGAGAACCAGCGCTTATCGGAGCCCGCCACGGACCGGATAAGTTTCATCTGGTATTCGTGCATGACGTCGATCGAGAACGGAGTGTCGATCGCGTAGTTCTGAATACGGTTCATCTGGTCTGCGGACTGGCCCTTGGAAACGCCGGAAGCGGAAAGGCCGAGCTGTCCGAGGAGCCGGGCGTCAGCAGACTTCACACCGATGGTCGCCAGAGTGGTACCGGCGAGAGCTAGCGGGGCCAGAAACTTGGTTGTGAGGATGTTCCCGGCTTCGTTGATGGACTGGCCGATATTGTCGAACCATGTCCCCACGCCACGAAGTTCTCGGCTGATGCCCCGGACTACCTGAGTTGTAGTCGTGGACGTACCGCTGATCTGTCGGCGTGCGTCACGCATCTGCGTACGCAGGTCCCGGAGCTGTGCCTGCTGTGCCGAGATGTCATTGCGGATGCCCTGAGCATGAAGACGCGTATCCCGCTGAATACCGGACACGGCGTCACGCATCTGCCGGGCCGCAGCCTGAGAAAGAAGAATCTGCTGCTTTATCGCAGCCGTCGCCGCGTCATTGGCTAGCTTCTGCCGGCTGCTCTGCTCTCGTATTTCCTCAAGCCGCCGCAGATGCGCGGCGCGTGCTGCGTCGCTCTGCTCCTTCACGGCTAGGAGGCGTACACGGTCCGCCTCTTTCTGGCGGAGCTGCCTTTCCCGGATCGCGGTAAGGGACTGCGCGGATTCGTGCCGCTCCTGAGCCATCCGGAGACGGCTCTCCTTGCCGTGCTCGGTTGTACGATGCTTCTCTGCCTTCTCGGCCTCGCGCGTGGCCGCAACGGCGGCCGTCGCCTTTGCCTTCTCTGCCTTCTCGGTAGCCTTCTTGGCATCCTCAACGGCCTTGATCTTCGCTTTGGATTCGGCGCGAGTATCCTTGATGGCCTGCTGGGAAAGACGTTTCAGCACCGCCGAAAGGCCCTCGGTGGCCTGCCGCTTGTCCTTCTCCGCCTTAACGTACGTCTTCAGCCGCTTGGCGGCTTCCTTGCCCGCTTCCCGGGTAACGTACTGCTCAGCCCGCTTAAGGGCGGCCTCGGTTTCCCGGGCCTCCTTCTTCGTCGCGGCGGAAGCCTTCTTCGCTTCCTTCTCGACCGCTTCGGAAGTCCCCTTCACCGCCTTGGTAGCAGCGGCCTTGTAAGCCTTGCCCGAAGCCGCACCGGCCTGCTCCATGACGTGGACCAGTTCGGTGCGAAGCTCTGTCTTGCTGTCCTGGGGAATCCTGGGGACGACTTCTACATGTCCCGTTCCCACACGGATGGAACCACGGCCTTCGGAAGCCATGAGGGCACCTCCTAAAGGCTGTTCATCACCTGAAAGAGACTCATGACCTCTTGCGGGGAGGACATCTCAACTTCAGGAGCCGGCTCGTCTTCGCCGGGGCGGGGAATTTTCGGGGGAAGCGGGAGATCCTTGGTCTGTGCCGGATCGAAATGCGCTTTGAGAAGCAGGTGGTTCGTCAGCTCCAGAGCATCCGACGAACGAGCCAGGAGATAGGTCGACTCGTCCCACTCTGCTTTCTCGTCGAGTGCCTGGAGGAGGAGACTCCGACCGGGCTTTCGGAGAAGTGATTTGATGAGCACGCCGATACGGCGCAGGGACAGCCGGCCGCGCCAGAAGTCAAGGATGTCGACCTGGAAGAATTCGAGGAGATCGGCCTCAAGTTCGTCCGGGTATTCCTGCATGGCCCGGACGGCTGCGATCAGTTTCCCGCCGCGTCGTCTCCACCCGCAGTAACAGAGAACTTCTCCAGAAACTCAGGGAGGTCGTCAAGGGTCGGCTCGGTATCGAGATAGGCGGCCCACTGCTCCTTGCCGAGAATGAGCTTCAGAACCTCAACCTCGTCGTCCGTCTCCAGAACGGCCACCGGATACTTGCCCACCGGGCGGACCGTGAACGTCACATCGCGGTGTTCGAAAACCAGGCCCTCGGCCAGGGCCTCCGCCTTCTGAGCGGAAACCTTGTTCGGGGCAGGATTACGGGAAACGTTCTTCTTGTGCTTCTTCTTATTGGACACAGGCGGCTCCTACAGAACTGGGAAAGGAAGGCGGAGAAGGGCAGGAAAGGGCTAGGCGGCGGCGATGTCGTCGTTGGTGAAGATGGTTCCGAGGTTGCCCTTGAAGTCCAGGGCCTCAAGCGTCAGCTCGAATTTGCCGGGCTCCGTACGGTTGAGCTGGATCGCTCCACGGTCGGAAATCATGGCCCGGGTGATCACACATCGATATCGAATGCCCGCCTGGTTCCAGTCCACGACGAGTGAAAGTTCCTTCAGGTCCGGGGTGCTGGAAAGATCCAGCTTGAAAACTCCGGTACCTACCGGCGTCGGGTTCTCCGACATCACCTCAACCCACTGCGCACCGAAGAACAGTTCCGTGGTGATTTCGTTGGTCTCAAGCAGAACTGCTTTGATGGAGAAGCTAGCCCCGGTGACGCTGTAGAGAACCGGCACTGCGGATTGCCACGCGTTTACCGGCTGCGTCTCGATAGCAGGGGTCAGAGTCACCCCGGACTCGTCGGCATAGCCGAGCGCCTTGTAACCGGTCGGTGGGGTATCAGGATCGCCCAGGCCTGTCGGCACGGTAGTGCCGCCGGAAGCCCCCTCGACAGGAGCGGGCGCAATGTAGAGCGCACCGTTAGGAGCGAAACGAATTTTCTTGGCGTCGTTCGCCATGCAGCCTCCAAAAGGGCATAAAAAAAGGCCCCGCGGAGGGGGCCTGAAGAAGTAGGTGGGTCAGCTAGCCAGCTGCGAAGAAGACGGATAGCTCTCCGCCGTAAACATGCTCACGAGAGTTCTTGTCGGGGTAGTACGTCGGGAACTGGATATCCTCAACGTCGAGTACCAGGGCCCTGTCTACCGTGTTGTTCGGCAGAACCTCTAGCAGTGCTTCCCGTACCGTCAGAGCGAGATCGATGCACGCCTTACGGTCCAGGCTGTACACGTCATATTCGATATCCACGCGGTCCATCCGGTCCCGAACCATGCGGAAACCGCCGGATGGCTCCAGATACACGGTGGTATCGCCGTACGTGTGATGGGTGAGATCGCCCTTCGGGGCTGTGCCAGGAATACCGGGCTGAGACCGGAGGAAGGCGACGAGGAAGTCAACCGGGTCTATGCGCAATCACATCCTCGCCTTCAGGAGTGCACCCTTCAGGAAGCGCCTGCCGGGGTGCCGTCTCCCGGCCCGGTCACGGAAGCCCTGATGGGTGAGCATCGCATGACGTACGCGGGGGTCGGCCTCGGTGATAACCGCGCCGTACCAACCGCCTGCGTCCATGTGCACGGCGGAGACGATGTTGTTCCGGATCGAGGTCCAAGACGTGCGACGGCCAGTCCGGCGTCCAGCGTTCTCACGGCGCGGGGCGTCGCCCTTGGCATACGCCTCGATGCGCGCCACCGCGTGAAGAAGGAGCCGCTGCGTTCCGGGGAGACCGAACACCTGCGTCTCCCAGCCGGCTCGGAAGGTCATACGCGCTTTGGGAGTGGTCACTTGATCGCCCTCCAGGCCGTAATGCGGGTGTGCCGCCGTGAGGTCTGGAGAAGCCGCTTCGGCTCCCCGTCGACTTCGTACGAATGGCCTCGGACTGTCAGACGATCTGCGGGCCCCACAACCGCCGCCAGGGGCAGGAACACGGTTACGCGCTCGGTCACGGAGTCCCGGGAAGGGGTGAAGGCCTCGTAGCTCTTGTCCGGCTGGACGGAGCCCGGCCCGGACCAGACCTTGACGGCCTGGCCCCAGTCGGGGCGTGACGTGTAGGCGTTGTCCTCGCGGGGGGCCCGCCAGACGTCCACCGGTTCAATGGCGAAGTACATGGGGCCCCCTGAGATCGAGGGCGGGCGTCTCACGCCGAACGGTCAGCGTTCCCGCTGCCATGCGCTTGTACGGCCTCAGAGCGAGCCGCGTAGCGGGGGAGAGGGAGAGGCCGGAGCCCGGGTCAGCGAAATGGATCTCGACCTCTCCAACCCGTTCCGACTCGGCCCCGGGGGTGAGGCCGAGCCAGCGCAGCACCTCCGCGCAGACGATCCCGGTGAGGGAGGCCGGGACGCGTTCGTACCCCCAGGAGCCCGACACGGCAACGAGCTGCTGGCCCCAGCCCGAATCGCGGAGGAGCCGCCCCCGCTGCATCGTCCAGTCGATGACCTCCTGGCCGTCGACCGAGACGGCCGAGACCAGGAGAGCCGTCGTGTACCGGGAGGGGATCGGAAGGACCGCACTGTCAGACGGGTAGAGACTCAAGGTCTCCCCCGTCCTCCGGTACAAATCTCGTCCGCAGTAGTCCTCTATGAGCCCTGTGGCGTCCGCGATGAACGCCTCGATGCGAGGGAGGGCTTCATCGGGGATCGGCTCTGCCGACCGAAGGACCACATCTTGGGCGGTAGCCAGTGCCACAGCCACCCCCTATCAGCCTCCCGAGGGGGCGGTTTCCGTGATCGCGATTTTGAGACCTCGCACGAACTTCTCACCGATAGCCGTGCCCCGAACGGAATAGTCGGGGTCCTCCGCAACGGTAGAAAGGCCATACATGGTGTCGAGCCCGATAGTGTCCGCTTTCCGCCCGTAGTCGTAATCGATCAACATGCGGGTGGCGATACCGTTAATGTTCTGAATGCTTCCCTGAACGGCACCCATCGGGATGGCAGGGCAAGCGCTGACCAGAAGCATGGCCGACTTGTGGAAGAGGTAAGCTTCCAGGCCGAAAGAGTTGTGAATGACGATGTCGAAACCATAGATTCGGCCGATGATCGCCCGGCGCAGCGCATTCGTGTCGCCGCTGTAGTCAACCGCCACGAATTCCGGATCTTTCAGAAGAATGGCCTCGACCTCGGGACCGGCAATAAGATACCGCTCCGAAGTCGGAACCTGTGCCAGATTCATAGCCATTCGTGCATCAACGAGAGCGGCCCGGAGAGCAAGAGCGCGGGCGCTCATGTTCGCGGCCGTGCCGTCAGCCGCAGGAATGGTAACTGCTACGTCGCCGCCAACCGCTTTCTGCTGAGCGGCCGTGAGGCCGGATCGGGTGATGTTGGCCTTGATGAAGGCGGCCGTGGTGTCATCAAAATACTCGGCAAAACCCCGAGTTAGTTTAGTCAGAACCTGCGCGCCGAACTGCCGCAGGTCAAAGGCGATCTGCTCCATGCTCAGAACCGTCGAGTTCTGAGCCAGCGTCGAGAGCTGAACCGGAAAACGGGACTCGCTGATGAATCCCTGGGGCGCTAGACGGGGATCAGCCGGCAGAGGGCGATCCGAAGCGGCAGCAAGCCGGTTCTTATCGCCGGTAATCGGGTTCTTGATAGGTGCGGTAATGCCCGCAGCCTGCACCGGAATGCCCCGGCTCTCACGGTCAACGTTGATCACGTCACCGAGGCCGCCCGTAAAACTGAGTTCCGAGTAACGGGCCGGAAGGCCGCCCAGTGTGAGCTGTCGGTCAAGAAGACCGAGTGCCGCGATGGTGACCTGTCGCGGGTTGAGGTTGAAGTGGTGGGTGGTTAGTGGCAAAAGCGCTCCAGGGCATAAGAAAGCCCCCCGCGGGGGGATCTTTCGCGCGCTATGGAGCTGCTAAAAACCCCTCTACAGAGGGCAAGACAAGTAGAGGGTTGAAGAGGGCTAGATGAAGGACTTGCCCGCAATCAGGTCGGCAAGTTCAGTCGGGTCCATCGAGGTAATGTCGTTACCGGACTGGTGGTGTCCAACTCCGTTGAGCTGAGGGAATGCCTCACCCTTCGGAGTGTTATTCTTCAGCGAAGCAATGAACGCGCCGACCTTTTCCGCGTTGGTCTCGCCGTCGTCACCGAGAAACTGGGAAAGGTCCAGGTAATCAGTGGGAGCCTCCACACCGGCCTTGGAGGCTTGAACGCGGATCTCGGCCTTCGCGAGTCGGGCCCCCATTTCAGACATGGTCGCCTTGCGGGCCTCCGCTCGCGCGTCGTCGAGCGCCTTTTCCTGGTCGGTCATCTGCGCCTTACGCAGCTCCTCCAGCTCCTTGGAAGCAGCCCGCCACTTCCGCTCGTTCTCGCGGGAAAGGGCCTTCCACTTCTCCTCACCGGAATCGGAGGGAGGCGGAGCCGGCTGAGAGCCCGAAGGCTTGGTCTCGGTCTGGTCTGCGGGAACAGATTCAGTCAAATTGATTCCATTTCGGAAGGACGCACCATTCCGGCACGTCAGTGACTAGGTTCATAAATCTTGCGATTCGCGTTCCCCGAGTTGCCCTGTGGCGGTTTCGGTTTCACGTCACCGGGGACAGCGGTACCAGCGGTTTGCGGCTGCGGTCCGAGCTTCTGAATCTCGGCCGCTGCCTTGGCGTCCTCCACTCGCATCTTCCGGAAGCTGGAGATTTGCGCTGCGGAGAATCCCGCCGACGACCAAAGGAATTCCCTCGGGACGTCGAGCTGTGCCAGCTTGAGAAGCGCGTCAACGTGCTGGGCTTCGGTACGGTATTCCGGATCACGCCACATGGTTTCCATGGTGTAGGCATTTCGCCTGGCGTCACCGAGGACCGCGAAGCACAACCGGACAACCCGTTCCCATGACTCACCGAAGTGCAACATGCGCTCTTTCACCTTGGCCACCAATCCGGCCTCGGCAGAGATAAGAGACTCGCCGGAAGGCGAAGCTCCACCGTTGACCAGAAAATAATGGAGCGGGAGCCTGGAAAGGCTGGCCATGTGCTGAACCAGCATGGACACGAGAGTCACATAGTTCTTGAGGTCGGCTGCCTCGAAGGTGCCGAACTTGACTAGGTCACTCTCGGCCTGGAGGAGTTTGTCAGCGGCAACGGAGAACGGTTCCACCGGATTGCCGTGCTCGTCCTCCACGATTTCCAGGCCAGTCACCCACCTTTGTGGGAACGCCGCCGTTTCAGATGCGGTGAGCGCGTCAGTGACCGTCTTGTTGATCGCATCCTGAATGGGGATGACGTTATGAAGATCAGAGACGGCAGGCCGGCCGAGCCGGGCCCGGTTATGGAACGCGACGACAGGGACGGCACCCAGAGGGTTCTTCTCCAGCTTGCCGTTCTCCCAGTCGGTTGTTCCGGCTGAGACCTCGTAGACATACTTCTCGGTCCACAGAGTCGATATCTGACGGCCCCATGCGTCCTGGATGAAAAGGGCGGCAGCCTGGATCTCTGTCAGGGAACCGGTTTTGTACTGCACGACCATCTGTTCCCCGGAGTACGGGGTTATGGTCGGGCGGCCCTCGGCGTCCGCCCACACCAGCACGTAAGACGTACCGGCCACCATGGCGTCCAGGTGCACCGAGGAGGAGAAGGCATCCATGGAATTGCGCTGCCAGAACTCCCGAACTTCCTTGTCGCTGCCCTCATGGTCAGGGAGGCGGAAGGAGTCCACATTCATGCGCTCGTTAGCAGAGTCAATGATCATGCCGCAAAAGTTGTCGCGCCATTGGGCGAAGACATCGTGAAAGGCGGTTTTATAACGAGGCTGAGCGAACGCTAGCTTCTGCTGTTCGCCCTCGTAGTAGTTGCCGTAGACCAGCATAGGGGAGCCCGGTCCAGGCATTTTGCCGTACAGGTAGGAAAGCCACTCGACGGGTTTCGACGGTTCGCCTATGAAGGCGGTATGGCCGTTGGGGGGTACGATCAAATAGAACCTCGCAGTTAGAAACCGACTACGCGGCTCCTTCGGATTGATAGACGGCCATCGGCAATTGCGTCAGCTCGGGCCTCCAGAGCGAGAACCGCACAGACCGCTAGGTCAATGCGCCTTTTCGATCTCGGGCTGTCTTTCTGGATGAGGATTCCTTGGGAAACTTCACGGGTGACGGCATTCAGCACGTGCCGGCTGAGGCGTTCATCGCCCTCGTGGGAAACGTCTTTGACCGTGACAGCCGTGCGGAAGCGTTCAACGGCCTGCGTCATCCGGGTAGGTTTGTTGGTCCAATACTCGTAAACACGGTCGTCGCCGTGCTCGATAGCCCACCGGCCGATAGCCTCCTGGAAATACGGCGGATCGCAATACATCCATTCGACGCGGTACGTAGCGAACATGCGATGCACAGCCGCCTCAACAGCGAGAACATCAACTTCCCAGTCGACACCTGCGTGTTTCGGCTTCTCCCACAGGTCGATCATGAATAGCTTGGCGTCACGCAATCTGACGCCGACAATTCCTGTCGAGTCATTTCGGATACTTCCATCGAAACCGCAGGCAATCTGATCTCCGGGCATGATGGGATCGGTGTCGGAGACACAGGCGTCCCATTCAGCCTTGACCATCCAACCGTCGCTGGACTCGGCTATCTGGTTGAAGAAGAAGCGACAGTAGGTGCTGTCCGGAGTGGTCCGGTCATGCAGGATTGTTCGGGTCAGCCCGTCGATATCCGCCCATGAGGCATCCCCGTAGGCCTCCACCAATGCGGCCCGGACGGCTTCCTCATCGCGCATATCGTCAACGTCGATGGAGCCTTCAAGGCAGTCGTAAAGCCAGAACCCTTGCGTGATCATCTCGGATTCATGGATGATCTGCGCCACGGAATCCTCGTTGGGGTTATAGGCATTAGTGGTACTAACCCACCTGGACCCCGCCTTGGTGGTCTTTTCGATATTCCGCTTCAAGGTCTGGAAGAACTCGGGGCCCCCGTTGCTGGAAACCCAGTGGTGGCATTCGTCCATAAGGCAAAACGATGGCCGGTTGCCCTCGTTTGTTCTGCCCGCGGTGGCCTTCGGCTTAATGCTTCCGGGCTTGCCGGATTTGAATTGGACGATGCTCTTTCCGATGTCCAGGCCGTAAACTTTCTCGGCCGGACTTTCGGAGAGCATGCCGCGAATCATGTCTAGGGTCTGGTCCGTCTGATCGAGGGCAGTAGCCCCGACCTGCACCACCGGCAGCGGCACGGGCTTTCCAACCGGAAGCCCGAAGGCGTTGAAATGGCTGAACCGGCAGGGCCCCAAGAACTCGACAATCGCCAGGGCTGCAAGCAATGGAGTCTTGCTAAGCCCCAGCCTTTCGCTCGTCGGAGCGTCGCGGCTGAGTAGGCCCACCCCCCATCGGGGCGGATCGCATAAAACCAGAGAACAAACCGGAGCTGTTCCGGAGTGAATTTCCAGGGTTCGCCGGCTCGATCGCCATCCGGCTGCACAATGTATGTCTGAGCCCATCGAATGATGGAGTAGCCCAAGGTCTCGGTGGGCTTCGGTACCCCTGCGGGCAGATTCCCTGTCTGCAAAGGCACCACCTACCTATTCATTTGCCTCCGAGCAGCTTGTAAAGCTCCTCGTCCATATCCATCCCTGACGGCTCCGCAGGATCTTCCTCGGCCTCGTCGGAATCGTCGAACTTCATGCGGAGGCGGTTACGGTCCTCCACGGTCGAACCCCATTTAGCGGTTCTCTGCCGGATCTCACCCGCCTGCCGAAGGTCACCCTGATACAGGGCATCAACGAGACGTGCGGTGATTTCCAGCTCAAGCCAGTCGGTCTCAGTCCATTCCGCTGTCTGCGGAGCCTGGCTCCACATCAGCCAAAACCTTTTCCCCCCGGCAGTTTTCAGAGAAAGGCCCGTGGGCGCCTGGCGAGGAGCCTTCGGTTCACGGGACAGTTCCCGGGCGTGCGGGTGAACGTTCCTGCGCGCTGCGTTCGGGCTCGGCTGCGGCCCACGAGTCATAGACGCGGCACCTCCAGGCCCTCGATGAGCGGGTAGAGGTCGCGCAGCTCCTCCAGCTCCGTGGCGGCGTCCTGCCGCCAGTGCCGGACCTGAGCGGCCCGGCCTGGCTGGGAGGTGTGCCGCAGTCGCGGCCCGGCCTCCTGGTCGTCGTCGTGCACTCGTCCCCCGATGAACGTCTCCGTCGCTGATGTTGTGTGGCCCCGCAGGGCCTCGTAAGTAGTCCGGGTGACAGGTCTCGAACCTGCGGCCTCGCGCTCCCAAAGCGCGTGCTCTACCAACTGAGCTACACCCGAAGAAGCCCGCCGAGATCGGCGGGCGTATGTACCTGCTGCGGGAGTCGAACCCGCATACACCTGTTCCTAGGACAGGCGGCTTTGCCTTTTGCCTAAGCAGGCCGGCTGATATGTGCGCTGCCGGATTCGAACCGGCGTTACCCCCTCTCCGGGGGAGTCCTGGGCCGCTAGACGAAACGCACCGCTCATCCGTCCCCTGATCAGGGGGAGTTTCAGAGCATTCCAGGAGCTACCTGGATGGCATGGGTGACAGGATTCGAACCTGCGACATCCGGCTTTGGAGACCGGCGCTCTACCACTGAGCTACACCCCATAAGGGAGAAGCCGTTGGGAGAGGGATTTGAACCCCCGACACACGAAAGTCGCTCAGTGGAACTTCCGCTCGCTCTACCTGACTGAGCTACCCCATAAGGCTCCGGATGCTCCGGCTCCTCTTTGACTCCCGGTCGGGGCTCGAACCCGAACCTCGCCCCCAAGGGCACAGTCTGCCTGTTGAAATACCGGAAGTGCTGTGATTCCACTCGGACTCGAACCGAGGACGCAGGGGTTAAAAGCCCCTCGCTCTACCAACTGAGCTATGGAATCCCATCGCGCTTTACGGCGCGGATTGTGCCCCCGCCCGGAGTCGAACCAGGATTACACCTCGAAGCCAGGGCTTCTACGCGTGCGGCTTGCCATTAGCCGAAACGGGCTTGTCGCGCTCTGTGGCCTCATCCTCTTAGCCACGCGGGTACCCCGCCCTGCACCTGCGGTACCTGTCCGATACTCACCGGGCTCGATCCCGGACCGTCTTCGCCCTGTGGCACGGCTGACATAGCACCTGGGCGTTGTCGAGCGTCCACGTGCCGCCCTGCGACACGGGAACGATGTGATCGACCTCCAAGCGCTCACCGGCACCGCAGGCCTGGCAGGCGAAGCGAGCCAAAACCAGGGCGCGCGGTCTGATTCGCCGTTCCCAGTCGCTACTGCGTGTCGCGTTCCGGGCACTTTTTGTAGACCACGGTTTCGGAGCTGGTGGAGCGTGGCGTTCGCACCGGCCGGAACGGACGGTGCGGGTGGTACAGCCCCGGACGTAGCAAACCGAAGCGGCTCTAGGCGTGGCACACCCCCGATACCGTTCCGTGATGAGACTCCGGTCAGCCCTGGAGGGCTGGGGCGGACTCGTGAAGGAGTGTGTCCCTGGGGGGTGAAGTTCTGGCCCCAGGGATCAGATGTAGATGACAGGTCGTCAGGTGGTCCGTTTTCGGGATGTACTCCGACCGGGCTACCGCTCGGCCCCGGTCGGGGGGCCGGCTGACGGCTGCTGGTAAGTTCACTTTCGAACTCCCCTACAGGTAGTAGGAGTTCATGTCTATGTCTTCTCTCTTGCTCTCACTTATTACGTAGGTGTCCGATCCCTTGAGATCGGACAGGCGAGTAACATATGAGACACAGGTCACAGGTAGTCCTGTGTGGAAGACGTGAAGGCTCGTTGTGTGCAGAGCGGTCCTGCCCGTACCGTCCGGGCAGTGCGGAGTAATGGGGTCCTCGTGGGTGATTTGCCAGAAGATGATCTGGAGCTTCGGAAGATCCTTCTCCAGGAGCCGGACTACACCAAGATCGCTACCCGCTTCGGCGTCACGCGTCAGGCTGTGAGCTACCGGGCTCTGCACATGAACATGTTTATGAGGGGGCCCAAGGCTGAAGCCCTGGCCGTCCTTCCCTGGGACGTCAGCGAGCACCCGCACCGGGCCGATCTGATTCGGGACTCCGTCTTCCGTGGCCTGCGCAGGCTGGTGCAGGTACGTCTTCGGGAGAAGGAGCCCGACCGGTACGCGAGGGCCTTCGTGCGCCACGTGGTGGAGGACGAAGTCGCACACCTGGAGCCGGACGGCAAGCGCCTCACCTATCTGCCCCGCCTGCCGTCAGACGGCGGCCTCGTCGTCCGTTGGCCGGAGGATTCGGCCCCTCCCACGCCCGAGCAGCTTCAGCTGCTGGCATGCCCGGAGGGCAGGGAGCTAGCCATCTTCCTGAAGTGATCAGAGCTTCTTGCTGTTGAGAGGGCCTGGACGTAGATACGTCCAGGCCCTCATTGGTTGTACGAACCACGACACTTGGCGACGGTGATCCATGTCACTCAATAACGGAGTGCGGGACTCCGCTAGCCGGAGGTTAAAGTCAGAAACAGGACGCACGGCTGGATTTGGCTGCTGCTGGAACAGGGGGGGACGGTAGCCATGATCATGATTGGATGCGCGGCGGCGGCGGAAGTGCGCTGGACGGCTGCGGGCCTTCTCGCTCTCATCCGGGAAATGCTTGTACAGAGCCATCGCCGGATCTATGTCTCGGAGTCGCTGGTGATCGACTGTGTGACAAGTTCCTTCGGCTCGTACTACCTAGTGATGGTCGGAGATAAGGAGCTGGACCCTGACGACGCTCCGGCCCTGACCTCGTTGTCCGTCAGCCTCGGGGGTGACTGGACCGACCGCGTAGTTGAGGAAGAACCCCACTTTCATACCAGCTCGCGTCTTCCCGGCTGTGCCGCTTACACGATGTATGTGATACACCCTGACCGACCCAAGGAGGTCCCCCCTGAAAGAAACATCTGTGGCTGTCCCTGACCGGATAGCCAGCATGACCCGTTCAGTCAGTCAAGCGGGCCAGTACGAAAAGTGCCCCGAGCAGTACAGGTTGCGCCGCATCGAGAAGGTGACACCTCGGCCGGCTGCATGGTCGCATCAAGGCAACGCGTTCCATGAAGCGTGCGAAGCCTTCGAGCGCTCAGACCGGACGATGTCTTCCGAGGAAGCTGTAGAGATTTACTCGGACTCCTATGCTGCGCTGACGAACAGTTCGCTCGACAAGGAAAGCAACCTCACTCGTTGGATGACGGCTGGAGGTGTGGGCGGAGAGACCGACGTAGTAAGCCGGCATGCCCTCGGCCGCACCCAGGTTGCCCGGTATGTTGAATGGGCCGCCGAAAAGGGGCCTGTGATCTGGAAGGCCCCTGACGGGTCTCCAGGGCTGGAACTTCACGTAGAGGCAGAGATCGGCGGCGTCCCAGTCCAGGGGTACATTGACCAGCTGACGGAGGAGCCTGACGACTCCGTAAGGGTCCGCGACCTGAAAACCGGTTCAACCCGATCGAAATTCCAGCTCAAGACGTACACCATCCTGACCCGGAAGGTGTACAACGTCGAGGTCAGGAAAGCCGACTGGTACATGGGTAAGACCGGTGGACTCTCAAGAGCCCTCGATGTATCAAAAGTGCAAGAGGAAGAGGTGGGAGAAGTGTTCGCTGCCATGGATGCCGGAGTGAAGGCAGGCGTCTTCCCAGCAAGGCCCGGGTGGAACTGCCGATTCTGTGACGTGTCGCACGCCTGCTCTTTTTCATGAGCGGCCACTTGTCAGTAGGGAAAAATTGCTGTAAATGTTAACCCGGGTCAACTGGTCCGGCTTTTTTATCGCTTCTCACTTGTCAATGGGGAAAGAGGGTGCAATGTTCTCGCTACCGCAGTCAGCTCACATTCGAGGGGCGGCAGGGGAGCCCATCCCCATGCCCTACGCGGCACTCCAAAGGATGGAAGTTGACTTCAGGCGCGGGGAGCTATCCCTAGCAGTAGCCGGCCCCGGCACAGGGAAAAGCCTCTTCGCGGCCTTCCTGGCGATGCACGGCAACATTCCCGTCCTGTACTTCTCCGCAGACTCCACGGCAGCCACACAGGTAGCCCGCTGCACATCCATGATCACGGGCACCGACGTCAAGACCGTGAAGAACGCACTGCTGGACGACGCCTTCGGTGACTACGAAAAGGCCTTGGGAGACCGGTGGTGGGTGCGGTTCAACTTTTCCGCGCGACCCTCGCCGGACGAGATCGAATCCACGCTGCTGTGCTACCTGGAAATCTTCGGATGCTTTCCGCACCTCCTCGTGGTAGACAACGTTACCAACGTCGATACCGGCGGGGCGGGCGATGCCGAAAGCTATAGCTTCGGCCTGGAAAGCCTGTGCGAATACCTGTCGGACATGGCCCGGGAAACCGGGGCGCATGTGCTAGGACTTCACCACACGACCGGTGAGCATTCCGACGGCCTGAAACCCATTCCGCTGAGTGGAGTGAAAGGGAAGATCGCCAGAGTTCCGGCCCTAGTCGTCACCCTGCACAAGGAGATTGACGGAATGGACAGCCGGATCTTGAATATCTCCCCGGTGAAAAACCGAGAGGGATTCGAGGACTCGTCCGGAGAGACGTTCGTCAGCTACCGACTGAACCGCAGCAATCTCAGATTGGAGGAGATCGGGGATGACCTTATGGCGTACGCGGCCTAGTGCGAGAACGACGTAGACAGACGACAACAGGAGTGAGGGGCGGATTATGATCCAGGCAACGCAGGAACGCATTCACCGAGGCGGCTTTACCGCGACGCGCGTATTCGGCTGGGAACTTCCCGAGCGGTTCCCCCGTGTCAGCTTCAACGAGACACAGCTCGAAAGCGCCGCCATCATCATCGAAATCCCTGCCGCCCGAGGCCTCCGTCTCTCCTCTCTGTCGAAGGTCATCCTCGGTGCGGCAAAGGGCGGCATCAAGACGGCAGTAGTAACCTGCCGAGGCGAAAAGCTCATAACCTCGCTCGACATGCTCACTCTCTGGCTCACCGTCGAAGAGATGGCGGAACTCCGGTCCTTGCTCATCCAGGAGACCAAGGAGCGCCGAGAGGGGTAAATGCCCAAACCTAGAACCGGATACAGAGAATGCGCTCGGTGTGGTAAGAATCGTGCCGAGCGCTTCTTTGTGTCCACACGAGGAAGAATCTGCGCGACCTGCCGAAAGGCGAAGCGCCAGGCAGCATCCCGAAGTACACATCTACAGGCCACCTATGGGCTATCAGTCGAGGACTACGAACAGCTCCTCGTTTACCAGGGTGGCCGTTGTGCCATCTGCCGTGAAAAGCGGCGCACCAACCTGGCCGTGGATCACTGCCACAAGACGGAGGCCGTGCGCGGCCTCCTCTGCGCCCGGTGCAACGGGCAGCTTCTAGCACGGGGGTCTAGAGACCGCCCTGACGTACTGCGCCGGGCTGCCGACTACCTAGAGGACTATCCGGCCTGGAAAGTCCTCGGACCTCGATACACCAACGCGAAGGATCACCATGACGATCAAGGCTGAGCTGACCAAGAAGACCCGCGTTGAGGAGACTGTCACGCTGACGATTTCCAAGGAAGCCGCAGAAGTTCTGACGGCCATCTTCGTGAAGGTCTCCGGTAGCCATGAGGGTTCCTACCGCCGCTATACCGAAGAGATGTACACCGCCCTCATCAATGCGGGCGTGAAGGGCTACAGCAGCCTCGAAGGCGGCGTCCACCACGCCTATGAGCGTCTGGATGGCGGAATCACTTTCCGAGCCGGCTTCGGTGAAACGGGGAAGCCGAAGACCGCCCCGCGGAATCTCTACTCCTTCTAATGAGAGACGAGGCTCGTCACTCCACGAGCAGCCGTGAATACCGGGGGAGCAGAAAGACATGGCTCGACGCATTCCGGAGGTACGAGTTCCCGGTAGAGATCCGTCAGGCCGAGCCGACTAGGCCGAGACAGGCAGATGACCGAGCGCGAGCCTAAGCCATCGGTTGCAGACGCTCTCAAGTTCTTCTACGGAGTGCGGGTAAACACCGAGCGAAGAGGGTGGCAGAAATTCTGTTGCCCCCTCCACGCTGACTCTTCTCCGAGCGCATCGGTCAACTGCGAGTTCGGCCGGTGGTCCTGCTTCGTCTGCAACCTGTCAGAAGATTCCTATGCGATCGTCATGAGGGAGCTGAGCTGTGGCTTCCTTGAAGCCAAAGAATTTGCACATCAGCGGTTCCGTGGAAGCGGCGAAGGCCTACCACGAGATGTACCCGGGGAGTCCGGCGGAGTCCTACGTAGTAGCCCGGAGTCTCGGAGAAGTGGCGGGAAAGTTCGGCCTGGGATACGTCCGTTCGGCTCTACCTGGTCATGATAAATATGCGGGCTATCTGGCCATCCCCTACATGCGCCCGGCTGGTGGCGCCCATGGCGTCGCCACCGTCCGATTTCGCTGTGTCGCAGATGCGTGCGTGAAGTCGCCCGAAGGCCGCTATTACTTCCAACTGGGAAAGAAAGAGCGGCACGACCATAAGGGCGGGAAGTACATGACGCTGGGCGGTGATCCGCCCCGGTTGTTCAACACCGCCGAACTCATAAGGCCGAGCCCTTTCGTTGTCCTTGTCGAGGGCGAATTCGACACGATGACATGGGACCTGATTGGGGTGCCCGCTGCGGGCGTTCCTGGAACAGGGACCTGGCGAAATTACTGGTATCACGCCTTCCGTGGGTACGGCACGGTCTATCTCTTGGCGGAGGACGACGCCGGAGAAACCTTCATGGATGACCTGGCGTCCAAGATGCCGAACGGCAAAGTCATGCGGATGAAAGACGACAAGGACAGCAATCAAATCTTCCTCGCGGAGGGCACGCGAGGACTCAAGGAGAGGTTGAAGCTCTGACGTACAAGAAGGGCACTCGCGTGGTCATAACCGCGCCAGTCCGTTTCCCGAAGCACGCAATGGCCGGAAGCACCGGCACGATCTCCGACATCGACTTTTCCGAGCCGTTCCCCTACGGAGTGCGTCTAAGTAGCGGCCTTCTCCGCAGGTTCCTGTCCTCAGAGATGCGACCGGCGGAATCCCTTCCCGACCCTGTGAACGAGCCGGGCCACTACAAGCTCCCCAATGGCGTAGAGGTCATCGACATCACCGAAACCCTCAACTTCAACCGGGGCAACGCGATCAAGTACCTCTACCGAGCCGGCCGGAAGAAGTCGGCTCCAGAGATCCAGGATCTCGAAAAAGCGCTCTGGTACGTCACCCGAGAAATCCAGCGACTCAAGGAGGAGACAAGGAGTGTCTGACGCCCCGGCGAAAGCCATGCAGGTTGACCCGGCCTCCATCACGGACGAGAAGGTCATGAAGGCCCTCAAGGAAGTTGTGGCTGCGAACCCGGACCGGGTCTACGAAGCCCCCGAACATCAGGTTGACGACGATCCCAGCTCCTGCTTCTACGTCCACACCGACGACCTGACGGGTGACCCGGTCTCCCCAGGGTGCCTCGTCGGCCAAGTGCTCAACCGCCTCGGGCTGTCTCTCGACCGCCTCACGGAGCTGGAGGGGCACGACGCCAATCAGGCCGTGGCCGCCCTCGGCCTCCCCCTGTCGGACCGGACCGTTGAAGCTCTCGGCCAGGTCCAACACGTTCAGGACAGCGGGCAGACCTGGGGCGAGGCCTACGCCCGCAGCGTGGGGGAGGGCATTTGAAGCGGATCGTTGTCGTCTCAGACACACAGATTCCCTACCACCACCCCAAGTACCTGAAGAACGTCCTCGACTTCATCGGTGACTATCAGCCCGATGCCGCATTCCAGATTGGCGACCTCAACGATTACGACACCCCCAGCCGGTGGAGTGTCGGCACCCGGCACGAATACCGGCAGGCGGTGAAGAAGGACTCAGAGACCACGAAACGTGTTTTCTGGGAACCGCTACGAAGCCGCTACTCCGGGCCCTTCGGAGTTCTGGAAGGTAACCACGACCTCCGGCCCCGAACGTACCTTGCGGGCCAGTCGCCGGCTCTCGGTGAGTACGCCGACGATTTCCACTTCTCCAAGCTCCTGGATTTCGATGGTTTCGGAATTGACCTTGTGCCCCCCTTTCACAAGGTGGGTCCGGACACCGTCCTCATGCACGGCCACGAGATCAAGGGACTTTCCCAGGTAGCCGGAAGGACCGCCTTCCAGCACGCCACGAAGGCAGCCGTCAATGTCGTCATGGGCCACACACACAGGCTCGGAGTCATGCGCGGCGGAATAGGCTACGAGGGAGGAAACCGAACGGTCCGCTGGGGTTTCGAAGTCGGCAACCTGATGCACCCAGCCAAGGCAAGCTATCTGGGCTCCGGGGGCGTCGCCAATTGGCAATCCGGATTCGGAATCCTCTACGTCGAAAAGTCCCACGTCGCCCCCGTTCCCGTCGACATCGCCCGGGACGGCTCCTTCATCGTGGAGGGCGTCACCTACGGAAAGTCCGCCCGAGGAAAGGGTGGCCGTTTCACCAAGAAGGTGGCCCATGGTTGATCTTGACTGGGGCTACCTCAGCAATCTCGCAGACCGGGCAGCCTCCTCTATCTCCTCCAGTTGGGCGATCGTAGAGAAGGACGACGTCAAGCAGGAAATTCTCAAGCATGCCTATGAGAACCGCCCTGCCATTGAACGGCACTACGGCGACGAGATGATGATCTGGTCCATTTTCAAGAAGTCCGGAACGCAGTATGCATCCCGAGAACGAGACGCCCGGGACGTAACTGATGGCCGGTATTACTACACGCCCGACGAAGTTCGTATCGCTGTCGAGAGCTTCTTTCTCAGCGATGACGAACTGGGACAGATGATGGGGCGCGGCGATGACCTTCTAGGGTGCCGCGTCACCGACAATCTGATGTCCGCCCGACTGGATACAGCCATATCCCTTCCGCGAATGCCGCAGCGGCAAAGGGCGCTAATCCACCGGCGCTACATCGAAGGCCTTCCGCCGGAAAGTGATACCGAGCGTCGCGCCGCACATAGGGCACTGGACGCGCTAGCGCGACAGATGAACCGGGACACCCGCAAGACCACCTGATTTCCACCCAACCGAAGGGAGCCAGTTTGAGTTTCCCCAACCCATTTGACGGCCCGTCCCCGTGGGGCGAGACCGCAAAAGAGGAGAGTACGCCTATGCCCGTTGACACCCCGAGCAATGTTGCTGCACCTAATCCGTTCATGATTGGCATTACCCTCAAGGCGGCAGCCGGCTTTGATGCCGCATGGCTTACCCCCCGCGTATATGGATCGACCGGCGAGGAAGTCGCCAAGCGGGTTCTCGAACTCGTCAAGGCCCTAGCAGACAACGGGGTCATCGACATAGTCAGCAGCGCATCCGTCAAGATGCGTGAATCACACAAGCCCATGACTGGGGACGCGGCCCCGAAGAAGTTCGAGAACGGCCGAGTCGTCGCAAAGGGCGGCGGCGGCTCCGCGCCCGCAGGCACCCCTTCCGGGGATGACTGCCCTCACGGCCGAAAGCTTGTCGATAAGGGCGCGTGGGCCGCAATGTTCTGCCAGGCCCCCGACAAGTCGGGCCAGTGCGAGCCCCTTTGGCGGCAGAACGACGGCTCGTTCAAGGCCAAGTAGCCGGTATTCCGGGGGCGGGGCCGAGCCCAGCCGGCCCCGCCCCCGGCCCCCATACCCCTTTTCATCGCCACACCGAAAGAGGTGCCTCCATGGACGTACTGAACTACGCGGCTCACGCCCTGATCGGCGGAGCCTGCGGGTACACAGTCGTCGTCCTCGCTGACTACATCTGGACCCGGTGGCGCTGATACCGCACAGCTAGCGTCTAGGAGTACATGAAGAACCTCCGATACCGGATCAGGGGACAGCCAGTCCATATCCGAGTCGCGGAGACTGCTGACGACCTCGATCAGTTCCGCGACTTCATCGAAAGTAATGCGGTCCTAGGGTTCGACACAGAGACCACCGGATTGTCCTGGTGGGAGGCCCGTAACAACGGGCCCTTCCGTCTGCGACTCGCACAATTCGGCAACAGTAGAGAATCCTGGATCGTACCCGTCGAGCTTGGCCCCGTCTTCGCTGATGCTGTAGCGGAAGCCCTCCGGGACGCCAAATACCTCATCGCGCATAACGCAACGTTCGACCTGCACGTTGCCGAAGAATGCCTAGGCATTCCAATGGAGGAACTAGCCCCGAAAGTCTGGTGCACGCAGAAACTTGCCCACCTCGTTGACCCGAGGGAAGCGAAAGAGGGCGGGGCAGGCGGAAAGCTCGAAGAATGCGTAAAGAAGTACATTGACGCCCGCGCGGCCGACGAGGTCAAGGGCTCAATGACGGAGATAGCCAAACGATACAAGGTGAAGAAGGAGCATATTTGGTCCACCGTTGAACTGTTCGATGACGAGTTCCTGCTCTACGCCGGAATGGACCCGGTACTGGCCTACCGGCTGTTCTTCATCTTGTATCCCCTTGTCCCGGGCCGCACAAAGGCGGCGGGGCTCATGCAATGGGAGAACCGTCTAGCCCACGTCGTTGCCAAGATGGAGCGAACCGGCTATTTGCTTGATGTCAGTTACGCCGAGCGGTGCTGTGCGGATTTGCTGTCTGAGCAAAGGCAGTGGGAGCAGGTAGCACGGGTCCATGGTATTGAGAACGTTAATTCCACGGCGCAGCTCATCGAGGTGTTCAAGAGCCTCGGGTTCCGCTTCACCAAGAAGACCAAGAAAGGGAACCTTTCGGTTGACGACGATGTCCTGTCGTCCATCGATCATCCGGCTGCTGATGCGGTAATCAAGGCAAAGCGTGCGGGTAAGTGGCGGAAGACCTGGTTCATCAAAGCCCTGGAAGGAAGGGACTGGGAGAACCGGGTTCATGCAAGCATACATAGTTGCCGGGCGAGGACAGCCCGGATGTCGATTTCTGGCACCATTGCGGCGCAGACATACCCGGCCGGCTCGGGCTATGTGCGGAATATGTTCCTTGCTGATGAGGGCCATGTAACCGTAAGCATCGACTACGCCAATATGGAACTCCGCGTGCTGGCTGCGGCCTCCCACGACCCCATCATGTTGCAGGCCTTCCTTGAAGGCGCGGATCTGCACAACCTTACGGCGATTGCCGCATTCGGGCCCATGCCCGACGGGTTGGATAAACACCCGAAACGCCCTGCTGGTAAGGGCACGAATTTTACGGTGTGCTTCGGGGGCGGATGGCGGGCAGTATCCGAGCAATACGGGGTGCCCGAAGCCGACGCGAAGAAGGCTGTATGGGCCTTTTGGAACACCTACCTCGGCGTAGCCAAGTTTGCTGACAAGCTTCAAAAGGAAGCCCGGCGAACCGGATACATCTACACCGCTACCGGGCGACGGCTTCCCGTGGACCGGTCCCGGCCATATGCCGCCCTCAACTACTTTATCCAGAGCAGTGCAAGGGACATCATGGCAAGGGCGATCCTGGAACTCGACAAGGCCGGATTCACGCAATGGATGCGTTTGCCGATTCACGACGAGATCGTATTTTCCTTCCCGGAGGAACGTGCCGCCGAGCTGACGGAACGTGCGGCCCGAATCATGGAAATGGTGTTCATGGGCCTCCTCGTCCCCGCAGAAGGGGAGATCGGCCTCCAGTCCTGGGGAAGCGTCCTGGAACTAGAAGACAGCAAACACTAGGAGAGCGTTATGGCAGCAGAAGAGACAACGTTCGAGGACCTGTTCAGTGATTTCGAGGAAGAACTGAACGCGAAGGCGCTGGAACGCAAGGGGAAACATGCCGTTGCCTCCGCTCGCGTCACCGGGCTCGTTTATACAGACGCGGTTGCGTCCGGTGTGCCGGCTGGCCTTGCACAGGAAATGGCAACGGACTTCTGGGCATCCGTCATGGACATCCCGTATGCCGTTGTCGAGGAAGGTTCCAGCCCTTCCGCCGAAGACAGCACCGAATAAGGGGGCAGCGGCTATGGACTGCGAATAGCAACCGCCTGGATACGGCCGAACCATTGAGAGCCCGAGAGAGAGCCGTCATGAATTCCAGCCTGTTTCCGAAGATCCTCCGTGACCTCGATGGAGTCAGGACTATCGACCTGACGGGCGTCCCCCAGGACGCCGTCACCGTGGCAGTGTCCATAGCTGACACCGGCCTGCAAGCCCGGATTGAGGGGCGGGTCGAGGAGCTGGAGGCACGAGCGAAGGAGCGAGCTGACCGGGGGCACTACGCGACGACGAGTCAGCTCCAGTCCCGCATTACGGGTCTCCGTGAGGCCCTTGGGCTCATGGACGGCAAGTAGTGCCCATACCTGCCTCCCAGAGGGCCAGACGGTCACGTACGGATGACTGGGCCCTCGGCGTAGCCGTCGCGGTCTCCAGGATGGCCGACTGTTCCCGATCTCAAGTCGGGGCCGTCCTCCTGGACCGGCACGGGCACCTCTGCGCGGAGGGTTACAACGGGCCGCCCCGGGGTGAGCCCGGATGTCTGGAAGAGGCCTGGTGCCCCCGTGGGCGGCTCGACAGCAGTAAGGCGCATGGTCGGGCGGATCATGCGGACTGCACGGCTCTCCAGGCCACTGAGCGCCTGGTGATCCGGGCCCGTAGGGCGGACCTGGACGGCGGCACGGTGTACGTCACCCGAGCGCCCGGGTACCGGTGCCTGCAACGGCTCCGAGAGGCACGCGTCTTCCGGGTGGTCTGGGCGAACGAGACCGGCACGGAGGCCAAGGTTCTGAAGTGGGCGACGAAGCCCCGGGCGGGGGCTGGTGTCGCGTGACTGTGGAGGAATGGGTAAGGGGGGAGCTGTTGAAGCTCCCCCCTATTTCACCGGAGAACGATATCGAGTTGCGGAGGATTCTTGGTCTAGCGCCTAGCCGCGAAGAGTCCTCACCTGCGAGGAATCACGCGCAGTAGGTTCGGGTCGAACGGGGCCCTCTTTGATCTACCCTGCGGAAGCGGCATGATGATCACTGCTTGTATGATGCGGCTGATTGCCATCCTTTTCTGTGTCAAGTCCATGTTCTTCCATTTCGAGCGGTCCCATCCCGTGAAGGCGTTTTCCTGTGCTTGCTGCACTTGGTGTTCCACTTTGTCGATTTCCAGGGCGTCAACGCGTTCGGTAAGCTCACTGTTCAACCTGTAGAAATCTTCGTCTGTTAGGCGGCCCTCCATCCACTTGGATGAGAGGGTCGCTTTTTTAGTGCGCAGTTCTCCCAATCGTTCCTCGCCCTCCCACGGTCGCGCTTTGGGTTCAGCGCGCTTATAGCGGGCCTCCAGGGCGCATATTACGAGTTCTTCCAGATGTTCATCTACGAGGGTGCCGTTCCGTGATACCCCCATGCAATCCAAGTCGCTGCAATAGTAAAGATGCCCTTTGGGGTTATCTTTTGTGGGTTCGCGTTTCGATCCCCCGATCGAGGAATGACAGATGATCCCTGTTTTGCGGAACCTGCCGCACTGTAGGAATCCGCTGAACATGTACTTCGTGGCACGATACTCGGGCGGGTTCGGGTTCTTGCCCCCGCCATTGGTTATGCGCACTCCAGTTTTAGCGCCGTTGGCTATGCTGATGCCAGTGATTATCTGCCATTCTTCCAGGGTTCCAATGGTTTCCCATTTGCCCTTTACCAGGTTCCCGTCCTTGTCTCGAACCAGGACACCCCGAACGGCGCGGTATCCATAGTTCGTGGGGTTCACCGCCCACTGCCTAATGGTTTCGCCGGACCAGCGCTTCCCAGAAGCTCCGGTCACATTATTCGCGTTCACCTCTCTGGCGATCGACTTCCAGGCGCGTCTAGCTAGCGCCGATTCAATGATGAAGCGCCCCCAGGGCTTCTCTTTCTCGTCGCAGATGGTATTCGTGGAACGCCCCTTCAGCGGGTCCGGGCCCAAGTATCCGAACCGACGCCTTCCTCCGGGGGTCGTTCCGTCTTGTTGGCGTCTCCGCTGATTCCTCTCGATGCGCTCTTTTGTGTTTGATACTTCGCCTTCACTGACACCGGAGTTCACCAGTCCGACGATGTGGCCCCCGGTGCTTCTGATGTCATAGGGCTTTTCTCGTTCTATGAAAAGCCCGTCATCCTCCGCGATTACGGCTCGCCGGAATCGCAAGTAGTCTTCCGGGAGACGCCAAACGCGTTGATACTCTGTTGCGACTATGGCGCATATCCTGTAGCCCTCTTCCGTCTTCCTGTGTAGTAGGGCCTTTGTCATTTCGAGAAATGCGGGGCGAAAGACATCGGGGTCCGCCGCAGTAATGTTGTTGTCCTCGTAATACTTGACAATGGCGACGTTATGCTTCTCGGCTTGCTCCTCGTTGTCCTCGTGCTGGTGGCGCACGCCTGTACCTACTTCGCGGCCCTTGGCCTTGACCGCAGACCTGACGGACTGGTCGCCGCTGATGCGGGCGTAGTCCATGCCCGGCACGCGACCGTCTAGCCACTCCTCGTATGTCCTGCCCTGGCTCAAGGCCCGGACGAGGTCCGGGTTCAGGTAGCTCTTGGACCTGCCTGCCATGGAGTCCCACCTTGTCGGTAGGGAAGGCAGCTCAGCCGCCTGCCCTTGTCAGTGGGGAAGCGTCCAGCGTGCCGCCCCTTGTCAGTAGGGAAGGAAGCTAACACAGGTCTACCGATTGACTCAGACGAGTGGATGGCCGACTACGGCTTCCTGGAGAACACCGGCACCTCCGCCAACGTCGGTGCGGTCCTGGACTTCAAGGAGGGCCCGATGCCCTCCCTCGTCCACATGCACCCGGAGGAGACGGTCGGCGAGGCCATCGAGGTGCTCCGCGAGTACGGCGTCTCCCAGATGCCGATCGTGAAGCCGGGCGCCGGTCACCCGGACGTGATGGCCGCCGAGGTCATCGGATCCGTCGTGGAGCGGCAGCTGCTGGACGCGCTGTTCACCCAGCGCGCCTCGCTGAGCGACCCGCTGGAGAAGCACATGTCGGCTCCGCTGCCGCAGGTCGGCTCCGGCGAACCGGTCGAGGATCTGATGGCCGTGCTGGGCGGCGCGGGCGGCGCCGACGCGGCGATCGTGCTCGTCGAGGGCAAGCCCAAGGGCGTCGTGAGCAGGCAGGACCTGCTGGCGTTCCTCGCCAAGGACGCGGTCACGGCGAAGGCCTGAGGGTTCGGCCGCCGGGGGCTCGGCCGAGGCCTGACGGGCCGGACCCGGAGCCCCGGCCGGAGCTTGACGGGGCGGACGCGCCCCCGGCCCAGGTGCCTGACGGCCCGGCGGCGGCGGGCCTTCGCGTAATCGGTACGAGCGCGTCACGTCCGCGCAGCACCCGCTTAACACGGCTGCGGCACATTGGTGGGTGTCGGCAGGGAAACCCGCCGGCACCCAGAACGGCGACACCGGACTACGGAGCGGCTCCCGGACCTCCACCGTCGCCCGGACGCGGGCAACCGGCCCTGACCCGGACCGCGTCCCTCGCGGGGACCGCCGTCGTCCCGCCCCCCGGGTGACCGGGGGTGCGGCGGTCCCCGCGACATACTTCGTGCGGCGCTCAGTCCCTCCAGTCGGACGGCGCGCGTTCCTCCCGGCGACGGAAGAACAGGCCGCCGCCCCGCGCCGCCTGGAACGCGTTGACGCCGACGATGCCGAGCCAGGCCACGACCAGCCCCTCGACCCCGGCGTTCGCGACGCCGATCGCGGACAGCGGGATGGCCAGAATCAGCGAGACGATCCCCAGACCGTGCCGTTCCCCGAAGCTTCCCGGCTCCGCCGGGTGCGCTCCCCGGGCGGTGGACATCTGCCGCTCGGCGAGCTGACGGCGGACCCGGCGGTCGAGCGTGGTGTCGAGCCGCTGCTCGACCTTCTCCAGGAACGAGTCGATGAGCGCGGTCTCGTACTCCGCGCCCAGCTCGCCGCGTGCCTGGAGGGTGGCGGCGAGCTCCTTCTTGAGCTCGTGGTCACGGGCTTCCATACCGACCACGGTACGGAGCCGGGCCCCCGTCCGCAGTGGGGCCAGCCCCCTGATTCCGGGGGGTTAACCCCCCGGCCCGCCGCCCCCGTTCCGCTCCCGCACCGCCCCGGTCCACCCCCTGCATATGGACATACAGCGACCTTCCTGGCTGAATAGAACGGTCGGCGCCGGTCGTGGCGCGACGGATCCAGCAAGGGGACAGCATGAGTGGGAGCGGCCCCGCCGCACGGTTGCAGCGGCTCTTCGAAGGCCACCGGCTCACGCCCACCCAGCGGCGCATCGCGCACTGCATGGTCCGCCGGGCGGCCGACGCGCCGTTCCTCTCCAGCGTCGAGCTGGCCGAGCTGGCCGGGGTCAGCCAGCCCTCCGTCACCCGCTTCGCCGTCGCCCTCGGCTTCGACGGCTATCCGGCGCTGCGCAGGCACCTGCGCGAGGTCGCGCCCGCCGACGCGGAGCAGGAGGACGCGGGGGAGACGTACAACGAGTACCAGCAGGCCGTCCGCGCCGAGATCGAGAACCTCCAGCACCTCTGTGACGTGCTCGCCGACCCCGCGCCCGTCGAGCGGGCCGGCCGGCTGCTCGCCGCCTCCCGGCCGTTGCCGGTGCTGGGACTGCGCGCCGCCTCCTCGCAGGCGCGCGGCTTCGGGTACTTCGCCGCCAAGGTGCACCCCGACGTCCGGGTCCTCGACGAGGGTGGCAGCATGCTGCCCGACCGGATCGACTCCGCCCGCCGGGCCGGGGCCACCGCCCTGATGTGCTTCGCGCTGCCGCGTCACTCCAAGGAGAGCGTGGACGCGCTCGCGTACGCCCAGGACCAGGGACTGACCGTGGTGACGGTCGCCGACTCCGCCTTCGCGCCCGTCGCCAAGCACAGCGATCTGCTGCTCCCGGCGGCGATCGGCTCCGGGCTCTCCTTCGACACCGTCTGCGCGCCGATGCTGCTCGGCCGGGTGCTGCTGGAGGCGATGTGCGACGGACTCCCCGACGCCCAGGCCCGGTTGGAGGAGTTCGACGCCCGGGCGGCGGCGCGCGGTCTGTTCGTGGAGTGAGGGCCCCGCGCCCGGCCCCTTCGCGGATTCTCAGGCGTCGCTCATCTGCGGCCGTCGTGGCCCCGGCACGCGGGAGCGGTACGCGGAACCGGCCCGGAGCGCCTTTTGCGCCGGGCGGGGCGCGATGTCACCGCCGGTGAGATCCGGCCTGGTGGGGGACCGGACCGGATCCCGCCTGGGACCGGCCCGGATCCGGCCTGGTGGGGACCGGACCGGATCCCGCCTGGGACCGGACCGGTCTGAGGCCGGACCTGGCCCGGGTCAGACCTCCAGGTCCGCCTCGATCTTCTTCAGCTGGTGACGGGCCATCGCCAGGTTCGCCCGGCTCGCGTCCAGCACCAGGTAGAGGAACAGGCCGTTGTTGCCTCGGGCCCTGAGCAGCCGGATCAGGTGGTACTGGGTGCCCAGCGTGATCAGGATGTCCTCGATCTCGTCCTTGATGCCCAGGTGGTCCATGGTGCGGAGCTTGGCGCGGACCACGTCGGTGTTGCCCGCGGCGGCGACCTCCAGGTTGAAGTCCTTGCCGCCGCCGAGCGTGCCCAGGGCCATCCCGCTCGTGTAGTCGACGAGGGCGACACCCGTGGCGCCCTCGATCGAGCTCATCGCTTCCTTCAGTGCCGCTTCGGTGTTCGCCATGGAGGCTCGTTTCCTTTCCCTGGCCGGTCGTGGTGACCGGATCCGTTTCGGTGGTGGCTTCTGTGCGGGCCGGGGTGCGGGCTTCTGCGTGATGGCGTGGGTCCCGGGTGGTGGTGACGGTGCGGGTGGGGGGATCGGGCCGCCTACGTGGGGCGTTGCGGCAGGGTGCGGCCGGGCGCGGTGGCGGGGCGCGGGGGTGCGGCGGTGGCGGGGCGCTCCGCGCCTCGCAGCGCGGCGTCGACGAGTTCGCCGATACGGGCGCCCGCGCGGCGGCCCTCCAGATGGAGTCGGCCTACGTTGATGCGGTCCTCGGCCAGCAGGGTCAGGACGGCCGAGGACCCCGCGGCGTAGGTGGCGATGTAGCCGCTGCCGCCGCGGACCAGCAGTTCACGGAAGCCGCCCCGGCCGGTGGCGTCGGTCATCCGGATGGAGACGCCGAGGGCGGCGGCGGTGAGGGCGGCGACGCCCTCCGCCTCGACGCCCGGGGTGTCGTGGGCCAGGACCAGACCGTCGGTGGAGGCGGCCAGCGCCCCGGAGAGCAGCGGGACCCGGGCGCGTAACCGCTGGAGCTCGACGAGGACATCACGCGCTTCGGCCTCGGGCACCATCAGCTGTCTCCTCCCGGCACGCTGTCTGAGCGCGCGTATCACAGGGCCTCCAATGCGTCTCGCAGCCGGCGCAGCAGGGCGATATCGGGGTCGGCCGTCACCTCGGGGAGCGTGATCCGGCCGGGTGGGGATGCGGCCGACAGGGGCTGGAAGCGGACCGCCTCCACCAGGCCGGCCGCCGCCAGCCGCCGCAGGTCGACCAGGATGTGGAACGCGGAGCGGCCCAGCGCCTGTGCGATGTCCGAGGCCGTACGGGCCCCGTCGGCCAGCTCCAGGAGCCGGCGCCGCCGGGCCGGGACCGGGGCGTCGGACGGATGCGCCGCCGTCCGCAGCAGTGGTGCGCTGTCGCAGGCGGGGTCGGGCCAGATCCGGTCCAGGAACTCCCGTCTGCGCAGCGTCTCGCGCTCCACGGCGGACACCGGAACCGGGCGCACCGGACCGATCCAGTGCGCCACCCCGTAGCGGAAGCGGGCGGGCGTCCCGGTCGGGGCGAGCGCGAAGAACGCGGCGTCGTACAGCGCGCCGAGGTGGCACAACTCCATTGCCCCGCCCGGCACATGACCGCTGTCGACGAGATAGCGGCCGACCCGGCGGTGGGCCCCGGCCTGCGCCACGGCGTCCCACCAGCCCTCGTGGCGCAGGGTCCCGCCGGTGGTGAGCAGGACGTCGATGCCGGGGGTGGCGGGGCTTTCGGCGTGCACCACCTGGCCGTCGGCGAGGTAGAGCGTGCCGCGGTCGCGCATCAGGGCGCCGGTGGCGCGCTCGGCGGCGAGGCGCTGGAGCATCGGGGAGAGCACCGGAAGCCGGTCCGTGCCGGGGGTGTCGGGGTCGGCGGCTATCGCGCTCATGCCAGCACCAGGAGCTGGGCCAGCTCGCCGAGCCGCATCCGGGCGAGCGCGAGATTGCCCTCGGAGCGGTCCAGCCACAGATGCAGGAAGACGCTGCTGTCGAAAGCCGTCTCGACGAACCGGAGCAGGTGGTACCCGTCGTGGGTGGTGACGATGACGTCCTCGACGGGGGTGCTCGGCGGCTGCCCGGGGTGCTGTGCGCCGTTGTCCTGGGCGAGGTGGGCGAAGGCCGGCTGCTCGGCGGTCAACCGGGCGACCTCCGCGGTCTCGACGGCGGTCGCCTCGTGGTCGCCGTTGGGGGATTCCCCGATGGTGCCGAGGGCGAGACCGCTCGTCCAGTCGACCACCGAGGCGCCCCGGGCGCCGGGCAGCCTCATGACTTCGAGCAGGCACTCGTCGATTCCGGGCACGCGGATCTCCCCTCCCGACGTGGCGTACGGCTGTAGCGCCGAGGCTACGCATCGTGCTCACGGCAGGTGGAGGTTCTGGCATTTTCCTTTGGTACATGCGGGCCGCGGTGTAAAGGAGCGGCCGGAACGCGGTGGCGGTGGGCGGCGTCCCGTCGGGCGCCCGGGCGCCCGGAGCGCCCTACTTCTCGCGGACCGTCATCACCGCCTCATCACCGCCTTGTTGAGCGCCCACAGCCCGAGTCCGATCAGCAGCAGGATCCCGGCCCGGACGTACACGTCGGAGCCCCGGTCGGCCAGCGGGCTCGCCAGGATCAGCGAGGTGAGCGCGCCGAGCACCGGAAGCGCCGTGGGCGTACGGAAGTGGCGGTGGTCCACGCGGTCCTTGCGCAGCACCAGTACGGCGATGTTGACGACGGCGAAGACGCAGAGCAACAGGAACGAGGTGGTGTCGCCGAGCCCCTCGATCTCGCCGGTGGAGACCAGGCCGATGGCCAGGAGGGAGACGAAGACGATTCCGACCCAGGGGGTGCGGCGGCCGGCCAGCACCTTGCCCATCGCGGGCGGCAGGATGCGTTCGTTGGCCATGCCGTAGCAGAGCCGCGAGGCCATCATGATGTTGATCAGCGCCGAATTGGTGACGGCGAACAGGGCGATCAGCGCGAAGAGTTTCGGCGGGAAATCGACGCCACCGGCCTTCACCACCTCCAGCAGTGGACCGCTGGAGCCCGCCAGGGTGCGGGAGTCGACCAGGAGCGAGGAGACCAGGGCGACCAGGACGTAGACGGTGCCGGTGATGCCCACCCCGATGAAGATCGCACGGGGGAAGGCGCGGGCGGGGTTCTTGGTCTCCTCGGCCATGTTGACCGAGTCCTCGAAACCGACGAACGCGAAGAAGCCCAGCGCGGTGGCGCCGAGCACCCCGGTGAGCAGGGCGTATCCGGTGCCGCCGGTCTCGATCTGGGTCAGCCGGGAGGGCTCGCCCTCGCCGCTGAACACGGCGTACGCGCCGATCGCGAGGATCACCGCGAGTCCGCTGACCTCGACCAGGGTCAGGACGACGTTCGTCTTCACCGACTCGGCGACCCCGCGGAGGTTGATCGCGGCGAGGGCGAGGACGAACAGGATCGCGACCAGTGTCGGCGGCATCGCGTCGGTGAACTCCCCCAGGTAGTCGCCGCTGAACGCCCGCGCCGCCGCGCTCGCCGAGGAGAGGCCCGAGCACATCACCATGAAGGCGACGACGAAGGTCAGGAAGGGGGTCTTGAACGCCTTCTGGGTGTAGAGCGCGGCCCCGGCCGCCTTCGGGTACTTGCCGACGAGTTCCACGTACGAGGCCGCCGTCAGCAGGGCGACGGCGAAGCCGATCGCGAACGGCAGCCACAGCGCGCCGCCGACCCTGCCCGCCACGTTCCCGGTGGTCGCGTAGATGCCGGTGCCCAGGATGTCGCCGATGACGAAGAGGATCAGAAGCTTGGTGCCGAGGGCGCGTTTGAGGGGCGGCGATCCTCCGGGCGCCTCCTGGGCGCCGCGGCCCCCGGGTTCCGTCGGCGCGGGTGTGTCGGCAGTGCTCATGAATGCCTCCGGTTCGGCTTCCGCGTGGCTGTGGGCTGTCCCGCGATCCCTGGTGGATCGGCGCCCGGCCTCGGATGCGGTGCATCGCAAGCCATCGCAAGCCATCGCAAGCCATCAGAAGCCATCACAAGGCATCGCAAGGCGGAGGGGCGTCCGCGTACTGGGTGTATTCGGGCGTTCCGGCAGTGCGGCGAGGTGCCGTAGCTGTCGTCACGGTCCCGCCAGGGGCTACGGGACAGCCCTTGGGCAGAACCTGTTCCCGGCCGTGGCGCGAGGCGCACCTGTTGACTACGACTATTCAGAGCATCAGGATGTGAATAGATTTTCACCGTCGCGAGGAGGCACCGCCATGTCAGGACCCCGCCCCGTACGGGCACCACGCGGCAGCGCACTGACCGCCCTGGGATGGCAGCAGGAAGCCGCCCTGCGGATGCTGCAGAACAACCTCGACCCCGAGGTCGCCGAGCACCCCGACAAGCTCGTCGTCTACGGCGGCACCGGGAAGGCCGCCCGCGACTGGCGCTCGTTCGACGCGATGGTCCGCACCCTTCAGACGCTCAAGCAGGACGAGACGATGCTCGTCCAGTCCGGGCGGCCGGTCGGCGTCATGCAGACCCACGAGTGGGCGCCGCGCGTGCTCATCGCCAACTCCAACCTGGTCGGCGACTGGGCCAACTGGGAGGAGTTCCGCCGCCTGGAGGCGCTCGGACTCACCATGTACGGCCAGATGACCGCCGGGTCCTGGATCTACATCGGCACCCAGGGCATCCTCCAGGGCACCTACGAGACCTTCGCCGCCGTCGCGGCCAAGAAGTTCGGGGGCACGCTGGCCGGGACGATCACCCTGACCGCCGGGCTCGGCGGCATGGGCGGTGCCCAGCCGCTCGCCGTGACCATGAACGACGGCGTCGCCATCTGCGTCGACTGCGACCCGCGCGCCATCGAGCGCCGGATCGAGCACCGCTTCCTGGACGTGCGTGCGGACAACCTGGAGCACGCCCTCCAGCTCGCCGTCGAGGCCCGCGACGCCCGCCGCCCGCTCTCCATCGGCCTCCTCGGCAACGCCGCCGAACTGCTGCCCCGAATGCTCGCGGAGAGCGCGCCCATCGACATCGTCACCGACCAGACCAGCGCCCACGACCCGCTGGCCTACCTGCCGCTCGGCGTCGACTTCGACGACATGGCCGACCTGGCCGCCGACCATCCCGCCGACTTCACCCAGCGCGCCCGTGAGTCGATGGCCCGCCACGTCGAGGCCATGGTCGGCTTCATGGACGCCGGCGCCGAGGTCTTCGACTACGGCAACTCCATCCGCGGCGAGGCCCAGCTCGCCGGGTACGACCGCGCCTTCGACTTCCCCGGCTTCGTCCCCGCCTACATCCGCCCCCTCTTCTGCGAGGGCAAGGGGCCCTTCCGCTGGGCCGCGCTGTCCGGCGAGGCGTCCGACATCCACAAGACCGACAAGGCGATGCTGGAGCTGTTCCCGGAGAACGAGTCGCTGCACCGCTGGATCAAGATGGCCGGCGAGCGCGTCCACTTCCAGGGCCTGCCCGCCCGCATCTGCTGGCTCGGCTACGGCGAGCGTGACAAGGCCGGCGAGCGCTTCAACGACATGGTCGCGAGCGGCGAGCTGGCCGCCCCGCTGGCCATCGGCCGCGACCACCTGGACTGCGGCTCGGTCGCCTCCCCGTACCGCGAGACCGAGGCCATGCTCGACGGCTCCGACGCCATCGCCGACTGGCCGCTGCTCAACGCCATGGTCAACGTCGCCTCCGGGGCCTCCTGGGTCTCCCTCCACCACGGTGGCGGCGTCGGCATGGGCCGCTCCATCCACGCGGGCCAGGTGTCCGTCGCGGACGGCACGAAACTGGCGGGCGAGAAGATCCGCCGCGTGCTGACGAACGACCCGGGCATGGGCGTCATCCGCCACGTGGACGCCGGGTACGACATCGCCGAGAACGTCGCCGCCGACCAAGGCGTACGCGTCCCCATGACGGAGGGCAGCTGATGCCGTCCGGCATGTCCGGGGGCGCGCCCGCCACCTCCTCCGGCACCCGGGAGCAGTGGCGCGCGGGTGACTCCTTCCTCTCGATGTGGCGGGAGCTGGCCCCCATCGGGCGCCACCCCGACAGCGGCGGCTACCGGCGCTACGCCTGGTCCCCGGCGGACCTCGACTGCCGGGCCTGGTTCCGCGCGCAGGCCGAGGCGCGCGGTCTCACGTACGAGAGCGACCGCAACGGCAACCAGTGGGCCTGGCTCGGCGACCCCCTGGCCGGGGACGCCGTCGTCACCGGCTCGCACCTGGACTCCGTCCCGGACGGCGGCGCCTTCGACGGTCCGCTCGGCGTGGTGTCCTCCTTCGCCGCGCTCGATGAACTCCACCGCAGGGGAGTGGAGTTCACCCGGCCGCTGGCGATCACCAACTTCGGTGACGAGGAAGGCGCCCGCTTCGGACTGGCCTGCGTCGGGTCCCGGCTGGCAGCCGGACAGCTCGCCGTCGCCGACGCCCACCGGCTGCGCGACGGGGACGGGATCGCCCTGCCCGCCGCCATGGAGGGAGCCGGATACGACCCCGGGACCATCGGCCCCGACCCGGAACGGCTCGCCCGGATCGGCGCGTTCGTCGAGCTCCACGTCGAGCAGGGCCGCGCCCTCGACCTGACCGGCGACCCCGTCGGCATCGCCTCCGCCATCTGGCCGCACGGCCGCTGGCGGTTCGACTTCCGGGGCGAGGCCAACCATGCGGGCACCACCCGCCTCGCCGACCGCCGCGACCCGATGCTCACCTACGCCGAGACCGTGCTCGCCGCCCGCCGCGAGGCCGAACTGACCGGCGCTCTCGCCACCTTCGGCAAGATCGCGGTCGAGCCCAACGGGGTCAACGCCATCCCCTCCCTCGTGCGCGGCTGGCTCGACTCCCGCGCCGCCGACCAGGCCACCCTGGACGCCGTCGTCGCCGGAATCGAGCGCGCCGCCCGCCAGTACGCCGAGCGGGCCGGGATCGACCTCGACGTCGTGCGCGAGTCGTTCACGCCCGTCGTCGAGTTCGAGCACGCCCTGCGCGACGAGCTCGGCAAGATCCTGGAGACAGGTGGCGACACGGGCCGGCCCGTGCCCGTCCTCGGCACCGGAGCGGGCCACGATGCGGGTATTTTGTCCGCCTCGGCGCCCACCGCCATGCTCTTCGTACGCAACCCCACCGGCATCTCGCACTCACCCGCCGAGCACGCCACCGAGGACGATTGCACGGCCGGGGTCGGGACACTCGCCGACGTACTGGAAGGTCTCGCGTGCAGCTGACACACCGGACGACGGGCGCACCCGTCACCGCGACGTACTGGATGGACCACGCCTGGCTCGGCACGCATGTCGAGCCGGGCGTCACCCTGGACGTCGCGGACGGCCGGATCGCCGGGATCAGGACCGGGGTCGAGGCGCCACCACCCGGTGCCACCGCGCTGCGCGGTCTGACCCTTCCCGGCCTCGCCAACACCCACTCCCACGCCTTCCACCGGGCCCTGCGCGCCACCGTCCAGGTCGGCTCGGGCACCTTCTGGACCTGGCGCGAGCTGATGTACCGGACGGCCTCCCGGCTCACCCCGGACACCTACTTCGACCTGGCCCGCGCCACCTACGCCGAAATGGCCCTGGCCGGCATCACCTCCGTCGGCGAATTCCACTATCTGCACCACACCCCCGGCGGCACCCCCTACGCCAACCCGAACGCCATGGGCGAGGCGCTGATCGCGGCCGCCGCCGAGGCCGGGATCCGGATCACCCTGCTGGACACCGCCTATCTCGCCGCCGGATTCGGCGAGAAGCCCAACCGGCACCAGCTGCGCTTCTCCGACACCACCGCCGAGGCCTGGGCGGAACGCGCCTCCCTCCTCAAGGGCGACGACCACACCCTCATCGGCGCGGCCGTCCACTCCGTCCGGGCGGTCCCGGCCGGACAGCTGGCCACCGTCGCGCAGTGGGCCGAGGAGCGGAACGCCCCGCTCCACGTCCACCTCTCCGAGCAGACGGCGGAGAACGACGCCTGCCAGGCCGCCCACGGCCGCACCCCCACCCGGCTGCTGGCCGACCACGGCATCCTCGGCCCGCGCACCACCGGCATCCACAACACGCACCTGACCGGGGCGGACATCGAGCTGCTCGGCTCCTCGGCCACCGGCACCTGTATGTGCCCCACCACCGAACGCGACCTGGCCGACGGCATCGGCCCCGCCGCCGCCCTCCAGAAGGCGGGCTCGCCGCTCTCGCTGGGCAGCGACAGCCACGCCGTGATCGACCTCTTCGAAGAGGCGCGCGCGATGGAGCTCAACGAGCGGCTGCGCACGCACATCCGGGGCCACTGGACGGCCGCCGCCCTGCTCCGGGCCGCCTCCGCCGACGGGCACGCCGCACTCGGCCGCCCCGACGCGGGCGTGCTGGAGCCGGGCGCCCCCGCCGATCTGACCACCGTCGCCCTGGACTCCGTCAGGACGGCCGGACCGGTGCCCCGACTGGCAGCGGAGACCGCCGTATTCGCCGCCTCCGCCGCTGATGTGCGGCACACGGTCGTGGCGGGCCGGCACCTCGTCCGGGACGGCCGTCACACACGGATCGAGGACGTGCCCCGGGCGCTCGCCGAGGCCGTGGCCGCCCTGCACGGCTGACCCCGGGCGCGCCTGAACTCCCGGCACGCGCAAGCACCCCGGAACGCGCAAGCACCCCGGCCCCCTCGGAACTCCCGGAACTCCCGGAACGCAAGGAGAACACTCTCCAGATGACGACCACCGCCGTCACCCACATCGCCAGCCTGGTCACCAATGACCCCTCCCTCGGCAACGGGACCCCCCTGGGCCTGATCCAGGACGCGGCCGTCGTCATCGAGGGCGACCGCATCGTCTGGACCGGTGAATCCAGCAAAGCACCCGCCACTGACAACGTCCTCGACGCGGCCGGCCGCGCGGTGATCCCGGGCTTCGTCGACTCCCACTCCCACCTGGTCTTCGCGGGCGACCGCACCGAGGAGTTCAACGCCCGCATGTCCGGGCAGCCCTACCGCGCCGGCGGTATCCGCACCACCGTCGCCGCCACCCGGGCCGCCTCCGACGAGGAGCTCTCCGCCAACGTCGCCCGCTACCTCGCCGAGGCCCTGCGCCAGGGCACCACCACCTTCGAGACCAAGTCCGGTTACGGGCTCACCGTCGAGGACGAGGCCCGCTCCCTGCGGATCGCGGCCCGCCACACCGACGAGGTCACCTATCTCGGCGCCCACATCGTGTCCCCCGACTACGCCGACGATCCCGCCGGGTACGTCGACCTGGTCACCGGCCCGATGCTGGAGGCCTGTGCCCCGCACGCCCGCTGGATCGACGTGTTCTGCGAGCAGGGCGCCTTCGACGGCGACCAGGCCCGCGCCATCCTCACGGCGGGCCGCGCCAAGGGGCTGCACCCCCGTGTCCACGCCAACCAGCTGAGCTACGGCCCCGGCGTCCAGCTCGCCGTCGAGCTCGACGCCGCCTCGGCCGACCACTGCACCCACCTCACCGACGCGGACGTCGACGCGCTCGGCCAGGGCGACACGGTGGCCACGCTGCTCCCGGGCGCGGAGTTCTCGACCCGCGCCACCTGGCCCGACGCCCGCCGCCTCCTCGACGCGGGGGCCACCGTCGCGCTCTCCACGGACTGCAACCCCGGTTCGTCGTTCACCTCGTCCGTGCCGTTCTGCGTCGCGCTGGCGGTTCGCGACATGGGGATGACTCCGGACGAGGCGATCTGGTCGGCCACCGCCGGCGGGGCCGCCGCCCTGCGGCGCACCGACATCGGCCGGATCACCCCCGGCGCCCGCGCCGATCTGGTCCTCCTCGACGCCCCGAGCCATGTCCACCTCGCCTACCGCCCGGGCGTCCCGCTGGTCAGCGCGGTCTGGCGGAGCGGCCGACGGGTGGTGTGACGGGCGCTCCGGGGACCGGCGCCGGGGCCCACTCGGCCTCCGGCCACGCGAGGTCGTCGAAGCCGTCGGGGAGCTTCCCGCAGTCCGCGTAGGCGCTGACGGCGTACGTTCCCGTCTCCCGGTACCAGCGCGCGTCCACGTGGTCCTCGTTGTTCGGGTTCCGGAAGCGGAAGCCGGTCCTGTCGACGCCGGTGTCGACGAAGGTCCAGCCTTCGCGTACCAGGCGCGCACGCGTCCGGTGCAGGCCGGACCGGGCGACGTCCTCCGGGACCGCCGTCACCCGCCAGTCGAGGTCGAAGCTTCTGACGTCGGGGCGGCCGCGGTCGATGTGGGCCAGGCCGCGCAGCCCTCGGTAGGAGCACGTTGCCGTCTCCACCCGGGCCGGGCCCCCATCGGGTCGGCCGGGCAGGGAGGCATCGTCGTAGGCGCGTTGGGCCTGGCCCTTGAGCCGGACGGCGATGCGGTCGGGGTCGGCCTCCGGGTACGGCGACCCGTTCCACAGCCAGGTGAGTGCGGCGAGCACCGCCGCCGCGACGAGCGCCGCGCAGAGGAGGACGAGGACACGGGCGGCGCGGGACCTGGGAAGACGCGGACGCGGGAGGACGCGCCGAGGGGGGCCGTGCGGTACCAGGGGCGGGGGCGGAGCTGGGTCCGGGGTGCGTTCACGACCGAACGCTACGAGCCCGCGACCACCGGACGCCTCCGGTGGCGTACTCAGCGCGGGTGAGTAGCCGATCCGGCCCGACGCCCACACATGCGGAAGGACCCGCCCCGATTGCGGAAGGAGCCTGCCCGACATGCGGAAGGACCGCCCCGACACGCGGAAGGACCCGCTCCCGGTATCCGGGGCGGGTCCTTCCGCGGTGCTGCACGACCGGCCCGCGGGGCCCCGTGGCGGGACAGCGGGCCGCGTCGGGGTCACTCCTCCAGGGTCAGACCCTTGCGGAGCTTGGTCAGTGTCCTGGAGAGCAGCCGGGACACGTGCATCTGCGAGATGTTCAGCTCCTCGCCGATCTCCGACTGCGTCATGTTGCTGACGAAGCGGAGCGAGAGGATCATCCGGTCCCTGGAGGGCAGCGCGGCGATCAGCGGCTTCAGCGACTCGACGTACTCGATCCCTTCGAGACCGTGGTCCTCATAGCCGATGCGGTCCGCGAGGGCGCCCTCGTTGTCGTCCTCCTCGGGCTTGGCGTCCAGCGAGCTCGCGGTGTACGCGTTGCTCGCGGACATGCCCTCGACGACCTCGTCGGGGGTGATGCCGAGGCGCTCGGCCAGCTCCGCCACGGTGGGCGCGCGGTCCAGCTGCTGGGAGAGCTCGTCGCCGGCCTTCGCCAGGTCGAGCCGCAGCTCCTGGAGCCGGCGCGGTACCCGCACGGACCAGCTGGTGTCACGGAAGAAGCGCTTGATCTCGCCGACGATCGTCGGCATCGCGAACGTGGGGAACTCCACGCCGCGGCTCAGCTCGAACCGGTCGATCGCCTTGATCAGGCCGATGGTGCCGACCTGGACGATGTCCTCCATCGGCTCGCTGCGGGATCGGAACCGGGAGGCGGCGAACTTGACCAGCGCGAGGTTGAGCTCGACGAGGGTGTTGCGGACGTAGCTGTACTCGTGTGTGCCCTCTTCGAGGGACTCCAGCCGCTCGAAAAGCGTCTTCGACAGGGCCCTGGCGTCCAGAGCGCCCACTTCGGCGTAGGGCGGGATCTCGGGAAGCCCTTCGAGTCCCTCGCCGACCGCGCCGGAGAAGTCTGAGGTGGTGCTGGTGGTGCCAGTGGTGCCGGTGGCACTGGTGGAGCTGGTGCGCGGGCCGGGAACGGCGATCGCGGCGGGGGAGTCGGAATCGGTCGGTCCCTGAGGACATGCCGACGGCGCGTTGTGGGTACGCGCTTCGTCGAGCCGGGGTGACATGGTCTCCTCCATCGTTCTCGGCATATGGCTGCCGATGCCCCTACGTGTTCCTGCGGTGAAGCGGCGCCTCCAAAGCCGGTCGTGTTTCGGGTGTCCCTCTACCCATACCCGGTCCTGACCAGCAGTGACAAGCGCCAATTACTGTTATATGTCCGGTTTGTTGAGGTCTTCGACTACCGTGTCGCGTACGGAACGCGTACTGTTTTACGCACGTCGGCGGTAGCTACGCATGCAGCCGCACAGGCAGTGACGCGCACAGTGACGGACGGCGAAGAGGGACAGGCATGGACCGCGGGACGGTCGGCAGTGTCGGCCGGGGTCGACTTCAGGTCGAGGCCCGGACCGAGGGGCGCAGCGAGGTCGTGACGCCGGTGGGTGAGCTCGACCACCACACCGCCGATCTACTGCGCGAGCCCCTGGAGAGCGCGGTCGAGCAGGGGCGTTCGCGTCTGGTGGTCGACTGTTCCCGCCTGGACTTCTGTGATTCCACCGGACTGAACGTGTTGCTCGGTGCCCGCCTCAAGGCGGAGGCGGTCGGCGGCGGAGTTCATCTGGCCGGAATGCGGCCCGTCGTGGCGAGGGTGTTCGAGATCACCGGCGCGGAGGCGGTCTTCACCGTCCACGCCACGCTCGAAGAGGCCCTGGCCACCTGAGCCGGCGTGAACGTGCGACCGCGGATGTCCCCGATGTCGGCCGCGTCACGCGATCGTGTGGCTCAAGGGGGTGTTGTTGCGACACGGCAGGGCAGGAGACACCCCGGCGGTGCCCCGCAAGGGCTCCGGCACACTCGGTAACTGATCACTATCTGTTCAACTGCGACATGGCGACATGGCGAATCGGTGAGGTGAAGCGCTGATGAGCACCACCCGGCAGTATCCGCCGGGCGACCTCGGTCGCGAGCCGGACGGAGCGGGCGCAGCCTCGACCGTCCCGGCCGAGCGGCAGTGGCGCACGCTCTCGCTCGGGCAGGCCGGCGGCATTGTTCCGACGGCCCGTGACTTCGCCCGGCAGGCGCTGCACGACTGGGGCTGGCTCCCGGCGTCCACCGCGGACCGCCGGGCCGCCGCCGAGGACGTCCTGCTGGTCGTCTCCGAGCTGGTGACCAACGCCTGTCTCCATGCGGAGGGCCCCGAGGAGATCCGGATCGGCCACACCTCCAAGGTGCTGCGGGTCGAGGTCGTCGACCGGGGAGCCGGTCAGCCCGCACCCCGTACGCCCCACCGGGCCGGCCGGCCCGGTGGGCACGGCATGTTCATCGTGCAGCGCCTCTGCCTCGACTGGGGCGTCCTGCGCACTCCGGACGCCCCCGGCAAGACGGTCTGGGCGGAGCTCGCCGCACCCGCCTAGCCGCGACCCTCTCCCGCACTCCTCACCCATACGCCTCACCGGCACGTCTCAGCCGTACCTCTCACCCGCACCGACAGGAGCGCGCCGGATCGGCGCGCTCTTTGTCTTCCCTCCATCAGGCCCCGGGCGTACCTTGAGCGCCAAATCTGATGTGCCGTCAGTAATGTGCGCCCGTACGGGTTGTGGCGCGCGGCGGCGTCCGGCATGAGGGGAACACGAGGTGTCGAACCAGAAGCGGACAACTCTCGCGCTGGCGGCTGCGCTGGCCGGCTCGATCGTGGTGGCGGGCGCGCCCGCCGCGTACGCCGAGGTCGTGGACGTCAACTACCAGTGTGTGACGCCCATCGGGCCCAAAGGGGCGGTCTCGCCCATCGATATCAAGGGCGTCAAGAGCGGCGACGGCTACAAGCTCACCATGTCCTTCCAGAAGGGCGTCTCCTCCAGCCCGGTCGAGCTGGGCAAAGGGGCCATGAGCCCGAGCGCCGTGATCGAACTGGGCGGCGCGGAGCAGGGGAGGATCCAGGCCACGGGCCCGGCGAACAGCGAGGCGATTCCGGCCAACACCCCCATAAAGATCAGTGACTTGTCGGGGACGTACACCCCGAAGAAGAGCGGCAAGGTCACTTTCACCGCCGGGGTCCTCACCATCAAGGCCCTCGGTACGACCACCACCTGTACACCCAAGAACAGCCCCGGTCCCTCTCTCGAACTGGACGTCCAGGGGGCGGGCGGTTCATCGGACGGCGGCGCGTCCACCGGCGGTTCGACGGGCGGCGCGTCCACCGGAGGTTCGACCGGCGGCGCTTCGGGAGGCGGTGAACTGCCTCGCACCGGCCCGCTGGACTCGGTGGCGGCGCTCGGCACGCTCGGTGGCACCGTGCTGCTGAGCGGGGCGGCCGGAGTGCTCTGGCTGACCCGGCGAGGACAGCACTCCGCCGGCTGAGCCCAGGACAGCACAGGCTCAGGGACAGCACAGGACAGCTCAGGGACAGCACAGGACAGCACAGCCCAGGACAGCACAGCACAGGGGCAGCTCAGCGCAGCTCAGGGACAGCACAGCACAGCTCAGGACAGCGCGCAGCGCAGCATCGCCGCCGGAAGGCAGAGGAGCCGCCCATGTCGCCACCCACCCCGCGCCTCCGCCGGGCGCTGCTCGTCCTCACGGCGGCGCTCACCGCGCTGCTGTGCGCGCTCACACCGCTCCCGGCCGCCGCAGACGGCCCGAACGGCCCCGCCGCGACCGCCGACGACGGCCCGGCGGATTGGACGGCACGGCCCGCCGGCTCAGCCGCCGACCGGGACGCCAGGCCGTACGTCTATCTGGAGGGCACCCCCGGCACGGCCCTCCAGGACCGTCTCGCGGTGACCAACTCCGGCCGCGCCCCGCTGACCGTACGACTACGGGGCGATGGCCGGGCCGGGGCCTGGATCGGGTTCGCCGAGGGCACCGTCACCGTCCCGGCCCGGACCCGCGCCGAGGTGCCGCTCGCCCTCACGGTGCCGCCGGACGCGGTGCCCGGCGACGCCTCCGGGGAGGTCGTGGCCGACGACGGGGACGAGGAGGTCCGCGTACCGGTCCGGGTCCGGATCGGCGGTCCGACGCTGGCGGCGCTCACCGTTGAGGACGTCGAGATTTCCGGCGGGACCATCCGGTACGCCCTGGTCAACCGGGGCAACGTGATGCTGGAGCCCCGGCTCGCGGTACGCGCCGACGGGATGTCCGGCGTGCTGCTGGACCGCCCGGAACGGCCCCTGCCGCTGGAGCTGGCCCCCGGTCGGCGGGTGGAGCGGACCGAACCCTGGCCCGACGCTCCGGTCCTGGACGCGGTCACCGTACGGCTGCGGGTCACCGCGCCGGGGGGCGCCCGGGACGAGGCCGAGGCCTCGGCGACATACGTCCCGGTGGCCCCGGCCGTCGGCGGCGGGCTGCTGGTCCTCGGCGGCCTGGCCCTGCTCGGCTCCAGGGCGTACCGGCGGCGACATACCCGGCGCGGGGCCCAGGGCCCGTCGGACACCTCACCGACCTCGGCGATCCAGGCGGCCCCATCGACCCAGGCGACTCCACCGACCCCGGCGACCTCGGACACGGAAGCCGATGACGACAGGCAACCGACCACAGAGACGAGGCCCTTGGTGAAGGCGGGACCCCCGGTGAAGGCGGGAGCGGAATCGTGACGCGGCAGCCCGGCCCCCGAGCCTTCCGGCGCACCGCGTCGCCCGCCCTCCTGTTCCTGGCCGCTCTTCTGGCCCTCCTGCCCGCCCTGTTCGTCCTGACCGCGCCGGGCGCGCGGGCGGCCGACGGCGATCCCACCGTCAGCCTGTCCAAGAAGGAGGCGGGCAAGGGTGGAGAGATCACCGTCAGCGGCAGCGGCTGGCGCGCCGAGGCGTTGCTGATGCTGCTGATCTGCGGTCGGTCCACGCCGGAGCGGGGCGTGGTCGGCGGCACCAACTCCTGCGCCAACGCCGACGGCCGCGCCGTCACCACCGACAAGAAGGGCGCCTTCAGCAAGAAGCTGCCGGTCACCGAACCGCCGAAGCCGTGCCCCTGCGTGGTGCACGTCGCCACGGTGACTGGTGAACAGGCCCTGGCCGACGCGGTGTTCACCGTGGCGGGCCACCCCACGGCGGACCTGCCGGAGCAGACCGGCGACGGAAAGCTCGCGGTGCTGGCCACCACCCGCCTGGAGGGTGACAGCTCCCTGCTCACCTGGTTCGGGGCCCCGCCGGCCCGTCGGCTCGTCTTCACCGTGGGCAATCTCGGGTCCGCGCCCGTCAAGGACCCCGTCTTCGAGATCGGCACCGCGCACGGCGTCTACGCGCCGCGGTGGGAGGAGCGCCAGTGGCGCGGCACGGTCGAGCCCGGCGCCAAGGCGCAGATCAAGCTGCCGGTGGAACTGTCGGCGGGCGCGCACGGCGACTACCAGGTCTCCCTGCGGTACGGGAAGAAAGTGCTGGCCGAACAGCCGTGGGGGGTCGGTCGCCCCTGGGGCGTCACGCTCTTCTGGGTCCTGCTCTGTCTGGTCCTCCCGGCGGCCGTCTTCCGTATCGGCATGGCGGTCGTGGACAAGGTCCGGCCCCGTCCCGCCGGGTCGCACCGCACGCGGACGCCGGCCACGCGACGGAGGACCAAGCCGCGCGGGCGCGCGGGCACGGGCGCCGGCCAGGACGCGACCACGGCCATGAGCGCGACCACTGACACGACCACGACCACTGACGCGACCACTGACACGACCACGGCCGTGCTGCCGTGGTTCACCCCGGCTTCCGCACCGTCGGAGAACCGACCCCGACCCACGACGAAGGGACAAGCGTGAGCACGCAACGGAGGATGAGCGCGGCCGGAATCGCGCTGATGCTCGGCGGCGCGGGCATCCTGATGGCCGCGAGTCCGGCCCGGGCCGCCGAGGTCAGCTACGCGACGGAGTGCGTTCCGCCGCCGATCTCGGGACTGCCCGCGGTGCAGGGCACCACGAAGGTGGAGCTGATCGCCCCGGCCGAGGCGAAGGTGGGCGACGAGGTCGAGGTCGTCTGGAAGACGGTCGAGGCGGCGTCCAAGAACCCGGATGTGCTGGACCTGGCAGCGGACACGGTCAAGCCGACCGGAACCGTCACCCTGGGCGGTTCGGCGAGCGGAGAACTGAAGCTGGAGGGCCCGCGGCAGAACCCGCCGATTCCCAAGAACAGCCCCATGGTGCTGCCCGACATGAAGGGCACGCTGAAACTGGAGGCCGCCGGGGAGATCACCCTGACGCCGGGCGCGTACACCATCAACGTGTCCAAGCCGATCTCCACGGACACCAAGTGCGCGCCGAAGGAAGCGGTCCGGCCGGGCGCCACGATCAAGGTCACCGAGGGCGGCACCACCACCACGGGCGGCACGACATCCGGCGGCACGGATGCCGGAGGCACCACGTCCGGCGGCGCGGACTCCGGAGGTACGACATCGGGCGCGACCGACGCGGGAGGCACCACCTCCGGAGGCACCACCTCAGGCACCTCCGGAGGCAGCACCGGTGGCGCGGGCGGGGAGACCGACTTCCCCGGCAAGGAGGTGTCCGTCGCCTATGCGTGCAAGACCCCGATCGGGGACAAGAACGCCACCTCGCCGGTCCGGATCAGCGCCAAGAAGAGCGGCGGCGCGTACGACCTGACGGTGAAGTTCAGCAAGTCCGTGATGGACAGCCCGATCGACATCCCGGCGGGCCAGGTGAAGCCGTCGATGGACGTCAAGCTCGGTGGGGCGGACAACGGCACGGTCAAGGTCGAGGGGCCGCTGAACAAGGAGGTCATCAAGACCGGCGCCCCGATCGAGATCCCCGACCTCACCGGCACGTACAAGCCCGGAGCGAGCGGCAGGTCCACGCTCAGCCCCGGTGTCCTGACGGTGATGGCGGCCGGTACGACGACCACCTGCACCCCGCCCGCGGGCGTGGCCGCCTCCCTGGAGCTGGACACCTCCGCCCAGCCGGGCGGCGCGTCCGGCGGCAGCGGGAGCGGTGGCGCGGCGGACTCCGGCGGAGCCGCGGCGTCCGGCGGAGGCACGGACTCCGGCGGTGGCCTGGCCGCCACCGGGGCCGAGGGCGACGGTGCGCTGAGGGCGCTCGGCCTGGTGGCCGGCACGGCGATCCTGCTGGGCGGCGCGGTGTTCACCTTCACGCCGTGGCGGAGGCTGCGCGGCACCCGCTGAACCGGGACCACGAGCGGGCTCCGTGCGGAGAGAGCGGGCTCCGTGCGGAGAGCGCTTCTCCGGGCGGAGCCCCCGCCATGCTCTGGACTTGCTCGCAGCGCTTCCTGCGGAGCGTCGGGGTCAAGACCACGTAGCCGTCGCGACCGCCCGGACCGAACGACAGCGGGTCCGCACGAGATGTTCGTGCGGACCCGCTGTCGTGCCCCGGGCGTGATCGGGACAGCTACTTGACGTTGCCCATGAGTGCGCGGATCTTGCGTCCCGCCACCATGAAGGAGATACCGGCGGCGACCGCCACGATCGCTTGCAACGTGTAGTACGCGGCGTCGCCCAACGGGGCGTTGAGCTTGGTGGTCCAGCCGTTCAGGGCGTTGCCCGTCGATGTGGCCAGGAACCACAGGCCCATGATCTGGCCCACGAACATCTTCGGCGCCAGCTTCGTGGACAGCGACAGACCGACCGGGGAGAGGCACATCTCGCCCATGGTCTGCGCCAGGTAGACGGCGAGCAGCCAGAAGACGGTGACCTTGCCGGTGTCGCTGTTCGCCGCGGCCGCGCCCGCCAGGCCCATGATGCCGAAGGAGCCGCCGATGAGGAGCATCGCCAGCGCGAACTTCATCGGCGTGCTGGGCTCACGGTTGCGCGTGGCCAGTTTGACCCAGAGCGTGGCGAAGATCGGGGCCAGGATGATGACCAGTGCGGGGTTGACCGACTGCAGCCAGGAGGCCGGGAACTCCCAGCCGCCGATGAGGCGGTCCGTCTTGTTGTCCGCGAAGATCGTCAGCAGCGAACCGGACTGGTCGTAGATCATCCAGAAGAGCACGGCCGTGATGAAGAACCACACGTATGCCTTGATCTTCGGCCGGTCCTCCTGGGTCAGTGCCGGGTCCCGGAAGATCGAGATGAAGTAGATGACCGGCACGACGATGCCCAGCACGGCCAGGACGTTGACGATGTGCTCGATGTCGTACGTGCCCAGTGCCAGGTCGATCAGCAGCGCCGCGACCGCGACGCCGGACCACAGGCCCACCTTGCGCAGCATCTGCCGCCGCTCCTCGGGGGAGGCGGGCTTCGCGGGCAGCTTGCCGATGTCGCCGAGGTGCTTGGAGCCCAGCGCGTACTGGACGACCGCGAGGGTCATACCCACACCGGCGACACCGAAGCCGAGGTGCCAGCTGACGTTCTCGCCGAGGTAGCCGACCAGCAGCGGGGCGGCGAAGCCACCGATGTTGATCGCCATGTAGAAGAGGGTGAAACCGGCGTCCCGGCGGGCGCTGGACTGGCCCTCGTAGAGCGCGCCCACCATCGCCGAGATGTTCGGCTTCAGCAGGCCCGTACCGGCCGCGATCAGCGCGAGGCCGAAGAAGAACGCGATGTCGCTCGGCAGCGCCAGGGTGAAGTGGCCCAGCGCGATGACGATGCCGCCGACCAGAACGGCCTTGCGGGCGCCCCAGAGGCGGTCGGCGACCCAGCCGCCGGGCATCGCTGCCATGTAGACGACGGCGTTGTAGACACCGTAGATGGAGGCGGCGAGCGCCTCCCGGCCCTCAAGGGGGCCGTCGAGCACCGCGGCCACCAGGTACAGGGTGAGGATGGCGCGCATCCCGTACCAGGAGAAGCGTTCCCACATCTCCGTCATGAACAGGGTGGCCATACCGCGGGGGTGGCCGAAGAAGGTCTGCTCGCCGGAACTGGGCGAGTCCTTCGTCAGGCTGGACGCCATGGTCGATCCTTGCTGGTCGGGACGCGACGCCTCGTGAGCTGTACGCGCCCGGTGGGGGGCAGCCGGCACCGGCGCGGCATACCCCATCCCCACGCCTGAGAGGGACGTGCTCCGTGCGGCCGGGCTCCTGACGGAGACGTGGCGGCGGAGCGGGGAAGAACCGCGTCGGGATCCACACCCGTCGCGCTTCCTCGCGCTCCGGGCCCGGCCCACAGGTCATTCACTCAGAAGGAGCCGGCGGGAACCGGCCCCGCACACAAAAGGGACCCTTGGCGCTCATGGCTGCCCAAAGGTCCTTGAGTAGTGCAACAGGCGTTGGGACACCATACGACACGACACAGCAGGATATGAAAGGACTTGAGACATGGATCACAGGTCCGGATGGAATTACACTCCCCTATTCAAAGGCCCCCGTCCGCTTTGTGGCGCTGACCCGCAGGCGACGTCGTGGGCCTCACTTCGGAGCCTCCGGCCGGACTACCATCAGTCCATGACCCGTGTACTGCTCGCCGAGGACGACGCATCCATCTCGGAGCCACTGGCCCGCGCACTGCGTCGGGAGGGTTACGAGGTCGAGGTCCGTCAGGACGGTCCGACCGCGCTCGACGCCGGACTCCAGGGCGGCATCGACCTGGTCGTACTCGACCTGGGGCTGCCCGGAATGGACGGTCTCGAAGTCGCCCGCAGGCTCCGGGCCGGCGGCCACACCATCCCCATCCTGGTGCTGACGGCCCGCGCCGACGAGGTCGACACGGTTGTCGGCCTGGACGCGGGCGCCGACGACTACGTCACCAAGCCGTTCCGGCTCGCCGAGCTGCTCGCCCGGGTCCGAGCCCTGCTGCGCCGCGGGGCCGCCGAGCCCGTACCGCAGCCCGCCACGCACGGGGTCAGGATCGACGTCGAGTCGCACCGCGCCTGGATGGGCGAGGAGGAACTCCAGCTCACCGCCAAGGAGTTCGACCTCCTGCGGGTCCTGGTCCGGGACGCCGGCCGGGTCGTCACCCGCGACCAGCTGATGCGCGAGGTCTGGGACACCACGTGGTGGTCCTCCACCAAGACCCTCGACATGCACATCTCCTGGCTGCGCAAGAAGCTCGGCGACGACGCCGCCAATCCGCGCTACATCGCCACCGTCCGGGGCGTCGGCTTCCGGTTCGAGAAGAGCTGACGTACGAAGCATCCATGCACCCTGAAGACCGCCCCGGAGACCGCCCCGGAGACCGCCCCGACCCGGGTGGCCACGGGCGTCCCGACGACCTGAAGAGGCGGGTATGCGCCGCCGGCTGATCAACTCCACGCTCGCCGTGGTGCTCGTCGTCATCGCCGTCTTCGGCGTCTCGCTGGTGATCGTCGAGACACGCACCATCAGCGCCAGCGCCCAGGAGAGCGTCGAGTCCGAGGCGCTCCGGCTGATCAGCGTGGTCGACAGCCGCCTGCTGGGCGCGGAGCGGATCAACCCCGGGGTGCTGGCCGAGCAGATCGACCCCAAGCGGTACGCGCTCATCGAGATCCCCGGCCGCGAGCCCATCGCCGTCGGTGAACGCCCCGTCGGCAGCGTCCTGCGCGCCGTCGAGACCGGGGAGCAGGGCGAGACCGTCACCGTCGAGGAGTCCCGCTCGGCCGTCACCCGTGAGGTCGGGCGCACGCTCCTGATCATCGGTGCGGTGGCGCTGCTGGCGATCGTCTCGGCCGTGCTGCTCGCCGTACGCCAGGCGAACCGGCTGGCCTCCCCGCTCACCGACCTCGCCGAGACCGCCGAACGCCTCGGCTCCGGGGACCCCCGCCCGCGCCACAAGCGGTACGGGGTGCCCGAGCTGGACCGGGTCGCCGATGTCCTGGACTCCTCGGCCGAGCGGATCGCCCGGATGCTGACCGCCGAACGCCGGCTCGCCGCGGACGCCTCGCACCAGCTGCGGACGCCGCTGACAGCCCTCTCCATGCGGATCGAGGAGATCTCCGTCACCGACGACCCCGACACGGTGAAGGAGGAGGCGAATATCGCCCTCACCCAGGTCGAGCGCCTCACCGACGTCGTCCAGCGGCTCCTGACGAACTCCCGCGACCCGCGCACCGGCTCCGCCGTCGTCTTCGACCTCGACGAGATCGTCAAGCAGCAGATCGAGGAGTGGCGCCCCGCCTACCGCAGCGCCGGCCGCGCACTGGTCTGCTCCGGCAAGCAGGGGCTGCGGGCCGTCGGCACCCCGGGCGCGGTCGCCCAGGTCCTGGCGGCGCTGATCGAGAACTCCCTCATGCACGGCGGCGGCACCGTCGCCCTGCGCACCCGGGTCACCGGCAACCAGGCGGTCATCGAGGTCACCGACGAGGGCCCCGGCGTCCCCGCCGAACTGGGGGCGCGGATCTTCGAGCGGAGCATCAGCGGCCGCAACTCCACCGGCATCGGCCTGGCCGTCGCCCGCGATCTCTCGGAGGCGGACGGCGGCCGACTGGAGCTGCTTCAGCAGCACCCGGCGGTCTTCGCGCTCTTCCTCAGCCGGGTCCCGGTCGACCGCAAGACTCCTGAGCGCCCGGTGCGCTGAACAACGACGGGCGGGGCGGGACAGTTCCGTACGGGCGTGGCGGGTCAGTTCCGCACCGGGCGCGGCGGGTCAGTTCCGTACGGGGTCGGGCGCTACTCGCTCTTCCGTCGGCCTGCGCTGCTCCAGAAACCGTTCCGCGTTCAGCACGGCCTCCTTGGCGGGCAGGGTCTTGAAGACCCAGGTCCGGTAGGACCAGAAGCGGAACAGGGTGGCGACCCCGATGCCGACGATCTTGAACACATTGCTCTGGACCGGGGTGTTCCAGCCGAAGCCGTACGTTGCCAGGTACAGCACGCCCGTCTCGATCACCGCTCCCACCGCGCTGAACAGGAGGAAGAGGGCCAGCTCACGGGTCCGGCCGGTCTTGTCGCGGTCCCGATAGGTCCAGTAGCGGAAGCCCACGTAGTTGAAAAGGATCGCGACGAACGTCGCCACCACGCTCGCCCGGACCACCTGGAGGTCCGTCGTGTGCCGCAGCAGGTTGAAGACCGCGATGTTGACCAGCAGGCCGAAGGCGCCGACCGCGCCGAACTTGGCGACCTCCCGGGCCAGCAGCTCAAGCCGGGTCCGCAGTGCGCCCCGTTCGCTCATGGTGATGGCCGGCCCCGTCCGTCGGAAGGCGTCTGGAAGACGTGTCGACGCAAGCACGTCAACTCCGCCATGCTATCCAGCCCACCCGTGTGACGCCCGCGAGTCCGCAGGGGTCGTGGCCGTACGGCATCCGTACGGCCGTCCGGGGAGTACCGGCGTGGCGGATATCCTGAAGACGTGACGTTCCCGGTAGTCGGCATGGTCGGCGGCGGTCAGCTCGCCCGCATGACCCACGAGGCGGGTATCCCCCTCGGCCTGAAATTCAAGCTGCTCAGTGACACGCCCCAGGATTCGGCGGCCCAGGTGGTGAGCGAGGTCGTCATCGGCGACTATCGCGACCTGGACACGCTGCGCGCCTTCGCGCGCGGCTGCGACGTGATCACCTTCGATCACGAGCACGTGCCGACCGAGCATCTGCGGGCCCTGGAGGCGGACGGCATCCCCGTGCGCCCCGGCCCCGACGCCTTGGTGCACGCCCAGGACAAGGGAGTGATGCGCGCCAAGCTCCTGGAGATCGGCGCCCCCTGCCCCCGCCACCGCATCGTGAGCGACCCGGCCGACGCCGCGGCGTTCGCCGAGGAGACCGGGGGCTTCCCCGTCATCCTCAAGACCGTGCGCGGCGGCTACGACGGCAAGGGCGTGTGGGTGGTCCGCTCCGAGGCGGACGCCGCCGACCCGTTCCGCGCCGGGGTCCCGGTCCTCGCGGAGGAGAAGGTCGACTTCGTACGGGAGCTGGCGGCGAACATCGTCCGCTCGCCGCACGGCCAGGCCGTCGCCTACCCGGTCGTCGAGTCCATCCAGGTCGACGGCGTCTGCGACACGGTGATCGCCCCCGCCCCCGGGCTGGACGAGGCGCTGGCCGGCGAGGCCCAGCAGCTCGCGCTGCGCATCGCCGCCGAGCTGGGCGTCGTCGGACACCTCGCGGTCGAGCTGTTCGAGACGCGGGGACCCGACGGGAGGCCCCGCATCCTGGTCAACGAGCTGGCGATGCGCCCGCACAACTCGGGCCACTGGACCATGGACGGCGCGATCACCTCCCAGTTCGCCAACCACGTACGGGCGGTCCTCGACCTCCCCCTCGGCGACCCGCGCCCGCGCGCCCCCTGGACGGTCATGTGCAACGTCCTGGGCGGCGACTACCCGGACATGTACCAGGCGTATCTGCACTGCATGGCCCGCGACCCGCAGCTCAAGATCCACATGTATGGCAAGGACGTGAAACCCGGCCGCAAGGTCGGACACGTCAACACCTACGGCGATGACCTGGCGGACGTGCGGGAGCGCGCCCGGCACGCGGCCGACTACCTGCGAGGAACGATCACCGAATGACTTCCCCCGGCACCGGATCCCCCGCCGCCCCTCTCGTCGGCATCGTCATGGGCTCGGACTCCGACTGGCCCGTCATGGAGGCGGCGGCCAAGGCGCTCGACGAGTTCGAGATCCCCTACGAGGTCGACGTCGTCTCCGCCCACCGCATGCCGCACGAGATGATCGCGTACGGCGAGCGGGCCGCGGGCCGCGGTCTCAGGGCGATCGTCGCGGGCGCGGGCGGCGCGGCCCATCTGCCCGGGATGCTGGCCTCGGTCACCCCGCTGCCGGTCATCGGTGTGCCGGTGCCGCTGAAGTACCTGGACGGTATGGACAGCCTGCTCTCCATCGTCCAGATGCCGGCCGGGGTCCCCGTCGCCACCGTCTCGGTCGGCGGCGCGCGCAACGCGGGCCTGTTGGCCGCACGGATCCTCGCCGCGTCCGACCCCGCGCTCCAGGAGCGGATGCGGGAGTTCCAGCGGGAGCTGAACGACCAGGCCACCGCGAAGGGCAAACGTCTGCGCGCCAAGGTCCAGGGCGCCGACTCCTTCGGCTTCGGAAAGTAGGGGCTCCGCATGAACCACCTGGAGCGGGCCCGCGAGCTCCTCGCCGCCCACCCCGTCGTCGACGGCCACAACGACCTCCCCTGGGCCCTGCGCGAACAGGTCGGCTACGACCTCGACGCCCGGGACATCGCCGCCGACCAGCGCGGCCTGCTCCACACCGACCTGAACCGGCTGCGGGCCGGCGGGGTCGGCGGCCAGTTCTGGTCGGTGTACGTCCGCACCGACCTGACCGGCGACGCGGCCGTCAGCGCCACCCTGGAACAGGTCGACGTCGTCGGCGAGCTGATCGCCCGCTACCCGACGCACCTGCGGCGGGCGCGCACCGCCGACGACATGGAGAAGGCCCGCGCCGAGGGCCGCATCGCCTCCCTGATGGGTGCCGAGGGCGGCCACTCCATCAACAACTCGCTGGGCACCCTGCGCGCCCTGTACGACCTGGGCGTCCGCTACATGACGCTCACCCACAACGACAACATCGACTGGGCCGACAGCGCGACGGACCTGCCGCGCCTCGGCGGCCTCTCCGCCTTCGGCCACGAGGTCGTCCGCGAGATGAACCGCGTCGGCATGCTGGTGGACCTCTCGCACGTCGCGGACGGTGTGATGCGCGACGCGCTCGCCACCAGCACCGCGCCGGTGATCTTCTCGCACTCATCGGCCCGCGCCGTCTGCGACCACCCGCGCAACATCCCCGACGACGTGCTCGCGGCGCTCCCGGCCAACGGCGGTGTCGCGATGGTGACCTTCGTCCCGAAGTTCGTGCTGCCCGAGGCCGTCGCCTGGACCCTGGCCGCCGACCGCAACATGCGCGAGCACGGACTGCACCACCTCGACACCACCCCGACCGCGATGCGCATCCACGAGGACTTCGAGGCGGCCAACCCGCGCCCCGTGGCCACCACCTCGACCATCGCGGACCACCTCGACCACATGCGCGCGGTCGCGGGCGTCGACCACATCGGCATCGGCGGCGACTACGACGGCACGGCGTTCACCCCGCGCGGCCTGGAGGACGTCTCCGGCTATCCGAACCTCATCGCCGAACTGCTGCGGCGCGGCTGGTCCGAGGGCGACCTCGCCAAGCTGACCTGGCAGAACTCCGTACGTGTGCTGCGCGACGCGGAAGCCGTCGCCCGCGACGAGCAGAGCGGGCGCGGCCCGTCCCACGCGACGATCACGGAGCTGGACGGCCCGCTCGGCTGACCGGCGGGAGACCGGGCCGGGGCCTCAGGTCGAGGGCCCCGGCCCGGGGCCCTCGACCTGAGGCCCCGGGGGCCTTCAGGCCTTCGGGCGGCCCATGGCCCGGTACGTCCACCCGGCCTCGCGCCACACCGCACTGTCCAGGGCGTTGCGGCCGTCCAGGATGATCCGACGGGCGGCCACCTCGCCCAGCTCCGCCGGGTCCAGCTCGCGGAACTCGCGCCACTCCGTCAGGTGCAGCACCACATCCGCGCCGCGTACCGCCTCCAGCGCTGAGTCCGCGTAGCCGAGCGTCGGGAACAGCCGCCGGGCGTTGTCCATCCCCTTCGGGTCGAACACGGTCACCTGGCCGCCCTGGAGATGGATCTGCCCGGCGACGTTGAGCGCGGGGGAGTCGCGTACGTCGTCGGAGTCGGGCTTGAACGCGGCGCCCAGCACCGCCACCCGCTTGCCGAGGAACGAGTCCCCGCCCACCGCCTCCCGGGCCAGCTCCACCATGTGGCCGCGGCGGCGCATGTTGATGGAGTCGACCTCGCGGAGGAAGGTGAGCGCTTGGTCCGCGCCCAGCTCGCCGGCGCGCGCCATGAAGGCGCGGATGTCCTTGGGCAGACAGCCGCCGCCGAAGCCGATCCCGGCCCGCAGGAACTTCTTCCCGATGCGTTCGTCGTGCCCGATGGCCTCCGCGAGCTTCACGACGTCCCCGTCGGCGGCCTCGCACACCTCGGCCATCGCGTTGATGAAGGAGATCTTGGTGGCCAGGAAGGAGTTGGCGGAGGTCTTCACCAGCTCGGCGGTCGGGAAGTCGGTCACCACGAAGGGGGAGCCCTCGGCGACCGGCACGGCGTACACCTCGCGCAGCAGCCTCTCGGCCCCCTCGCTCGTGACGCCGACGACGATCCGGTCGGGGTGCAGGGTGTCGTTCACGGCGAAGCCCTCACGGAGGAACTCCGGGTTCCAGGCCAGCTCGGCGCCGGAGCCCGCCGGAGCCAGCTCGGCGAGGCGGGCCGCGAGGCGGGCCGCGGAGCCCACGGGGACGGTCGACTTGCCGACCACCAGGACGGGTCGGGTCAGGTGCGGGGCCAGCGAATCGAAGGCGCTGTCGACGTAACTCATGTCGCAGGCGTACTCACCGTGCTTCTGCGGGGTGTTCACACAGACGAAGTGGACGTCGCCGAACTCCCCGACCTCCTCCCAGGAGGTGGTGAAGCGCAGCCGCCCGGTGGACCCTTCGATCCCGGCGACGTGCCGCTGGAGCATCTCCTCCAGCCCCGGCTCGTACATCGGCACGCGGCCGGTGGAGAGCAGCTCGATCTTCTCCGGCACGACATCGAGCCCCAGCACCTCGAAGCCCAGCTCGGCCATGGCCGCGGCGTGGGTGGCGCCGAGATAGCCGGTGCCGATCACAGTGATCCTGAGGGCCATGGAGTGCTCCTGGGAGATACGGACGGACATGCGGACTGAGCATAGTCGGGGGGTGGAAGGCTGAAATTCACCGCTCCATCTGTCCGCTATATCGGATATGCCCCACCCCTGTCGGGAAGCTCACGTGCACGGCACGTATGCCGTCGGGTGGGCGGCGGACTAAAATTGGGTTACTTAACGGTAGTTAGCATCTGGGGAGTGAGCGTCTTGGCGGGTTCGACCGATTTCGACCTGTACCGTCCGGCCGAGGAGCACGACATGCTCCGCGAGACCATCCGCGCGCTCGCCGAGACGAAGATCGCCCCCTTCGCCGCCGCGGTCGACGAGGAGGGCCGCTTCCCGCAGGAGGCGCTGGACGCCCTGGTCGCCTCGGACCTGCACGCTGTCCACGTCCCGGAGGAGTACGGTGGCGCCGGCGCCGACGCGCTCGCCACGGTCATCGTGATCGAGGAGGTGGCCCGCGCCTGCGCCTCCTCCTCCCTGATCCCGGCCGTCAACAAGCTCGGCTCGCTCCCGGTGATCCTCTCCGGCTCCGAGGAGCTGAAGCGCACGTACCTGACCCCGCTCGCCAAGGGCGACGCGATGTTCTCGTACGCCCTCTCCGAGCCGGACGCCGGCTCCGACGCGGCGGGCATGAAGACGAAGGCCGTGCGCGACGGCGACTTCTGGGTCCTCAACGGCGTGAAGCGCTGGATCACCAACGCGGGCGTCTCCGAGTACTACACGGTCATGGCCGTCACCGACCCGGACAAGCGCTCCAAGGGCATCTCCGCGTTCGTCGTCGAGAAGTCCGATGAGGGCGTCTCCTTCGGCGCCCCGGAGAGGAAGCTCGGCATCAAGGGCTCCCCGACCCGCGAGGTCTACCTCGACAACGTCCGCATCCCCGCCGACCGGATGATCGGCGAGGAGGGCACCGGCTTCGCCACCGCGATGAAGACCCTGGACCACACCCGCATCACCATCGCGGCCCAGGCCCTCGGCATCGCCCAGGGCGCGCTGGACTACGCCAAGGGGTACGTCCAGGAGCGCAAGCAGTTCGGCAAGCCGATCGCGGACTTCCAGGGCGTCCAGTTCATGCTCGCCGACATGGCGATGAAGCTGGAGGCGGCCCGCCAGCTCACCTACTCGGCCGCCGCCAAGTCCCAGCGCGTCGACGGCGACCTCACGTTCTTCGGCGCCGCGGCCAAGTGCTTCGCCTCCGACGTCGCCATGGAGGTCACCACGGACGCCGTCCAACTGCTCGGCGGCTACGGCTACACGCGGGACTACCCGGTCGAGCGCATGATGCGCGACGCCAAGATCACCCAGATTTATGAGGGCACGAACCAGGTTCAGCGGATCGTGATGGCGCGCAACCTGCCGTAGGAGGGTTTCCGCGGGTCAAGAGCTTCCTGGAGTGCTCCTGAAGCGCTGATCGGCCTCCGGTCCGTTCGGGTCCGTTTCGGGCTGATCACGGGCGTCACGCTGGGGGAATCCTGGGCTGGCACTGGGCTCTAGACCGCTTCTGACCTGCATAAACACGACGGCCCTCGGCATGATGCCGGGGGCCGTTCTCATGGTCCATGTCAGGCGACTTCCGGCTGTCCTTCTGTGAGGAATTGCCGAGCCTCGCTGCTGTTCAGCTGAGCAGCAGCTTCGGTGTGCTGCGCCTTGGCCTCGCCCATCGCGCCGCACCCTCCCGATTGATCTCGCTTCGATGTGCCGACGGTAGGAAGTGGCGGATGCAGGGCTCCACAAACTTGCACGAACTTGCATGGCAATTGGTGCCGTAGGTAGTGCTATTGACGCTGTCTCTGCAGTTCAATGAAGCTGAGGCAAGCCCGAGCAAGCACCTGGATCAGGGAGCCGGCCATGGCCGTGGAGTTCATCGGAATCGACCCCAACACGGACCGGGATCACTGCCCTACCGTGTGGTCGGACGCAGAAGCCCAGGAGGTCTTGTTGCAGGGATGGAAGCCGAGCGCCGAGACTCAGGCGGACTGTGAGGCGAGCAGCCCCGCGAACGGCTCGGTGCCCGACAGCGAAGCCATCGTCAGGATTCCGGCCCGGATGATTCCGATGATCAGGGAGGCGTGTGATGCCATCGAGCGTGCCCAGCTTCGCTGAGCTGCTTGGCCAGTGCGGGCGGTCTGCCGTCCACCTGGAATTGCGTGACTCCTACGCCGCCACGGACCGGTTCGAGGCGTGGAAGCGTGGAGAGCGCATCGACTGGGATGATCGCGAGTCCTGGTGGCATCCCTACGACCAGTTGATCGCAGACACCGTCGCTCGGGGCGTAGAGATCCGAAGAGCACGGGTCATCTCCGAGCCGGTCTCGGAGTACATCCGATGGGAGCACTACGTCACTCACGCCAACGTCTCGGCAGGGGAGCAAGTCCGTTGGCTGCCCCGGCGACGGGCCACGGCAATCCCCGTGCCGGGAAACGACTTCTGGCTGTTCGATGACGTGCTGCTCCGGGTGCATCACTTCTCGGGTGAAGGCGCGGTGGTGGAGGACGAGATCACGGCCGATCCGGAGGCAGTGAAGCTGTGCGCCGCTGCGTTTGAGGCGGTCTGGGAGCGAGCGATCCCGCACCACCAGTACCAGATCTGACGAAAGCCGGCTCCATGCCCCCGCCCCCCTCTTCACGCGTTCAGAAGGCACGCGAAGTCCTGTTGACCGACAGCCCGAAGCGGGACCGCTCCGGCTTCCCGAGGTTGTGCCACCTCAGGAAGGTGTGGCGTACCTCGTCCCACAGGGCCCGGGGGCCGTACTGCTCCACCTCGTACGTTTCCGCGTCCGGCACGTACTCCACCGTCGCCCACGACTTTCCGTCGTCGGTGAAGAACCACAAGGTGGCATCCCCGCTACCGTCGTCCGCCTCGCACCACTGGAACCACGCATCGGTGAGGCTCAGACCGGTGAAGAATGCCGGATCATCCTGAATGACGTTCTGGGGTGCGATGTCCGTCGCTCCCTGCTCCCCTTCCTCCTCGTGGTACAGGTCCGAGATGCGCCCGGCCCCACCCCGATGGGTGCGGTCCCACATGAAGGCGGGAGACCCGGAGAACGTCCCCATCGCCTTCCCGTTCACTACGTCCAGCGTGGCGAACGAACCGCTGAAGAAGCTGCTGCCCCACGGGGTCACGATCCGCCCGTCCGGGCACTGCTTCAGCCATGCCTGCGGTACTTCCCGCATGGTGCAGGTGGCGATGACCCGGTCATACGGAGCGCCCCGGTGATGTCCGTCCCGCCCGTTGCCGAGAACCGTCGTCGGGTGGAAGCCCGCCCGTTTCAGATTCTCGTTGGCCAGGGCCAGAACCGGCTTGTCCAACTCCACGCTGGTCACGTTGGCTTCGCCCAAGCGGTGGGAGAGCCATGCGGCGTTGTACCCGGTGTCGGGTAGGACCGCCGCATTGCTGCGGCGGTCCCCCCTCAGAACCGTGCGTGCCGCTTCCACGGCACACGGCTCAAGCGAGTCCTACTGGCTTGAGGAAAGGCGATGCACGCAGGTGTGATTGAGGCTTCTGCTCCAGCCTTTTCTCACAGTGTGCATGGATGAATTGTTCACGCGGAAACTTCCGATCGTTTGCTCCGTTGGTCTCCGCAAGCAAGGTGACCGCCTGGAGGCGGATCGCCTTACGGATTCCTGTGAGCCACTTCGCCCAGTCGTCCGGGTGTTGTGGTTCGGTGTCGGCATAGAGCAGGTATTCGCCACAGAGCGGGCACTTTCCGTGTTGGCGCCGCATCATACGGATGCGCGCATCACTGAGCGGCGGCTTGTACTTCTTCCGTCGCTGTGCCCAGTATTCGGCAAGTTCTGGGTCATCTGGGGAGGCACTCCCACTGACCATTACATGCCGGACGATCGGTGTCCAGGCAAGTTTAGTGAGATATTGGCCCGTGGCTCGGTCACCAAAGATCCACCTTGCTTGACTGGCGGAGTTGAACGCACCGAAGTAGCGGTCACTGACCCACCTCTTCGACTTGTTCGGATGCCTGCGAGTCGCCCAGCGAAATACGGCCCACCATAGGTAGTCGTCGATATCGCTGAACACCCGCTTCGAGACTCCGTTCCGGTAGTAGGCGGCCCACCCTCTCAGGATCGGGTTCAGCTTACTGATCACTTCGAGTGAATTGGTCCCGCGCAGCATACGCAGTTCCGTGCGCAGTCTGTTTCGGAACCGGGCCACCGCCGCAGGGCTTGGCTTGATCAGCAGTTTGCTTCCCTTGTACAGACGGACGTTGTATCCGAGGAAGTCGAAGCCTTCTTCGAGGTGGACGATACGCGTCTTTTCCTCGTTGAAGGCCAGCCCTCTCGGCGTCAGCCAGTCAGCAAGCTGCACCTTGACCCTTTGCGCCTGATCATAGGAATGACACAGGGCAACAAAGTCGTCGGCGTATCTGATCAATACCGGGCTGCCAGGGGCCGTCTTTCCGGTGTGAACACCATCAGTTCGGTACCTGACTCCTGCGGCCTCTTCCATTCCGTGAAGAGCAATGTTCAACAGCAACGGGCTGATGACTCCCCCTTGCGGGGTTCCTTCTTCCGTGGGGGCGAATCTACCGTTCTCGATCACTCCGGACTTGAGCCATGCTTGCACCAATGCCCTGGCTGGGAAGGTTCCAAGCGAGGCGACAAGACGCTGGTGATCGATGCGGTCGAACGCTGCCGCCAGGTCTGCGTCGAGTGCCCATCTGCGCTTTGAGAGACGACCTCTCGTCACGCAGAAGATAGCTTCGATCGCGTCGTGACAGCCACGGCCGGGGCGAAAGCCATACGACCTCGGCTCGAACCGCGCCTCCCATTCGGGTTCCAATGCGTTCAGTACAAGAGCCTGCATAGCTCGGTCCCGGACGACTGGAATACCCAAAGGGCGCTGTTTTCCGTTGCTCTTGGGGATGTACACGCGCTTGACCGCCATAGGTTTCCAGGTCCTCAAGCGGGATTGCGTCCATTCGGCCAGCATGACCTTGGAGCTCTCCCGCATTGCGGTGTACCCGTCCACCCCAGGGGTTTTACGCCCTGCGTTGATCTCCGAAACCCGCCGTACCGCCACTAGTGCGTTGGAGCGCGATCGGAGCATCAGCTTCTGCAAATTGCGGACCTTCTTGAGGTCCCCTTTCCGTGCTGCCGTGAAGATTCGCTGACGTAGACGCCGTACGTCGCCCTCGACCGAGTTCCAGTCGATTGACTGCCAGTCGAAGACTTCGCCCTCTGGTCCGTTCGTCTCGGGGACACCCGAGACGTCTAACTTGTCCATTGGCTCCAGAATCTTCGTCGTCGTCTGCTTCACAGACTCACCAGACCCGCGTGGGCCCCCTTTCGGGTCAGGCATAGCGCCTGTATCCGGCCGGTTATCCGAGCATTCGACGGAGGTATCGATTTGCCTCGCCCGGTTTCCCGTTTCCTTTCGGCCGCCGGCATTCGCTTCTCGGGCCTTCCTACTCCCGCTGGAGGGTTAGGCTTCCCTTACGGTCGGCTTACCAGGCGTATGCACGTCTGGACTCCAACGGGGTTTCCACGTTCCGCACATGCAAGATGCGGCCGGTTTGGGTGCCCTCTATACCCCGGAGCAGCGGTGCTCGCCCGACCGGCACCGGATCGCCGGTCGGCACTTGCCGCTTCACAGCAGCCAGCCCTATACGGCCCTTCACGCACTCCACCCACGGGCCTGATTCGTAACGAGGCATCAATGAGGATTCACTTTCGTTCACCCGCTCGGCCTTCCCCGGCCTGTGGATCCTGGATGGAACAGGACCCCTTGGGCCACATTCCTCGGGCTTCGCACCCCGCGATTACTCACGACGCACGCCGAGGCGGGGACAGGTCTTGAGCACTGACCTGAGACAGCGATATTGGCTAATTCAGAGAGCCAACCCTCCTTCTCGTGTCCACTTGCAATGTGCGACCTCGTGTCGCACTCCGGTGCCGATCTCCAGAACCCGATGCCCGCGTCCGTGCGTAGGCCCCCGAGGCGGGCGGCGATGGCTTCACGGGCGGCCTGGTCGCTGGACGAGGGGGACGCAGACATGAATGGGTTCTTCGTTTTCCGTCGGGTCAGACCGTGTACTTCTCATGTGGGATGCCACGTTCCCAGACTGCCTCGAACGCAGCCGAGGCCAGTCCTGCCACAGCGGGTTCGGAACGAACCTCCCAGCCGGGATCGGACCAGTTCCCATCACCGGAGAAGTGGTTGAAGAGCACGATCTCTCCGTCGAACACCCAGCAGTCGTTTCCGGGAACCGCGATGTCCGAAGCTTGCCGCCTGGGCAACCAGCGAACTTGCTCCCCGGCGTGCAGGTTGACCACCGTGCCGGCGTGTTCGTACCGGATGTAATCCGTTACCGGTTCCGACACAACGCGAGCGCGGCGGATTGCCACGCCTCGGGCAACCGTGCTCCGTACCAAGTCAACCCACGGCGTCCAGTAAGAGGACGCCGGGTCAATGTCGCGCTGGTCCGTGCGCTTCCAGGTTTCGAAGTCGTCGGCCTCATCCCCGACGCCGTACGAGTCGCGCAGCTCCAGGTGCACAGCCGAGAGCTTGGCTGCGGCCAGCAGCTCGTTGAAGCCCGGCTCGTTCTGTGACATCGCACGCCTTCCTGAGCTTCGACACCATACGTCTGTGTAGTTCGGCGCAGCCTGTCGCAGCGCCTTCTGCCGACGGCCCCCGAAACTGAAGCGGCCGGAACCGCTCGCCGCCAACCCCTTTCGCGCGTTGCTCTGAACCGCTCGAACAGAACAATGAACACCCGCGCCAGTTCCAGCGGGAGTAATTCGAATGTCCAGGAGGTCAGCGCTTTACGCCGCGTACGATCAGGGTTCCGATGTGTCCCTCGGTGGGGGCGTCCAAGACGGTTGCGTCGATGTCCTGGAAACCACTCTTGGCGAGGAGGGCGGCCCACTTGCGGGGGGTGTAGCTGTACCGGTAGGTGAACATGGCCTTGCCCGTGAAGCCGCCTTTGTACATGCCCTGAGGGCCGTAGGCGCCTGGGATGGCCGGGGGTTGGGAGAAGACCAACGTGCCACCAGGGTTGAGCCGTTCGGCGATCAGCGGGAAGAGCTTCACCGGGTCGGTGAACCACACCGCGCCGAAGATTGAGTAGATGGTGTCGTACGTCTCCGTGCTCGACGCGAGGTGCTCAAGCACTTCCGTACAAATGAACTCCGCCCGCATAGGCCCCCAGCGTTCGGTCAGGTGCTTGACGGCGACCGGAGACAGGTCCAAGCCTGTGACCTTGACTCCCTGGTTCAGAAGGAACGCCAACGCTCGCCCAGTACCGCAGCCGATTTCCAGTGCTGTTCTTGGCGAACCCAGGAGTTCAGGCCCTGGGCCGTGTCCGGCGTACTGAGTCCAGCAGAGCACCGGTTCAGCCTCCAGGGCCTTGTCCTTTGTGCTCTCGGCGAAGGTGTCCCAGAGTTCGCGTTCGGAGTCGATGTTGTGCTGAGCGGGCAACTGTCGTCCTCGTTCCACGTTGGTTCGGTGCCCCGCCCTGGGGTAGACGGGGCACCCTGTACAGGGCGGCGCTAGTGGCTGTCGGGCACCTTGTTGTCGCACGGCGAGCACTCCGCCGTATCCATGTCCCACAGCTCATCGTCCACGGCGAATCCGTTGTCCCGCAGGATGTCGGCCGTCCGCGTCACGGTGCCGTCGCAGCGCCGCTGGATCAGGGGAGCGTGGTGCTTGTACTGGCCGCTGTTGTATTCGTCGCACAGCGCGAAGTACAGCGGAGTGTCCAGGATCAGGGCGTGAACGGCCACGTCTACCGTGTAGCCAACCCCCATGTCCACGCCCTTCCGCTCCATGGCGGTGATCGTGTAGGCGATGGCCTGGCCCAGCAGCCGTTCGGCAGTGTTACGGGTCATGACGCTGTTGTCGCGCAGCAGGAGAGCGATTTCTCGATCCCACAGTGTCGGCTCGGTGTCGGTGATCAGGTGGGGCACTCGATGGGCCAGTGCGTTGAGGATGATCTGCGGCTCGCGGGTACGGGTCTGAACGGCTGTGCTCATTGTGCGTGCCTCCAGGGAGAAGGGTTGCGTGGAGCGTGCAGGCCGGCCAGTTGTGTTCAGACGCTGTCCCGGGTGCGACGCTCGCTCTTGGGAGCGCCTGGGGTGTCCGCGTGAACGGGGCAGCGACACAGCGGGAAGCGGTTCGACGCGGAAGGCTCTGAAGCGGGTGCCACCTCATGCTTCGGAACCCGCTCCGTGATGCCGTCCCTCGTCACTCGATAGACCGCGATGGTCATCGCCATGCTTGCCTCCGGCTATCAACTGGCTGTGCCAAGAACGGTAGGAAGAGGGACAGCCAGGCAGGACGGATGTTGCATGGTGTTGTACGTTTTCATTCCTCGGTAGCGTCGAGGGCCTTCCTGATCAAGGCTTTGGCATGCGAGCCGTACACAGCGGCTCGTGCCATCTGAGCGAACGCGCTCAGGTACATGTCGATCTCGGCTCGATTCGTCACCCGGACCATGGCGGTCAGGGTTTCCACCTGAACTTCGCGATCATCGAATGCGTAGAAGGATTCGATGGGCCATACCGGGCGGCGTGACATGTGGGGAATGATTCCGAAAGCCAGGTTGGGGTGCCCGATGACGGACATGAAGTGTTCCAGTTGTTGCGCATGCTGCGGAGGGTCGGTCATCGGCATGTACAGGGCAGATTCCTCGATGAGGACGGATACTTGATTACCCCGCAGAGTGGCGGCCGAGCGCTCCAGACGCGCCTGTACGGCGTCCTCGATGTCGTCGGGAAGACTCCTGAAGCGACGGATCTTACGGAGAATGCCCCGTGCGTAGGCCTCGGTCTGGAGCATCCCGGGGAGGACTCCGCAGCTGTATACCCGGAAGGAACGTGTCTCCTGGTAGATGCCGCTGCGTTGGGCCTTGCTGAGGCCGCCCTTCAGGTACTGGGTCCACTGGACGTACAGAGTCTTGGCCGTGCGCGTGGTCTCTATCAGTGCTTCAGCTTCTTCGGGCCTTCCGCATGCCGTGCACCATGCGCGGATGTCGGCGGGCTTCGGGATCGTCTTCCGGTGCATGATCCGGTGAGTTTTGGAGCGGTCCCAGCCGCACAGTGCGGCCAGCCGGGCCCCCGATAGATCGGCGTCTTCCATCATGCGAGTAAGCCGGTCGGCAACTGCCTTTTGAGCCACTTCAGCCGTCGACAGAGGTGAGGTCATGGACTGGCGCTGTTCTGTTAGACGTTGTACTTGTTGTGCGGGACAGCTCGCTCCCACACGGCCTCGAACATGTCAGCACACCGTGCCGCTACGCCCGCGTCATCCGTGAAGTCCGTGTGCGTCCAACGACCGTCACCGTCAAAGATGTTGAACTGGACCAGCTTGCTGTCAAAGAGCCAGAAATCGTTTCCGGGCAACAGCAGCTCGGACGCCTGCCGACGCGGCAGCCATCGGACTTCCTCTCCGCAGGCGACGTTGCCCTGCGTGACGTAGTGCTCCCACTTGATGTAGTCCGAGACGGGATCACCCACCACCCGCGCGCGATGCACCGCCACACCTTTTGCGGTCATGTCCTGGATGAGGCCGTGCCAGTCCTCACGCCACCACGACGAGCGGTCGTCCCAGTCCTCCCGCTTTCCTGCTAGCCAGGCATCGAAGGCGGGGTGTTCCCCGGGGACGGCGTATACGTCGCGGGTCTCAAGGTGCACTGCTGAGCGCTCGCACTGCCTGAGCAGATCGGCGAACTCAGCCAGACTCTGCGACACGGATAGCCTCCTTGAGGAGCGGGATCATCCTCGGTTCCAGAACGATCAGCGTCTCATCCTCGGTTCGCGGCGCGTCAGTCACCGTCCGAGCCCGCTCGTCTTCCCCGGCCCGCCGCCCCTGTACGAGTAGCCGTCGGTCGTCATCCACCCAAACCGCCGGGCACCCGTTCACGTCGGACTCGGGATCTTTGCCGATGAAGGTGTAACCCATGGTGAGCCCTCCTGCTGCGTGTGCTGCTCTCAGTTGCAGTCTGTTACACGATGCTCACCCTTTGGGTTGACAAGGTCAAGAGGGCAGTTGCCGGGTCCGCGTGCGCCACGGGGCCGCGCGCCCGTGATCACCCCATCCTGACCAGCGGTTGGTCTCGCGTGATCATGAGGACATACTGGAGGACACCCCCTGCAAGGGGGTGTTTTTGCAGGTCGGAGCCGTAGAGGCGGTAAAGCACCCAGATCTACGACGGCACGAATCAGGGCCAGCACATCGTCATGGCGCGCAACCTCCCGAAGCCCTTCTGCCGACGGCCCCGGGTACGGCGCCGGGGCCGGCCGTTCGCAGGGGCTCCGCCCACTACGGCGTGGCGGACGCTACTGCGATGTGACGGCCGCCAGCTCTCCCCGTACGGCCGTCCCGTCCGGCCAGGTCCATCCGGCGACGAGACGGCCCGACGCCGCAGGCTCGGCTTCCGACGCCCGCAGGACGCGGTTGATCCGGACGTCCGCTCCCTGGCCGACGTCGGCCCCGTGCACGATGACGGTCGGGTCGGGGGTGTCGTTCACGTTCTGCTGCTGCGGCTCCGCCGCGCCGCGCAGAAGGGCGCGCAACCGCGCCCGTACCACCGGGTCGTGGGCGCCGTCGTAGATCCACCGGGTGCCGAGCACCCCGTGCTCGGAGGTGCCGATCAGCGCCTCGCCGGGGGCGCCCTCCAGCGCCGCGCCGCGGTAGCCCAGCGGCACCAGATACGCCACCGGCTCCTGCCCGGCCGTGTCCGCCACGACCATGAACTCGATCCCGACCTCGCCTTCCGGGTCGTCCAGACGGAACCCGCCGGCCTTGACCAGGTCCGGGGCCTTCCCGGAGCCCACGTACCAGCTCTGCTTCGGCAGCCAGCCGGAGAGCAGTTCCAGCTTGGTGGGCGTCATGGTGGTGCGGTGGATGAATGCCATGCGGGCTCCCTGATGCGTAGGTCCGGGCCCGTCCTCACGACGGGTGTGTCCGAACCTACGGGGAACGGTCGTGCTTGGCCCGCGAGTTCGGCCGCCCCTAGGGTGGAGCGATGATCATCTGGCTGAACGGAACCTTCGGCGCGGGCAAGACCACCACCGCGAAGGAGGTGACGTCGCTCCTCCCGGACTCCCGGCTGTTCGATACCGAGAAGGTCGGCGAGATGCTCTGGCACGTGCTCGGAGTGCCGGAGAGGGACTTCCAGGAGTTCCCGCCCTGGCGGGGCCTGGTGGTGGAGACCGCGCGGCAGGTGCTCGACCACGTGGGCGGAACGCTCGTGGTCACGCAGACGGTTCTGGTCGAGTCGTACTGGCAGGAGATCCACGACGGTCTGACGCGGGCCGGTATCCCCGTGCACCACGTCCTGCTGCACACGGACCGGGACACGCTCGTCGAACGTATCGAGACCGACAGCAAGCCCGAGAGCGCCGGCGCCCGGCAGTGGCGCCTGGACCATCTGACCGACTACGAGCGGGCCCTGCCCTGGCTCCGCCGGGAGGCCCGGGAGATCGACACGACAGGCGTCATGCCCAGCCTGGTGGCGGAGGCCGTCCTGCGAGGGGTGCCCACCGGCTGACCGGTTCGGACAGGGGTGGGCGGCGCCGGTCGGGCAGGGGGGCGCCCGTCCGGGCGCGTCAGCGGACGACCTCGAAGACGTTCTTCTGGATGCCGTTGGCGTACGCCTCGTGCTCGACCAGCTTCAGCTTCTGGGCGTCCTTGTCCGTGTCGCTGAACAGGCGCTTGCCCGCGCCGAGCAGGAGCGGGAAGACGAGCAGGTGGTAGCGGTCGATCAGGTCGGCGTCCGCGAGGCTCCGGTTCAGGGCGGTGCTGCCGTGGACGATGATCGGGCCGCCCTCGGTCTCCTTCAGGGCGGCGACCTCCTCCAGCGACCGCAGGATCGTGGTCTCGCCCCAGTCGGACACGAGGTCGCCCTCGGTCAGTTTGGTGGAGACGACGTACTTGGGCATCGTCTTGTACTCGGCGAACTCCGCCATGCCCGGCCACACCGGGCTGAACGCCTCGTAGCTCGCCCGGCCCAGCAGCAGGGCGGTGGCCTCCTCCTGTTCCTGGCCCTTGATGGCGAACGCCTCCGGCAGGAACTCCACGTCCTTGAACGTCCACCCCGAGTTCCGGTAGCCGGGCTCGCCGCCCGGGGCCTCCATGACGCCGTCGAGCGAAACGAAGGCGGTGCTGATCAGGGTGCGCATCAGGTCTCCTGGCTGGTTCGTGGCGGGGCCCGGTCGGTGCCCGGCGTCGCCTCTCACTCTTGCGGATGCACTGACCGCGCGCCCCGTGAAAACTCATCGGTCCCCGTACGCTCATCCGTCCGGCCCCACCCCGGCCCCGGCCGGTAGCCTCCCTGCCCATGACCGAACTCGACAGGCTGACCGCCCTCTTCAGCGCCCTGGGGGCGGATGCCGACGCCCAGGACTGGGCCGAGTCCGAGGCGGAGGAGGGGCTGCCGCAGCTCGCCCGCTACCGCCTCCTGCGGACGGTGTGGCAGGACGTCGACGCCTGGGGCACGGCCGCCCAGCGGTGGGTCGACACCTACCGCACCGAAGGGGCGGCGGCCGAAGCCGTCGGCCGGGCCCTCGCCGCCGGGCTCACCCCCGAGGACCTCGGCGCGCTGGCCCGCGAGGTCGCCAGGGAGACCGCGTTCGGGGTGCTGTACGCCCTGGCGGACCCGGCGGACGGGTCGCTCCCGGCCGAGGTCGAGGCGCGGTTGCCCGGCTGGCGGCTGGCGGAGCTGGACCCGGCCGGCGTGCCGACGGGCCGCCATCTCGACGCCCTCCACGAGGACTTCGCCGAACTCGAACCGAAGGGAACCGTTTCATGAGGGACTCCGTCCCTCCCGGTTGCCCGGCGGGGGCGTGGAACGGCGGCGCCAGACGTAGCGCGGCCCGTCCCCTTCGTACTGACTAGGCCGCCTCCCAGTACTGGGCCCGGCAGTCGCGGCAGTGGCCCGGATGCGGGGAGCGGAAGGCGCGGTCGCAGCCCTCGCAGGTCTGGAAGGGGGTGACGGGCGTCCGATGGGCCGGGGCCAGCTCCTGGGCGCCGGGGAGCGGCGGTGGCAGGAGCACGGTGAGGCGGTGTCTGACGATCTTCGCCGGGTACTTCGGAGGCTGCGGGAGCTCGGCCGTCAGGGCGTGGCGGATGGCGTCGAGGTGCGCGCCGCGCTCCAGCCAGGCCGCCGCGCCGGGGACCAGCTCCTCGACGTCGTCCTCGGAGAGCACCAGCTCCGGCGCATGACGCCGCAGGTCGGCGAGGAGCGCGGCGGCGGTCCGGTGTAGCTCCGGGGTCAGCTCGCGGGGCTGGGGGAGCGGCCGGCGCGGCGGCTTGGGCGCGATGCGCGACGGTACGCGGACCGGTGGGAGCTCTGCCATACGCGACGGTACGCGGACGGGCGGGAGCTCTTCTTCCGGTACGGGGGTGGGCTCGGGCGCAGGCAGGGGTGCGGGCACAGCGTCAGGCATCACAGGCATCACAGGCGCCACAGGCGTCATCGGCGTTACCACCGCCCCGCCCTGCGACAACGCACCCGGCTGGTTGCAGAACACCGTGCGGGTGATCATCCGGCCGTTCGCCAGCCTCGTGCGGGTCCGGCGCAGGTAGCCGTGGGTCTCCAGCTCGCGCAGGGCGGAGGCGATCGTTGTCTCGCCCTCGTCGAAGCGGGCCGTGAGCGCCTTGATGCCGACCTTGGACCCGGCGGGCAGCGACTGGATGTGCACGCCGATCCCGATCGCGGTGAGGGAGAGCCGGGGGTGCTGCGCGAGGTGGTTGCCGACGATCGTGAAGCGGCTGGTGTGCGGGATCGCGACGTGGATGACGCCGTAGGGCGGGAGGGGCCCGGGAATCCCGGTCAGGGCATGGCCGAGGGCGATATCGTGCTGGGTATCCATCGGGAAGCTTCTCTCTTCCTTGGTGGTCAGGTCCTCGCTCGGGATTGCCGTCCCGGCGGGGGCCGTCTCATGTCTGGGGTTGTGGTCAGCGTGAGCATATGCCCGCCAACCCGCCAGAAATCCACACCAGTTGGTGAATCTCACCCATGTGGGTGACCACCCCGTCCCGCAGTTGACCACCGGGATCAGGTGGGGTGGGGTTGGGTAATTTCTCCTGGTTCTTTAGGTAGTTGACGTCGTGGCTCACCGGGTCGCGGTGGGCCACGACCCGGTGAGCCTCCACCGGGTCGTGGCGCGTCACGACCCGGCGCGAGCAGCGATTTCGGGTGGATTTCCGGGGATCCGTCACTCCGCCCGGCCGTCGAGTGCGCCCGCGTGCTCTACGAGATGCGGCGGCCGGCGTTCGGGCCCGACGAGATCGAGCGGTACGTCGCGGCCCGGATGGCACGGCAGGAGATCCTCCGCCGAGAGCCGCTGACCATGCTCACCTTCGTCCAGGAGGAGGTGACGATCCGGCGACCGCTCGGTGGGCGCCCGGTGCTGCGCCGCCAGCTCGAATACCTGCTGGAGCTGGGCCACGGGCGCGCTCGTCGGCGTCAACTCCGGGCGGCAAACGCCCTTTACGGCGGAAACCCCTGACACCGGCACCCCCCTTCGGCACACTGAGTACATGAATGCTCACCCGGAGAAATCGCCGGACCACCTCACGATCAACGTCACCCATCGCGACGACCCGGTCTCCGAGGTCACCGAGGCGGACGCGTTCGCCTCGGTTCGCAAGTACCCGAACATCGTGGTCCGGGGGCCCCTGTTCGGGCTCGCCGAGCAGCGGCGCGGCGACCGGCCGCGCTGGCGGCTGCTGGGCGAACTGGACTGCGGATTCCCGCAGATGGCCCGGGACGAGCTCAACTCGATCCTCTGGTTCAGGGCGAGGGACGACATCGAGGACCCGGTGGTGCGGCGCTCGCTGCTGGACGCCGTGGCGCGGCTGGAGACCGAGGCGACAGACGAGGTGTCGGCGGACGGCGTCCGCTACCGGGTCGTGCGCGCCGACGAGTTCGCCCGGATCGGCGGCGACCGTCTGGAGCCGCCCCGGGTCACCGACCCGGACGAGGACAGCTGGGACCTGGACGCGCCGGACCCCTGCCGCACCGAGGGCTTCGTGGTCGACCACGCGGCTGCCGTCGGGCTGACCGAGGGGATCGACCGGGCCGGGCTGCTGCGGCACTCCTACACCGCCACCCGCTTCCCCGAGAACGTACGGGCCGACTCCCGGCGGGCGTTGACCACCCACCCCGGGGTCGTGCTCCTCCCGACGACGTTCCGGGTGGTGGAGCGCAAGGAGTTGACCTGGTCGATGGTGACCGGACAGTACTCGACCCCGCAGGGCGCCCGCCGCGCTCTCGTCCACCATCTCACCCGGCCCGTGCCCCAACTGCCGGACCTGCCTGATATGCCGGAGCTGCCCGCCTGGATGAAGGTGGACGAGAAGGAGGCGGCCCTCCACGCGCGGGCCGCCAAGAAGTTCACCGCGCGCCGGAGGCCCAACGAACTCGTGTTGCGTGGGCGTCGGTTCGAGGTGGTCCGGGTCGAGCGTGTGATGCGGATCGGGCCGGACGGGCCGGAGAAGTCGCGCCCGTCGGACGTGGACGACTACGGCCCCTCCAGGATCCATCCCGTGATGGACGAGAAGGGCAACATCACCTTCGGCACGTAGCGACCCCGGGCGACGGAGGGGCGCCGGGCAACAGCCCGGCGCCCCTCGACGCGTCTGCTCGTGGCCTCAGTCGCCCTTGACCGTGACCTTCTCGTCGTTGTTGAGCTGCTCCACCAACTGCTTCACCTTGGCCTTGTCCCAGGCGAGGTTGGAGCCGACGGTGCCCGAGATCGGGATGTTCATCGACGTGCCCTCGCCGCCGGTGACGCCCTTCATCGCGAAGAACATGTTGGCCAGCGACCAGAGCGACATGTCCTTGTCCACGATCAGCGTGTCCAGGCCCGCGCCCATCGTCGGGTACAGCTTGAACGGGTTGATGATCGTGGACGGGGTCGCCGTCTGGCTCGCCAGCGCCGCGAGGAACTTCTGCTGGTTCTTCGTACGGTCCAGGTCGCTGCCCGCGAACGCGTAGCGCGTTCGGACGAAGGCCAGGGACTGCTCACCGTTCAGCGTCTGCTCGCCGGCCTGGAAGTCGGCCCCGGACTTCTTGTCCTTGAAGGCCTTCGGGATGTCCAGCTCGACCCCGCCGATCGCGTCCACGATCTTCGCGAAGCCGCCGAAGCCGATCTCGACGTAGTGGTCGATGTGCAGCCCGGTGTTGAACTCCACCGTGCGCACCAGCAGTTCGGGGCCGTCCTCGGCGTAGGCGGCGTTCAGCTTCACCTGGCGGCCGGTGCCCTGGAACTTCTTCCCGGACTCGGACCCCACGAACGACGGGATCTCGACGTTGGAGTCGCGCGGCAGCGAGATCAGTGTCGGGCCGTTGGAGCCGTCGTGCAGGATCATCATCGAGTCGGTCCGCTTGCCCTCGGCCGAACCGGTGCGCAGCCGCTTCTTCTCCTCGGCCGACATGCCCTCGCGGCTGTCGGACCCGACGATCAGGTAGTTCGTTCCGTCGCCGGACTCCGGGCGCTCGATGACCTTGGAGAGGTCGACCTCACGCTTCAGCTTCGAGTCGGCCCAGAAGTACGTCGAGATCGAGACCGTGAGCACCACGACCACCAGGGTCAGGGCGCCGAGCTTGATCCGGCGGCGCCAGTCCGGGGCCGGGCGGCCCTGGACGTAACCCCCGTCACCGCCGCCGCGACGGCCGCCTCCGCCGCCCCGGCCGCCCGAACCGCCGCCCGAGCCGTAGACCTGGCCCGTGCTGTAGCCGTTGTCGTACCCGGGGTCGGGGCTGTTGCCGTAACCGCCGCCCTGGTGGCGGTCGTCGTATCCCTGGCTCTGCGGCGGCACCTGCGGCGGGGCCGACGGCCTCTGCGGCGGGGTCGGACGGCGCTGGATGTGCGGCATCGCCCGCGCACTCTCGGGCTGGGGGTTGGCGCTGCCCCGGCCGTAGCGTTCGCTGCGGTCGCCGGTCCGTCGATCGGGCCAATCGTTCATTCGCTCAGTGTGCCGCGCCGCCCCACAGCTCTTACAGGGTGTAGGGGAAATTGGGCCAGGGCTGTTGCGAAGCTGATGCATTCCACGGGGCCGACGCCCCGCATAAGGTGGATCGTATGACAGACCAGACCAGCCGCCCGGAGGGCGAGATTCCGGGCAAGCCGACCGCGGCGTCCCGGACCACCCTCAGCCACATCATGACCGGCAGCGACACCAACCTCCTCGGCACGGTACACGGTGGCGTGATCATGAAACTGGTCGACGACGCCGCGGGCGCGGTGGCGGGCCGGCACTCCGGCGGGCCCGCCGTGACCGCCTCGATGGACGAGATGGTGTTCCTGGAGCCGGTCAGGGTCGGCGACCTCGTTCACGTACGCGCGCAGGTCAACTGGACCGGCCGCTCCTCGATGGAGGTCGGCGTCCGGGTGATGGCCGAACGCTGGAACGAGTCGACCCCCGCCCAGCAGGTCGGCAGCGCCTATCTCGTCTTCGCCGCCGTCGACGGGGACGGCAAGCCGCGCCGCGTACCGCCGGTGATCCCCGAGACCGAGCGCGACGACCGGCGCTACCAGGAGGCGCAGATCCGGCGCACCCACCGGCTCGCCCGCCGCCGCGCGATCAAGGAACTGCGCGAGAGGCGCGCCGCCGACGGCATCGACGACTGAGGCGGAAGCGAGCCCCGCGACGAACGGTTCCCAGGAGCTCTACGGGCAGACCACCTCGTCGCCCGTCATCGTGGAGAACTCGCCCGTCTGCCGGCTCTCCGTCCTCACCGGCCGCACCTTCGTGAAGTCCGAGCCCACCGTCACCTTCATCTGCGGGCCCTGGCCCTTCACCGCCTTCAGCTCGCTCCCGGGCAGGGCCGTGGTCAGGGACTTCGCCGAGCGGTCCCAACGCGGGTCGTACTCCACGAGCGTCCGCTTCAGACCCCTCGACTCCCCGTTGAGCGGGGCATCGGTGGTGGTGAACCCGGTGGCCCGCAGCGCCGCGTCCACCGTCCGGCCGAGGCCGGCCTTCGGGGTCCCGTTGTAGACCTGCACCCGGACATCCTTCGGCGCCACGTCCACGAGCGTGGCCGGAGACTTCTTCGGACCTGCCGCGGGCTTCGGCTTCGACGGGGCCAGTGGTTTGTCCTCGCGCAGGGCCTGGAACAGCTTCTTCGCCTTCTCCGCGTCCCACCGCACCGTCGAGCCGATGCCCTTGACCGGGAAGCTGGGGTTGCCGACGGGCACGGAGGCGAACTCCGACGAGGCCGGCCCGAAGTCCTTCATCGCCTTGCCGAGCGCCAGCAGCTGCTCCGAACCGAAGCCCTCGTCCGCCCGGACCGAGCCGAGCGCCGAGGCGGAGACCTGCTGGAACCTCACCGGGTTCAGCAGCACCCCGCTGCTCGTCGCCTGCTTGATCAGCGCCGCCATGAACTTCTGCTGGCGCTGCATCCGGCCCAGGTCGGAGCCGATGTCCACATGGCGCGAGCGCACGTACTGGAGCGCCCGGCCACCGTCCAGCTCATGGGTCCCCGCCGGGAGGTCCAGACCCGTGTACGAGTCCTTCATCGGCCGCGCCGTGCAGATCTTCACCCCGCCCACCGCGTCGACCGTCTTCATGAAGCTGGTGAAGTCGACCTCCAGATAGTGGTCGATCTTGACCTTGGTCATGTTCTCGACGGTCCGCACGGTCAGCGTGGGCCCGCCCTCCGCGTACGCGGCGTTCAGCTTCACCGGGTGGCTCTCGTGGTGCTTGCCGGTGGTGCGGTCGGTGTGGGCGGGCATCTCGGCGTAGCTGTCCCGGGGGAGGCTGACGACGCTCGCCCGCTGCCGGTCGGCCGACAGATGGACCAGCATGATCGTGTCGGTGCAGTGGCAGGGTGCGCCGCCGAGCCGGTACTTCTTCTTCTCGGCCTTGGTGATCGTGTCCCGGCCGTCGGTGCCGACGAGCAGCAGATTCGTGCCGTGGCCCCCCTGGGGGCGGTTCTTCATGTCCTTGAACGGATCGACCCGCCCGATCCCGCCCTCCAGGCTGCTCACCACCGCGTGACCGATCCCGCCGGCCCCCAGCACCAGCACCGACAGGCCCGTGGCCACCCGCATGCCCCAACGTGGCCGCTCGTCCTGCTCCCGGCGGCGGACCGGCCGGGTGCCCTGCGGCGGACGGCCTCGCGGGGGAGTGGCGCGGGGATGCGGCGGACGCTGCGGTCGTTGCGGTGCGGGCACGGGGGAGACACCTCCGGGGTGCAAGGGAGACACCTCTGCGGTGCAAGGGGACCATCGCACGGTAGGCCCATACGATCTCCGCCCCGGCCCACGACCCGGCGGCGCGCACCGGTATCCCCCATTCGCGGTAACGTGGCGGCCGAATAACGCCACCTCCCGGGGCGCCCGCCTTCCGCGGTGCGGCGCCCCCGGCGCCCCCGAGGACCACCCGAGGACCACATGTCTGCCGCGCAGTACCCCGCCGTCTCCGTGATCATGCCGGTGCTCGACGAGGAACGTCATCTCAGGAACTCGGTCCGGCACATCCTGGAGCAGGAGTACCCCGGTGAGATGGAGGTCGTGATCGCGCTCGGCCCCTCCGCCGACCGGACGGACGAGATCGCCGCCGAGCTGGTCGCCGAGGACCCCCGGGTCCACACCGTGCCCAACCCCACCGGCCGCACCCCCGCCGCCCTCAACGCGGCGATCAAGGCCTCCCGCCACCCCGTCGTCGTACGGGTCGACGGCCACGGCATGCTCTCGCCGAACTACATCGCGACCGCCGTCCGCCTCCTGGAGGAGACCGGCGCGCAGAACGTCGGCGGCATCATGCACGCCGAGGGCGAGAACGCCTGGGAGGACGCCGTCGCCGCCGCGATGACCTCGAAGATCGGCGTCGGCAACGCCGCCTTCCACACCGGCGGCCAGGCGGGCCCCGCCGAGACCGTCTACCTGGGCGTCTTTCGCCGAGAGGCCCTGGAGCGGGCCGAGGGCTACAACGTCGAGTTCATCCGCGCCCAGGACTGGGAGCTGAACTTCCGCATCCGCGAGGCCGGCGGGCTGATCTGGTTCTCGCCCGAGCTGAAGGTCCAGTACCGGCCGCGCCCCTCGGTGAAGGCGCTCGCCAAGCAGTACAAGGACTACGGCCGTTGGCGCCACGTCGTCGCCCGCTACCACTCCGGCTCGATCAACCTCCGCTACCTGGCCCCGCCGACCGCCGTCGTCGCCATCGCGGCGGGCCTGGTCCTGGGCGCGGCCGTCACCCCGTGGGCCCTTCTCGTCCCCGGCGGCTACGTGGCCGCGATCGTCGCCGGGTCGCTGCCCGCGGGCAAGGGCCTCTCGCTGAAGGCCCGCGCACAGATCCCGGTGGCGCTGGCGACGATGCACATGTGCTGGGGCTTCGGCTTCCTCACCAGCCCCCGGTCCCTGGCCAAGCGGGTCATCGCGAGCCGCCGGCCCGCGATGACCGGCAGCAGCGAGACCGTCTGACCCCGGGCGCCCGACGCGTACGGAGGGCCCCACCGCTCGCGCGGTGGGGCCCTCCTGCCGCTCACGCCCGGCGTACGTCCCTCGTACGTCCTGCCTACGGCGTCACCAGGTGTAGTTCGGGTTGACCTTCATGCAGGCCTTCTCGTCGTCGCCGTTGAGGGCGCCCGCCGACTCCGGGGTCTTCTCCTTGCCCTTGGACACCGGGTAGGTCCCGTCCTCGCGCCAGTCCGCGCCCACGACGAGCGAGATCCCCGAGACGTCGGTGGACCTCTTCGCCTGCGACAGCGGAACCCCGAGCGCCTTGGCGACCGCCTGCGCGTCGCCCTCCAGATCCGCGCTCGGATACAGGACCGCCGTCCGTGCCGCTCCGGTCACATCGCCTGGGTCGACGGCGGCCTTCGCGAAGCCCGCGCCCTTCAGCTGGTCCGCCACATCACCGGCGCGCCCCGAGGCCGGCCCGAGCGCGTCCGTGGCGGTCCCGTTCCGCACGGCGACCGCGATCTCGCCGACCGGAGCCGACGGGTCCTTCGTGGCCTCCGGCTTCTTCCGCTTGGAGGCCTTGCCGTCCAGCGGGACGTCGTCGCGGACCATCCGGAACAGCTGCTCCGCGTCGCCCGCCTTCGGGTAGACCCGGCCGCTGTTCGTGCCGGTGCCGTACACGTTGGGCATGGTCGACATCGTGATGCGCTTCGTGGGGACCTTCTTGAACACCTCGGCCAGGTCGTAGAGCTTCTTGACCGTATCGAGGCCCTCGTCGACCGTCAGCGCCTCGGTGGCCGCCTCGGCGAGGTTCATCAGCTTCGCCGGGTCGGTGAGCTTGGTGCCCTTGCGCAGCTCGCGGACCATGGAGTTCATGTACTGGTGCTGGGCCTTCGCCCGCCCCAGGTCGGTGTTGTCCTCGAAGCCGTACCGGGTGCGCAGCCACTGGAGGGCCCGCTCGCCCTTGATGGAGGTGGTGCCCTTCTCCAGCTTCAGCCCGGAGCCCTTGCCGTCCCGGCCACGGGAGTTGATGTTGGCGTCGACGCAGACCGGGACGCCGCCGATCGCGTCGGCCATCGAGACCACACCGGCGAAGTCGATCATCATGAAGTGGTCGATCCTGATGCCGGTCAGCTCGTACCAGGTGGCCACCGTGCACCCCGGACCACCGCGGCCCAGGCTCTCGTTGGTCTGCACGTCCGTGGTGCTGGCCGGGAAGACCTCACCGTCCGGGGCCGTGCACTTGGGCATCTTCAGCATGGTGTCGCGCGGCATGCTGATCACGGAGAGGTTGCTGCGGTCCGCGGAGACGTGGAGCAGCATCTGCACATCGGCCAGCGGACGTGCGCCGAAGGTCTCCTTCGCCCCGCCCAGCTTCTGGTTGGCCTTGGAGTTCCGGGCGTCGGAACCGATGAGCAGGATGTTGAGCGGGGTCTGCCCGGCGGCGTTGGCCTTGTGATCGGCCATCTGCTTGTCGCCGAGGGTCAGATCCTCTTTCTTGATGTTGCCGTTGAGGTGATCGTAGTAGAGGTAACCGGCCGCGCCGGTGGCAAGTATCAGCACCGAGAGCAGGGTGGCGCTCCAGCGCAGTACGCGCCGCTTGGCGCTCCTGGGCGCCCGGCGGCTGCTGCGCCCCTGGGCGCTGCCCCGGCCCTTCGCCGCCCGACGGTCGCCCTCCGACGCCTCACGGCCCCCCGGCCCATCACCGTCGTTCCCCGGCCCGTCGCCCTCGTGCGGGCTCTCGTCCCGGCCGAGTTGATCGGCGCTGCGGACGCGTGATCGCGTCCGCCCCCCGGGCGTGCTGCTCCGTCCCACCGGACCCCCCATGCTGTTCAGATTTCCGCTGTGGCGCGGTGACCCGGTGTCACTCGGCGCATACCGCCTTGTCGGCGCTTGCCTTCTCGATGTCCTTCGGCACCTTCACCGGCCCGGTGATGAGCTGGCCCGCGCCCTTGAAGTCCGCCCCCAGCGTGAGCACCATCGCCTCGAGTCCCTCGGCGTCGGTGGTGCCCTGTTTCATGGCCGTAGCGGGCAGCCCCATGATCTCGGCGAGCGCCCGGGCCTGATCGGCCTGGTTCGGCGCGTACTCCAGTGTCGTCTTCTTGATCTTCTCGGGTGCGTTGGCCTTGTTGGTGGACTTCAGCACCCCCTGCTCGTTCTGGAGCCAGGTGACGGTCGAGCCCGCCGCGCCGGGGATCTCACCGCCGTTGAGGACGTCCACGCGTACGTCGGCGGCCTCGGCCTTCGGGCCCTTGAGCAGGGCCGCCTGCTTGCCCTTGGCGGCCTTCTCCTTCTGCTTCACCTCGGTCAGCGAGGTGTCGGAGCGCATCATCGCGAAGAGCTGCTCGCCCTTGACCGGGTCCACGACCACGGTGATGGGCTTCGGCTCGGCCGGGTTGTCTATGACCGGCATCGTGAGGAAGCTGATGTTCTTCGTGTCGACCTTGCCGATCTCCTGGGCCAGCGTCATCAGCTTCTGCGCGTCGCCGATGCCCGTGTCGACCGTCAGGGCGTTGGTGGCCGCGTCGGCGAGCGAGTACAGCTTCTTCGGGTTGGTCAGGGTGTCGTTCGACTTCATCTCGCGGATCATCGAGCCGAGGAACTGCTGCTGCACCTTGATCCGGTCGAGGTCGCTCCGGTTGCCGAAGCTGTCCCGGGTGCGCAGCAGGGCCAGCGCCTGCTCGCCCTGCACTTTCGACTCGCCCCGGGGCAGCTTCAGATGGGACTTCGGGTCGTCGATCGGCTTCGCCATGCAGACCTTGACGCCGCCGACCGCGGCCGTCAGATCCTTGACCGCGTTGAAGTCGACCATCATGAAGTGGTGGGGCTTGACGCCGGTGATGTTCTCGACCGTCTCCATGGTGCAGCCGGGGTTGCGGCCGTTCTGGCCGAGGCTGGTGTTGAAGCGCGCGTTCGGGGTGCCGGGGATGACCGTGGAGTCGCCGTCCGCTCCCTTCGACTCGCACTCGGGGACCTCGGTCATCAGATCGCGCGGGATGCTCATCGCCGTCGCGTTGGTCCGGTCCTCGGAGACGTGGAACAGGATGGTGGTGTCGGCGTGGCCCTCGCTGCCCTTGTCGCCGTACCCCTCATTGCCCTTGCCGGTGCGCTTGTCGGTGCCGATGACCAGGATGTTTATCGGGCCCTCGGTGACGACGTTCTTGCTGCCGGCGTCACCCACGTCGATGGCGTCGATGTTCCCGTTGAGCTTCTGGTACAGGACGTACGTGCCTATCGAGCCGGCGACCACGACGAACGCCATGACCCCGCCCGTCCACAGCAGCGCCTTCTTCTTGCGCGACTTCTCCGGCTTGCGCTTCCGGCGGCCGGCCGCCGGCGGTTCGGTGGCTCCGCGTCCCCCCTGGGAGCCGCGGCGGCTGCGCTGACCGGGTACCTGGGCGCCCTCGCGCTCGCGCTCACGCGAACCGGCACCGCGGCGCCCCGAACCCTCACGCCCCGAACCCTCGCGGGACGAATCGGTCCGGGAGCCGCCGCGGCGGCCTGTTCCCTCGGTTGTAGCCGTACGCGAAGGGCCGCCCGACTCCCCAGCGGAGTGATCCAGTCGCAATTCGTAATTACCGGTGTGCGGGTTGAGTACCCACTGGTCGGCGGGGTCGATATCGTCCGCCCGTCCACGACTGTGCGCGTCCACGGTTGCCTGCGTCCTCCGTCGGTGCCACGCGAGGCGCCCTCCCCCGGCAAGGCGCTCGTTCCTTCGCTCCAGCAGCGCACGACCTGACGGCCGGAAGCACCGGATCGCGTCACACTATCCGGCCGATTCCGCGTCGAGCGACGTGCGTGACACATTCCACGCTCCTTACAACCGGGCATTCTTCCCATTAGGCGTCGATTGTGTTCGGTGTCTTGGCAATTGCTTTACTGCTTGCACAGGTCGTCCGCCGCACTCGAACCCGAATAGGTAGGTGTGGGCGTCGGACTCCCGGACCCCGTGTCGTCCGGTTTCCCGTCCTGCTTCCCTGCCTGGTCCTGCCGTGCTTCCTTCAGTTCGTCGGCCGGGACCACGGCGACGGGCCGGTCCTCGCGGAGTTGCTTGAACAGGTCACCCGCGTCCGGTTCGATGAGTTCGTCCCGGTTCGCGTCGTTACGGTACGGCTGCCGTGGCACGGTCAGGAACTGCACCTGCTCGGTCGGCACGTTGCGCATCCCGCGCACCAGGTCGTACAGGTCGCGCAGCGAGTCCAGCCCCGGGTCCGTGGTCAGCGACTTGGTCGCCGCGTCCAGCACCGGGTAGAGCCGCGTCGGGTTGAGCAGGACGCCGTTGCTCTGCATCTTGTTCACCAGGGCGCCCAGGAACTGCTGCTGGCGCTCTATGCGTTCGGTGTCGCTGCCGTCGCCGATGGTCTTGCGCGCCCGTACGTAGCCGAGCGCCTCCTCGCCGTTCAGCTTCTGCCGGCCGGCCGGCAGCTCCAGGTGTGCGTCCTTGTCGTCGATCGGCTCCTTGAGGCAGATCTCGACCCCGTCCACGGCGTCGACCATGTCCTTGAAGCCGTTGAAGTCGACGACCATGTGGTGATCGACACGGATGCCGGTCATCCGCTCCACCGTACGGATCGTGCAGGCGGTGCCGCCCAGCTCGAACGCGCTGTTGAACTGGGTGAACTGCTTCCGCGTCTCCTTGTCGTCCGCGGTGCGGCAGCTGGGGATCTCCACCATCAGGTCACGGGGGAGGGACACGGCTGTCGCGCTCTTCCGGTCCGCCGCGAGGTGCAGCAGGATCGTGGTGTCGGAGCGCTGGCTGCCGCCGTCGTCCCGGCCGTACTCGCTGTTGTCCCCGGCCCGGCTGTCGGACCCGATGAGCAGGATGTTCTGGGCGTCCATGACGACCGGGGCCGGCCGTTCCTTCTCGTACGCCTTGAGCTCGGCGGCGGCGCTCGTGTCGGTGGTGATGTTCCCGTCGAGCTTCTTGTAGAGCCACCAGCCCGTACCCGCGGCGACGAGCACGAGGAACGAAGCGGCGAGCGCGGTCCAGCGCAGCCAGTTGCTCTTGCCCGCCGCGACGATGCCGTCCTTGGGCCGGTCGGCCCAGGTCTGCACGCCGGCGCCGCCCCCGGGCTCGGGACCCGCCTCCATCCCGGACTCGGGCTCGGGCTTCGCTGCGGCCGGAGCCGGAGCCGGGGACTCCGAGACTTCCGGAGTGTCCGAGGCCCGCGGGGTTTCCGCGGGCCCCTGGGTTTCCGCGGGTTTCAGGGCCTCCGGGGCTTCTCCGGGCGCTGGGGCTTCCCCGGGCGCCGGGGCCTCGTCCCGCTGGGCATCACCCTGTGATGAACCGTCCTCGGGGGCCACGTCCTCGGAGGGCACGTCCTCGGGTCCGGACTCTTCCTGCGACCTGCCCTGCGACTTGTCCCCGGCCGGGTGGTCCGGGTCGGACGGCGGGCCAGCACTGTCGGTCACGTCTGCGTCCATCCTTCACGTTCGGCGGCGCGAGGGGCCGCCGGTCGCAGGGGTAGACGGCTGAAACTCACGCTTGGTTGTGCACGGCCAGGAGAGTGGTCTGTACCGCCCGATCATCTACCCGCTCCGGAGCCGTTTGCCGAGGACTCGGCCCGCTGTGGGCCGGACGAGTGCACCTCAGGGCGCTTGTCATACCGCGGTGTTGGTGACCCGCTCGCTCCTGGTCCGCTTGGCCAACCCATCCGCGTCGAGCTGCCCGAGGTGGCGGCAGAGCACCACGGACCCGCCGGCCGCCAGTGGCGCGAAGAGTCCGGCACTCAGCCCTTCCCAGGTGTCGTACGTACGCCCGGTGAGCAGCCGGGACCCCGGTACGAGTCCGAGGGCGTCGGCGTCCTCCCGGGCCCGGGCGACGAGCCGCGCACCCGTCAGCTCGGTCCCGCCGACGGCCAGCGCGGGCGCCTCGGGGTCCACCGGGGCGAAGGGCGCGAAGCGGTCGCCCTGACTCGGCACCTCCACCGCGTAGTCCGCGAACCCCTCGGGCGCCTGCGGGAACCGGCCACCCAGCGGACGCAGGGCGAGGGCGACGCGTTCACCCCGGCAGGCCCGCGCCCGCTCCAGGGTGTCCGGGCCGGTCACGACGAGATCGGCGGCGGCCGGGTCGCCCTGGACATCGGCGACGACCCCGACGGAGGAGCAGGCGAGCAGCCAGACCGCGGACTGCCAGTGCGCCGGGAGCAGCAGGGCGAGCCGGTCGCCCGGCTCCGCGGCGAGGTCGCCCTGGAGCAGATTGGCGGTCTTGGCCACCCAATTGGCGAAGGTGGCCACCGACAGTTCGACGCGTTCTCCGGTGGCATCGTCGTAGAAGGTGACCAGAGGTCGGGTGGGGTCCGCGGCGAGGGCGGATCGCAGCAGGTCGGCAGGGGTGCGGTCGCTGGAGTTCATCCGCGCAAGCGTACGCGGGGGCGCTGTGCGGGACGGGCTGAACGGGTGTCACGTACACCGGTTCGGCCGACGGTGCGTCACGTCGGGGCCGATATCCGGGTCGCCGGACTCATGACTATATGGCCAGGATCATGTGTATGCGTGCACTATTGGTCACCTCAGTCGGCGTCACCTGCGCGGCAGCCCTCACCCTGCCGCTCGCCGCCCCCGCCCTGTCCGCCCCGGCCGAACACTCCGCCTCGGCCCGACCTCCTTCCCTGTCCCTCGACGAGTCGCCCGGGTCCGGCCCGCCGTCGGCCCGGGCCGAAGTCGCCCCCGACGAAGCGAACGAAGAGGGTGCCCCCGAAGTCCGCGAGGCCGCCCCGCCGCGCACCGGTGAGACCCGTGCGGCCACGCTCGCGGGCTCCACGCAGTCCCTGCCCCTGGAGCCTCTTGCCGCACCGACCGACCGGGCCATGGGCCCGGCGGTGTCCGGCCAGGGGCTGGACCGGCGGACGGCCCGGCCGTTCTCCCTGGTGGGCGTCGTCTGGGACGACGCCCGAGCCGAACTCCACGGCACGGTCCAGGTCCGCACCCGGGCTACCGGCGGCGCGAACTGGTCGGACTGGCAGGACGTCGAGACCCACAACGCCGAGCACGCCGCCGACCTGGGCAGCGCCGAGCGGGCGTCCGGCGCCGTGCGCGGAGCGACCGCCCCGCTCTGGGTCGGCGACTCGGACGGCGTGGAGGTACGCGTACGCCCGGAAGCGGCCGATCCGCAGCACTGGACCGCCGCCGTGCCACTCCCCGAAGGGCTGCGCCTCGAACTCGTCGACCCCGGCGAGGACCCCGCGCCGGAGCCCGCCGCCGACGCCCCCGCCGGCCGGACCGTCACCCCGGCGGCGTTCACCGTCAAGCCGGTGCCACCGAGGAAGACGGCGGTCGTGCCGGAGGCGCTCACCGCCGAATCCGCCGCGACCTCGGCCGTCAACGCGGACCTCGCGCCGCTCGGTGCGGCCGTCATCCCCGCGCTGACCAAGGCGGCGACGGAGGAGGCGGCGATCGTCGCGGCCGGGGCGAAGCCGTACATCGGACCCCGGCCGAAGATCATCACCCGCAAGGGCTGGGGTGCGGACGAGAAGCTCCGCGAGCGCAACTTCGCGTACACCAAGTCCGTCAAGGCAGCCTTCGTGCACCACAGCGCGAGCGGCAACAACTACACCTGCAAGCAGGCCCCTTCGGTGCTCCGCAGCATCTACCGCTACCACGTCAAGAGCAGCGGCTGGCGCGACTTCGGCTACAACTTCGCCGTCGACAAGTGCGGAAACATCTACGAGGGCCGGGCCGGAGGCGTCTCCAAAGCCGTCCTGGGCGCCCACACCCTGGGCTTCAACACCAACACCATGGGCGTCGCGGTGCTGGGGACCTACTCCTCCACCAACCCGCCCGCCGCCGCGGTGACCGCCGTCTCCAAGCTCACCGCCTGGAAGCTCGGACTGTACGGGGCCAACCCCAAGGGCAAGGTCACCCTCGTCTCCGGCGGAAGCGGCAAGTACAAGAAGGGCAAGAAGGTCAAGATGAACGTCATCTCGGGCCATCGGGACGGCTTCGCAACCGAATGTCCCGGAGCGCGTCTGTACAAGAAGCTCGGCAAGGCCCGGACCAGCTCCGCCAAACTGCAGGGCCGCTGACCGGGGCGTTTCCGACCGGTCTGCTTAGACTGGCCAGCCACAACCAGGCCAGGCCCCAGCAGGAAGCAGAGACGGTGCTGTGACAGAGGCAAAAGAAGCGATCCTCCTGGTCGGTGGCAAAGGCACCCGGCTGCGCCCGCTCACGGTGCACACCCCGAAGCCCATGGTTCCGGCGGCGGGGGTCCCCTTCCTCACCCACCAGCTGGCGCGGGCCAGGGCGGCCGGGGTGGAGCACATCGTGCTCGCCACGTCCTACCTGGCGGAGGTCTTCGAGCCGTATTTCGGCGACGGTTCCTCGCTCGGCCTGCACATCGAGTACGTCACCGAGCAGGAGCCGCTCGGCACCGGCGGAGCCATCCGCAACGTCGCGCCGAAGCTGTCCTCGGGGCCGGACGAGCCGGTCCTGATCTTCAACGGCGACATCCTGACCGGGCTCGACATCCGGGCCCTGGTCACCTCGCACACCGCCTCCGGGGCGGACGTCTCCCTCCACCTGACCCGGGTCGAGGACCCACGCGCCTTCGGCCTCGTACCGACCGACGCGACAGGCCGGGTCACGGCCTTCCTGGAGAAACCGCAGACGCCGGAAGAGATCGTCACCGACCAGATCAACGCCGGGGCGTACATCTTCCGGCGCTCGGTCATCGACTCCATCCCGGCGGGCCGCCCGGTCTCCGTCGAACGCGAGACCTTCCCCGGACTGCTCGCCTCCGGCGCCCACCTCCAGGGCATGGTCGACTCCACGTACTGGCTGGACCTCGGCACTCCCCAGGCTTTCGTCCGCGGCTCCGCCGACCTCGTACTCGGCCGCGCCCCGTCCCCGGCGGTCCCCGGCCGCTGCGGCGACCGGCTGGTCCTGCCGACCGCCTCCGTGGCCCCGGACGCCAAGCTCACCGGCGGCACGGTGGTGGGTGCCGGCGCGGTGATCGGCGCGGGCGCGAGAATAGACGGCTCGACGATCCTGGCCGACGCGGTCGTCGAAGCGGGCGCGGTCATCACGGACTCCCTGGTCGGGACCGGTGCCAGGATCGGCGACCGTACGGTGCTGGCGGGCGCGGTGATCGGCGACGGGGCGCAGGTGGGCGCGGACAACGAACTGCGCGACGGGATCAGGATCTGGTGCGGCGCTGTCCTGCCGGACGCCTCGGTCCGCTTCTCCTCGGACCAGTAGGGCGCGTACCCGTACCCGTATCCTCAAGAGGACGGCACCCCCGCACCGAGAACACCGAGAACACCGAGAACACCGATAGCACCGAGAACACCGAGGCCCCGTGGCAGGACGATTCGCTCCCCGCACCGCGCGAGCGGCGCTGCCGCACCAGACTGCCGCCCCGGTGCGGCAGGCGTCTTCGCCCTCGCACGACGGCCCGCCGCTGACCCGGGAGTGGACCCCACCCGGCCCGCTCGACCTCCACCTGGTCCTCGGCCCCCTGCGCCGGGGTCCGGCGGACCCCACGTTCCGGATGGTCGCGGGCGGCACGTTCTGGCGGGCCACCCGCACGCCCGAGGGCCCCGGCACCCTGCGCGTCGCGGCACGCGGCGACCGGATCGAGGCGGCGGCCTGGGGCCCCGGCGCCAACTGGCTGCTGGCGGGGCTGCCCGCACTCCTGGGTGCGGACGACGACCCGGACGCCTTCGTCCCCCGCCACCGCCTGCTCGCCCTGACCCGGCACCGCCGACCCGGCCTGCGGCTGACGCGCACGGGCCTGGTCCTGGAGTCGCTGATCCCCTCGATCCTGGAGCAGAAGGTCACCACGGACGAGGCGTACCGCGCCTGGCGCCACCTGGTCCGTCGCTTCGGCACCCCCGCCCCCGGACCCACCGCGGAACTGGGTCTGCACGTCATGCCGGACCCGCGGGGCTGGGCGATGATCCCGTCCTGGGAATGGCACCGGGCGAACGTCGACGCCAAGCGATCGTCGACGATCCTGCGCGCGGTCCGCGTGGCCCGCCGACTGGAGGAGGCGGCGACGATGAACCTCCCCGAGGCACTGACCCGCCTGGAACTGATCCCCGGCATCGGTCCCTGGACCTCGGCCGAGACCCTCCAGCGCTCGAACGGCGCACCGGACGCGGTCACGGTCGGCGACCTGCACCTCCCGGGCATCGTGGGCCACGCCCTGGCGGACAACCGCGACGCGGACGACAAGGAGATGCTGTCCCTGCTGACCCCGTACGAGGGCCAGCGCCACCGGGCGACCCGACTGATCCTGCTCTCGGGCCACACCCCGAAACGCCGGGCCCCGAGGATGACCCCGGGCGACATCGTGAACCTGTGACCGGCCCCGGCCACCCAGCGTTCCGGTCGCCGGGGCCTCAGCGTTGGCGTACGTCCGCCGTGGCACGAGCACCGTCAGGGCGCTCTGCCCGTCCTGTGTGCTCCGGACGGCGAGTTCCTTCATCGCGTGGCGCAGCCGGCGGTCCGGGCACGCCACCAGCTCCAGTTCGACGGAGGTCGCGGACGTCGACTCCCACACCTCGGCGAGCCGTTGGGCGCGCGCCTCGTCCACGGCGAAGTGCACCGCCCGGACGGAGTCGGGCCGCAGCTCGCGCGCATGACGCAAGGCTTTTGTTCCCGGCCTCTCCGGCGTCAGTGCTTCCAGCCCCTCCGGCGTTTGAGGAGCGGGGTCCGGGGCGGAGCCCCGAATCCAGCTCCTCCGGCGCTCGAGGACAAGGGGCCCGGGGCGGCGCCCCGGTTTCGGGAAGGGGCGGGTAGGGGAAAAGCCCCGCGCAGCGGCACCCGACGGCACCCACCACCCCGCACGACCCCCGCCTCACCGCACGGTGAGAAACGCCTCCACATCCCGAACGCCCCGCTCCCGAGGCACCCCCGCCGCATGCCCCACAGCCACCGCCCCCAACGGATCCCAGGACGACGGCAGCGACAGCACCTCCCGCACCACGGACCGGCAGAACATCGTCGAGGACACCCACGCCGACCCCAGCCGCTCACCCGCCAGCGCCACCAGGAAGTTCTGCACGCCCGCACCCGCCGCGACGACGAACATCTCGCGCTCCGCGGTGTCGCGGCGCTCGTCCCCGTATGTGTGCGAGCCGTCCATCACCAGGCACGGCACCGCCAGGTACGGCGCGTTGCGCAGAACATCGCCGCGCCGCACCCGCTGGGCGATCGAGTCCTCGCTCTTGCCGTCGCGCCGCAGATCCTCGATCCACGCGTCCCGCATCGCGTCGAGCAAGCGGGTCCGCGACTCGGCGGACTCCAGCAGCACGAACCGCCACGGCGTCGTGTGGTGGGGGGCAGGCGCGGTCACCGCCGCGGCCACGGCCCGCCGCACGGCCCCCGGATCCACCGGCTCGTCGGTGAACTCGCGCACCGTACGCCGCAGTGTCACCGCTTCACGGACCGCCTCCGACGTCCCGAGCCGGAACATGTCGTCGGCCGCACTCCGCACGAGCGCACGAGCGCCCGGGGAGTCCTCGTCATCGGGGGCCACCACGTGCGGCAGCCCCCGCACCACGGCGACCGGCAGCCCCTCCGCCTTGCCCTTGACCAGGTCCCCGGCAGCGGCCAGCTCGTCCGCCGTGGCCACGACCGTGGCGCTGAGCGGATTGCCGTACGCGTCCGTCCCGCCGCGCAGATCGTCCAGCACCCGCACCCCGGCCGCACCGATCGCGACATCGGTCAGCCCACTGCGCCAGGGCCGCCCGAAGGTGTCCGTGACGACGACGCCGACCTCCACGCCGAGGGCGTCCCGCAGCCCGTCCCGGATGGCCCGGGCGGAGGCGTCGGAGTCCTCGGGCAGCAGCAGTACGGTCCCGGCCCGGGTGTTCGAGGCGTCGACCCCGGCGGCGGCCATGACCAGACCCTGCCGGTTCTCCACGATCCGCAGCGTCCCGCGCCGGGCCACGACCCGCACGGTCTCGGCGTCTATGGCGGCCTCGCGGTCGGCGGCCCGGACGATCCTGCCCTCGGCCTTGGAAACGATCTTCGAGGTGACGAGCAGGATGTCCCCGTCGACCAGCCCGGGCTCGGACGTGGCGATCAGCTTGGCGAGATCGTCACCGGCCCGTACCTCGGGAATCCCGCCCAACGCCCAGACCCGGAACGAGGGCGCGGCCCCGGCAGTGACAGCAGGACCACCGTCAGCATCCACGATCCCGGCGTCAGCACGCGCGGCGCCACCGTCAGCGTCCACGGCCGCACTGCCGGCACGCACAGGACCATCGTCAGCATCCACGATCCCGGCGTCAGCACGCGCGGCGCCACCGTCAGCATCCACGGCCGCACTGCCGGCGACCACAGCCCCAACCTCACCGGCGCCAGGAGAACCGCTCACGCCCGTACCTCCTCGGCCAGATCCAGCGCCTGCCGGGCCATCGCGGCGGTCGCGTCCACGTCCGTCATCATCAGCGGAACCGCCCGGCAGCGGATTCCCGCAGCCTCGACCTCGCCGACCGCACCCGCGTCCACCGTGTCCACCAGCCAGCCGTCCAGCAGCCCCGAACCGTAGTGCTGGGCCACCGCGGCGGCGGTCGACTCGACGCCCACCGCGGCGAGTACCTTGTCCGCCATCCCGCGCACGGGCGCGTCCCCGACGATGGGGGAGAGGCCGACGACCGGCACCCCGGCCTCGGCGATGGCCTCGCGGATCCCGGGCACGGCGAGGATCGTGCCGATGGAGACCACCGGATTCGACGGCGGGAAGACGATGACATCGGCCGAACCGATGGCCTCCAGCACCCCCGGAGCCGGCTTGGCCTGCTCCGCGCCGACCGGCACGATCGCCTGCGCCTCGACGGAGGCGCGCAGCTTCACCCAGTACTCCTGGAAGTGGATCGCCTTGCTCTCGCCGTCCGTCTCGACGGCGACATGCGTCTCGACCCGGTCGTCGGACATGGGGAGCAGCCGCACGCCCGGCTGCCACCGTGCGCAGAGCGCCTCGGTGACCGCGCTCAGCGGATAGCCCGCGCCCAGCATCTGCGTACGGACGATATGGGTCGCGAAGTCGCGGTCGCCGAGCCCGAACCATCCGGGGCCCACTCCGTACGCCGCGAGCTCGTCCTTGACCTGGAAGGTCTCGTCGGTCCGCCCCCAGCCCTGCTCCTCGTTGATGCCACCGCCGAGCGTGTACATCACGGTGTCGAGGTCGGGACAGACCTTCAGCCCGAACAGATGGATGTCATCACCCGTGTTGCCGATCACCGTGATGTCCGCGTCGGGCGCGGCCTGTTTGAGGCCGCGCAGAAAGCGGGCACCGCCGATACCACCGGCCAGAACAACAATGCGCATGCGGAGCAGTTTGTCAGGCGGGTACGGCGTCCACGGCCGTCGGGGCGCTTTGCGTGGTGTGCGTCGGCATCTCGGTCAGGCCCGGGTAGTAGATGTGCAGACTCACCGCCGGTTCGAGCGAGTCGTTGACCACTTCGTGGACGTACCCCGGGGCGAAGGCACGCTGCGCACCCGCGCCGAGAGCCCGCGCCCCGTGCTCGGTGTGCTCGGTCAACTCGCCTTCCAGGACCGTCAGTACGCCGGCGGAGAGACCGTGGTCGTGACGCCCGCTGCCCTGCCCCGGCACCCAGCTGAGCAGCCACACCTCGTAGCCGGGGCCCTGGTGCAGGCGGTGGTACCAGCGGGAGGCGGAGTCGTACTGGACGATTCCGGCCCACTGCGCGCGGTCGGCCACGATGGAGCGTGCGAGGCCGACGAATTCGGAGACGGTGCAGGGGTGCTCGCGGGCGGGCCGCAGGAGGTGCTGGACCTCAAGGATGTCGCCGGCGATCTGAAGGTCGCTGTCGCTGTTCATGGCTGCGGTGATTCCTCGGCATGGGGGGTTCACGTGCGGGGAGTCGCGGTGAGCGTCGGCAGCTCGGAAGGAGCCGCGGGAAGTACGAGGTGCGGGGGAGGAGCAGGAGGAGACGGAAGAAGACGCTCGACCGGAGAGGCTGGATCAGAGCTGGAGCGCTACGGCATCAACAGCTGTGACAGCTGGAACAGCAACAGCGGGCCTGGACAGCACTACGGAACCCACGGCTGTGGGTGACGTGCATGGCTGTGGTCGCTTGCATGGGACCAAGGAGACCGGCTGGGCTGTCGACTGTCAACCCAATGCCCGATATGGGGGCAATGTTTCACCCCTTCCGGTCGGCGGGTTCGGGGAAAGGTTTATGCGCCCCTGGGCGGGGACATGTGGCGCATCATCCGCGCCCCCAAACGTGCCTGACATTCCGTGACCTGACTGTGATCTTGATCGCTTCGGTGATCGAATCGCAACATGAGGGCGCCTTCGCTCGTCTCTCAAGAGAGAGGGTGCGGAGCTGTGGGGCCAGTGGCATATGTCAGGTTTTTGGTGATTTGAACACTTTCTGCGTACGCTTGGTTCCGCAGAGTGAATCCCTGGGCCAATAGCAGATCCTCGCTTGACTGGCACGGAGCTACACACTTGTAATTTCACTCGTGTCGTTCAGTCGCAAACGGCTGCATCACGGGACGCAAGAGACAGACGAGGGGCGCACATGACCGAGCTGTTCCAGCAACTGCTGGTCGAGGACGCGGACGAGGAACTCGGCTGGCAGGAGCGCGCACTGTGCGCCCAGACCGATCCCGAATCCTTCTTTCCCGAAAAGGGCGGATCCACCCGCGAGGCCAAGAAGGTCTGCCTTGCCTGCGAGGTGCGTCCGGAATGCCTTGAGTACGCCCTTTCCAACGACGAACGCTTCGGAATCTGGGGCGGGCTCTCCGAGCGGGAGCGACGGCGCCTCAAGAAGGCCGCCATCTGACGTCCGCCCCCGGCCGGCCCCGCCACAGGACGCGTCGGCCACCGACCACCGCATCCGGACCGGACCCGGGCGCACCCCGAACCACCCGGACCAGACCGGCCCGGGCGTACCCGGACCACCTCCCACCAGGCCTCCGGCGCATCCCGGACCAGACCCCGGCCCCGGGCGCACGCACACCCTGAACCACCCCGGACCAAACAGCCCCCGGGGTGTCCCCCGACCAGACCCGGGACGCACCCCGAACACCCCCACCAGGCCCCCGGCGCATCCCGGACCACCACCGGACCACCGAGGGCCGCCCTCCCGCGAGCCTCGGAGCGGACCGCGAGCCTCGGAGCGGTCCGCACCCCTATCTCCCCGCACGCCTTCTCCCGCGCTTCCGGCCAAGGCGGCCCCTCATATCGGGCAGGCCCACCGGACCCGCATCCCCACCCCCGACGGCCCGTCCACCGACCCCTTCCCCGGGGCTCGACAGGCGGGCCGTCGGCATGTCCGCGCCCGGCCCCTCCACCCGCTCGGACCCCCGCCACCTGTCCGTACCGTTAGTGTGGGGCCCCGTCCGAGACGCGCCAACGCCCCGACGGCGCGCGCGTGTACACCGATGCAGCCCCCGGGGACGCCCCCGGACCCGGCCGGAGGGCCCGTACCTCGATGTCCGTGCACAGCCACTCGGCGGCGCCGAACGCGGCCGCCGCCGCCCCAGAGTTCCCCCGGCACGTCGTCACCGCCGTGCTCGTCTCCCACGACGGCGCCCGCTGGCTCCCCGACGTGCTGGCCGGGCTGCTCGGGCAGGAACGCCCCGTACAGAACATCGTCGCCGCCGACACCGGCAGCGCCGACGACTCGGCCCGGCTGGTCACCGAGGCGCTCGGCGACGAACGCGTCCTGCACCTCGCGCGCCGTACGAGCTTCGGCACCGCCGTCGACGAGGCGGCCCGCACGGCCGGAGCCCTGACCCCGGACGACCTGCCGTACCTCAAGCGCCCCGGCGGCTGGGACCCGGTCGGCCGGACCTGGGTCGACGAGAACTACGACCTTCCCGAACTGCCGCACGGCGAACCGGTCCAGTGGCTCTGGCTGCTGCACGACGACTGCGCACCCGAGCCGGACGCGCTCGCCGAGATGCTGCGCGTCGTCGACACCGACGAACACGCCACGATCGTCGGACCCAAACTGCGCGGCTGGTACGACCGCAAGCAGCTCCTCGAAGTCGGCGTCTCCATCGCCAACAGCGGACGCCGCTGGACGGGCCTGGACCGCCGCGAGCAGGACCAGGGCCAGCACGACCAGGTCCGTACCGTCCTGTCCGTCTCCTCCGCCGGCATGCTCATCCGCCGCGACGTCTACGAGGAGCTCGGCGGCTTCGACCGCAGGCTCCCCCTGATGCGCGACGACGTCGACCTGTGCTGGCGCGCCCACCTGGCGGGCCACCGGGTCCTCGTCGCCCCGGACGCCGTCCTGCGGCACGCCGAGGCATCCGCCCGCGAACGCCGCCCCATCGACTGCGCCGGCCGATCGGTCGCCAGCCCGCACCGCGTCGACAAGGCCGGCGCGGTCTACACGATGCTCGTCAACGCCCGCGGCAAGGCCCTGCCCTGGGTCCTGCTCCGGCTCGTCGTCGGCACCCTGCTCCGTACCCTCGCCTACCTCGTCGGCAAGGTGCCCGGCCAAGCCCTCGACGAGGTCACCGGCCTGCTCGGCACCCTGCTGCGCCCCGGCCGGATCCTCGCCGCCCGCCGAGACCGCGGCAAGGGCGTCATCGACGCCGCCGAGCTGCGCGCACTGTTCCCGCCGCCGGGCGCGACCGTCCGGGCCACCGTCGACCAGGTCGCGGGCAACTTCGGCGGCAGCGGCGACGCCGACTCGGGCGGTTCACGGCACGGAGCCGTCGAATCCGGGCCCGGCGGCGACGACGCCGACTTCCTCGAGGTCGACCAGTTCGCCCGCCTCAAGCGCATCGGCCGCAAACCGGGACCCATCCTCTTCGCGCTGCTCCTGACCGTCTCCCTCATCGCCGGCCGTAACCTCCTCAGCGGCGGCGCACTGGCGGGCGGCGCGCTGCTGCCCGCCCCCGCGGAGATCGGCGCACTCTGGGGGCAGTACGCGGACGCCTGGCACACCGTCGGCACCGGCGGCACCCAGACCGCCCCGCCCTACCTCGCGCTGCTCGCCGCCCTGTCGGCCCTTTTCCTCGGCTCGACCGGCCTCGCCATCAGCGCGCTGCTGGTCTGCTCGATCCCGCTGGCCGGGCTCACCGCCTACTTCGCCTCCCGCCCACTGCTCCCCTCGCGGCTGCTGCGGGCCTGGGCGAGCGTCGCGTACGCCTTCCTGCCCGCCGCGACCGGCGCCCTGGCCACCGGGCGCCTCGGCACCGCCGTCCTCCTCGTCCTGCTCCCACTGACCGCCCGCGCGGGCGTCGCCGCCCACGGGCTGCGCGTGGACAGCGCGACGGGGGAGCGCGGCAGTTGGCGCGCCACCTGGGCGTACACGCTGCTGCTGACCGTCATGATGGCGTTCACCCCGATCGTCTGGCCGCTCGCCGTGGTCCTCGGCATCGGCGTCCTCGTGCTGCGGCGCGGCGACATCACCGCGTACGGACTCCGCTTCGTCGCCGCCGTCGGCACCCCGGTGCTGGTCCTCGCCCCCTGGTCGCTCACCCTCCTGACGAACCCGTCCACGCTCCTGACCGAAGCGGGCCTGGACATCGGTACGGGAACGGCATCGGGCCTCGACCTGCTCGGCATCAGCCCCGGGGGCCCCGGGGCGACGGGCGGCATCCTGCTCCTCGGCATCGTGCTGGCGGCGCTCGCCGCCCTGCTGCGCGGGGAGCGGCAGTTCGCCGTCCGCACCGCCTGGGCGGTCGCGCTCGTCGGCTTCCTCTTCGCCGCCATCGCCAACGGGTCCACCTGGGCCGGACCCGCCACCCTCGTCTACGGCGCCGCCCTGATCGCCGCCGCCCTGGTGGGCGCGGACGGGGCCCGCATCCGAGTCGCCGAACAGAGCTTCGGCTGGCGCCAGCCCGTCGCCGTACTGATCGCGCTGGCCGCCGGACTGGCCCCGGTCCTGGCCGCGTTCGGCTGGATGATCGGTGGCGCGGACGGACCCCTGGAGCGGCGCGACCCCGTCCAGGTGCCCGCCTTCGTGGCGGAGGAGAGCACCACCCGCGACCAGCCCCGCACCCTCGTCCTCGGCGGCAGCTCGGCCGACTCCGTGGCGTACAGCCTGGTCCGCGGCTCGGGCGCCCGCCTCGGTGACGGAGAACTGACCGAGGCGGGCGGCAGCAACAGTCACCTCGACAAGGTCGTCGCCAACCTCGTCGCCGGCTCCGGCGCCGACCAGGGCGGTCAGCTCAGCGGCTTCGCGATCCGCTACGTCCTCGTCCGGGACGGAGCGCCGCGCCAGATGAGCCGGGTCCTGGACTCGACGCCCGGGCTCAGCCGCCTCAGCCAGATCGACGGCAGCGCCCTGTGGCGGGTGGACCGCCAGGTCGCCCGCGTCATGATCACCCCGGCTTCCGGCGAGGGCGAGCACCTTCCGGTCGGCTCGGCCGCCGTCGAGGCCCACTCCGGGATCCCGTCCGGCGAAGCGGGCCGGGTGCTGCGGATCGCGGACGCGGCCGACCCGGGATGGACGGCGACCCTGGACGGCAAGCCGCTGCCCCGCAAGACCGTCGACGGCTGGGCCCAGGGCTTCGAACTGCCCGCGGAGGGCGGACGTCTGGACCTCACCTACGACGCCCCGATCACGCACACCGCGTGGATCTGGGCGCAGGCCGGACTCCTCCTGGTCCTGGTGGTCATGGCACTGCCGGGCCGCCGCCGGGAGATCGACGACGATCTGCCCGAAGAGGAGACGCCCGCTGTCGCCGCCGAGCCGGTCGACGGAGAGGGCCGCCGCGCCCGCAGGCTGCGCGCCGCGGCCCAGGCCGAGACGGCGGCCGCCGCCGGGGAACCCGGGGACGACGACCACCCCGAACGCGATCCGTCACCGGCCTCGGGCCCGGCCGCGGACCCGGGGGAGTACATCCCCGCGCAGCAGTCCGCCGACCCGTACACCGCGAATCCCCCGGCGCACGACCCGCGGGAAGCCACCGGCGGCTACGCGGCGGTCCCGCAGCAGTACGGCGAGTACGCGCAGTGGGACGGGCAGCAGCCGCAGCCGGGCGCCGACTACTACGCGACGTACCAGCCGGACCCGTACGCCCAGCAACAGCAACAGAGCACCGGCTACCAGGGGTACGACGCCCAGGACCCCTACACCCAGCAGTACAACGAGAGCACGTACAACGAGAGCACGTACAACGAGAGCACGTACACCGACCAGGGCGCCTACACCGACCAGAGCACGTACGGCGGGCAGGGTACGTACAACAGCCCGGGCGCGTACGACGAGTACGGCCAGTACGTCGGGGGGCAGTACCAGCAGCCCTACACCGACCCCGCCCAGCAGCCCCTGCCCGACCAGCATCCCGCCGAGAACGGCGAACAGACCGACCCCCCGGCCCCGGGTCAGGCCCCGTGGCAGACCGGTAACGCATCGCGAGGCGAGTCCGAGTGAAGTCCACCCACCTGTCCCTGATCGCGGGCGCCGCCGTCCTGGCCGCCGTCACCGGATTCGCCACGATCACCGCGCCCGGCGCCCCGGCTGACACCGGGACGAAGTCCGCCGCGCTGCTGCCGGTCGAGCGCTCCAGCCTGGTCTGCCCGGCGCCCAGCGCCTCCGACCTCGCGGAGACGCGGTACACCGCGTTCACCCCGGCGGGCGAGGGCGGCGACGCCAAGGGCACCGCCGAGCTGAAGCCCGCCCTGCCGGTCGTGGACGACGAGGACGAGACCGACCCGAAGAAGGTCAAGAAGGCCGAGGAGGCGGTGAAGAAGGCGAAGGAGAAGGCAGACAAGCCGGTCCTCGCCGTGAAGGAGCCCGGAAAGCCGGTCGTCGCCGAGGCGGACGGCTCCGACGCCCCGGCCCTCGTCGGCACGGCCACCGGCCGGCTGGCCCCCGGCTGGGCCGCCCAGCAGACCACCGAGGTCACCGTGGGCGGCGCCCGCGGGCTCCTCGGCGTCACCTGCACCGCTCCCGACACGGACTTCTGGTTCCCGGGCGCGAGCACCGCGAAGTCCCGCCAGGACTACCTCCACCTCACCAACCCCGAGGACTCCGCCGCCGTCGCCGACATCGAGCTGTACGGCCCCGAGGGCGCGCTCAAGTCCGACGTCGGTGACGGCATCACCGTGCCGGCCCGCTCCAGCGTCGCCGTTCTGCTGTCCACCCTCACCGCCGAGTCCGTCGACCACCTGACCGCCCACGTCACCACCCGCTCGGGCCGGGTCGGCGCGGTCGTCCTGAGCGCCGACGACAAGGCGGGCAGCGACTGGATCACCGCGTCCGAGGATCCCAACGGCACGCTCGTACTGCCCGGCATCCCGGCCGACGCCACCTCCGTACAGCTGGTGGCGTTCGCACCCGGCGAGGACGACGCGGACGTGAAGGTCCAGCTCATGGGGAAGAACGCGGCGTTCTCCCCGGCCGGGAACGCCACCCTGCACATCAAGTCCTCGATGACGGCGGCCGTCGACCTCAAGGACGTCACCCGAGGCGAGCCGGGCTCCCTGCGCCTGAGCCCCGTCCAGAAGGACCGGGCGACCCCGATCGTGGCCGCACTGCGCGTGGTCCGAGGCAAGGGCGACAAGCAGGAGATCGCCTACATCCCGGCCACCGGACCGGTCGGCGCACGGGCGAGCGTCCCGGACAACCAAGCCAAGGGCTCGACGCTGTCGCTGACCGCGCCGGGCGCCACGGCCGAGGTGAAGGTCACCGCGTCGGCGGGCAGCGACGGCGGCGAACCGGCCGTGGAGACGTACACGGTCAAGGCCGGAACGACCCTCGCCGTCACCCCGAAGGCCCCGGACGGCCTCAAGGGCTCCTACGCGCTGACCGTCGAGACGACCTCGGGCGGCCCGGTCCACGCGTCGCGCTCCCTGGCGCGCACGGAGGGCGGCGTCCAGATGTTCACTGTGCAGACGCTCCCCGACGACGGAGGAACGGTCGAGGTCCCGTCGGCCCGCCAGGACCTCTCGGTCCTGGACGACTGAGGGCACGTCCCGCTGCCGGCACCCCCCGGGAGGGCCAAGGCCTCTCGTTCTGGATCATGCCGTGCTCGCGGCCCGGCATGATCCAGCGGGGTCCGGCCCGGTCCAGACGAAAGGCCCTAGTCCTGCCCGTACCGGGGGTCGACCGACTCGGGCGCCAGCCCCAGCAGCTCGGCGACCTGCTCGACGACGACCTCGTGGACGAGCAGGGCGCGCTCGTCGCGGCTCTTGGTGCGGATCTCGACGGGCCGCCGGTAGACGACGATCTGTGCGGGCCGCCCCTTGTCCGCGGACACCGCGCTGCCGAGCGGAACGATCTCGTCCGGAGTGCCGGGCACATCGAGGACGACGAAGTCGACCTCGGCCAGCTGGGGCCAGCGCCGCTCCAGCCGCTCCACCGAGTCCTGGACCAGATCACGGAAGGTCTCGCCCCGGCTGGCCGACAGCGGCACCTGCGGTGGCGCGACCGGCCCACGCATACCGCGGCCATGACGGTCACGGCGCCGGGGCCGCGGCTCGAACGGGTGGGGAGGTACGGAGCTGTCCATCACCGACGCAGCGTAACGCTCCGGGGACCGAGGTGATCGGCGGGACGACGCGGCCGACCGGGCCTCTCCGAGAGGGGCTCGTCCCGCCTCCAGATGTCCGCAGTTGAACATTTCGGCCAAGGTCGAGCCCATTTCAGGCCCGTGATCCGATCATTGGCCCCTGCGCCGGACGCCGCGATCCACTCCGCCCGCGACCGGCGCGACCACCGTGCGATCACCGGTCCAGGGCCCCGGCGCAGGTCAGGGCAGCCGCCGGGAACGCCGCCGTGCCGCAGGGCACAGGGCGACACGGTGGGGTGCCCCGAGGGGGAGTCGTCGCAGCCCGCTCAAGAGTGCGGTAGCGTCCACCATCGTGAGCCCTGTACGTCGCTGTTCGCGCACCGCGTGCGGCCGCCCTGCCGTCGCGACACTGACGTACGTCTATGCCGATTCGACTGCGGTCCTCGGCCCGCTCGCCACCTACGCCGAGCCCCACTGTTACGACCTCTGCGCCGAACACAGTGAGAGGCTTACCGCGCCACGGGGCTGGGAAGTGGTGCGGCTCTCCGACGGCTCCGCACCGGCGCACCCCAGCGGTGACGACCTCGAAGCACTGGCCAACGCGGTCCGCGAAGCGGCCCGCCCGCACGACCGGGGCCCGGACGGCGGAGGCCGGGGACCACGCGCCGCGGACCCGCTGGAAGTGGCCCGTCGAGGTCACCTGAGAGTGCTGCGCTCACCGGACTCCTGAGGCCGACTCCTGAGGCACTGCCCGGCCGGGTAGTTTGGGCGGTCCGCAAAGACCCCAGGAGGACCGGCCGTGGTTGCTGATCTGTCGCAGCTCGTCAAGGCGTACGACGTGCGCGGAGTGGTGCCCGACCAGTGGGACGAATCGCTGGCCGAACTCTTCGGAGCCGCGTTCGTCCAGGTCACGGCCGCCGACGCGATCGTGATCGGCCACGACATGCGTCCGACGTCACCGGCTCTCTCCGGCGCGTTCGCCCGGGGCGCGGCGGCCCGGGGCGCGGACGTCACGCTCATCGGCCTCTGCTCGACGGACCAGCTGTACTACGCGTCGGGGGCCCTCGGCCTCCCCGGAGCGATGTTCACGGCCTCGCACAACCCGGCGCGCTACAACGGGATCAAGATGTGCCGGGCGGGCGCCGCCCCGGTCGGCCAGGACACCGGCCTCGCCGAGATCCGCACCCTGGTCGAGCAGTGGTCGCAAGGCGCCCCTCAGCCGCCGGCCGCCGCCCCCGGCACGATCACCGAGCGGGACACCCTCACCGACTACGCGGCCCACCTCCTCGGCCTGGTCGACCTCGAAACGATCCGCCCCCTCAAGGTCGTGGTCGACGCGGGCAACGGCATGGGGGGCCACACGGTCCCCACGGTCTTCGGAGGCCTCCCGCTCGACCTCGTACCCCTGTACTTCGAGCTGGACGGGACCTTCCCCAACCACGAGGCCAACCCCCTCGACCCCAAGAACATCGTCGACCTCCAGGCCCGCGTCCTCGCCGAGGGCGCCGACCTCGGCCTCGCCTTCGACGGCGACGCGGACCGCTGCTTCGTGGTCGACGAGCGGGGCGCGGGCGTCTCCCCCTCCGCGATCACGGCCCTGGTCGCCGCACGCGAGCTGGCCCGCAACGGCGGCGAGGGCATCGTCATCCACAACCTGATCACCTCCTGGTCCGTCCCCGAGGTGGTCCGCGAGAACGGCGGCACCCCGGTCCGCACCCGCGTCGGCCACTCCTTCATCAAGACGGAGATGGCGGAGCACGGGGCGATCTTCGGCGGCGAGCACTCGGCGCACTACTACTTCCGCGACTTCTGGAACGCCGATACGGGCATGCTCGCCGCACTCCACGTACTCGCCGCACTCGGCGGCCAGGAGAAGCCGCTCTCCGAACTGGTCGCGGAGTACGACCGGTACAGCGGCTCCGGCGAGATCAACTCCACCGTCGCCGACCAGACCGCCAGCCTGGCCACGGTCAGGAAGCTCTACGGCGCCCGCGACGGCATCACCCTCGACGACCTGGACGGCCTCACGGTCACGGCCGCCGACTGGTGGTTCAACCTCCGCGCCTCGAACACGGAACCGCTGCTGCGCCTGAACGTCGAGGCGAGGGACGAGAAGACCATGGCGGCGGTACGCGACGAGGTCCTGACCTTGGTCCGTTCTTCCTGAGCGGGCGAGTTCCTGCTCTTTTCAGCCCCTCCGGCCTTTGAGGAGCGGGGTCCGGGGCGGAGCCCTGGTTACGGGAAGGGGCGGGGCGGGGAGAAGGCCCGCCGCAGGCGCCCCACCCCACCCCTCCCCCCTCCAACGCCCCCTGCACCGCCCCACCCCATCCCCCGGCCAAGCCGCGCCCCCTCCACCCCGGCGGTAGGCTGACGACGCCTGATCCACGCGGATCGGAACTCGCATGCTCGAAGGGACTCACCCCATGGCGCTCGAAGCCGGCCTCCTGGAGATCCTGGCCTGCCCGGCCTGCCACTCCCCGCTCGACGACCGTTCGGCGGCCGACAGCCCCGAGCTGGTCTGCACGGGCGACGACTGCGGCTTGGCCTACCCGGTCCGGGACGGCATCCCGGTCCTTCTCGTCGACGAGGCGCGCCGCCCCGCCTGAACGCGAGCGATACGCGTACGGGCAGGACGACGCAGGACGGCCCCGGCAGCGCACGACAGCCGGGCCCGACCGCAGCCGGGGCCACCGTTCGGTACCGCCCCCGTCACGGCGGCCACGCCACCGCGTCCGTACATGTATCCGCAGCCCGCACCCCACCCGGTGATCGGAGGCCCACCGCCATGCTCGACGAGTCCTTGCTCGACGCCCCGGAAGCCCTGGCCCGAGCCGACCGCCGCGATCTGCTGCGCGGCGCCGCCGAGGCCGGCGCCCGGGTCCGCACCGCCGCCCGGCACGCCGCCGAGGCCGGCATCGGCGGCCTGAACCCTGACGGTCGGCCCCGGGCCGTCCTCGTGGCGGGCCCCGGCAGCGCCGCCTCCGGGGTCGCCGACCTGATCGGCGCACTGGCGGGCGCGGCCGCACCCGTCGTACGCATCCACCCCACAGGTGTCGCCCCCGCCCCCGGCGCCCTCCGCTGGGCCCTGCCCGGCTGGGCCGGATCCGTGGACCTGCTCCTCATCGCGACCGCCGACGGTTCCGAACCGGGCCTCGCCCTGCTCGCCGAGCAGGCCTACCGCCGCGGCTGCACCGTCGTCGCCGTCGCCCCCACCCGCTCACCGCTGCGCGAGGCGATCGACGGGGTGCACGGCCTGGTCGTCCCGATGGCCGCCGCTCCGCACGGCGAGTACGACGCGGAGACCTCCGCCGCCGGCCCCGGCACCCTGTGGGCCCTGCTCACCCCCCTGCTGGCGCTCCTGGACCGGGTCGGCCTGGTGACCGCGCCTCCCGAGGACCTGCAGAAGGTCGCGGACCGCCTGGACCGCACCGCGGAACGCTGCGGCCCGGCCATCGCCACGTACAGCAACCCGGCCAAGACGCTCGCCGCCGAACTCGCCGACAGCCTGCCGCTGCTGTGGACGGAGGGAGACGCCGCAGGCCCGGTGGGACGCCGCTTCGCCGCCGTACTGTCCGAGCTCGCCGGCCGCCCCGCCCTGGCCGCGGAACTGCCCGAGGCCCTGCCCTCGCACGGCACGCTCCTCGCCGGGGACTTCGCGGCCGGCGCGGACCCCGACGACTTCTTCCGCGACCGGGTCGACGAGGGCGAGACACTGAGGGCCCGGGTCGTTCTGCTCCGGGACCGCCCGACGGGAGGCCTCAGCGCCTGCCCGGCGGCCAGGGAGCTGGCACTCGGCCACGACACTCCCGTGAGCGAGCTGGAGCCGGAGGAGGGCAGCGAGCTGGAGGCCTTGGCCGAACTGCTCGCGATCACTGACTTCGCAGCGGTCTACCTGTCACTGGCCTCGGCCCCCCAGCCCTGACAGAACAGAAGCACCCGAATCGCCGCGCACAGGGACCGCTTCCCAAGGAAACGCCCGAGGAAATCCCAGGGCCCGAGGAAGTCCCAGGGCCTGAGGAAATCCCAGGGCCCAAGGAAATCCCCAAGGTCCAGGGAAATCCCCAGCCCCCAGGCTCCCAGGAGCCGCGTCATCCCTCGGCCACCCCCACGACGCCAGGACCTCACGTAACACTGATACCCCTGGTGCCACACCCGCCCGCTCCGCCCCACCCGAGGACGACTCCATGGACCGGCTGTCCAACACCGTGCGCCCCTACGCCTGGGGGTCCACCACGGCCATTCCCGCCCTGCTCGGCATCGCGCCCACCGGCGAACCGCAGGCCGAGATGTGGATGGGAGCCCACCCCGGAGCGCCCTCGCGTATCACCCGTACCACCGCGTCCGGCGAGACGGAACTGGCCCTCACCGAGGCCATCGGCGCCGACCCGGAGGGGGAGCTCGGCGCGCCCGCGGTCGCCCGGTTCGGCCCTCGCCTCCCCTTCCTCCTGAAGCTCCTCGCCGCCGGCGCCCCCCTCTCCCTCCAGGTCCACCCGGACCTGGAGCAGGCCCGCGAGGGCTACGCCGACGAGGAGGCCCGGGGCGTCCCGACCGACGCCCCGCACCGCACGTACAAGGACGCGAACCACAAGCCCGAACTCATCTGCGCCCTCACCCCCTTCGACGGACTGTGCGGCTTCCGCAGGCCCACCGAGGCGGCGGACGCGATGGAGGCGTTGGGAGTCGACTCCCTCAAGCCGTACGTGGACCTCCTCCGCGCCCACCCCGAGGAAGAGGCCCTCCGCGAGGTGCTCACGGCGATCCTCGGCGCGGAACCGGCGGAGATGGCCGAGACCGTGGCGGAGGCGGCGGCCGCCGCGACACGCCTCGGCGGCGCCCACGCCCCGTACGCCCGTATCGCCCACCACTTCCCCGGAGACCCCGGTGTACTGGCCGCGATGCTGCTGAACTACGTGCGACTCCAGCCGGGAGAAGCCCTGTTCCTCGGAGCGGGCGTCCCGCACGCCTATCTCGACGGCCTCGGCGTCGAGATCATGGCCAACTCGGACAACGTGCTGCGCTGCGGCCTGACCCCCAAGCACATCGACGTACCCGAACTCCTTCGGATCGTCCGGTTCGAGGCCACCGAGCCCGGCGTACTGCGCCCGGAGGCGGCCCCGTCGGGCGAGGAGCTCTACGAGACCCCCTTCGACGAGTTCGCCCTTTCCCGCTACACGCTCGCGTCAGGGGCCGCACCCACCGACCTGACCGTCCCCACGCCCCAGATCCTGCTCTGCACGGCGGGCTCGGTCACCGTCGGCGAACTCGCCCTCGAACCGGGGGAGTCCGTGTACGTTCCGGCCGGCGAGACCGTTGAGGCTTCGGGACCGGGAACACTCTTCCGGGCCACCGTAGCCGCCTGACCACGGAGCGTCCCGACGGCTGCGACAATGTGCCGCCTCACCGCGACGCGGCACATGCCGCGCACCGACGAAGGGACACCACGCACTCATGAGCGCGTCAGGCGGAACCAAGGCGATCGTGGCGGCACTCGTCGCCAACCTCTCGATCGCCGTGGCCAAATTCGTGGCGTTCCTCTTCAGCGGTTCGTCGTCGATGCTCGCGGAGAGCGTCCACTCGCTCGCCGACTCGGGCAACCAGGGACTCCTGCTGCTCGGCGGCAAGAAGGCGAAGCGCGAAGCCACTCCTCAGCACCCCTTCGGCTACGGTCGCGAGCGCTACATCTACGCGTTCCTCGTCTCCATCGTCCTCTTCTCGGTCGGTGGCATGTTCGCGGTCTACGAGGGCTACGAGAAGATCAAGGACCCGCACGAGATCGAGGCCTGGTACTGGCCGGTCGGGGTCCTGATCTTCGCGATCATCGCCGAGATCTTCTCCTTCCGTACGGCGATCCGTGAGTCCAACCTGACGCGCGGTGACCGCTCCTGGACCGAATTCGTCCGCCGTTCCAAGGCACCCGAACTCCCGGTAGTTCTCCTGGAGGACCTCGGCGCGCTCGTCGGCCTGGTCCTGGCGCTCGCGGGCGTCAGCCTCGCCCTCGGCACCGGCAACGGAGTCTGGGACGGCATCGGCACTCTCTGTATCGGCATCCTGCTGATCCTCATCGCGATCGTCCTGGCCGTCGAGACGAAGTCCCTTCTGCTCGGGGAGTCCGCCGGCATCGAGGACGTCGAGAGGATCAAGGAGGCCGTGGTGGACGGCGACACCGTCACCCGCATCATCCACATGCGCACCCTCCACCTCGGCCCCGAGGAGCTGCTGGTCGCCGCGAAGATCGCGGTCCGGCACGACGAGACCGCGACCGAGGTCGCCGACGCCATCAACGCCGCCGAGAACCGCATCCGGGCGGCGTGCCCGATCGCCCGGGTCATCTACCTGGAGCCGGACATCTACAACGCGGAGTCGGCAGCGACCGGAACCAACCCGGGCAAAGCGAATGAATCCCCGGGAACCGCCATCACCGGAACCGACCCCACCACGGACGCGGGCTCCACCACGGACGCGGGCTCCACCACGGGCACGGGCGCTGGCACCGGCACCGGCACGGACCCGACCTCCGAGACGGGCGGAGGCCCGGGAGCGGGCCCGGCCTCGAAGGATTCCGGCCACTGACCCACCGCACACCAGCCCCGATCGGCCCGGTGACCCCTCACACACTCCCCTCTCCACGAACGGGCTGGGGCTCACTGGGCCGTTCGGTGTAGATTCGGATACGGATAACAGACGTCGCTGCTGATGGCGGTCGACCGGCTGGCGGGAGCCAGCCGGGCGAGGGACAGAGGGCCTCCGACGGACTGCACTGCGAACACCCGGGCATTCGTGTGCCCGCCGTCCCGCAGAGTCAGCCCAGACAGCCCACCCTCGACCCATCACGAGGAGCAGCCCGTTATGACGACGGACACCAACCGCCAGGACTTCAAGGTCGCCGACCTCTCCCTCGCCACCTTCGGGCGCAAGGAGATCACGCTCGCCGAGCACGAGATGCCCGGCCTGATGTCGATCCGCAAGGAGTTCGCCGCCGCTCAGCCGCTGGCCGGCGCCCGGATCACCGGTTCGCTGCACATGACCGTGCAGACCGCCGTGCTCATCGAGACCCTCGTCGCCCTGGGCGCCGAGGTCCGCTGGGCCTCCTGCAACATCTTCTCCACCCAGGACCATGCCGCCGCGGCCATCGCGGTCGGCCCGAAGGGCACTCCGGAAGCCCCCGCGGGCGTCCCGGTCTTCGCCTGGAAGGGCGAGACGCTGGAGGAGTACTGGTGGTGCACGGAGCAGGCGCTGACCTGGCCGAACACCCCCACCGGCGGTCCGAACATGATCCTGGACGACGGTGGCGACGCCACCCTCCTCGTCCACAAGGGCGTCGAGTTCGAGAAGGCCGGAGCCGCCCCGGACCCGTCGACCGCGGACAGCGAGGAGTTCGCCCACATCCTCACCCTGCTGAACCGCACCCTCGGCGAGGCCCCGCAGAAGTGGACCCAGCTCGCGTCCGAGATCCGCGGTGTCACCGAGGAGACGACGACGGGTGTGCACCGCCTGTACGAGATGCACCGTGACGGTTCCCTCCTGTTCCCCGCGATCAACGTGAACGACGCCGTGACCAAGTCGAAGTTCGACAACAAGTACGGCTGCCGCCACTCCCTCATCGACGGCATCAACCGCGCCACCGACGTCCTGATCGGTGGCAAGACCGCCGTAGTGTTCGGCTACGGCGACGTGGGCAAGGGCTGCGCGGAGTCCCTGCGCGGCCAGGGCGCCCGGGTGATCATCACGGAGATCGACCCGATCTGCGCGCTGCAGGCGGCGATGGACGGCTACCAGGTGGCCACGCTGGACGACGTCGTGGAGCAGGCGGACATCTTCGTCACCACGACGGGCAACAAGGACATCATCATGGCCAAGGACATGGCCCGGATGAAGCACCAGGCGATCGTCGGGAACATCGGCCACTTCGACAACGAGATCGACATGGCCGGCCTCGCGAAGATCGACGGAATCGTCAAGGACGAGGTCAAGCCCCAGGTTCACACCTGGAAGTTCCCCGACGGCAAGGTGCTCATCGTCCTGTCCGAGGGCCGCCTCCTCAACCTGGGCAACGCGACGGGGCACCCGTCCTTCGTGATGTCCAACAGCTTCGCGGACCAGACCCTCGCGCAGATCGAGCTGTTCACGAAGCCCGAGGAATACCCGACCGACGTGTACGTGCTGCCCAAGCACCTGGACGAGAAGGTCGCCCGACTCCACCTCGCCGCCCTGGGCGTCAGGCTCACGACGCTGCGCCCCGAGCAGGCGGCGTACATCGGTGTTCAGGTAGAGGGCCCGTACAAGCCCGACCACTACCGCTACTGATCCCCGAGGCCACTGATCCACCCCCGGCGTCCGGGAGGCCAGCCTCCCGGACGCCGGGCGGCGTCAGAGTACGCAGCAGCAGATCCGAGCGCAGGCCCCCGCACCCCCGTGCCGGGGGCCTGCTCCCGTTACCGCTTCCGCACAGCCCGAGGAACCCGAAGGACTCCATGCCCCGCGGCAGGTATTCGCTCCACGACCTTCACGATCACACCCCCCTCGGCGAAGAACACTTCCACTGCGCCCCCGGTCCCTCCGGCTGGCGCTACGTCTCCCAGACCACATCCCCCACCGGAGACCATCTCGGCTCCGTCGACCTGGCCCTGGACGAGCTGGGCCGGCCCATCCGCCTCGAACTCCATGCCGCGAGCTGGCAGGTGCGAGGAGCAGCCCTGGAAGGGGTCACCTGGGTCCGGACCGATCCCACCGGCAGCCACGCCACCGAAGGCAACGTCCGCGCCCACGCCTTCGCCGGCACGTCCCCCGCGTTCCTCATCGCCATGACCCGTCTCCTGCGTCTCACCTCCGCTTCCCCCACGACCCGCGTCCGCGTGGTCACCTTCACGGACCCGGTCCTCGCACCCAGGACCGTCGACCAGTCCTGGGCTCTGGTGAACAGTGAAGCGCACACCACTGACAACGGCCCCCTGATCGTGGACGAATACCAGGTCAACGCCCTGGACACCGGGGAGCAGCACACCATCCACATCGCCGGTGACGTGGTCCTCGCGGCACCCGGCATCGAGCTCGAACATCTGGAGACGCCACCCTCACCCCGCGCCTCCGGCATCCCGGCCGCCCAGGACCTGTCGCCCGGATCCTGGTCGGACACCGCCTAGCCGGGCGGGGCGAATCCGTCCGAGCGCGCACTCCCGCGGCGCTGCTCGTGAGTACCGGCGGCACCGCCCCCCGCCCCGGAACCGGCCCCGGCGGACACCGCCCCTCCGAAGCTCCCGCCCGACCCGTCAGGCCCACTTGACCAGCCGGGCCCGGGCGATACGGGCCCGGGCGGTACAGGCATCTCGGCCCGGGGCCCGGCGAACACGCGCCGCGCATCCCGTGACTGCCGCTCATGAACCACCGCGGCCAGGAACGCGGCCGCGGGGACACCCTGGGGCGTGGCGGCCCCGGTCCGTGCGACCAGTTCACCGGCCAGCCGTTCCGCGATCGACCCTCCCACGCCGGGATCCAGCTGCCGCATCCGCGTCAGGTACTGCCGTATCGCGAGCCAGAGCTCGTCGGGTACGGCCGACAGATCCAACTGTGCGAACCGGCCGACCAGCCAGGGCGGGGGAGGCGGCACGGAGACGGACCGGCCCGTGGCCGCGACCCGTTCCCGGATCACCAGCGTCCCGGCGAACACGTCACCGATCCGGCGACCCCGCGCCGACACCAGGGACGCGATCGAGGCCAGGGCTCCGAAAGTCATGAGGATCTCGACGAGCCCCATGGCCCCCCGCACGAGCGCGTGCCGGAACCGGATCGGCCCACCGTCGTCCCGCACCACCCGCAGCCCGCAGACCAGCTTTCCCAGTGACCGGCCATGACTCAGCGTCTCCACCGCGACCGGCCCGCCGATCAGGACCAGCAGGAAAGAGGCGACCCCGATCGCCGCGACCGCCGCCTCGTCCAACGAGACGGAAGCGATGCCCAGCACGACCGATACCAGGATGAAGACGACGAACGTCACCGCCAGATCGACCGCCGAGGCCAGCGCCCGGCTCGGCAGCCGTGCGGGCCTCAACCCCAGAACGACCGCGTCCCCGGTAACCAGCTGATTCATCGGACCCCACCCTTCGCCGACCTTCTCTGCCCCAGCCGGCCACAGTCTGCCAAGCTGACCGCCAGCGCGCCGCAGCAGTACGAACCCGCACGCACCCATGCCTGGAGCAACAGACGCCCATGGATCTCGACGTCTTCGTCACCGCCCACCGCACGGAGTGGGACCGTCTCGAACACCTCCTGCGCCGGGGGCGCCGCCTCACCGGCGCGGAAGCGGACGAACTCGTCGTCCTCTACCAGCGCACGGCGACCCACCTCTCGCTGGTCCAGTCGAGCAGCCCCGACCCGCTCCTCACCGGACGTCTTACCCAGCTCGTGGCCCGCGCCCGGTCGACGGTGACCGGCACCCGCAAGGCCTCCTGGCGGGACGCGGCCCGGTTTCTCACCGCGGGATTTCCCGCCGCCGTCTACCGCTCGCGCCACTGGTGGATTCCCACCGCGGTGCTCTCGACAGCGCTGGCGGCACTGCTGGGCTGGTGGATCGGCACCCACCCCGAGGTACAGGCCGCGATCGCCGCACCGGAAGACCTCCGCGCGATGACCCGGCCGGGTGGGGAGTACGAGACCTACTACTCCAGCCATCCGGCGGCGTCGTTCGCAGCACAGGTATGGACGAACAACGCTCAGGCCGCGGCCCTGTGCCTGGTCCTGGGGGCGTTCCTCGGCATACCGGTGATCTGGATCCTCTTCCTCAACATGCTCAACCTCGGCGTCGGCATAGGCCTCATGTCCTCCGCGGGCCGTCTCGACGTCTTCCTCGGCCTGGTGCTTCCCCACGGTCTGCTCGAACTGACCGCGGTGTTCGTCGCCGCCGGTACAGGGCTACGCCTCGGCTGGACCGTGATCGACCCCGGCCCTCTGTCACGCCGGACCGCCCTGGCTCAGCGGGGCCGCGCAGCCCTGGGTATGGCAATAGGTCTGGCCCTGGTTCTGTTCGTCTCCGGACTCATCGAGGGCTTCGTGACCCCGTCCGGTCTTCCGACCTGGGCCCGGATCACCATCGGCATCGCCGCTGAGCTGGCCTTTCTCGCGTACGTCTACATCCTGGGCGGCCGAGCGGCCCGCGCCGGCGACACAGGCGACCTCACAGCGGTCGAACGCAGCGCCGAACTTCCCACCGCAGCCTGACCGCCGATGTGCTTTCACCCCTGCTGAACTGCTAGTCTCCTTCTCGCCCACAAAATCCGTTGACACGGCAGATGTGGGGAGGTAGATTTGAACGGTTGCCTCGGACTGGACAGGTTCGAGTTGAGCGCGTAACGTCTACCCCGCTCGTGCAGGAGTGCTTGTTCGCTCCGCCGGGCCAAGTGATTCTCTTTTCTCTAACTCATCGAGTTGTTCGTTTAACTCCGAGAGTTTCTGATAAAGTCGGATCTGCCGAAAGGCAAGGCCACTCCACAGGCCGCCGGAAATCGAATTCGGACCGGAAACGGAACGAAAAAGAGTCTGGTAAAGTTGGAAACGCCGGAAAGGGAAAGCGCGAAAGCGAAGGACCTGGAAGCGAAATGCAGAACCCGCTTCGACCGGGAATCGGACACGAAAGAGTCTGATAGAGTCGGAAACGCAGGACAGC